>NZ_FXTU01000002.1:0-672146 GCF_900182735.1 Laceyella tengchongensis | reverse complement strand
CGTTTAGCTGACGGATACGAATCGGTCGAGGGCTTATCCTACTTCATCTCTTCATCTTGCAACACGCTTTATTCCATTCTAATTTTCAGGGTGTGGTTCACACCTTGAACAACAACATAACGTCTGGTGATGATGGCGGAGGGGACCCACCCGTTCCCATACCGAACACGGAAGTTAAGCCCTCCAGCGCCGATGGTACTTGGGCTTAAGCCCTGGGAGAGTAGGTCGTTGCCAGGCCACCAAACCCCACTTCAGAATGAAGTGGGGTTTTTGCTTTGCAAGTTGCCTCATATGGTATGCCAACGGCCAGTAGACAGAGATGTTTAGGAACTGATTCTTTATCCTTGCTTTGAACAAGGAAGCGGAGCAAAGCTCCATGTCACATGAGTGAGATGAACTTGGATTTGTTCCGTTGTCCACTTCTTGTATGATGATTAGCTAAAAGTATCCAACCGTTATCTTGAAACAATATAGGCTGTTGGATACGGCAGACAAAATTGTGGAGCTAAATGATTAGACGAAAAAGACAATTTTTGTTGTGGCGGAAGCCCACCAGTTCAGCCGAGACAATATATATGAGTTATATGATGCAATTAGGAGTCGCACCCGGCCGGTGGTGTTTTTGGTGGTGCAACGGGGATCGAAAAACGAGTTGAAAAATATAGACCACAAAAAAAGATTGTATACCACTATCCTAAATCTAACGAAACCAATGAATTCTTGAACGAATACAGCAGACATCTTGAGCGATATGATGATCAGGAGTTAAAGCACAAGAAAAAATGAACTAGAACAAATCAGGCATTCGAATTCTCCGGCGTTGCGGAATCCATTTTATATCGGATTGGTTACGTTTGAGGAGGATTTCCTGGGACTGTCCGATTATATTGAAAAGTTTATCAGCACAATTCGGACAGAAGAGCAAAAGAAAATTCTCATATATATCGCCTTGTGCTATCACTTTGAACAAAAAAGCCTTCCGGCCAATTTGTTTGCAATCCTCCTTAATAAAGCTGGAACTGATAAAGTGTCAGAATGGGATAAAATTGATTTGAAAAAGCACTTCAATTTCAATCTGGAGTTATTGTTGATTAAGGAGAAATACGGCAAATTTACGCATTGGTGGCCTCGTCACTATTTGTATGCAGAAGAGCTGTTGCGTTAATTGTTAGGCAAAAAAGAGGAAGTGGATAATTTTACGTACAGAAGCATTTTGGCTCAATAGTCGCTTGCTTTTTTGGGAGACACGTTTTCTGAGTATGGAGAGCAGCCAGAGTATATCATGGAAATTTTGTTCGACTTGTTCATCTGCCGAAACAATAAAGAGATGGGAGAAGAGAAGTTGGCTCGATTAATGACCGAGATCGAAGATGTCAAGTGGCAAGGGGATATTCTACGTAAATTGGTTCACTTATATCCGGAAGAACCGCATTTTCCGGCACATTTGGCACGGTATTATCTATATATGGGCAAGAATCTCGATGAAGCGAACAATGCGGCAGATAAGGCGATTGAAACATCGGAGCGGCAAGGTAAAGTGGACTCCCTGCTTTATCACATCAAAGGATTGTGCATACGAGAGCAGTTAAAAGATAAGCTAAATGCACTAAAAGCGAAGTACACAAAGCAGCCCAAGCTTCTTTCCGGGGAAGAGTTGGAGGAAGTAAAAGTGTTGCGAACCATGCGGGGAGTTGGTTTAAACGGTCCCGTGATCACAACAACTTGTTGCATGAGTCCATCTCCTATGTTGAGATGATCATACACATGATTGAAGATGTGGTTAAAATCTCAGGACTCACACATGCAGAATTTTTTAAGCGCCCAAGTAACCAGTGGGTTTTGGCTTGTCTGGATTTGGTGGAGGGCCTTTTGGAAAGCGTGAAACAAACACATATTGAAGAGGAAAGCAACACCTATATCACGCATTGTGAAAATGATTGAAAGAAACTGTACATGGATTTGAACATCGTGATACAAAACTTGAACAACTTATTGTAGTCGATCTCTAACAAACCGATGATCCGTCTGCAAATCGTTCGCTTTGCAGACAGAAATTTAAGGATTTCAGCAAAATCGGCACAAAAAATCTCAATTATATCATGAATTGCTGAAAGACAATCTCATGGAAGAGCCGGACAATGAGAAAAACATTTATTTATGGTTCCAAGTGGCACGCCATCATCCCAATGTGACTCTCGATGATGCGATTGAATATTTGTCCGCTTGGAGTAGCAGAACCAATCAGGTGCAGGCCCTTTATTATCATTATGTCCTCATGGTATTGAAAGGGATGGAAGGATATGAGTTTGAGAAAAGCAGGGCAAAGAGATTAATTGAAGCTTGTGCCAAAGAAGCGGAGAAGTCCCCCTACAAGACTTTTTGTTTTGAGTGGTTTGGAGTAGGAGAGGGATTGCAGTCATTGGTTCATCATCGGATGGTTGATGAAGCTGGTGGAAACCCGTTGCGGACAGTAAGAGGGATCGTGACGGAGTATAAGCATCCCGGCAATGGAAAAATCGAGGTCAATGGATTTGAGGTGTTTTTCAAGCCAGGGCAAGCAAAAGGAATTACAAAGGATTCTCTCAACAAAGAGGTTGAGTTGCAATTTGGATTTAGTTACGACGGGCTTCGGGCCAAGAGTAAAAGTGTCAGGGCACTCGACTACCTTGAAGAAAACGTGCCAGCAGATGATAAGAAAACGGCTCACAAAAAGACGCAACAAGCGCAAGAAGAGACCGCTTTTGAACTTGCTTACAAAAAAGCGAGTTCCAGCCAAAAAGAAAGGACATAAAGGAAAAAGCTGCCAGCAGGTGGCTTTTTTTATCAAAATGACCTCATCCCGCCACATGGAATGAAGGGGGGCTTGGGGAAAATTTATAAAAAGGGGGTTTGCGATGGAAGGAAAATGAAAAGAATGAAGAGAGAGGGAATATCTGCTTCCTGATGAATAAACTAACATTAAGATGCGGGTTGGAGGGATTTGATGGAACCAACGCAAATTCAAACCAATTTGGAAAGAATGCCACAGCGGAACAAAGAAGCGCAGATTGCATTGGTGTTGGGAATTGTCGGCTTTTTTTCAGCCTTTGTGTTTGCGCTGGCCGGGATTGTGTGCGGAGTGGTCGGATTGGTGCTGGGGCTGAGGGGTAGAAGATCAGAAAAAGGGAACTTGGCGAGCGTGGGGATGATGTTAAGCGGATTGGCGATTGGGTTCAGTTTTATTCATGCGCTGTTAAAAGCGGTGTTGATGACCGCACTCCCATAACGCAGATAGCAATCGGTTGCGGAAAAGGAAAGTCAAATCATATCTTCGGTAGATGGCGGAGCATGGGGTTGACCAGTGAGAGAAAATCCAAGCGTGCGGGGTGGCAACCAAATAAATTCAGAATAGAATTAAATTAAAATTCCCGTTGACAACATGAATGAACCAGTGTAATATATATTTTGTCAGCGAGATGAGCTGACGAAAACGAAAATTTAACTTCACAACACGGAGAGATGTCCGAGCTGGCCGAAGGAGCACGATTGGAAATCGTGTAGGCGGGCAAAACTCGCCTCGAGGGTTCGAATCCCTCTCTCTCCGCCATTTTTGACAAAAACGATTGTCTATGTTATAATAAAAGAATGTGGCTCGGTAGCTCAGTCGGTAGAGCAGAGGACTGAAAATCCTCGTGTCGGCGGTTCGATTCCGTCCCGAGCCACCACGCTGGTGTAGCTCAATTGGTAGAGCAACTGACTTGTAATCAGTAGGTTGGGGGTTCAAGTCCTCTCACCAGCACCATACAGGGGCGTAGTTTAGTGGTAGAACAGAGGTCTCCAAAACCTCCAGTGTGGGTTCGATTCCTACCGCCCCTGCCAATTATCATGGCGGCATAGCCAAGTGGTAAGGCAGAGGTCTGCAAAACCTTTACCCCCGGTTCGAGTCCGGGTGCCGCCTCCATATGAAGTTTGCGGACGTGGCGGAATTGGCAGACGCGCAAGATTCAGGTTCTTGTGGCCGCAAGGCTGTGGGGGTTCAAGTCCCTTCGTCCGCACCAATCGCATATGTGCCCTTAGCTCAGCTGGATAGAGCGTCTGACTACGGATCAGAAGGTCGGGAGTTCGAATCTTCCAGGGCACGCCATATAAAAAGTAGCCGGCTTTGAAAAAAGTCAGCTACTTTTTTTATTGGCTTCAATTGGTTAAATCTCGCAATATTTCTGCCAACTTTTTTTTAGTAGATTTTGTCGCTTCGCAGGCCAGCTCGCATGTGGGCGTATTTTGCTGTGGTTTTTCCTTCTGTACAACGGTTGAAGGTTTATTATGTATGTCTGAACTTGGTGAAGGGTTTTTTTCATATGAAGGCGTCGCGCTGGCCACTACATTTGAGGAGGCGTGAAAAATGTTAAGCGGATCCCGGTTGTCGTCATTCCCGATGTGTGAGGGTTTGTTCGGAGATTGGTTAGGGTGAGTCGCATCTGGGGTTGGGTTGGCATCTCCGTCAACCATGCCGGGAAGATGTTTTGCCGGGTCGTTGGGTTGATGGCCGTTGTCCGACGAATTCGCTTTTGTAGCGGTGGATGCGGACTGGCTTGACCTGTGCAGTTTTTGTTCCGTCTCTGGGGTAGGCCGTTTCGTTTGCTTGGCGGTGACTTCGTTGTTGTCAGTTGAAATAGAGCCAGTTGAGTTGGTGAAAATGGCGTAGGAAAAGACGGAACATGCAATGCCAGCACCAATCAGAGCGATGGTTTTTCGTTTGATTTGCGTGCTGTATTCTTCGGGAGACAGGTCGTCTGTGTCAAACTCAGGGGCGGGTAAATACGCTTTGTCCTTCAATGCTACAATCCCCCTTTATACTATGAAACTCGACTTAATGCTACTCTATTTTCCAATATTTGAATAGTAGACTAAAGTCCCGTTTTCGGTTGTGCCATAAAACGGAAACATTTTGGTAGCCAAAAGAAACAGGGGGATAGAAGTTTGCTGAACGATGTCGAGAGAGGCATCGTAAAAATAAGGTGCGGCTTTCTTGATTCAGCCCTGTGGCCGTTCAAGAAAACCGCCCAATTCTATTTTATATTAAAAGGTGCTGTCAATAATGCCCCCACCTAAACAAATTTCCTCATCATAGAAAACCACGGATTGCCCCGGGGTGACCGCCCGTTGCCGTTCGGCGAATTCTACGCGGAAAGTGCCGTCCGGTTGCGGAAGTACGCGCACCGGTTGGTCTTTTTGACGGTAGCGGAATTTAGCGGTGCATGTAAAAGGCTCGTTTGGAGTGTCGCCTTGGCCCAACCAATTGATATCGGTGGCGATGAGCCCACCGGAGTACAGTGCTTCATGGTCATGGCCTTGCGCCACATAGAGAATGTTCTTTTCAATGTCCTTTTTCACGACAAACCAGGGTTCCCCTGTTCCGCTTCCACCGATCCCCAATCCTTGACGTTGGCCCAACGTATAATACATCAAGCCGTCGTGCCGCCCTTTCACTTCCCCATCTAGGGTATGGATCTCTCCAGGTTGTGCAGGCAGATAGTGGCTGAGGAATTCGCGGAAATTTCGCTCGCCGATGAAACAGATGCCGGTGCTGTCTTTCTTTTTGGCTGTGGCCAAACCGACTTTTTGCGCGATCTCGCGCACCTCCTGTTTCTGCATGTGCCCAATGGGAAACATGGCCTGTAGCAATTGCGGTTTGTTGACGGCGTACAAGAAATAGGTTTGGTCTTTATTGGGGTCCGCGCCACGGGCTAGGTACTTTTCTCCGTTTTTCTCGATGATTTGTGCGTAATGGCCCGTTGCGATGAAATCGGCCCCTAGCTGTTTCGCTTTGTTTAAGAACTCGCCAAACTTGATTTCCCGGTTGCACATGATGTCCGGATTGGGGGTTCTGCCTTTTTTGTATTCATCAAGGAAATACTGAAACACTTTTTGTTCATATTCCTTTTCGAAGTTGACAGAGTAATAGGGAATGCCAATCTGTGCGCAAACGCGACGCACATCTTCGAAGTCCTCCGTGGCTGTGCAATGGCCGAATTCATCGGTGTCATCCCAGTTTTTCATAAACAGCCCGATAACCTCATAGCCTTGCTCTTTTAGCAACCAGGCGGTCACGGACGAGTCCACGCCGCCGGACATGCCGACCACCACGCGTATATGTTTCTTGCTCATTTGCATCACTTCCAGTGTTCGGTTTCATACCCTTGTTTCGATGGCATGTCTTCATTATAATCGAAACCAAATGTTTTCAACAAATCCGTAGGCAAACGATCTGATTGATTAGAGATTGGTGGATGTGCAAATATGGACCAAAAACAATTGTTGCAGAGCAGGCTCACTTCGACACAAATTTTGGTGCTCGGGTTTGCTGTGACGATTTTGATCGGGGCGTGCTTGTTATCTTTGCCGGTGGCCACAGAATCCGGACAGGGATTGCCTTTTATTGACGCATTGTTTACAGCCACCTCGGCTGTATGCGTGACTGGGCTAGTGGTGGTTGACACAGCTACAACGTTTAACACCTTTGGCGAAGTGGTCATCTTGTTGCTCATTCAAGTGGGCGGATTAGGTTTTATGACGTTCGGCACGTTTTTCGCATATCTTGTGGGCAAAAAAATCGGATTTCGGGAGCGGTTGGTGTTGCGGGAGACATTCAACCAGTTCAACATGCAAGGGGTAGTCAACCTCGTGTTGAAAGTTCTCAAAATTACCTTCATCATTGAAGGAATCGGATTTGTATTGTTGAGCGTGCGTTTCGTTCCCGAATTCGGATTGGAAAAAGGGCTTTATTTCTCCCTTTTTCATTCCATTTCTTCATTTAATAGTGCCGGGTTTGATCTGTTTGGGGAAAAGGAAGCGTTCAGTAGCATCACCCATTATGTTGAAGATCCGTGGATAAACCTGGTTGTTTCCTCCCTTGTTATTTTGGGAGGGATCGGGTTTGTCGTTATTTTAGAATTGCTTCATTATCGGAAGACCAAACGGATTAGTTTACATTCCAAGATTGTTTTGACCATGACGGGAATCTTGATCGTTATGGGTATGCTGGTGATTTTGGTGGTGGAATGGGCCAATCCCAAAACCTTGGGCGGGTTGTCGTTTCAAGGAAAAATCATGGCATCTTTTTTTCACTCTGTTACACCGAGATCAGGCGGCTATAACACACTTAGCTTGGGGGATATGTACTCAGCGACATTGTTTTTCACTGTATTGCTGATGTTTGTGGGGGCCTCCCCTAGTTCCACGGGCGGGGGAATCAAGACGACCACCTTGGCTACCATTCTGCTGTCGGTCTGGTCGATGATCCGTGGACGGGATGATGTCATCGCATATAAGCGCCGCATTCCCCACGGGTTGGTGTACAAAGCGCTTACTGTGACTGTGGCGGCGACCACGCTGGTCATCTTGGATACGATGCTGTTGACGATCACTGAGCAAACGGATCTGTTGACCGCTGGGTTTGAGACGGTTTCCGCGTTTGGCACAGTTGGTTTGACCATGGGATTAACCCCGACGCTGTCAGTGCCAGGTAAAGTGATCGTTCTGCTCACGATGTTTGCCGGTAGGTTAGGGCCGCTCACCATTGCTTTTGCTATCGCCCACAGTCAGAAACAACCGCCTTACCGTTATCCTGAAGATAGACCGTTGATCGGTTGACGAACGGGTTGGACAGGGGGTGCCAGTTGCCCACCCAGCATGGCAAGCGGTTGATCGGTCTTTGAAGTGGGCATGCTGGTAAGGAATGTGGTGTGACGGAGTTGGCTAAAAAATCGTACTAAGATTGTCGAAACGCCAGGCTTAAAAGCGGTTGTCAAAGCAAAGTGGTTCCAGTAAGCTATTTACAAGCGCAATGGCATAGAAATGAGTATCATGTAACCACTTTCAGTAAGGAGGGGCTTATGCGAATCACAAAAAAAGATTTCTTGCCATCGGCTCTCCTCTGCTGCAGTTTCCTCTTCTTAAGCGGTTGCGCCACCGTGATAGAAAAAATTCAGCATACGACTGGAAACCAAGTTGAAAAAGTAGAACAGCTGGCAGTAGACGATATTCAGAAGCAAGAGACGGAAGAGATGCCGAGACAAGAGGATACATCGGATTTGCCCAAGAGCCCGGCTCCACATACGGAGTTAAATGATATTTTAAACGATGAAGGAAAAGGGGAGTACGCCGGCGAGAAGTTCAACCGGGGTAAGGTGGTTCAAGCTTTGAACCAGATGCCCAAAGGATTGAGCGATGACAAGGCGTATGCCTATTTATTGGGTTTAGTGGGTGAGAACTACCGGAGCGATGTGGAACGCTTCAAAAATCTAGAGGAAGCCGATTATGAAGAGATGGTCGATGTTTGGGTGGCGGCGCGCCACAAATACCCCAAGCCGACACCTGCTTCCGCTTCCAAGGATAAGCCGTCTTCAGCGCTTACACCTGAACAGCCCAAGAAAATGAACATGTCCGTCATGCTTGACGCCAGCGGCAGCATGAAAAGTCAGTTGTCGAATCACAGCAAGAGCAAGATGGACAGTGCCAAACAGAGCATTGAGCAATTGGCCGCTGCCTTGCCTCCGAAGCGCTCCCTGTTGCAAGTGAAAGTATATGGCCATGAGGGAACCAGTGCGCAAAAGGACAAAGAGCGGTCATGCCGAAGTCAAGCTAAAATTTACGCCGGGGATAAATGGGACCGAGAAAAACTGCGTAAAGCGCTGAGCCAAATTCATCCGGCCGGATACAACCCATTGGCGCTGGCCATGGGTAGCAGTTCCAAAGACATGCAAAAAGGGGCCCCGGCTACCGTGGAAAACCATATACTCATCATCAGCGATGGGTTTGAGAATTGCGGCGGGGACCCGGTTCAAACGGCTAAACAGTTGCATCGCGAGTACATGGCCAACATTCATGTGATCGGTTTGGATGTGGAACCGGAAACGGAGCGGCAATTGCGGGAAGTGTCCACCGTTACGGGAGGCGCTTATCAAACAGTGACGGATGAAAAAGAATTGAAGCAGGCCGTAAAAGAACGGGTGCAGATGGTGAACCGACTGAACGATCCATGGCAGATCCGGGCACTCCAAACTGCGATCCATGCGCATCATCAAGACGAAAAAGAATTGACTAAACATAATCAGAAGATGAAGAAGAAAGTGGAAACTGAGCACCAGCGTTTGAATGAGGCCAATTTGTATATCAAGAAAGAAGGAAAAATTGACAAAAGGACATGGACGGAAATCGATACGTGGATTGACCAACGCTGGCAACAGCTTGAAACATTCACCGAAGATCGATATGGGGAAGTAGATTCCCTGTTGGATTCCGAGTTTCAAGAAGAGACACACCGCTTGATGAATGAATGGGAAAAAGATGGCGGCAAAAAGGAAGAGTTTCAGAATAAAGCCGTGCAGCTGTTAAAAGAGGATTTGCTGAAGAAAAAAGCGGAAGAGGCTGACGGTCTGACTGACCTGTCGAATCAGCAGAGCGAATGAGGTTGAATGTTATGTCAGAGTGTCCATTTGCGTTTGTGTATGATGAGCGTCTGGGATTAGCTCGACCCGTTCTTTATGTCGAATATGAAGAGCTTTCCCAAGAGAAGCAAGATGAATTTGAATTGAAATGCCAAGAGTGCTGTTCGTATATTCCAGAACGGATTAAGGAGATCGAGCAGGACTATTTGCAACGGTATGAAGCACTAGCAAATACGGAGGATGAAACGGAATTTTTGCGGTTGAACGACGAATTGAACGAGTTGTCCAAGCGCATCTGCGAATTGAATTTGCTGTATTTGCAAATAGAAGGAACCTATTTGTCTGCCAATGTGCATGCATAGATCAAAGGTTGGGGTGTGGAAACATATCCCAACCTTTTTTATTACTATAAGACTTTACCATACTAATGTATTAGTGTATCATCAAACAATAGTGAAACAATGTACAGAAAGAAGATGCGTTTTAGGAGTGGAGAAAATGAAACAGAAACAATTGGGCTTATTCTCTTTGATGGCGGCGGTCGTGGGGACCATCGTCGGCGGCGCCGCCTTCAATTTGCCAAGTGACATGGCGGCCGCAGCGGGAAGCGGTCCGGTCATCTTGGCTTGGGTGATCACCGGCTTGGGCATGTTAGCGCTGGCGATGGTTTTCCGAAATCTTTCTTTGCGGAAGCGGGAGTTGAGCGGAGGTATCTACAGCTATGCTAGGGCCGGATTTGGTCCGTTCATCGGTTTTAGTAGCGCTTGGGGTTATTGGATTGCATCAATTTTGGGGATTGTCGCGTTTGTGACGTTGTTTTTCCAGACACTCCGCTTTTTCTCTCCGTTGTTTGGCCAAGGGGATAATCTGCCATCCCTGGTGGGAGGGATTGCGTTTGTGTTGTTTTTCCATTGGTTGGTGGCACGTGGGATCAAGGAAGCAGCCATTATCAATATCATGACGACGGTGGCCAAGCTGATCCCGATCCTGATATTTTTAATCATTGTAGCGGCGGCATTTAAGCGCGACGTGTTCATGGCCGACTTATGGGGTTCGGGGAGCTTTTCTTGGCAGTCGGTCGGCCAACAAGTGAAAGACACGATGTTGGTCACTTTGTGGGCTTTCGTAGGAATTGAGGGTGCCATAGTCTTGTCGGGTCGGGCCAAACGAGCAAAGGACGTGGGCGTGGCGACCATTGTGGGATTGCTGGGCACTTTGGCGATTTATCTGCTGATTTCCGTACTGTCGACAGGGATCTTATCGCAAGCTGAGCTGGCTGCATTGCCGGAACCGTCCATGGCCTATGTATTGAAAGCGATCGTGGGGCCTTGGGGGGCGGTGTTGATTGTGATCGGCCTTCTGGTTTCCATCTCGGGGGGCATGCTCAGTTGGTATTTGGTGACGGTTGAGATTCCGTATGTGGCGGCGCAAGATGGCGTGTTTCCGGACCGATTTGCCCAGGTGAATCGTCAAGGTACACCGATGGTATCGCTGTGGTGGTCGACGGGAATCACTTTGCTCTTTACCGGTTTGGTGTACGTGTCGGCGTCCACTTATCAAAAAGTATATTCAATGGCCAGTGTTGCCATATTAATCCCATATCTATTGTCAGCCTTGTACCAAGTAAAATTGGCCTTGGTGGGGGAAACTTACCTAAAGGATGGACGGAGAACAAGAGATCTTTTGATCGGCGCGTTGGCTACAGGCTATTCGCTATGGACGCTTTATGCCGCTGGCCTGACTTATCTGTTGATGGTTTCCGTTGTGTACGCGGTGGGCATGGTGCTGTATCTCTGGGTGCGACGAGGGCAGGAGCAGAGCATGCGCAAGTGGGATTGGATTGTTGCCGGAATCATTGTGGTGGCGGCTTTGGTAGCACTGGGCGGCGGAATGGTGTAAATTGGTATATTAATTTTTTGTAAAGGCGAAATTAATATATGGTTAAATGTGCGTCCAAACTCTGTTCAATCCCATTTGTTAAGTCTATGATTATTTTTGGTTAAATAATGGTTAACTAGGAGGAATTGAACGTGCTGTTTAACCGCTCAAAAGACCGCCTTTTTTTCAAAATAATGGTCGATGCAACCACCAACATCGCGGAGGCCGTCCAGCTTTTCCGTGAAAATGTGGAGACGCTGGAAGAAAAGGAAGCCTATGCGGAACGCCTGAAAGAACTGGAAGACAAAGGGGACGATTACACACATCAGCTCATCAGAGAGTTGAATCAAACCTTTGTTACGCCATTAGACCATGAAGATATCCTCAAGCTGGCCTATACGCTGGATGACGTCATTGACGGCGTGGAAGCCTGCGCGGCTCGCTTTGTTTATATGCAGGTGGATAAAACCAATTCCTGCCTGATCAAGTTTGGAGAGATCTTGGAGAAGAGCGCCCGCCATCTCCATGATGCTTTCATCGCTTTGGAAAAGCGCGACTATGAGTTGATCCGCAAGATTTCCATCGAGATTAACTTGCTTGAGAATGAGGGCGACCGGTTGATGCGCGAAGGCATCATGGAGTTGTTTGCCGATCCGGTGGATGTGGTTCATCTCATCAAAATGAAAGAGATTTATGAGAAACTGGAAGATGTAACGGATGCTTTTGAAGATGTGATGGACATCATGGAAAGTGTGGTCATGAAGTATGCTTGATCCATTTTGGGTTTTAGTCGCCGTCGTCGCATTGGCCCTCGTGTTCGACTTCACCAATGGATGGCATGATACGGCTAACGCCATTGCCACTGTTGTGGGGACACGAACACTTTCTCCGGCGATGGCGATTCTGATGGCTGCCTTGCTCAACATAGCGGGGGCTTTTTTTTCGACGGAAGTGGCGAAAGCGATCGGGAAGGATATTGTCGATCCAAATCACGTGACATTGATTGTGCTACTGTCGGCGTTGTTGGCGGTCATCTTGTGGAATATCATTACGGTGATGCTGGGGTTGCCGACGAGTTCGTCCCATGCCTTGATCGGGAGCTTGATTGGCGCCGCCGTCGCTTATAAAGGTACTGCGATTCTGCAAACTCACGGTATCCTGATGATATTGGTCGCTTTGCTGATTTCACCGGTGTTGGGTGCGTTGGTTGGGGCTGGTCTCATTAAACTCATTCGTGCGTTATTCAGCAATATCCCTCGTTCCAAGGTGAAAAGAACGTTTAAGCCGTTGCAGATCTTTTCTTCCGCGTTCATGGCGTTCAGCCATGGTGCAGCCGACGCCCAAAAGGCGATGGGGATCATCGCGATGGCATTGGTTGCGTATGGCTCCCATACCGAGCTGTATGTGCCCGATTGGGTGAAGATCGCAGCCGGGCTCGCCATGGGTTTGGGTACAGCGATGGGCGGTCGGAAAATCATCCACACCATTGGCTCGCGTCTGAGTCGCTTGGAAACACCGCAAGGTTTTGCTGCTGAGACGGGAGCTGCGCTGTTGTTGGCGACAGTGGCGAAAATCGGAGTTCCGGTGAGCACCACTCACACCATCACGGGTGCCATCATGGGCGTGGGTGCTGCGGAACGGGTACGTAGTGTCCGCTGGAGTGTTGCTACCAAGATAGTGTATGCTTGGATTTTGACATTGCCGGTTACAGCATTGATGGGCTATGTGTTTTACACTATCTTTAAAGTATTAGAAGGATAAGATGACAAAGCTTGCGTTCCGTTTGTTAATTGGATGGGCGTAAGCTTTTTTCGTTTGTCAGGGGAGTTTTATGTGAACGGAAAGAAATACGAAAAAAACCAGTGGTTTCCCACTGGGTTTTTGATTGGCGTGCCCTGGAAGATTCGAACTCCCGACCTTCTGATCCGTAGTCAGACGCTCTATCCAGCTGAGCTAAGGGCACATATGTGATTGGTGCGGACGAAGGGACTTGAACCCCCACAGCCTTGCGGCCACAAGAACCTGAATCTTGCGCGTCTGCCAATTCCGCCACGTCCGCATGAATGGTAGTGGTGAAGACAGGTTTAAATATAACATCATCTTAGAGAGATTGCAATCATTTTTTTGCAACAAAATCATATTTTTAATATTCGACCCTTTTTTGATAAATTGGCATGGCTTTTTTATCCGGTTCGGGAACGTGGCGCAGGAGTGGCGCGGTGTTCCTGCTATTGATGGGTTGTTTGATTTTAAAAAAATTTGGTCGAATGTTTGGCCGCATGGTATAGTAAAAGCAGTCAAACTTCAATGAGCGGGGGGTTACCTACCCCTTACCTTGCAGGTGAACGCCTTAAGAGGGCGGCTTACTGGCTCCCCATTGCAGGGTGGGGAGGTTCGCAAAGAACATAGCAACGGTCTGTATACATCATCGCGGAAATAGAGACTGAACAAAAGCAGGAGGAATGACCGATGAGTGAGATTCGCTGGTTGGACGAAGTGGAAAAACGAAAAGAAGATTTATTAAAAGATCTGGACGGATTGCTTAGAATTGAAAGCGTACTCGATGAATCCACAGCGGGGGAGAAGGCTCCATTTGGGCAAAAAATTGCCGAGGCGTTGGAATATATGATGCGGTTGGGGGAGAAAGACGGGTTCATCACCAAAAATGTGGATGGGTATGCAGGTCACATCGAATACGGTGAAGGCGAAGAACTGATCGGTTTGATTTCCCATATCGATGTCGTTCCGGCGGGCGAAGGGTGGACTTCCCCTCCTTTCGAACCGGATGTGCGCGATGGCAAGCTTTATGCTCGCGGCGCAATCGATGACAAAGGGCCGACCATGGCCGCTTACTACGCCTTGAAAATCGTTAAAGAATTGGGCTTGCCCCTCTCAAAGCGCGTGCGGTTGATCATCGGTACTGACGAAGAATCGAAGTGGCGGGACATGAAGGCTTATTTTGCGCGTGAAGAGATGCCGACAATGGGATTTTCGCCGGATGCTGATTTTCCGATCATCGCCTCTGAAAAGGGGTTGTTGGATATTCTGCTCACTGGGAACGGACAGGGGCGACCAGTCGACGGGGATTATTGGACACTGGCTGAATTCAAGTCAGGCCAGCGGGTTAACATGGTTCCTGATCAAGCGGTGGTCAAATTGGTTGGTGAGGGCGATGTGTTCGAATTAAAAGAGAAAGTGCAAGACTTTCTGTTGACACATCGGATTCAAGGTTACGCGGAAGAAAACAACGATGGTGTGTCGATTGTGATCCAAGGGCAATCCCACCATGGTTCCGAACCGCATAAAGGGTTGAATGCTGCATTGGAAATGGCTCGCTTGCTGGGGCGCGTTCCGCTTGATCCATCGGGGCGGAACTTTGTTGACATGCTGAATGACCTGCTCGTTGACGGGTATTTTGGCGAGGGATTAGGTATTGCCCAAGAAGAGGAAGTCTTAGGCAAACTGACTGTAAATGCGGGCGTGTTTGAACATGTCCACGACGGGCGCCAGTCGCTCCGCATCAACGTCCGGTATCCGCTCAGGGGGGATTCTGAATCCATCTTGCGGACTATTACTGACAAAATGTCGGCCTATGGCTTCACCATCGACAATGTGGATCACAAACCGTTGCATCACGTAGAGCGCAATCATCCATTGATTCAAACGCTGGCCAAGGTCTACGAAGACCAGACAGGAGAAAAGGCCGAAATCCTGGCCATCGGCGGCGGCACGTTTGCACGGGCGCTCAAGACGGGAGTTGCTTTCGGCCCGTTGTTCCCAGACAGTGAAGAGACAGCCCATCAACGGGATGAACACATCCTGCTGGAAGATTTATGGCGGTCTACGGCAATATATGCCCAAGCAATTTACGAATTGGCGCGCTGATAACAAACCCCCCGGCCCATTTCAGGGTCGGGGGGTTGCGTTATTTGGCATGATACATTTTATAGATAAAGCTGTCTGGTGTGACGTCTGGAGGAAGAGGCCGCATCGTTTTCACCCGAATCTTGTTATTGAGGATCGTACGGTGAAGTGCTTCAAACTCCGTTTGCTTGTATAAAGGGGAGTTGTAACCGTTCAAGTCGATCATGGTGTTGTCTTTGAAATAGACCATGTATTTTAACCGCAAATGACGGTCGTCATTAAACGGCAACCGCTCGTAATCGTAATCCAGCACGACTTGGTCGATATCGCGCCAGCGTTTCACTTTGGCATCGTCCAAACTGAACAAGGTGTTATAGGCAATCCCTTTGGGAGTCACCAACAGATAGTTGTCAAAGGCCAATATGACCAACGGGCTGGCTACCAAATACAAGGAGGCGAAGACCAAAAAGGTTCGCCGCAGTTTCTGTGGGTGTTGCCGCATCCGGAAAAAAGCGATGACAAAGAAGACGACGCCACACAAGAACAAGAAGACAAACCCATAAGCGAATGGGGTGCCCATCAGGTAAACCTGATCGGGTTCTGCGTAATTTTCCAACTGATAATAGATGAAAGCAATCCACAGCAAGGTGGACACAATCAATCCGCCAGCTAGCCGAATAATCCAATTTATCATCGTCCGCAATGAAGTCGAGCCTCCAGATTGTTAGTGTTCTTGGGGAGATAAGGAACGCAGATAATGCATGACTTCTTTCAACTCGTCAACGAATCGGTCGATCAGTTCTAGGGTCGTGTCTTTGCCAAAGGTGATTCGCAAGCTTTGGAACGCGGTGTCCAAGCTTTTGCCCATGGCGAGTAACACATGTGAGGCGGCGTGCTTGCCAGCGCTGCAGGCGGAACCGCTTGACACGTAGATTTGTTTACGATTCAGTTCCAAGAGAATCGCTTGCCCCTCCACACCATGAAAACTTAAATTCAAGTTGTTGGGTAAGCGGTCGCTGGGGTGTCCGTTTAAATCCACATCGCCGATTTCCGACTGGATCCGCCGCCAGCAATGATCGCGTAGTGCGGTGAGGCGCGCCTGCTCATCAGCTACTTCCTGTGAGATAAGTTGGCAAGCTGCGCCGAATCCGACGATGGCCGGCGTGTTTAGTGTGCTGGCACGCATGCCGCGCTCCTGTCCGCCGCCGTGAAGCAGGGGTTCAATCCGCACCCCTTTTTTTATAAACAGGGCTCCAGCTCCTTTCGGTCCGTACACTTTGTGCGAACCGAGGGAAAGGAGATCGACGCCCAACTCGATGACAGAAAAAGGAACCTTGCCAAAGTATTGAACGGCGTCAGTATGAAACAATATAGGAGAATCCTTCAGTAATAGCCCAATTTCGCGGATGGGTTGTAGGGTTCCCACTTCATTGTTGGCAGCCATGACGCTAACGAGAATGGTGCGGTCGGTGAGCGCCTGTTTTAATTGATCCAGCTTCACCAACCCATTGGAATCCACCGGCACATAAGTAACTTCAAACCCTTCCCGTTCCAAAAAACGGCAGGCTTCCAAGACCGATGGATGTTCCACGGATGATGTGACAATATGGTTGCCGAAGGCTTTCCGTTTGCGGGCGGCGCCGATCAAGGCGAGATTGTTTGACTCGGTTCCGCTGCTGGTGAAAATGATTTCACGCGCAGTGGATGCCCCGATTGCTTGGGCTACCTGTTTTCGGGCCGTTTCAATTGCCTCGCGGCTTTGCTGGCCGAAATCATGGATGCTGCCGGAATTACCATAAGCTTGGCTAAAGAAAGGTAGCATTGCCTCTAGCGCATCGGGGCGCACAGGGCTGGTTGCCCCGTAATCAAGGTAAATCGGTTTCATTAGTTGTGCCTCCGCTCTTTCTTTCCTTTCTTCATTCATTATAACGGAAAACGCTTAGTTGAAGACCTTCATTTCCAATCTGTTCACAATGAAGTCGCTTAAAATAAAGGTTGACATTCGTCATTTTCCTGAGAAAATAAAAATGTTAAGATTTCGTGAAAGGATTAATCAAAAATGACCCGATTAGTGACCGATTATGTTGTGGTGGGAAGCGGAATCGCAGGCTTGACTACGGCTCTTTCTCTTGGGGAATCAGGTCGTGTGATTGTGCTGACCAAATCGCGTGAGCAAGAAAGCAATTCTTTCCGGGCCCAGGGAGGGATCGCGGCCGCCATTGGCGAAGGGGATTCTCCTGAATTGCATAGACAAGACACCTTGCGCACCGGGGTTGAATTATGTATTCCACAATCGGTCGACGTTCTGGTAGAGATGGCTCCCCAAACCATTCAACTGCTGTCGGGATGGGGTACTCCGTTTGACCAGGAAGGGGCGCAATTTGCTTTGGGGCGGGAAGGCTCCCATAGCGTTTCGCGCATCTTGCATGTCGGTGGGGACTCGACGGGGGCGGGCATCACAGACAGCTTGTTGAAGCAGGTGCAAGCTCATGAGCGGATTGAAATCATGACACACACCATGGTGGCGGATCTGATTGTGCATGGGGGAGTCTGCCTTGGGGTCACCGCGCTCGATGAAGGCCGTGAACCTATCGCTTACCTGGCGCGCAAAGGGGTGGTTTTGGCCACGGGCGGTTGTGGACAGTTGTACCGCTATACAACGAACGATCTGGTGTCCACCGGTGATGGTTTTGCGATGGCTCATCGCGCCGGTGTTAAATTGATGGACATGGAATTTGTACAGTTTCATCCGACAGCGCTAGCGATAGAGCAAAATCCGATGTTTTTGGTTTCGGAAGCGGTACGTGGAGAAGGCGCGCATTTGGTGAATGACCGGGGTGAAGCGTTTATGGAGCGTTATCACACCTGGAAGGATTTGGCCCCGCGCGATGTAGTGTCCCGCGCGATTTATACGGAGATGAAAGCAGGAAGAAAGGTTTTCCTCGATGCCCGAGTTCTGGGAGAGCGGTTTGAGAAACGCTTTCCGAAGATCTACCGGCAAGCGCGCGAACACGGAATCGATCCTGAAACAAACCTCATTCCTGTAACCCCAGCGGCTCATTTCATCATGGGTGGGATTCAAACGGATTTGCACGGACAAACATCGTTGCCACGCCTGTTCGCGTGCGGAGAAGTTGCCTGCACGGGTGTTCACGGGGCGAACCGCTTAGCGAGCAACTCCTTGTTGGAAGGCGCCGTGTTTGCGCAACGGGTGGCAGATAAGCTGTCTTCCTTGGCGGAGCAAGCAGTTGAGGATGTGCCCGATTTTTCTATCCCGACTTTGTGCAATGATAAGCAATCTGAAGAAAAGTTAAAACAATCCATACGGCAGATCATGTGGGACTATGCAGGAATTGTAAGAACGGATGAATGTTTGCGCAAAGGGCTATCCCTACTGGATAAGGTGGCGGAACAAGTGGAAGATGGGATGCTTGAAACGAGAAATATGTTAATAACTGCACAAATTATTATGAAAGCGGCGTGCATGCGTGAGGAAAGCCGCGGCGGCCACTACCGGCGCGATTTTCCGGAAACTCGGTTAGAGTGGTCTCATAAACATTTGGTGATATAGGGAGCATGGAAGATGAATCCAATTTATTTAAAGCAGTTTATTCGTGAAGTTTTGAACGAAGATATCGGCGCCGGTGATTTGACAACGGAAGCACTCGCTCCGGAAGGGCACCGCAGCACCTGCGTGCTTCTTGTCAAGCAACAGGGGGTTGTGGCCGGGCTGCCGGTCGCCGAACAAGTGTTTAAAGAATTGGACCCCGCCTGTGAGTGGACTCCCTTGGTTGAAGAAGGGGCGGAGGTGGACAAAGGAACGGTGATCGCGCGGATCACGGGAAGCACCCGCGCTATTTTGACCGGGGAGCGGGTTGCGCTCAACCTGATGCAGCGCATGTCGGGCATCGCAACTGTTACCCGTGAGCTGGTCAATAAGCTGGAAGGGCTTTCATGTCGTGTGCTGGATACGCGCAAGACGACGCCGGGGATGCGCCAGCTGGAGAAATACGCGGTTCGTGTTGGAGGCGGCGTCAATCACCGTTTTGGTTTGAGCCACGGGGTGATGATCAAGGATAACCACATCGCCATGGCCGGAAGTTTGGAAGAAGCCATCAAGCGCGTGCGCGAACGGGTCGGACACATGGTGCAAATTGAAGTGGAGGCCGACACACTGGAGCAAGTGAAACAGATATTGGCGTTCGATGTCGATGCGATCTTGTTGGACAATATGGATCTGGATACCATGCGCCAGGCTGTGAAGTTGATTGATGGACGCGTGTGGACGGAAGCGTCCGGAGGCATCACTCCCGAGACGATCCGCCCGATTGCGGAGACCGGGGTGGATGCGGTGTCTTTGGGCTGGCTCACACACTCTGTCTCTTCACTGGATATCAGTTTGGATTTTGAAGATGAAACGGGGGATGAATAATGTCTATTGACACGCTCACCTATTTGGACGCGGAGTTGCCCGAAGTTTACCGCAATATGTCCAGCCAGGAGCTGGATGAACGCATCGCTCGCGCTAAGCAGCAACTGGGGCGGGATCTCGTGATTTTGGGCCATCATTATCAACGGGATGATGTGATCAAGTTTGCTGATTACCGTGGGGATTCGTTGAAGTTGGCGCGGATCGGCGCGGAGCAGAAAGAGGCCAAAACAATCATTTTCTGTGGAGTACATTTTATGGCTGAGACGGCTGACACATTGGCACAAGATCATCAAATCGTCATTTTGCCCGATTTGCGAGCGGGATGTTCGATGGCCGACATGGCTGACATTGAAGACTTGGAAGAGGCGTGGGAGATCCTGCAAGAGCGGTTCGGTGACACGATTATTCCGCTGACATATGTCAATTCCACTGCCGCGATTAAAGCATTTGTCGGCAAACATGGTGGAACCACATGCACTTCTTCCAATGCCCACAAGGTGCTGGAGTGGGCTTTCAGCCAGAAAAAGCGAATTCTCTTTTTGCCTGATCAACATCTGGGCCGTAACACGGCGTATGCGATGGGCATCCCGTTGGAGCAGATGGTGGTTTGGAACCCGCAAACGGTCGAATTTGAAGAAGTGAAAGGCGATCTGGAGCAAACGCGGATGATTTTGTGGAAGGGCCATTGCTCTGTGCATCAGAAATTTACTGTTGATCAAATTAAACGCATTCGTGAGCGGGACCCAGAGATGAAAGTGATCGTGCATCCGGAATGTTCGTTTGATGTGGTGCAAATGGCTGATGACTCAGGATCGACGGAGTACATCATCAAAACGATTGAAGCGTCTCCAGCGGGGAGCAAATGGGCTGTGGGAACGGAAGTCAATTTGGTGCAACGGTTGGCCAATGAGAATCCGGACAAGAAAGTGGTGCTGTTAAGCACGACGATGTGCCCTTGCCTCACTATGAACCGCATCGACCGTCCTCATCTTTTGTGGGCGTTGGACAGCGTATTAGAAGGTCGTCCCATTCATGTGATCGAAGTGGATGATGAAACCAAGCATTGGTCTAAAGTGGCGTTGGATCGGATGTTGGCGATTTAATAAAGAGGGAATACAAAATCAACTCTTGCTTTGCAGAAAAACGAAAAGGAGCCCGATTATGGGCTCCTTTGTTATTTGAAGGGGAACAGTTATTTGGCGACGGAATTGTGAATGAATCCAGTGCGTCCGTCTTTTAACTTCACAATAAACCATTCGCCGTTTGTGCCAGTGCGTTCCAGTTTGGTGCCTTTGGCCACCCGCATGATAATGGTTGCTTTTTGTGAAGGGGCATTGCGAATGTTGGCCAAGTTCACCGTGACGGTCACCATTTGCTTTTGCACCGGTGCTGGTGCGGAGATTTTGGCGACCGATTTATGGACATACGCTGTGTAGCCAGTTGTCAGTTGAACCCGGAACCAATCTTTGTTCTCCCCGGTCAGCGCGATTTTGGTTCCTTGTTTTACTTTTTGCACGATCGGTGCACTCAGTGAAGGGTTGGAACGAATGTTGACCACGTTTTCAGTGGTGACCACGGTTCCGCTTTTGGAGACAAACGAAGAAGTTGGTGTTTCGCTTGGTTGACCGGAAACTTTGGTGACGGTCGAGTTGTGGATGAAACCAATCTTCCCGTTTTCCAGTTTTACCTGGTACCAATCTTTGACGAAGCCGGTCAACTCCAAGACGATGCCGGTTTTCTCCTGTTGGATGATAAAAGCACCAATCGATGGACCGGTACGTACATTGGCCAAATTGACGGTGACTTTCACTTTTCCTTCAGTTGGTTGTACAGCGAACGAGGGGTCGCCTGACCATTTGCCATTGGAAGCGCCTTTGTGAATCCATACGGGCGTTCCTTCAGGAATGGTATTGTACAATTCAATCAAGTCTTCTTTTTTCATGCGCACACAACCGCTGGAAGCGTGCGTGCCGATGGACTCAGGCTTGTTGGTGCCGTGAATGCCGTAAGTCCGGCCATTGTCGCCGTTGACGCTCAGACCCATCCATTTTTCTCCGAGGGGATTGTTTGGGTCGCCGCCAGGAATGTTTTTCCAGCCTGGCTTGTTGATCTTTACGACCATGGTGAATGTGCCTTCAGGTGTGAGTTCTTCCGTCCGTCCGGTAGCGACCGGATAGGTTTTTTTCAATTCACCGTCTTTATACAAATGTAACTTATTGTTGGTTTTGTCGATCTCTACTTGGTAATTGGCTGCGGCCCCAGACGTCGTGTAGTAGAACCCGAACACGACGGCGATGGCAACAAGTGTGGGGACGAACCATTTCAGATGTCTACCCGTAACTCTTCCCACCTGCGGGCCAGATGACGAGCAGGTGGGTTTCACCTCTCTTTGTTTATGTTTTTCAATGTATTTGTGATTTACTCTCTTTTCTAAATGCGAACAGACGGCTTCCCCTTCATGTGTTCATGAGGACAAGCCATTTGCAGGCTTGTCTTTTTTTACTATACAAGGAAAAGGAAGCGAACGGGGAAGTATATTTTAGCTAAAATATGAATTATTGATTAACAAAATATGGCGCCCGTAAGCGCCATTAAAGACCGTCGCGGTTATGCATTTTCAGGAAACACAAGAATGATGGATGTATGCTGTGCTTCCGCTTTTCAGTCGGATTTGTACCCACTCTCCCGACATGCCCGTCTTGGTCAGTGTCGTGCCCTTGGCCACGCGTTGCAGCACCTTGCCGGAAGTAGAAGGCGTGGCGCGGATATTGGCGAGATTGACACTCACTTTTACGGTGGAAGTGGAGGCTGTGCTTCGGGTGGCCACCGTGTGGTGCAGATATGCGGTGTTGCCATTAGACAATTTGATGCGGAACCATTCCTTGCTGGTTCCGGTCAAAGTAAATTTGGTGCCTTTTTTCGCTTTGGTGACAATGGAAGCGGATAGGCTTGGAGCGGACCGGACATTGGCGACCGAAGCCGTCACCGTCACTTGCCCTGTGGCCGGTTGGATGCCGAATGCCGGGGGTGGGTTGCTCCCCTTGGCCTCATATTTCACATAGGGACTGTACACAAATGCGAGGCGCCCATTGGCCAATTTCACTTGATACCAATCGCCAGAAATGCCGGTGACCGCCAAGCGGGTGCCTTTTGCTAGGGTTTGTATGACGAAGGAACCGGTTGATGGGCCTGAACGGGCGTTGACATTGCTACCCGTGATCGTGGCTGTCCCTGATTTGGGTTTGAGTCCGACGCGGCTGTCTCCACGCCATTGGTTGTTGCTGGTCCCGGAGTGAATCCAAACCGGAGTCCCTTCATAAATGGTGTTATACAATTCAATCACGTCTTTGTTGTGCATCCGGACGCAACCGCTGGAGGCATGTTTGCCAATTGATTGGGGATTGTTTGTCCCGTGAATGCCATAGGTGCGGCCGTTGTCGCCGCGGACGCTGATGCCATTCCAACGCTCCCCGAGTGGATTGTCGGGATGACCACCAGGGATGTTTTTCCAGCCCGGCTTGTTGATTTTGACCACCACGGGCCAAGTGCCTTCAGGTGTGAGTTGGCTGGTTCGCCCAGTTGCCACGGGGTACACCTTGCTCACTTTTCCATTTTTGTATAAGTAGAGTTTGTTCGTTTTTTTGTTAATTTCGATTTTGTAGTCAGTTGAAGCCGCGAAGCTGTGTTGTGGAATGATCAATGTGGCCATTAAGGCGATGATGGCAATCAAGGCCATGTTAAAAAGTATCTTTCTATGGAACAATATGTTCCCCTCCCTTTAAATAAAAAGCCTTTCGCGACGGGCAAAATTTGACAAATGCCTCTATTTCGATCATACTTCATGTCAAATTCCCTGTGAAGACTATATAATCAAAAATATTTAAAAATAATCGTAAGATCATTAACTTGACTTCTACTTGTCAGATAGTGATGCCTGTGCTGCTGGTAGGAAGTGGATTTATGGCGTGTGACATCATTTTAATAAAGAATTAATGCGATAAAGGCTAGAAGTCGGCGGCGGATTGATGGTAACATCAATCTCATAACCAACGGCAAGGTAAAAGCGAATGCCATCACTTTGGGGGAGGGTTTTGCGGTGTATAAGACGGTTTTGTTTGATGTGGATGGTGTGTTTTTGAGTGAAGAGCGGTGTTTTGATGCTTCGGCTCTGTCGGTGTGGGAATTGTTGCATGCCCCCCACTTCCTTGCGTTGCCGCAAGCGGAGCATGATGTTCAACTGGAAGAATCCGCCATTCGGCTGATCCGGGACCAGGTGTTCGACCGCAATCGGGTCTTGGACTGGATGAAGACACGGGGGCTTAATTCCAATTGGGACATGGTATATCTCGCTTTTGCGGGTCAGCTGCTCTTGTTGTTGAAACATCTGTATCCAGCGCATCCGACGGAAGTGAAGGCTTTTGTCAGCCAGCCGATCACGGAAGAAGCCCTTGTCGGAATCCAGCAGTGGGCAGGCGAAGATAAGAATGGTTTCACGCCAGAGTTCGCTCGGTTCCCGGAACTTTTCGTGGGGCAAGAGCATTTGGACAAGATGGCTTTGCTCACCTATTTCAACGAGTTAGCCTCTGATTGGTTTGGCGTAGAAGTGAAGCAGTTTTCACGCAACAGCGCCTTGTGGGAATGCTGTTACTCCGTTTATCAGGAGTGGTATCTGGGGGATGAATTGTACCGGAAAAGCGAAGGCGTCGATGTGCGCATGCCAGGAAAAGTAGGATTTTTGCAACAGGAAATTCCCATTGCCGCCCCTGAACGGATGGGAGAGATGCTCAAGCGGCTCAAAGAGAAAGGGATTACCGTGGGCATCGGAACCGGGCGCACCTTTGAAGAAACGGCAGTGCCGTTAAAAGAGCTGGGGCTATTCGGATTGTTCGATGAGTCGCACATCGCCACGGCATCAGACGTGATCGCCGCAGAGGAAGCCCATCCTGAAAAGGCACCGCTCGGCAAACCCGAACCGTATACGTATATCAAGGCTCTCTTGGGGGCGTCGGCCTCCATAGAAGCGTGTCTCGATTGCGCTTTGCCGCTGGCAGAGGGCGCTGAGATTTTGATCGTGGGGGATTCCGTCGCTGACTTTTTGGCAGCCAGAAAAATGGGTTGCGCTTTTGCGGCCACATTGACAGGTTTAACCGGGCAGGCGGCGCGGGCCAAGTTTGAGCAGCTGGGGGCGGATTACATTCTGGACGATGTGACCGAATTGATGAAGGTGTTCACTTAAGAAAAATAAGTTTTTGGGTGAGTTCGTTGACTAACATCACCGATTTTTTGCATAATAAAAATTGAGACGCAATCATGATAGCAGCTCTTCTCCCCTTGAGTGGGGAATAGGAGTGTGGACATATTACATAGGAGGGTTCTGGAATGGCGAAATTCGAACTGCCCGCATTGCCTTACGCTTTTGATGCTTTGGAGCCGCACATTGACGCGCAAACCATGGAAATCCACCATGACCGCCATCATGCCACATATGTGAACAACTTGAACGCCGCTCTGGAAGGGGTGGAAGTGAGCGCTACTTCCGTGGAAGCATTGATCTCCAACCTGGATGCACTGCCAGAAAATGTGCGCACCGCTGTTCGTAACAACGGTGGTGGCCACGCTAACCACAGCCTGTTCTGGGAAATCTTGAGCCCAAATGGCGGCGGTGAACCGACCGGTGAAGTAGCTCAAGCGATCAAAGATACCTTCGGCGATTTCGACAGCTTCAAGAAACAATTCACCGATGCGGCGACCAAGCGCTTCGGTAGCGGTTGGGCTTGGTTGGTTGTGAAAGACGGCAAGCTAGCTGTGACCAGCACCCCTAACCAAGACAGCCCGCTGATGGAAGGGGCCACACCGATCTTGGGCCTGGACGTATGGGAGCACGCTTACTACCTCAAATACCAAAACAAGCGTCCGGCTTACATCGAGGCTTTCTGGAATGTGGTCAACTGGGAAGAAGTAAACAAACGTTATCTCGCCGCGCGCGGATAATGGGGGAGCGCAACCCGTTATGGGGTTGCGCTTTTTTTGCTTTGGCGGCATTCCGGGGCGAAGTGTGCGCTTTTGCGCCCTGTGAACAAAAAGTGTAGAATAAAAAAAGTTCACCCCTTATATTTGCCAAGGTGTTGTCGCAGACTATCCATCAAGGAGGGGATGTGATGGCGCGTAAAAGAAAAAAACGGTTGCTCAATCCCGCAGCCAGACAGGGAATGGATTTGCTTAAGAAGAATGTGATGGGCAAGGCGTTGGGCAAGCATATCGCAAGCCCAGATGACGTAAGTATGGAAGTAGCCAAGCAATTAGGCATTCCGTTTCAGGAGCGGGGGAACGGAGAGCTGAAGGCTGAGGACGCCGGCAAGATCGGCGGAGCCATCGGAGGAAGCATGGTTAAAGAACTGGTGCGCATGGCCGAGGCCTCGTTGGCTCACAACCGGAAATGAGGGCAAATCTGTATGAACAGTTAGTTAAGATTAGTAAAGAAATCAACAGATTCATATATATGCGCTAAATGAGCGCGCTATAATGGGGAAGATGGGTTAAGGAGGGGAGTGCCATCGAACGCATACTCTTGCTTACAATGGGATTTGGGACAGGCCACAACTCCGCCGCCAAAGCGTTGGCGTGCGAGTTTAATAAACAATCGAACGTCACCGCGGAAGTCGTTGATCTGCTGCAACTCATTCCAAACAGTTTTCATCCCCTGTTGCAGTCCGGATATCACGGCATGCTAAGTAAGTTTCCGACCTTATACTATTATTTATATGATTGGACTCACCATAACAAAGTCATTCGATACGTTTCTAGTGAAGTGATTGAAAAGATGGGTTGGTCCATTCGCAAAAGGTTGAATCAGCTGATTCGCGTGACGGAGCCAACCAAAATTGTGACCACCCATCCTTTCGGATTGCTCATGTGTCCGGACATCTACGAAGAGATCCCGACGGTTGGGGTGGTGACGGATTATGAGTTGCATCCCATTTGGCTCGCTCGCGTGCCCCATGTGTTGTGCGTGCCCAAAAAATTGCCCAATTGGCATCAGTTTGAGCGGATACAGTGGCAAACCGGGTTGTCATTGATTGAGACCGGCATTCCGGTCAATCCCACATTTTATGAGCATGTATCCAAGCAAGAGGCGTGCCGCCGGTTGGGGTTGTCCCCCGTGCGCCCGGTGGTGCTCGTCATGGGCGGAGGCACTGGCCTGGGACCGTTGGAACAAGTTGTGGGCGAATTGCAAGAGTTGGACCATTTGCAGTTGGTGGTGCTGACAGGGAAGAATCGGGGATTGTTTGAGCGGCTGACCCGGCAGTTTGTCGCACCGCACATACGGATTGAAGGGTACCGCACCGATGTACCCATATGGATGTCCGCTGCCGACCTTTTGATCACCAAGCCGGGTGGGGTGACCATCACTGAAGCGATTGCTAAACAGTTGCCGATGCTGTTGTTCGAAGCTTTCCCGGGTCAGGAAGAAGCTAATCAGCAATATCTCTTGCACCATCGCGTCGCCATGATTACGCGTCCGTCAACCATTCGCCTGCAAGTCTCCAAACTGCTCGATTCGCCGTTGCAATTGGGGCGGATGCGCGAACGGTTTGGGGTGCTGATGTCATCAGACGCGTGTCAGAGAATCGTCAAAGAGACATGCAATGCCAAAGCTCCCATTTTGCAGACTTTGTAATGAAGTCTGTTTTTTTATTCGCGGTGGGATGAATCATTTCGCCGCTTGCTAAACGATTCAAAGTTGGAATATTGTAAAAAGGAGGGGAGGGAAAGTGGATGAAGTTGGTTACTTATATGGTCAAAGCGGATGAACTCAATATTCAATCACAGGATGGGATGCTGGCCCGTTTGGGCTGGGTGCGGGACGGGCATGTGATCGATGTCGGGCTGGCACAGCAGTGCATGGAGTTGGCGCAAAACCTCGTCTTTCCTTATCGTCTCGCCACCGACATGCTTACGTTTTTGCAACGGGGCGAACAGGAGCGCGACTTTCTGCAACGATTGGATCAAGCACTGGGGCAGAGAGATTGGTTGCGCTTGCAAGTGGAAGGGGAACCGGTGGCATTAGCTTTGGCGGAAGTGGATCTATTTGCGCCGATCGCGACGCCGAGTAGCCTGCGCGATTTCTACGCATTTGAAGAACATGTACGGACATGCCGCCAAAAGCGGGGATTGGGCATGGTACCGCAGTGGTATGAAATCCCCGTTTTTTATTTTTCCAACCATCAGGCAGTGATTGGCCCGGAAGCGCCTGTGAAGAAACCGGCGTACACCAATCAGCTTGACTATGAATTGGAGATTGCCTGCGTCATCGGCAAAAGGGGAAAGAACATCAAGCGCGAAGAAGCTCTTGCCCATATCGCTGGCTTCATGATCATGAATGATTGGAGTGCCCGCGACGCCCAACTGCAAGAGGTGGCGGTCGGGCTTGGGCCGGCGAAAGGGAAAGACTTCGCCACGTCGCTCGGCCCCTGGTTGGTGACGACAGATGAATTGGAAGACTGCCGCGCCGGAGAGCGCTGGTCGCTTACGATGCGCGCGCGTGTCAATGGCCGTGAGCTATCCAAAGGGAATACCAAAGATTTGCATTGGACCTTCGCGCAAATGATTGAACGAGCGTCTGCTGAGTGCGAATTGGTACCTGGAGACGTGATCGGATCGGGCACGGTGGGCACAGGCTGCTTGTTGGAGTTAGGTGAGGAAGTCCATCCTTATCTCCAACCTGGAGATGTGGTAGAGTTGGAGATCGAACGGTTGGGATTGTTACGCAACACGATTGTGGAATGACATTTTCTTTTTAATGATTGACAAGTATCCTCGGTTAGCCCATAATAAATAAAAATATTGGAAAAACGATATCGGTTGTACGATTTTCTTATCCAGAGTGGCGGAGGGACTGGCCCGATGAAGCCCGGCAACCTCGGTATATCCTTACCGGAAGGTGCCAAATCCTGCAGTGCACATGTAGCACTGAGAGATAAGAAGAATGGTTTCGTCGTGTGCAAAAACCCTCTTCTTATCTAGAAGAGGGTTTTTTCTATATTCAAACACAATCATTTGGAGGGATTGGGATGGAACAGGTGCGAGTGGCACTGTTGGGCTTGGGAACGGTAGGCACCGGCGTGTGGAAGATGATTCAAAGCAACCAAGACGTGATCGCCCGGCGCACGGGCATGTGGGTAACGGTGGAGGCCATCTTGGTGCGCGATATCAACAAAGAACGCCAAGTGGAAGGAACGCAATCGTTGTTGACCACCAGTTTTGACGAAGTACTGGCCCGCGAGGTAGATGTGGTCATCGAAGTGATGGGAGGCGTCGAACCTACCCGTGATTATTTGCGGCGGGCAATGGAAAACGGTTGTCACGTTGTGTCCGCCAACAAGGAGTTGTTGGCCCGCCATGGGGAAGAATTGCGCTCATGGGCAAAGCGGTTTGGTGTGAAGTTGGCTTATGAAGCCAGTGTGGGCGGCGGAATTCCGATTATCGGTACGGTATCCCATTTCCTGAAGGCCAATCGCATATGTAAAGTTTCGGGAATATTGAACGGTACAACCAACTTCATATTAACCAAAATGAAGGACGAAGGTCGTACGTATGAGGACATATTGATAGAAGCGCAACAAAAGGGATACGCTGAAGCGGACCCGACGGCAGATGTCGAGGGGATCGATGCTGCCCATAAACTGTCGATTCTCTCGCGCCTCGCTTTTGATGTGCATGTGCCTGTCGATCAAATTCAGCGGGTGGGCATCACGCAGGTCTCCCCGATCGAATTGGACTTGGCCGATCAACTTGGTTTTGCGGTTAAATTGCTCGCTTCTGCTGAACAATATGGTGAAAACGGCCCAGTGTCCTGCTCGGTATCCCCGACCCTGTTGCCGCTGTCCCATCCCTTGTCCAATGTGAACGATGTGTACAATGCCGTGCATGTGGAGGGGGACTTTGTTCAGGATCTTACGCTGATCGGCCAGGGGGCGGGTGAGAAGCCGACCGCCAGTGCTGTGGTGGAGGATTTGTGCAACTTGTGGCGGCTGACGGGACAGACCGCCGGCAAAGCGGCTCCCCGCGCATTGTTATTAGAGAGTGCGGATGGAGACGGCTCGCGCTTTCATCTCTTGTCTTTTCCGTCCGCGCAAGCATCGGCTGGCCAAGTGGTCGGGCACCTGGAGCGGGCGGATCTATCGGTGCAGGCATGGAAGGCGGCGCAAGAGGGGGAAACGACGTGGTTAGCGTTGATCGCCAACGGATGGGAGCGAGGGCAAGCGGACCGCTTGTTGCGTGAGCGGAGCTTGGCAGTGACTTGGCACGCAAACCGTCCCGTTGTGGGCGGAGGAGTTCCATGGGGCTCTAAGGCGGTGCCGTTGGCTAAAGCGGCGGGCGACCAGTGAACAGGCAGAATTCAAGCTTTCGGTTTTTTAGTTAGTCTGGCGGCCACTAATGGCCGTCTTTTTTTAGGGATCACCTGCCGTCAGACCTGCGTTTTCAAATTGTTTCGGGTACAATAGGATAAGCGCATTTATTAAGGAAAGGAAAACGGCAGATGAACAAGTCAACCAAGCAAGCAAAACAGATTCGCTTGAAGCGGGGGGAGGTGATCCAGCTTCCCATCCGCCGCATCGGCATCAATGGCGAGGGCATAGGCCACTACCAAAAGCAAGTGGTTTTTGTGGAAGGCGCTGTACCGGGTGAAATCGTGGTCGCCCGCGTGGTACAAGTGGAACCCAAATTTGCCAAAGCCCAACTATTAAAAGTGAAGAAAAAATCGGCTTATCGGGTGGAACCGCCGTGTCCGGTGTATCGGGAGTGCGGTGGGTGCCAATTGCAGCACATTGACCGCCGGATGCAGAAGCGCTTGAAGCGGGAGTTGGTTGCCGAGAGTTTCGCCAGGTACGCTGGTTTGCGAGATGTGCCGATCAGCGAGACTGTCACGATGGATGAACCGTGGTCGTATCGCAACAAGGCGCAATTTCCTTTGCGGCGTATGGGCGGTCAAGTCTCCATGGGCATGTTTTCCGCCGCTTCCCACCAATTGGTTGATGCGAGTGCATGCATGGTGCAACATCCCAAGCTGAACGAAGCCCTCTACGAAGCCAAGCGACTGGTGGAGGAGTTGGGGGTGGATATCTATGATGAGCGGAAACATCGCGGCACACTCAGGCATCTGGTGGGGCGGATTGCTTTCGCCACAGAAGAAATCCAGTTGGTGTTGGTCACCCGGACGAAATCATTTCCCGAAGAAGAAGCTTTTGTGCGTGAAGTGACCCGACGGCTACCTCAAGTGAAAAGCGTAGTGCTGAACCACAATCCAGATAAAACCTCACTTGTTTTTGGAGAGGAATCCCGGCTGTTGTGGGGGAATGAGAAGCTGATTGAACGATTGGGAGAATTGACGTTTGCGTTATCCGCCCGGGCCTTCTTTCAGCTGAATCCCGCCCAGACCGTCCGGCTGTATGACGCGGTCAAACGAGCGGCTCGCCTGACAGGGACAGAAACCGTGATTGACGCCTATTGCGGAGCGGGAACCATCGGCTTGTGGTTGGCTTCTGAAGCGAAGCGTGTCATCGGCATGGATACGGTGCCTGAAGCCGTTGCCGATGCCAAGGAGAATGCCAAATTAAACGGTATCGCCCATGCCGAATATTACGTGGGTGCGGCGGAAACGCTTTTGCCCAAGTGGATCAAAGAAGGATTGCGGCCGGATGTTATCGTGGTAGACCCGCCACGGACCGGATTGGGACAGCCTTTGTTGCAGGCTCTGATGCGGACAAAGGTGCCGCGCGTGGTATATGTTTCTTGCAATCCAGCGACGTTGGCCAAAGATTGTGCGCAGTTGTTGAAGAGCGGGTATCGGGTTGCCGGGATTGAACCGTTTGATATGTTTCCGCAGACAGCGCATGTGGAAGCCGTGTGTGAACTGGTGCAGATGTAAAATTGAATCGCCAAACAGAAAGAGCGGGTGGGAGAAGATGAACCGTAGCGTGGATTGGAAGAAGGGGATGCGCGCTGGCCTTAAAACGTCGTGGGAGTTGAGCAAAATCGTTCTTCCCATTGCGTTTGTCATTCAGGTGGCTAAGCAGACGCCCGTGTTGGGATGGGTGACGGAGAGCATCGCCCCCTTTATGTCTGTGTTTGGATTGGGTGGGGAAGCGGCGATTCCGCTGGTGCTGGGCAATGTGTTGAATCTTTATGCCGCTTTAGGGGCTATGCAGGCGGTTGACTTGACGGTGAAGCAAGCGTTCATCTTGGCGGTCATGCTTAGCTTCTCACACAACATGTTTATCGAATCGGCGGTTTGCCGCCGGGTGGGTGTGGCGACATGGGCCGTGATCACTGTGCGGATGGGACTGGCAGTGGTCTCGGCCTTGATCATCAACTGGACGTGGGCCGGTGGCGGAGAACCGATTGCGCAAGGAGTGGTGGCGCCAGTTGAGCATGCTCATGCTGACAGCTGGGGGGATATCTTGCTCACTGCCTTCTATGTGGCGGCCGAAGGTGTATTGCAACTGGTGGTGATTGTGCTACCGTTGATGGTCGTTTTGCAGGCCCTCAAGGATGTCGGTTTTCTGGATAGGGTGGCGCAGTGGATTATGCCGTTACTCAAACCCTTGTCGATTTCCGGGCATGGAGCCATTGCGATGGCCACGGGGTTGTTTGCTGGCTTGTTTCTAGGGGCGGGTCTTATCATTCAAGAGGCGGAAGAGCGCAACTTTTCCAAGCGCGACATGACGTTGATCATGATTTTTTTGGCCGCTTGTCATGCGGTAGTTGAGGACACCTTGATTTTTGTCCCGCTTGGGATTCCGGTCGTTTACCTGTTGTTGATCCGATTGCTGGCAGCGATTGCCGTCACGCTGGTTGTCGCCCGCCTTTTAGTGAATTCCGGGGAAGAGCCCTTAGGGCAACGGATGCAAAGAAGCAGTTAGGGCAAGTCAGGTGCATTGAAATGGATGATTGGGTATTTTTCTACATTTTATAAATGTTTAGCAGGGTTAATCTATATAAAAGTCGAATAAAATTATTTAATATTCTAGTGGTTTGGTGCAATGACATGAAAGGGATGAACATGACATGGAACTCGTTTTTCGCACGATTAAACCTGCTGATGCACCTGTGTTAAAGGAATTCTTGGAGTTGGCGATGGAGTTTTATGGAAACGAACGCGAACAAATGATGGATCATTATCTCGCAGATTGGGGAAAACGGGTGGATATCGGCTTTATCGTTTTATTAAAGAAAGAAAAAAAGCCGATTGGTGCGGTGTGGTTCCGCCAATTCACACAAGACCGCCCGGGGCTCGCTTTTCTTGATGAGAAGACGCCAGAGCTGATTGCGGCTGTTTCGCCAGAGTATCGCAATCAAGGGATTGGGCGCTACCTGATTACCCGGTTGGTTAATCAAGCCCGCATGGAGGGCTTTCAGTCGCTTTCGGTCGCCGTGCATAAAGATAACCCGGTGCTCGGCTTATACGAGCGGCTCAGCTTTCAAGTTGAGCGGGAAGACGGGTCCCTCAAGGTGTTGCGGCTGACGCTTTAGCCTTGAAACTCCTAGCGCATCGCTTTTTATCGTTCTTGCTTCTGTAAGGTTTGCCTTTTGCCCGATCGCTTTGCTGTTCGTTGACGGAGCGCGTTTGGGAGGGTTATAATAAATGACAAATTGAAGGAAAGGAACGGTATGCGAACAATGGACAATGTATCTCGCTAATCGAAACCAATCATTGAGGAATCAATTACTCAGTGTTTTCGGAGCGGGATTCGCCTGTCCATTTTTCGTTATTGCACGAGCATCACTGGCGCGTTGCTTGGCTGGTTTATACCTACCTGCCAGGCGATGGGCTTTTCGTGCATGCCGTTAAACGGATATGGCATGAATCCTCTCTGAGAGCGAAGGGAGGATTTTTTTTGTTTTTGCTAGAAGCGGCGAATGTGAATAAGTGGTTGGGTGAGCGGTTGTTGTTCACGTTGGATGAAGCCCGCTTGGAAGAGAAAGAAAAGCCGCGCGAGTTGCCGCATGTGCAATTTGATGCCAGCCATCACCATCCCATCGGGAGCAAGGTGGTGTTGCGACTGGAGCAAGTCGGCAAACCAGGCCTGTTTGCGCCGCTTCGGTGCGCGATTCCGACGGGAGCGAAGGTGGGCGTGATTGGTGCCAATGGTGCGGGCAAATCGACATTGCTTCAGCTGCTGGTTTCCCGCGCGCCTGGGGTTGCTTGGGCCTCGGCGGCGAAAATCGGCTTTTTCCAGCAACAACTCAATGTGTTGGATGAAAGAAAATCGATTTTGGAGAATGTGCGGGCATCCAGCCGGTATGATGAGACCATGATCCGCACGGTACTCGCTCGGCTGTTGTTTCGACGTGAGGAGGTGCACAAGCCGGTGAGCGTGCTCAGCGGCGGCGAGCGGGTGAAGGCGGCGTTGGCCAAAGTGTTTTTGAGTGAGTCCAATGTGCTGGTGTTGGATGAACCAACCAATTTCTTGGATCTGTTTGCGCGCGAGGAGTTGGAACGGGTGCTCAAAAGTTATCCGGGAACGTTGCTGTTCGCTTCGCATGACCGCCATTTGCTCCGGGAGGTGGCTGAACGCTTGATCATCATTGAAGATCAGCGCGCCGTTTATTTCGAGGGGACGTTTGCGGAGTATGAGCGGAGCTTGACCCGGACATCCGCCTCTCAGCCCAAACAGTCGGCCGAGGCCTTGTTGCGGATTGAAACGGCATTGGTGGAAGTGCTGGGGCGACTCGGTTTCCCGCTACCAGAGGCGGAGCGAGCCGAGCTGGAACGGCGTTTTCAAGAGCTGGTGCGAGAGCGTGACTGGTTGAAGCGAGGGGAATAGAAGCGCGTGAGAGGGTTGCATCCATGTGCCGGAATGCGACCCTTTTTTAGTGGAGGGAGTGGAGACATCGGCATAGTTTTGTCTTAAAATCAGAATATGATGCCAAAGGGAGGTGAAACGATGAATCCATCGCGTGCAGGTGTGTTTTTGCTACTCGCATTGGGAGTGGTGGCTTTCTCTTTTTCCGGTATTTTCATCAAGTGGTCGTCTGCGCCTGCCAGCGTTTTGGCCACGCATCGTCTGTCGCTGACTGCGTTGCTCATGTTGCCGTGGGTCTGGCGGGAGCGTGCTGGGCTGGTCAGCCTGACAGGTAAGGATTGGGTTCGACTGTCTTTGTCGGGCTTTTTTTTGAGCTTGCATTTTTTGTTCTGGATGTCATCCTTCCATTACACCTCAGTGGCCAGTGCGATGATTTTCTTGAATCTGACTCCGCTCTTGGTGGCGGCGGGAGCTTTTCTGATGTTTAAGGAGAAGTATCCGGCGCGCGCGTTTTGGGGAATGGGATTGGCGCTGGTCGGCACGGGGCTGGTTGTTGGCGGTGATTTTGCTTGGACCCTGACTGCGCTGTGGGGAGATGTTTTGTCGTTTTTGGGCGCGGTTGCTGTTGCCATCCATATGCTATTGGGGCAAAATTTGCGCCAGCGCATCTCTTCGACGGTTTACAGTTTTGTGGTGTTTGTGGTCGCAACCTTGGTGCTGGCCGGATATAACGTTGTTCTCGGTGTCCCGCTGTTTTCCTATCCAGCTGAAGAATGGGGCATCTTCTTCCTGCTGGCCGCCGTGCCGACCGTCTTTGGCCACTTGTTGTTCAATTGGTTGCTCAAGTTTACCAAAGCGGTTACGATTCAGATGGCAGTACTGGGTGAACCGGTAGGAACGGTCTTGTTGGCAGCGTGGCTCCTTGATGAGGCGGTTATTTGGTCGCAACTGGTGGGTGGATTGCTCTCTATCGTCGGAATTGTGTGGTTTATTCGGGCGCAGGCGCGGTCAGAAGAAGATGGAAAGTTTCAGACGGCTGCTTGAGAAGGCTTCAACCTCTGAGCGCAGCCACATCGGTGACGCTCTTCGATGGATCAATCCCCGCCCCGTATGGCCTAAGGCGGGAAGGCCTTATACGTCATCTCTGTCCGTAGCCTTTTCCATTCCGTAGATGTCGGAGAAGGGGATGGTGGTGGTTTCCCGCCCATTGGCCAGTCGAATCCAGCGCTCATGCGGATTGATCTTCTGCACAAAGCCGCACCATTCACAGGGGCGGCGCCGGTTCACATAACGGACGAGCAGAGGGAAGTCGCCATCCACCGCCTCCATCAGCAGGCGATTCATCTCGACGAGCTGGTCTTCATCCAACTGGGGGGGAATGAACGCTTCCTCGTCCTGTTTGCGCTGCAAGAGCGCCGCACGGTGTTCTGGGAGAAACATGCGGCTGCCTTCCCACAGCATGTTGTGGCGATTCAAAAATTCACTCATCGGTGATGCCCTCCTATTTTTTGTGACCGTTCAAGAGCCTGCCCGGCGCGGGTGAGCGAAGCGGCCCGCAAAATGGCAGTGGGGCCGAAGCGTTGGTTGATTTCATCCATGACATGGCCCAAACGGTGCTGTTGATCATTGTTCTCAAACAAGCTGAGTTGCATGGGTCGATCGGCGGACAGCTGGCTCAAGCTTACACCGATGGAGCGGATCGGTTGGCCGTCCCAAAAGCGGGTGAACAATTCCCGAGCATGGCTAAATACAGTCATCGTGTGATTGGTCGCTTCCGGCATGGTGCGTTGCCGATGGAAGCCGCTGGGGAAGTTGAAATCGGCTCCGCGGCAACCGACGCTGACAGTCCACCCCACTTGCCGTTGCCGACGCGCGCGCCGGCACACTTCCTCGCACAACTCCAATAAAACGACGCCGATTTCTTCCGTGGTGTGATAGTCACGGGGCAAGGTCATCTGGTGCCCGATCGCTTTTTGTTTCTGAAACGTGTCGGGATGAACGGGTGATAGGTCAATGCCGTTGGCTGTCATCCACAGAACATACCCGTTCACCCCCCACCGTTTTCGCAGGCGAGCCAGTGGGCAACGGGCGAGGTCGCCAATCGTGGCGATTCCCATGCGGCGCAAGTGGCGTCCCATCCGTTTGCCGACACCAAACATTTTTTCAACGGGCAACGGCCAGAGATGGGTTTCCAACTTGTCTTTGGTCAGCTCAAATAGGCCGCTTTCGTTCTTTTTGGCGAAGTGGTCGCAAGCCATTTTGCTGAGCACTTTGTTGGGGCCGACGCCAATCCGGGCATATAGACCGAGTTGGATGGCGATCTCTTGTTGGATTTTGCGGGCCGTTTCCATCGGGGAGCCGAATAACGTTTGGCAACCGCTGATGGAAATGAATTGCTCGTCAATCGAATATGGTTCAACCCGATCGCTAAATTGGCCCAAAATCTCCGTGATCCGCAGGGAGGTTTGCAGGTAAAGGGACATTCGCGGCCGAACCACGATCAAGTGGGGGCAACGCTCTTCCGCTTCCCGCAAGGTGATAGCGTTTTGGATGCCATAGGATTTGGCGAGCGGGCAAGCGGCGAGGATGACGCCACTTCGCCGCTCTGGGTCACCCGAGACGACCAAAGGGCGATGTTGCAACTCGGGTCGCAAGGCTTTTTCGATGCTGGCGTAGAAAGATTGCATGTCAATGAGAAGCACCGTTGATTCCATATGGGTCACTCCATTATGCGAACGTATGCTTTCGTTTGTTTTTATTATATGCAAATATATGTTCGGGTAATATCGTAAAATGTTTCCAATCAGATCGGACAGGGGAGAGGACTGGCATGAACGGGAAAACGATCTATTATCACGGGCGGATCACTACGTTGGACCCGTCCCAGCCGTTGGCGGAAGCGGCGGTTGTGGAGCGGGGGCGGATTGTGGCGGTGGGGGAGACGAAACAGCTTTTGCTCGATCATGGCCGAGCGCAAGTGAACAAGGTAGACTTGCAAGGGGGCTATGTTTATCCAGGATTCGTCGATAGCCATCTCCACTTGTCAGGGGTCGGGCAACGGTTGCGATGGCTGGATCTGGGCACGTGTCGGAGCAAAGCGGAGTTATTGCAGGCGATCAAACGGCGGGTGGTAACCAGCAAAGAGGGTGAATGGATTCTGGGCATGGGGTTGGATGGAAACCGTTTGCAGGGCGGCGCGCCGACACTGGAGGAGTTGGATGAAGCCAGCCCCCACCATCCCGTGCTTTTGGCCCGGGTCTGTTTGCATGCCCATCTTGTCAATTCGGCCGCTTACCGGGCGGCGGGGATCACAGAGGCAACGGCGCCATCGGAAGGCGGTGTGTTTGGGCGGGATGGAAACGGACGGCTGAACGGATGGGTGTATGAACAAGCTTCCCAGCCTTTCTATGCTGCGCAACCCGCCCCGTCTTACCACGAAAAGAAAGAGACGATTCGCCAAGCGATGAAACAGGCGTTGGCTTGTGGATTGACTGGCGGACACAGTGAAGATTTGCGGTATATCGGAAATGTTGGGGAGTTGGTGCGGATTTATCGCGAGTTGGTGGATGAGGGAGTGAAGTTTCGAACGCATCATCTGTTGTATCACCCTTATCTGGCTGAACTCGATGAGCTGGAGCCAACGGAGCTGGCGCCAAATCCGTGGGTACGCTTGGGGGCGGTAAAAATTTTTGCCGACGGTTCGATTGGCGGAAGGACAGCGTTGATGTCGGCGCCTTATGCTGATGATCCGAGCCAAATTGGGGTGGCGATCCACGAGCAGGCGGAATTGCTGGACTTGGCGCGCCGTGCTGCCGCCTATGGGCGCCCCATCGCGGTTCATGCGATTGGTGATGAAGCGGCGCGCCGGGTGATTGAGACCATGGAGCAAGTCCCCGCTCCGGCAGGAGAGCTACGGCATCGCCTCATTCATGGTCAATTTTTGCGGGCGGATCTGATTGCGCGCCTGCATCGACTGGATGTGGTGGTGGACATTCAACCGCGTTTTGTAGCGAGCGACTTCCCATGGGTGTTAGAGCGGGTGAGAGAACAACGGATTGCTTATGCCTATGCATGGAAAACGTTGCTCGAAACGGGAATTCCCTGCGCGGCGGGAAGTGATGCTCCAATCGAGCCCCTACATCCGCTCTTGGGAATGCACGCGGCGGTAACCCGGCGGCGCCTAGAAGATCCAGATACGCACCCTGGATATCTGCCTGAGCAGAAATTGCAACCGCTTGCAGCTTTGCGCTTGTTTACGCAGGGAAGCGCTTACGCTGAAGGCATGGAAAAGGAGAGGGGCGTGATCGCTGTTGGGCGCTGGGCCGATCTCACCGTGTACGACCGCGATCTTTTGCAGTGCCCAGCGGAGGAATGGATAGAAGCGAAGACGGTATGCACAGTGGTGAACGGACAGATAGCATACGATGGGAGATAACCCGAACCCGTCGACTCCGCTTCCAAACATTTGATGTTCTTTTTTGACAGGGGTCCACATATTTTTACCTCAGGGGGGATGGTATGGCCATCATCAACGCGCGGGAAAAAGATGTCAAGTTGTTGGCCCGGTTGATGCGGGCGGAAGCAGAGGGAGACGGGAGACTCGGTATGTTGAATGTGGGCAATGTGGGCGTGAACCGGGTGTTGGCCGATTGTCTCGATTTTGAGGGGCTGCGCTCGGTTCAGGATATGGTGTTTCAATCTCCGGGCGGGTTTGAAGCAGTGCAAAAGCCTTATTTCTACCAAGCGGCGCGCCAACTGGACATCCGGCTGGCCCGACAAGTCATTCGCGGCCAACGGTTCATCCCGGGCCGGTACGCTTTGTGGTTTTTCGAGCCACCAGGAGCATGCCCGGCCCGATGGTTCAACCAAGTTAACGCCGGGCGTTATAAAAGCCATTGCTTTTATATACCGAGCCAAAGGGATTGCCCCAAAGTATTCAGTTTTTAGGAGGCGGTGGAGATGTACTGGTCTTATCCATATGTTATGGGCATGGATGCCAATGTGTCGCAGCGGCGGCAGGAACGGCGGTTTTCAGAAGATTTGATGCAAGCCAATGTGGGAAGACGAATCACGGTGTTTTTGACTTATGATGGTAGCCAACAGTGGCGGGATGTGACATTCTCAGGGGTGTTGCGCCAAGTGGGTCGGGATTATTTCATGATCCGGGAACAGAATTCTGGCCGGGACATGATGTTTTTAAACATCAATTTGGATTATGTGGTGTTTGAGGATCAACCAGCGCGATTGGCGGATGCATAGGGGATTGCGTGACAGAAATGGAGAGATAGAAACCGGGCAGAAGGGCGCCTGGTTTTTTTGCTGTGGATGAAAGGACTCCAAAAAAGCGGAGTCCTTTACTCTTTGAAGAGATAAGCCAAGGCGTCCAAGGCTTGTTCAGGGGTTTCGACGACCAGTTGCGCGCGTTGGGCGAGTTCTTTGAGTGGATGGTGCAGACTTTCTGGCCGAATGAGAATCAATGGCTTATTTAAAGCCAAAGCCATGGATGCATCCATTGCCGTGTTCCATTGTCGGTATTTTTCACCGAATAGCGCGATCACGATATCTGCTTTTTGCATCCAAACCCGTGTGCGCAGGTTATTCACTTCTGAAGCGACATGGTCGCGATACACAGCGTTTGGTTGCGTTCCTTTGATGCGTTCGCCGATCTCATCGGAGAGATCATGGTTTTCTTGCGGCCCTTTGAAGCGGATGGGGAGGTTGCGGGCTTGCGCGCCTTGACGCAATTGCTCCCGCCAATCATCGTGAATCTGCCCAGCCAAATATACGATCAATTCCATAGCAAACGCCTCCTTGATCCCCACGGGGGAATGTGTTTTACATGGCGGCTCCATGTGGGTGGGCCACAAACTAAAGTGTATCAAATGAGCGTTCTGCGATAAATGGGTTTGCCGCGAATCGGAACAAGTGAAAAGGAAGGGTTGGCAAAGCATATGATGACAGAAAGCTTCCTACAGCGGAAGATGAATGGATCGCATCGGCAAGGCGGTTCGGTCGAACTTTAATAAATCCGATCATCTAACTTGGGTTATGATGTAAGAATTGAATAAAAAATGATTGACTGCATTAGTTATCTATTTTATTCTTAAAGCAGTGTACTTAATTCCGAGTTAGTGTATATGGAATACCTGTTTTACATGAGCAGACGCTGGAGGAAAGCGTGGGTTGCCTGTTAACACGGGGGAAATTGGGCAAAGGGAGTGACTGCCATGACGGTAGAATGGAAGTGGGCTGAACAAGCAGACAAACTAAACTCAGTAGAGCAATTGAAATTGAGACAGGATGGGCTCGACATCATTGACGAGATTAGAGAAGTTTACGCCAAACAGGGATTTGCCTCCATTCCGGAGGAGAAATTCTCCTTGTTCAAATGGGCGGGCGTATATCAACAGCGCCCAAAATCCGACGGTTACTTCATGATGCGGGTTCGCATTCCCACAGGCATATTAAACAGCCGCCAAGCGAGAGTCATCGCGGAGCTCTCTGAACGGTTCGGCCGTGGCTTGATTGATGTGACCACCCGGCAGGCCATTCAATACCATTGGTTGCGGGTGGAAAACCTGCCGGAGATGTTCGACCGTTTAGGCGAAGTCGGCCTCCATTCATATGAAGCGTGCGGAGATTGCCCGCGGACCATTATCGGCAATCCGCTGGCGGGCATCGATCCCAATGAATTGATTGATACTCGGCCGATTGTGGCTGAGTTGGAGAAGACTTTTTTGCTGAACAAAGAGTTTTCCAACCTGCCGCGCAAGTATAAAATTTCGGTTTCGGCAAGCATTTATAATCCTGCCCATGCGCAGATCAACGATCTTGCGTTTACTCCCGCAGTCAAAGAACTAGACGGGGAAGAAGTGGTCGGATTCCATGTTTGGGTGGGCGGCGGCTTGTCCAACCGTCCGCATTTGGCGCAACAATTGGATATGTTTGTCCGACCAGAGCAAGTGGTGGATGTAGCCGTGGGCGTGACCAAAGTGTTCCGCGATTATGGGTACCGACAAAAACGACACCGCTCCCGCCTGAAATTCTTGGTCGCCGACTGGGGTCCGGAGAAGTTTTTGGAGGTGTTGTCCGGCGAGATCGGCACCTATCCGACGCGCGGGGAAGATCGGATAGTTGGCTGGAATGCGGGATATTTCACCGGAGTGCATCCGCAAAAACAAGCGGGCCTCTCCTATGTGGGATTGAGTATTCCGGTCGGCCGGACTTCGGCGGAAGAATTCGCAGCGTTGGCTGATTTGGCTGATCGTTACGGCTCGGGCACATTGCGCACAGTCAACACGCAGAACATCATCATCTCCGATGTGCCTGATGAGAAGGTGGCCGCCATGCTCGAGGAGCCGCTCTTGAAGCGGTTGAGCCCGTCGCCAAAACCGTTTGAAGGCCATGCCGTGTCCTGCACCGGCAATGAGTTTTGCAACTTGGCGCTCACAGAGACGAAAGAGTTGATGCGAGAAGTGGCGCGGTATCTGGATGAGCATGTGAAGTTGGACACCCCGATCCGGATTCACGTCAATGGATGCCCCAACTCCTGCGGGCAACAGCAAATCGCCGACATCGGCTTGATGGGCGGCAAAAGCAAAACAGCCCAAGGGATGGTCGAATCTTATCAAATCTCCGTCGGAGGCCATCTGTTCGGGGCAGGGAAGTTCAACACTCCGCTCAAAGGGCGCGTGGCCAAAGAGCATGTGGCTCCGGTGTTGAAAGAGCTTGTTCTGTTCTATAAAGAACAAAGACAGGCCGGAGAACGGTTTACACAGTTTATTGAGCGGGTTGGCATAGAGGCGTGCCAAGCGGAGCTGGATCGCATTTGTGAACGGGTGGTGCCGTCAGTATGAGCCAGGAATTGTACTTATACCGGTTGAAGGCTGAACTTAAAGATGGCGACACCCATGCGGTGGTGGTGTTGTCGACCGGCGACGAGCAAGCTTTCACCCATGCGGAAAAGGAATTGGAGCGTTATCTAATAGCAACTCCAGATGTGAGGGAATGGACACTGGAAGAGAAAAAGAGAGTTCGCCCAGGTTCTGGTTATGTCTTGCCGTCCAACGGCTGAAAATGGGTCGGATATGTGATCAAACCGTGCAACCAGACATATATGGAATGGGTGAGGAGGAATGAAAATGGAAAAACAGCTGTTGCAACATGCGGTGTTGGATGAAACGCGGTTGAAGAGCCTGCAGGAAGAGTTGCGGACGAAACATCCGGAAGAAATCATCCGTTTCGGCGTGGAAGAGATTGGAGTCAAAGCGATCACACTGGCTTGTAGCTTCGGTTATGAGGATGTGGCGCTGGTGGATATGGCGCTGAAGGTGAATCCTGAACTAGATATTTTTTATTTGGACACCGATTTGCACTTTGCGGAGACGTATCAGGTGCGCGACCGCTTGAGCGAGCGTTACCAGAAAGAATTTATTCGCGTTGCGCCGGCACTGACGTTGGAAGAACAACAGGAGCGCTATGGAGATGAGCTTTGGAAACGCGATCCCGACTTGTGCTGCAAATTGCGCAAGGTGGAGCCGCTTAGAAAATTCCTGACCGGCTATCAAGGGTGGATCACCGGCATCCGCCGCGAACAGTCGCCCACTCGAGCGCATGCGGAAGTGATTGAATGGGATCAAGCCTTTGGCATGGTCAAATTGAATCCTTTGGCCTTTTGGAAGGAAAAACAGGTGTGGAACTATATCTTCGCCCATGATATTCCGTACAACCCATTACACGACCAACAGTATCCAAGCATCGGTTGCCAGCCATGTACCCGGCAAGTGAAACCGGGTGAAGATCCGCGCGCGGGCAGATGGGCCGGGTCTGCAAAAACGGAATGCGGGTTGCACGTCCCGCAAAGCGAGTAATGTTGACGGTCTCCTTCACTGGATTCATCGTCGGTTTGCTCGTGGGCTTGACGGGAATGGGTGGCGGGCTTCTGATGACACCACTTCTCATCTTGCTGTATGGCTTTTCACCGACGATGGCAGTGGGGACGGACTTGATATATGCAACAGTGACCAAAGCGGTGGGGAGCTTTCAGCATTTCCGCCAGAAGACAGTTGATTGGAGCATTGTTCGGCGCCTGGCCAAAGGAAGCGTTCCCGGCGGTTTGTTGGGTGTGCTGACGATCCAAGCGTTGAAGCGGTTTGCCAATTTAGATATTGAGCAGGTGTTGGGCCAGTTCCTAGGGTTGACGTTTATCTTTGTATCACTGTTCATGTTGATCAAAATGACGGGCAAAACGGAACGCCCAAGTGAGTGGATCAACAAGGTTCCGCTGGGATGGGTAGGCTTCTTGGGTGGTTTATTGGTGGGCCTGACATCGGTTGGCAGCGGGACGCTGTTTATGGCGATCTTGCTTTCCAGCACGTCACTCGCGGCAGCGAAATTGGTGGGGACCGATGTGGTTCATGCCTTTTTTCTCACCTTGAGCGCGGGTGCGATGCATGCTTCATTCGGTCATGTGAACGTGGAGTTTGTAGCTTGGCTGCTTTTGGGTTCGGTTCCCGGGATTTTGCTCGGGGGGAGATTGACTCTCCGCGTTCCCGACCGGGCCCTACGCATTGGCATTATCGTTGTGTTGTTTGTTACAGGAATCAAGATGGTGTGAAGGGAGACGAAAGCATGGCAGAATTGATCGCCCCTCACGGAGGACGATTGGTGCAACGTGTTGCAACAGGAGCAGAAAAAGAGAAATGGTTAGAAAGGGCGGCGGCGTTTCCCTCCATATCGGTCGGCGCAGTGACGTTGTCTGACTTGCATTGCTTAGCAACGGGCGTGTTTTCCCCGCTGACGGGATTTCTCAATGAGCGGGATTATCAGTCCGTTCGGGACGAGATGCGGCTTGCTGATGGCACGGTATGGAGCATTCCTATTACCTTGCCTATTCCTGAAGAGAAAGTGGCAGAAGTCAAGCGAGCAGAGTATGTGTCCCTTGAGACGGAAACAGGAGCGCTTGTGGCTGTGGTACGCGTGGAAAGTGTGTACCGAGTGGATTCGGAGCTGGAAGCGAGCAAAGTGTATCAGACCGTGGATCGCAACCATCCAGGGGTTGCCCGGTTAACCGCGCAGTCAAACGTGTACCTAGGCGGGGAAATCACGCTCTTGGAGAGATTGGATCAAGGCATTTTTGCGAAGTATGCGTATGACCCCGCCGATACGAGAAAAATGTTCGAAGAGCGGGGCTGGCGGAAGGTTGTCGGCTTTCAGACGCGCAACCCCGTGCACCGGGCGCATGAATACATTCAAAAAGCGGCGTTGGAAACGGTGGATGGCCTCTTTTTGCATCCGCTGGTAGGACAGACGAAGTCGGATGACATCCCTGCCGATGTGAGACTAAAAAGTTATGAAGTGATTTTGGAACACTACTACCCGCGCGACCGGGTGATGTTGGGGGTATTTCCAGCAGCCATGCGTTACGCCGGGCCGCGTGAGGCCATCTTCCATGCGATGGCTCGCAAAAACTACGGTTGTACCCACTTCATCGTCGGCCGCGACCATGCGGGGGTAGGCGATTATTACGGCACGTATGATGCGCAAAAAATCTTTAGCCGGTTTACCCCCGACGAATTGGGAATCACACCCCTGTTTTTTGAACACAGCTTTTATTGCAAGAAGTGCGCAGGGATGGCTTCATACAAAACATGCCCGCACGGTAAAGAAGACCATGTGATCCTGTCGGGAACAAAAGTAAGACAGATGTTGCGCGAGGGAACGATGCCGCCGCCGGAGTTTTCCCGTCCAGAAGTGGTTCGGGTGTTGATTGACGGCATGAAAAACGCTTGAACAAGCAAATCCGAACAACGAAATCAATTGGAAGACAAACGCAAACCACCCGGCATATGCCGAGGTGGTTTGTCGCATTTGCGGTCACGGCAAGAAACGCCGGATGTCGGCCAACACATCTTCAATGGGGATCGCAAACCCCAAGCTCTGTGAGGGAAAAATAATCAGGGTGTTGATGCCGATCACTTCGCCCAAGATGTTGACCAATGGCCCACCGCTATTGCCGGGATTGATAGCGGCATCGGTCTGAATGACGTTGTCATAGTGCAAGTCATTAATGTGGAGGGGACGATTTTTGCCGCTGATCACCCCGACGGTGACGCTTTGTTCCAGGCCCATCGGATTGCCCATGGCTAGCACCCATTCTCCCACTTGGGTCGCTTCGGAAGATCCCAAAGTAAGCGACTTTAAGGGCCGCGGTGGTTGAATTTTCAATACAGCAATGTCCTTGTCCGGGTGGGACCAAACCACAGTGGCGGGCAAGGTACGCTTGACTCCGTCCACTTTGACCCGGATTTCCGACGTGCGTTCGATCACATGCTGATTGGTCAAGACATAACCGGACGGATGGATGATGAAACCCGAACCGAATTGGCGCGACCGGTTGACCGGCTTGGCGAGTTCGGGAAACAGCATGCCCAAGACCGCGCTTTGCAGGGAGAGGCCTCTTTGCTCCTCCATGGTTTCGATCGCTACGACACCGCTTTTGATACGGCGGGCGACGGATACAAAGAGATTGGCGGGGTGATGGGCAGCAAGTCGAAATTTGTGCGTGTACGCACGCGGATTGTCATGGTTCAAAGAAGGTCACTCCTCAGCACTTGTTGACCTGGATGGGATATCTTATGTTCCGCGCCTGCGCGCTGACAAGGCGCCTGCCCGGAAACCAGCGAATCAATTGGCGTGGGGATGGCACACGGAGAGGGAAAGTGAGGTTTATTTGTAAACAGAGAATGGCTAATTAGTTGACAATATAAACGGAACGCTATAATCTAAAAATGATTTTATAGTCAATTATTAAGGAGACTGCAAGATGGACAAAAATAGGCAGACCGTGCGTGACATGACATGGATTGCATTGTTCACGGCATTGTTGGCAGTGAGCGGACAATTTCAGATTCCGATAGGACCGGTTCCCATCACCTTGCAACCATTGGTAGTCATGTTGGCAGGCTCTCTCTTAGGCGCCAAGCGGGGCGCTATCAGCATGGCGGTGTTCATCGGCCTCGCCGCGGCCGGGGCGCCAGTCATGGCGGGAGGAACAGGCGGGCTGGCTAAGTTGGTCGGGCCGACCGGAGGTTATGTCTTCAGTTGGCTGTTGGCCGTTTGCGTGATTGGTTGGATGGTTCAGAAGATGGGGCGGCATGGGCAGATCGCCTTATGGCAGCTCATCTTGGCCCACTTGATCGGAGGCGTCGCAGTGGTACATGCGATCGGATTCGCTTGGGTGGTCACTTACTTGAACCTTCCCCTCACCATGGGCACGTTGAGCGCAAGCCTGTTGATTTTCCTGCCTGGCGACATCGCCAAAGCCGTTGTCGGTGCCATTGCGGCGCAAGCGATGTATCGCGCGGTTCCCGCGTTGCGTCCCGTGTCGAAGAGATAATCCCATAACTAAAAGCCCCCCCGTTCCGTCATCAGGCATGGGGGGCTTTTTATTATGGCAACAGCGTTAAGTTGGTCACGTGGCTCAAAAAATGGATAAAACGGCTGTTGAGGGGAATGATCAAGTCCGCGGTATCTTGGGTGAACGCGCCTTGGCGGTTGACCAGATGAAGGCGGGCGACGGATAGCTTGTAAAAATCGCGGTGCCGATTGGGCTCAAGCCAGCCGACCACCGAGTGGGTTCCGCGCTGGTTGGTTGGCAGGGGATAGGGGACAAGGCCCAAAATGTCATCTAAAAAAATATGGTAGGATAAATGGGGACGTTGAAAAATCAACTCTTTGGTTGTCAAGGTGGCTCCCCAATTGTTGTGACGTTGCGACAAAATCAATTGACCGGCTAATCGTTTGATGGGAATGAATGATGATCGGTACATGGGGACACACCTTTCATGATTGAGTTGCAACTATTGTATCATAAGGGAGGGAATCTGATGCGGACGTTCGCGGATGTGTGCAAGCTATTGAAGCAATTCGGAACCGTCATTTACACCGGGGATCATCTCGGCGATTGTGAGTTAATCTTAGATGAATTGCGGGAAATGAAATCATATGGGATGATCGACGCGGACACGTACCGGATGGCCGTGATGATAGTAAAAAGTAGCCAACAGCGCCAAGCTTGACTAGGGTGTGCCTGGCAAATCAAGTTGGTGGGGAAGAAGTAGCGGAAAAACCTTTTCTCGAGGAGCGCCGAAGTACAAGTGAAGCGAATGAGAAAATGGTTTTGGAGCTGCTGGCCTATTCATCAGACACGCCCTAGTGGGAAAATTTACTCTAGTATGCTGGATACAACGCCGTCAGGCGTGAGCGGTTTGTTGACAGGAGGCGATCAAGTGGAGTGGCAACGAGTGGTGCGTGAGGCGCGCGCGGCCGCCGAAGAATTGGCGGTTGCGGCTGGGAAACTGGCGAAGGAAGCTTTTCTGCTCGACAAGGAGATCGAAGCCAAAGGGGAATACGGTGACATCGTGACGGAGATTGACCGCCAAGCGGAAGAATGGATCGTGTCTGGCATTAAGAAGCGGTTTCCAAGTCACCGCATCTTGGGCGAGGAGTTTGGCTGGCAAGGTGGGGACGATCCCGACTGGTCCTGGATGATCGATCCGCTGGACGGTACCAACAACTATGCGATCGGCTTGCCGGTGTATGCGGTGTGCATCACCTGTTTTTATCGCGATGAGCCCGTGTTGGGAGTCATTTATGATTCGCATTTGGAACGGTTGTATGTTGCCGTAAAAGGGGAAGGGGCAACAGTCAACGGCAAACAGCTAACCATCGCACCCCAAGCGTTCAAGCGCCCTACTGTCGCCTGGGTGCAGGGACATCATGTACAGGGGGATGAACGCTCTTTGGCTTTGCGCCAAGTATTGGAACAACGGTGTAAGCGGGTGTTGCGTCTCTGGGCGCCTGGGATCGCTTGGAGTTTGTTAGCACAAGGGCAGATTGACGCCATGGTGGTGTACCGTTCCGGTGGGGTCGATATGTATGCGGGAATGCTGCTAGCCCGTGAAGCGGGAGCCGTCACCGTCGATTATGAGGGCAAAGCGTTTGACGGCATCGATCCCGACGCTTCCCTGATCGCCTGTCATCCCGAGCGGTTGACAGAGATCATCAAGCTGGTGCGAACATAAAAGGGGGGGCATCGTGGTGCGTCAGATGAATCACAAACGACTGCATGAAGAGGTTCAGAGACAAGCAAAGCGGCATGTGGACAATTTGACCAAGCCGTTGGGTAGCTTGGGTGCGTTGGAACAAATCTATGTTAGGCTAGCCGGCATCACTGGACAATTGCATCCTGATATCGGTCAAAAAGCGATTGTCATCATGTGCGGGGATCATGGCATCGCGGAAGAAGGGGTGAGTGCCTATCCGCAGGCCGTGACTGGATTGATGATACATAATTTCGCCAAAGGGAAAGCCGCGGTCAATGTGCTAGCTCGCCAGCATGGAGCAGAAGTGAGAGTGATTGATGTCGGGAGTTTGTTGGATGAAGTGCCAATTCCTGTAGTGGACAGACGGGTGCGCAAGGGCACTGCTAATTTCACGGTTGCTCCGGCGATGAGCCTGAATGAAGCGGAGCAAGCCATTCAGGCCGGGCTGGACGTAGTTCGCCAATTGAAGGCAGAAGGAACGCGCCTGCTGGCTGTTGGTGAGATGGGCATCGGCAATACGACTTCGGGGGCAGCTTTGACCGCGGCGCTCACCGGGTTGGAGGTGGAGCGCCTGACTGGCCGCGGCACGGGGGTTTCCGACGAAAGCTTGTCTAAAAAGCAACAGGCGATCAAACAGGCGCTTGCCACTCATCGCCCCGACCCTAGTCGTCCGCTCGAAGTGTTGGCCCAACTGGGTGGCTTGGAAATTGCGGGCATGGTAGGGTGCTATTTGGGGGCGGCGCAAGAGGGACTGCCAGCGGTGATGGATGGTTTGATTTCCACCGCCGCCGCCCTCGTTGCCGTAAGATTAGAACCGATGGTCAAAGACGTGTTGTTTGCTTCCCATTTGTCGGTGGAACCCGCTCATGCCGTGCTGTTGCAAGAGTTGGGTTTGGAGCCACTCATTGCGGCCGGAATGCGGTTGGGAGAAGCAAGCGGTGCAACGCTCAGCTTACCGCTGTTTGATTCAGCTGTGGGATTGGCCAGGGAAATGGCTACCTTCGCTGATCTGGGTTTGCCAGAACCAAACCCGTCACTTGGTGAAATAGAGCAAGGCGAAGAACAGGGTGCCAATCAACCATAGCCACCATAACTCCACGCATTGTATCAGCAACAGCTTGGAGGCGGGAAGTGTGATGGCGGGATTTTGCCGATAGATCACGACCCAGTATCCGTCATTTACCGCATGGATGTCATGTCGCCATTCATCCTCGTGTTTAGAGGTGAGCCACGCATCCATGCTTTCTTCCATGCCCCGATGAAAGAAGCGGGCGCGGGTGAGCAGGCGGTGGGCAGGATCGTGGATCAAATGGGCGAAATAACCCGTTTCCAACTCGGTGAGGGTGGCAATGGCATAGCCGCGGTTGAAATGTTCGTTTAACCAATCTTCTTTTTCACGAATTTCTTCTTTGGTGAAGAAACGTGAACGAAAATGCACATTGTCAGCCATAGGCATTCTCCTGACGATGAAAAGGTGTCTTTGTTGATCTTATTCGAAGACAAGCGTCATTTTAAAGAGGTTTTATAAAAAAGCGCATTCTTTCCATGGTGAGAGTGCGCTTTTTTACAAATGGGGCTGAGCGTGCCTGTCTGGCGTGTTATGATGAAATGGCAGACTTTGAAAAGGTCACCGCAAGGTTAAAAAGGGGTTAACGAAGGGAAAAGAGAAGGGAAGGACAGAGATGATGATCGAACGTTTTGGGCACGGCGGGGATCTGGCCACAGCCCAAGCGATGTTCTCAATCGAAGAAAATGCATGGCTCGATTTCAGTTCAAACATATATCCTTACGGCCCTCCGTCCAGTGTGTTGGATGTTTTAAATCAGGCGCTCAGAGAGCCTGGGGTCCCTGTGTTAAGTCGTTATCCCGATCCGGACGCTCGCGTGCTACGGCGGATGATTGCCCAGTTTCACGAAATGGATGCCGAGGGGGTGATCGTGGGTAATGGAGCGGCTGAACTCATCGATTTGTTGGTGCAGGCCTTGTCGCCACAGAAGGTCGGCGTGATTCAGCCCGCTTTTGCCGAATATGCGGACAGTGCCACAAAGCGGGGAATACCCGTGCATTCCATTCATACTTGCTGGGAAGAAGGTTTTCTGCCGGAGCCGTCTGCGGTGGAGGCATTGATGAAGGAAGTGGATGCGCTCTTTGTAGGGACGCCGAACAATCCCACTGGCCATCTGCTCCCCGCCGGACTAATGGAGCAGATGGCGGCAGGGGCGAAGCGGTGGCAGACTTGGTTGATTGTGGATGAGGCGTTTCTCGATTTCGTGGCCGATGGTGAAGAACGTTCAGCGGTGCGGTTGATTTCTGCCCATCCACAGGTGATTGTGTTGCGCTCTTTGACGAAATTCTTCGCTTTGCCCGGCCTGCGGTTGGGATATGCGGTGGCCGTCCCTGAAGTCGCCGCGCGGTTGCGCTTGATGCGGACGCCATGGAATGTGAATGGCTTGGCGCAGATTGCGGGAGAAGAGGTGATGTGCCCGGAAGTGTATCGTGCGCACGCGTTGGCGGTGCGTAACTGGCTTGAGCCAGAGCGCGCGCGGATGGTTGGAGAATTGGCTCAGTTTTCGGAAATGGCGTTTTTCCCAAGCGAAGCCAACTATCTGTTGGGAAGGGTCAACGGCGGCAAGATTGACGCGCGGCAACTTCAACACGCCTGCGCCAGCCAAGGTGTCCTGATCCGGAGTTGTGCCAATTATCCAGCATTGGGGGATGATTATTTCCGTATTGCCATCAAAAGACCGGAAGAGAATGACCGGCTGCTCGCTGTTTTGCGGTCATGCATGGATTGAGGAGGAAACGATGGGAATTCGATTGGTAACGGGCGGCGTGCGTTCTGGCAAAAGCCGTTTCGCCGAATCGTTGTGTGTGAAAGAGGGGAAACCGGTCGTCTATTTGGCAACAAGCCAAGTGGTGGACGATGAGATGAAGGCACGTGTGATAGCCCATCAGCGGCAACGGCCCAAAGAGTGGGAAGTGAAGGAGGAAGCGTTTGATTTGGTGGGAGTGATCACAGAGATCCCCACGGGTAGCGTACTGTTGGTTGACAGCCTTACGGCTTGGGTCAGCAATCTGTTAATGAGCGAACCTCTCGCGGAAGGGGAAGACCCTTCGCGTTGGCGCTCCCGGAGGCTGGCGCAGGTAGAATCGCATGTGCATGCCTGGCTTGACCGTCTGGCGGCGCGAGATGCGGTGATCGTGACCGATGAGGTAGGTTTAGGCGGTGTGTCGATGCATCCGATTGGCCGGTGTTTCCAAGATGCGCTTGGCTGGGTGAATCAGGAAGTGGCACTACGGGCGGATGAAGTGTGGTTTGTCGTATCTGGTGTGCCGTGGAGAGTGAAAGGATGAGCGGTTTTGCACATGCAGTTGCGTTTTTGACCCGATTGCCCATGCCGCGGCGATGGCTGTTGGGAGATCATCGGACCAGTCCGATGTGGTATCCCGTGGTGGGGGCGCTATTGGGTTTGTTGTTGGTCTGTTTCGATTGGCTAGTGGCCCGATGGTTCCCGCAGATGGTGCGTGCGGTACTAGATGTGGGATGTTTGGTTTATCTCACTGGCGGATTACATTTGGATGGCCTGATGGATACCGCCGATGGGTTTGGGGCCAATCGTGATCCCGAGCGCACACGCCAAATCATGAAAGATCCGCGTGTCGGAGCGATGGGAGTGTTAGCCGGCGTTCTCGCTCTGTTGTTGAAAACGGCCACATTGTATTATCTCTTACAGTACCATGTCTGGAACGGAGCTTTTGCTTGGGCTAGTTCGGTAATGCTCGCGCGCTTTGCGGCCGTTGTGGCAATCTTCGTGTTTCCTTATGCCCAAGCGCAAGGATTGGGAAGCGGCTTGAAAGAATCCTTAACTTTGCGGCGCATGAATGCGGCCAGTTTTTTCACCATTCTCCCCCTGATCTGGTGGTGGGAGTGGGAAGGCGTCGTCTTGTTGGGCATTGTGTGTGTTTTGACCTGGTACCTCGGCAAAACGGCGGTTCGCCGGTTGGGAGGTTGCACGGGCGACATATACGGGGCTTTGATTGAAGGGGCTGAAATCGCCGCATTGCTCTTTTTTACGTTGGGGGTGAAACTGGCATGAAATGGGTTTGGATTCGGCACGGGGAAACGAAAGCTAATCGCGACAAAAGGTACTGCGGACAACTGGATGAACCGTTGACGGAGGTTGGAAAGAAGCAAGCGTTGCAGCTGTCCAGCCAATTGGCGGATTTGAAGCTGGATGCCATCTATGCCAGCGATCTGCAGCGATGCGCCGAAACAGCGCAAGCCATCAAAGAGGCTCACCCGTCTCTTTCCATCCGTTTCACGCCGGCATTGCGCGAGTGCTCATTTGGCGCTTGGGAAGGGCGAACCTATGAAGAACTGATGGGTACTAATCCCGAACATGTAGGCAAATGGCTGGAAAACCCTTTTTTTCATGCTCCTCCAGACGGTGAAACCCTGCGAGACCTAGACCAGCGCTTGATGGCATGGGTTCGGCAGGCGATCAAGCGGCATCGTGGAGAGACAGTTTGCGTTGTGACACATGGTGGGCCGATGCGATGGTTTTGGGCGCGGATGATTCGCCGCGATTGGGAGTCTTTTTGGGAGCCGGAGTTGCAGACGGGTCAAGGCTGGCTGGTAGAACGTATTGGAACGGAGTGGCAAGTCGTGAGGAAGTTTGGGGAAGAACGGGAGGAGTGAGTGGGATGTTACCACAGGAAAGCCGGCTGACAGTGCAATGGGACGCGGAAATGATTCAGCTGGTCGCAGCAAAACCCCTCACTTGCCTGAGTAGTGCGGTGGTTGGCGGAGGTGTGCAACATGCAGTGCGCATTATCAATCGCCATGTAGATAAGCAATATGACGCGCTTGACCCCACGAAGGAGATCAACGAATGGTTGGCCGCGCGGGGCATACCGCGAGAAGGAACAGTCGTATTGCTGACCGCGGCTGATTTGACGTTGGGCAGCGAACAAACAGTGGAGGCACCGACATTTGGATTGAGGACATGGGTGACGGCTGGGATCGGGAATGCAGCACGAGCCGGGCAGAAGGGGCCCACGTTTAGGGAGCCCTCTTTTGGTATGCCTGGTACAATCAATATCTTGTTGTTGATTGAGGGGGCCGTCGCTCCAGCCGCGCTGGTGGGCGGGGTGATCACGGCCACAGAAGCGAAAGCAGCGGCTTTAGCTGATTTGGGAGTGACAGATTCCAAAGGGCTGGTGGCGACAGGGACGACGACCGACGCAGTGGTTATCGCCGCCACGGGGAACATCCAGGATGGGGTCATTCATCCGTATGCCGGCACCCTGAGTCCGCTTGGGCAAGCGATTGCGCGGACGGTGTATGCGGGAGTAACAGAAGCGGTGGAAAACGAACGGCGCAGAAAGCGGTGAGGAAGATGGATTGGGGTTTAATCATATTGTTCGCCTGCCTGCTAGATGTGATGTGCGGAGATCCGCGATGGCTACCCCACCCAGTAGTGGGGATGGGAAAAGTGATTTCCTGGATGGACCGGGGGATTGGCCGGTGGCTGGAGAAGAGAGGGTGGTCTAATGAGACGCATCGTGTCCCCATTCGTTGGCTGGGGCTCAGTTTCCCTATCGTGGTCGTGGGTGGAGTCTGGGCGGTTAGCGCGGGATTGGTGCATCTGGCCTATGGTTGGCAACCGCTGGCTGGAGGGATGCTGGAAGCGATGATGATTTGGCTGGCGATTGCGCCCCGAGGATTGGCTGAAGCAGGGTTGAACATATACCGCGCGCTTAACAAGCAGGAACTGGAGGAAGCGAGGCGCCAGCTGGCGATGGTCGTCGGCAGGCAAACGGAAGGGTTGGATGAAGGAGAGGTGGTGCGCGGGGGGGTGGAAACCGTCGCCGAAAATCTGGTCGACGCCGTCGTGGCGCCGCTGTTTTTTGCGGCTATCGGGGGGGCGCCTCTGGCGATGGCGTATCGGGCGGTGAATACGCTGGATGCGATGGTGGGTTACCGCTCTGAGCGTTATCTTCATCTGGGGACAGCTTCGGCCCGCCTGGATGACTTGTGCAACTTTATCCCCGCCCGCCTGACAATTGGGGTCTTGCTATTGGTGTTTTGGATCATGCGCTTAGATGTCAGACAGGCTTGGCGCACTTACCGCCGCGATGCCCATCTTCATCCCAGCCCCAACAGCGGAATACCCGAGTCATTAGTTGCGGGAGCACTCCATATCCAATTGGGTGGGGTAAATGTTTACCATGGGCGCCTGTCAGAACGGGCGCGGCTGGGAGACCCGATCGAACCGCGCCAGGCCAAGCATCTGTTGCAAACAGTGCGCGTGATGTGGTGGGCGACCGGGGTGTGGGTAGCCATCCTGATCGGGGTCAGTGCATTGGTTTAGCTCTTTATTGACTTCGTTAGTTGGAGGACGTAGCCAGCCAGCGCCGGACAACCCAGCACCATCCCAGCCGCCATAGCGAGAAAGCGGCCAACATGAAGAGGGCGGTGATGCATAGAAACAGCCAGTCGAAAGGACGATTCAGATGCCAAGCCCTGAGCGCGGTTCCCAAGCAAGTGCTGATCAGAACCGCGCCGCACAACTGGAGCCAACCCGACAGTAGCGGTTGGCGATGCGGAGCGCGATAAAGCCCCATAGAGAATGCGACCATGAACCAGGCGATGAGGAAGGGAGCGGCCGTAGCCAATACCGACGGCACATCCAACGGCATCTGGTGAGTGACGCGCCCTTGCCATGAAAAATAGATAAACAAGAAGCTATCTCCAAGCAGAAGAGATGCCAATAACTTATAACATTGGCGCATGTTCTTCACTCCAATCGGGAAAATACTGTCTATAGAATAATAGAAATCTTTGATTCGGTACAGGGGCACACTCAATCACAGGAGGATCCGGAATGGATGACAAGCTTGACACAAGCTTAAAGGAAATAATCGTTCATGCGAATGACCGAAATGAATTAGTGGATGTGGAATACATCCCGTCTCCCTTTCGCTTGATCGGCGTTGGTACGGATGCGGTGGTCGTCCAGCATCCCGACTACCCTGACCTAGTATTCAAATGTTACGCGCCAGATCGGCTCGTCAAAAAAGAACAGGAAAAACAAGTGTATGAACGCTTGGGAAACTCGCCGTACTTCGCTCGCTTACGTGGGAGTGGAACCAATTACTTGGCGTTGAGTTATGAACCGGGTCCCACGCTGTACCAATGTTTGGAGCGGGGAATCACCATTCCAGAGCAGGTGATCGAGCAAGTGGAAGAAGCGCGCCGATTTGCAAGGAGCAAGGGGCTCAATCCGAGGGACATTCATTTGAAAAACGTGATTCTGCAAGGAAATAAGGCCAAGGTGATTGATGTCTCTGAATACTTGAACCCCGGCGATGACAAAAGATGGGATCATCTTGTTGAGGGATATAATGCATTTTACAGTTTGATCAAGGGAAAAAAACTGCCCGTTTGGTTGATTGAAATGGTGAAACACATTTATATGCAACAACAGGGCGGCCCTTTTCATTTGCAAGAATTCGGCAAAAAAATCATGCAACGGTTCGGTCTAGGACTAACCAATCACGATCGGAATGAAGGAGGATAATCACATGTTTCAAAATCCATCGGATCAGGAAAGAAAAGAATTGCTGGCAACTGCCAAGAACATCGCCGTCGTCGGTTGTTCCAACAATCCGGAGCGAACCAGTTATCTGATTGCGGAAGCATTGCAAAAAGCTGGCTATCGTATTTTTCCGGTGAACCCAAACCTGACAGAACCGGTGCTTGGGGAACGTCCCTACGCTTCCTTGGATGAGATTGCTGAACCGATTGACATTGTGGATGTGTTCCGGCGAAGTGAGGCGGTTTTGCCTGTGGTAGAAGAGGCAGTAAAGGTGAAACCGCGTGCAATCTGGATGCAGTCAGGCGTGGTGAATGAGGAAGCGGCCCGCTTGGCGCAAGAATATGGCATCATGGTGGTCATGGATCGTTGCATCAAAGTGGATCACGCGATCTTGCTCGGCGGAAAATAGTGTGGATGGTAGGAGGGCTGAAAGCGGATAAACATCACATCAAGAGGTGAGGCGGATGCAAGCGGTAACCTTGTCCCGCTTAGTGTTGGACCGGATGCCCGAAATACATGAGCTGTTGACGGAAACAGAAAAAGAAGCACAAATCCTCATCTATGGTGAAGTGTCGGCATTAAAAGAAGAAGAGATTTATTACATTGTCGCTGAAACGATTGCAAAAAAGCGCATGTGCCAATATTACCACTAGGGCATGTCTGGTGAATGGCTAATAGAGCTAAAACATCAGAGAAAATAAGGACGATTTGCAATAAAATGATCTGGCCTCTCACGAGGCCTCCCTTTTCCTAAACGGGAACACAAACGGAGTCGATATAAAAGGAATGAAAAATCACATTACTGGTTGGTAGTCCAGTAACATTAGGGTGCGAACCCCTAATGAAGTATCCTTGCCCCCTCGGGCTCGTCCATCATTCCTTTATTATTCAGATTTTTTTAGAGGGGGAACCTGAAATGAAGTTAACCGTTTATCATGACGGTCAATTTTGGGTTGGAATTATTGAAGAAACCATTGATAACAAACTACGCGCAGGCCAAGTCATATTTGGATCAGAGCCAAAAGATACTGAAATTCTCGATTTTGTCAACAAGAAATTGCTCGCTCATATTGAAAAACGCAAATTCCAAGTAGATATAGAAAAGAAAGAGAAAAAAGTCAACCCTAAACGCCTCGCTCGCCAAGTGGCCAAAGAGATGCAACAAAAAGGGGTCTCTACCTATGCCCATGAGGCATTGCAATTGGAACTGCAAGAGCGCAAAAAAGAACGAAAAATACTGAGTAAAGAGGAGAAAGAAGCATTGGCCAAGAAAAAAAGGGAGATAAAAATTGCCAAAAGAAAGGCAAAACATAAGGGGCGATAGGTTTTTAATCTATCGTCCTTTATGTATGTCCCCCAGTACAAACGCTGCTACCCAAAACAACAAATGAGTTTCTTTATATCTTCCAGTAGAAACGGAATCCAAATATCATTCTCTTAAATTTATTCGTATCAATACGAGCTGACATGTTTTAAAGCATGTCGGAGTATGTAACAGAAGACCAGGGATTTCTCATCCTGGCCTTTGCTATTTATCATTCGCTTTTTCTAGTTTATCCAAGCGCCGGGCGTGTTTGAAGACCGTTTTTTGGAGCTGCATGATCATACTAGCACAATCAATCTATATCCTGACGCTCGGAAATCGTATGGGGAATACCCCGCGTTTGAGGAGAAGACGCCGATCGAACAGATAGCTGGAGCCCCCCATGTGTTGCGAAAGCGCCCCATCAGATAAGCTGTGTTTCCTCCCCGCACGCCTTGAAGGTGCGGGGAGTGTTGGTTGTGGCTGATTAAGGCCGTTCTTCTTCAAAGGAGCGAATCAATTCTTTCGCCTGTTCAGGTAAAGGCTGGCTTTTGCCAGTCGTGGGATTGACATAGACCACTGTGCCGCGTCCGATGGCGGCGATGATTTCTTCCTCTGCCAAAAATAAAGCGTATTCAATATCCAAGCTGCTTGTTCCAATGCGACTGACGCGGACACCTAGGCGCACGTCTTTGCCGAAATGTATTTCTCGCAGATATTGGCATTCTAGATTGGCCGTGACAATATATCCGCCCGGCTCTGTCGGGGACTGCAATAAATAACGGGTCAGACCCAATTTTTCCAGATAAGCGATCCTGCCATGCTCGAAATAGCTGAAGTAACTCACATTATTGATATGCCCCAACATGTCAGTGTCGGAGAAGCGGACCTGGATAGGAGTGATAAAGCGGAATTGTGTGCTCCATTGGGCCAAATCGGTGGGTGGCCAAGTTGTGTTCATATGCCATTCCTCCAGTGGGATTTAAACTAGGTGTGTCTGGCAAGTCGCGTTGACGCATATCATAAGGATCAGACACGCCTTGGTTTCGGTAAATTCTTGTTTCATAATATGAATTCCTTCTAATGTCCTAGTCTTTTTCTCTCTTCTTATTTTTAAAATATCTAAATTGATTGCAGAAATGAAATGGGCCATATGATATACTAAAAGTGGAAATTTAACATGGGCGTAGTTTGTCGCAACAGGGGGTTGTTTCATCATGCCAGCCGAGCAAACCAAAGAGCTGTGCATTCTGGTGAAGGAACATTTGAAAGAGGCCAAGACACAACTGAACGAGTTTTTGGATTATACCGCCGTGCCGCAGCTGACGAGTGAGTTCACACCAGCAACCAAAGAGCAGGAAGCGTACGTTCGGGAGTTTTTGCACGATTTGCGCTATCTGAGCGTCGCCTGCGAACGGGGCTATGAACAGGTGAGCCGGGTGTTGCGCCGTGCTGATTTTCATCAGGAGCTTGCGGAAAAAGCGTTGCGTAACATCGCCCATACTTGTGTTCATTTCTTCTATCATCCCCAAAACGAAGTGTATTGGGAAAACAGCCGATATAGTTACACCCGGGGTGACAGCATTATTTTTCGGCAGACGCCGCCGACCATGTTGCGCCGCGTTACGCTCTCGTTGTCGGGATTGTTCACCACATTGCGGGATGAGCTGGACTGTTACGAGACGGACGATGTGACCCGCATGCGTCTGTGATCGCGATCAGGTAGCTGCGCTTAGGATGTTATATTAGATAAAGGGGGAGAGAAACGTGGCCGGACCCATTATCGAGTTGGATTTCGCAAGGGAGGCACAAGGGAAGCGGTATATATCGGGGAGCTACCGCCGCAATCGGGCAAAACTGGAACGCATGATCAAAGAGGAGCCTCAAGCGGAGTATTTTTTGATGTTGGCTGTGCTGGAGGTTAGAAAGCAATATTGGAGCCGGGCGCACCAGGCTGTGGAAAGCGCGCTCGCCCTTGCACCGGATCACAAAGAAGCGCATCTGCTGTATGCGCAAATATTGGAAGCCCAACAGGAGTTGACGGAAGCGGGCCGGTCTTATCAAGCGATTTTGCACCGGTTTCCCCACTTCAGCAGAGGGTACCGGGAGTATGCCCGTTATTTGATGACCCACACCGATTGTATCACCATGGCACAAAACTTGTTGTTGCGGGGGTTGGAGTTGGAGCCTACCGACGCGCTGAGCCATATCTTGATTGCGGAGATTTGTTTGTTGCGCGGCAAAACGGGACAGGCGCTGTTGCATTTTGAATTGGCGCAACAATATTATATGGAGCACCCCCGCTACCATCTAGGGAAAGCCCGTTTGTTCATGGAGATGGAGCGCTATGAGGAAGCGGCCAAACATCTCAAAATGGCGATGCGTCTCGATCCGAAGAACAAAGTGTTGCGAAATCAATTCGCGCAGGTGCTGAAAGCGACAAACACGCCGAAAATCTTTATGTTTTGGAAGCGTTGGGTGATTTGAAAAGAAGGGCAAAATTGAAAAAGTTCGAAAACAACCCTCGACACCATATCGACAAAATTCGCGGAGCGTGATAAAATGGTTCCTGTAAGTAAGGTTGACCTTCTTGCTTACGCTACCACGCTTCTTTTAACTCCTTAATCTTGACCCTCTTTCATGTGACCAGGAACGGAACCTGGTCTTTTTTCTTTGCCTTTTTTAGGCAAGGTTCCCTTGGTGGGGCAAGTTCATATAAAATGAAATCGGATGAATGATTTTCCTTCGCCGGGAAAAGCGAGGTCTCCCGCGCGTTTGGAGAGAGGAAAGGGAGTTGGCGATGTACCACACCAATTATCTCAGCTTCTTCCGCCATTATCACGCCGAAGAATATTGGGAAGCGCATGAAGTGTTGGAGGAGCTTTGGCAAACACAGCGGGACAATGATTTCTATCACGGACTGATCCAGATTGCGGCGATCATGCACCAACTGAAGCGCGGTAAAGTGCGGGGAGCGCGTAAATTGGCTACAAGCGCCTATCGCTATCTGTCGCCTTTCCGCCCTGAACGCGACGGAGTGGATGTGGATGCGTTGCTGGCGTGGCTGGCCTTGTGCTTAGAGCGTTTGCCAGAAGGTCAAGCGAGCATGGCGTTGCCAGACTTGGAGCAACTGTCGATTCCCGTGGGGCCACTCCCTCGGTTGCATGAGATGGGATTTTAAGTTTGAAACATAATATCCTCCCTTCCTGACTACATAATATATATAGAAAAATATTGTTCACAGGATGAAAGTGAGGGGAGGGGCAGAATAGATATGAAAGGGCGTCGCTGGACAGAAGAGGAAGACCAACTGTTGCGTGAGTTTGCGTTAACGGCAATCGAAAGTGGCAAAACGCAGATCGAAGCGTTTGAGGAAGTAGGCCGGAAGTTGAACCGAACACCAGGAGCCTGCGGTTTTCGCTGGAACGCCGTGCTTAGGCAACAAGACCTGAAGGCCTATGCCGACGCGAAGAAGAAGCGTGTTTATAGACAATTAAAAAAGAAAAAAGGGGATCAATTGGAGTCGTTGACGCAAGTGATTCCGCTCATCAAAGAGCTAGATCGGGAAGGGCGCCGGGCCAAAGATGAGGTCAAACGGCTGACCAAACGCTTGGCTGACGCGGAGAAAGCTTTGCGCGAGCTTGAATCGGAGAATAGCAAACTAAAAGAAGAGCGGCAATCCTACGATTGGTATGAAAACGAAGTGAAAGACAAGTACCAAGATCTCTTGCGGATGTTGCAATCGGTGCGAAAACAAGCGGAGATGCCGGAGCTTGTCATTAAAAATGAGAAAGGACAACAGGTAAATGCGGATAGCGGAATAGGGGAATCATCATAAGATAAAGTAGCAGCCAATGGGGAGAAAGTAGGTGGCGAATATTGCCTAATCCAAGCAAGTCCGCCCGTGAACTCAGCCATGTCCGCATATCCCAACTGGAAGAGCAAGTGGAACAGATGGGGCAACAAATGAAACGGTTGACCCAGGAAAATCACAAATTAAAACAAGACTTGCGTTTTTTTGAAGTGATGTTGATTGAACAATATCACATGTTGCTCCATCTGCTCGGCAAAGACCAAAGTAAATGCTTGATCCAATCGGTTGCGCCTTATCCTGAAATTTAGCGAGCCGGGAGTTTCCACGGCTCGTTTTTTGTTTCGTCCTTTTCTTCACAAATGATTTGATAGCGTTTTAAAATGAAAGGGCGAGGCTGGATGAAAGGGACGAAAAAAATGAAGCGATATCAACTCATTGTGATTGGTGGCGGAAGATTGGGCTCAGTCATTGCCGGCCAAGCGGCCACCTGGGGTGCCCATGTGGCTTTGCTGGACCCGGGCGGCGTGGGAGAAGAGGACTTTTTCGCCTACGAGGGCATGGTGGATGTGTACAAGGGGAGCGTGCGCTTTCTTACAGAACATGAAGTAGAAGTGGCTGGACAGGTGCGATTAGCGGGTAAGGCATTCATCATCGCTTTGGAACGCGTCCGGGAGGTTCCGGAGCCCGCAAGTGTAGCCGCAACCGGGGAAGTGACAGAAGAGAGCGGTTGGAGGCAGCCGCCAACCAAAAAGTGGGTTGTGCTGGGCGGAACACCGCATGGAATCGAATGGGCCCAAGCTCTTGCCCGTCAAGGGGCCCAGGTGACGGTGGTTGAAACAGGCACCCGCTTGTTGCCAGACTATGATCCGGAGTGCCTATCCATTTTGGAAGCATCGTTGCAGCAAGAAGGAGTCAGAGTGCGATGTCACACCCAAGTGGTGAAAGTGGTACAACGCGCCAACAAAAAGATCATCCAGTTGCAGTTTGACGGTTTGGTTGAAGCCTTGGAAATCGATGAAATCGTATCGGCGGATGCGTCTTTACCCCAAGTGTCCGGCCTGGGATTGGCGGAATTGGGATTGACCTACAAGGAGGGAGGGGTGGTTACGGACTCGTGGATGCGGACTTCCTGCTCCCATATCTATGCCGTTGGGCCGCAAGTCCATGGGCGTCCCGATTGCGGTGTTTGGCCGGAAGAAGTCAGGCGAGTGACGATGAATGCCCTTTTGGGCACCAAACACCGAATCGATTACTCCATTGCTCCCCGAATTGTCAAGACCGATCCGCCCTTAGTGGCAGTGGGTATGAGTGAGGAGCAAGCGCGGCAAGAGGATGAAGGTGCTCGGGTATGGCGCGCGCAGCGAATGACGGGACTCGTCAAGCTGATCACCCGCCGAGATGGGGCGATTGCAGGAATCCATGCGGTAGGGCCGGATGTGGATGGCCCGGTGGAGGCATTGCGCGAAGCCAAGCGGAACCGCGTATGTCTAGATCGTCCAGAGCGCTTTCAGCAGTTGTTGCAGCAAAATCGGACAAGTTGGGCCCATTCGTTGCCCGTTTGGTGGGGGGACTGGGTGGACAAAGTCATTCGCGCCTATGTGCGGTTGCGCAGATAATGAAAAGCGCCCTCTGATCAGAGGGCGCTTTTTTCACTCCTGGCCACCAACGCTTTGGAGGTGGAGGCTTATGCATTTTCTTATTTGGGAAGCATCCGCCGACAAAGATGCTTTAGCAATATCCTCTGCCATGGCATCCGGCTACAAACACGAAGATGGTCGCGATAACCAGCAGGAAGATCAAGAGCTGTCTCCAACCGAATCCGCCGTAATATCCGCTCATGATTACACCCCCTTTCAGGTTCAGGAGAGATGCGGCCTGCCGCAAGCGAAGTTACATCGCTTAGCAGTAACCGCCGCCTTTATAGCTGAATCCGCATCCGACGAAGACGAAGATCGTCGCGATCACCAACAGGAAGATAAGAAGTTGTCTCCAGCCAAAGCCACCATAATAACCGCTCATAGCGATTCCTCCTTTGATCTGATTTAGCTGAATGAAAGAGTGGTTGATAAAAGTCTTTAAACTTTCATCAGCAGTTGCTTTACTCTATGCCCCGGTGGAAAGGGTGGGAAAGGCGGGTGTCCAGATTGCGGTAAAATGGGATTCTGTCTAGGGGCACAGGCTTTCAACGAAGACGAAAATGGTGGGGACAATCAAAAGAAAGAGCAACAGGCACTGCCACGGATGGAGACGGTGGGGGGGCGCCACATATTGGGAGCGGCAAAGCTTCAAAGCGTGATCCATGCGAGCCATCCTTTCTCGCTGAGATATAGAAACGTGCTATCAACTTTATATACAGCGTGGCGGTTGGAAGTAATAGGTAATTCGTCCATTTTCCACGGCTTGGGCGCGCTGATTTGGGCGTATGCCCGGGACGGGATGGGCAAACGTGGCATATGGTGTAACGAGTGCGCAAACAGGAGGGAATGAATGAGATGCCACGAAACAACGAGTTTTCCATGAAAGAATTGGCGCAAATGATCAATACGATCATGGGGCGCAAGGTGTTGACTGAAGAGCAATTGGGCAAAATCATGGACGGCGCCAAAGAGGCTTTCGATAATGGTGGCATGAACGCGGTGTTGGAATATCTGATGAAAGTGACGCAAGCCGACGTCGACATGGGCCAGCTTCAGCGATTTGCCGACCAGGTGCAATCCAACCCTGCGCTGGGCCTGGACATTTTGCAAGGCAAACAGCGCTTACCGAGAAAAAAATGATGGCCATCAGATGAAGCCCTGCGGGGCTTTTTTTGTTGCACATAAGATGAAGAGGAAACATCCATACTAATTGATAAGAGCAGAGCGATTGATAAAAATTGAGCCATGCCAGCATAAGGAGGGAAACAGATGGAGCAACTCACACAAGAGGAATTGTTGAAATTGGAGGAACTGCTGGAGTTGGAGGCATTGTCGATCAAGAAAACGCAAGCGGCCATCAATGAAGGGAATGAGACCGAATGGGAGCCGTTGCTGACCGAGGCTTTAACGATGCACAAACAGCATCTGCAACAATTGATCGACCAATTGCGCAACCATAGCGGACAAGCACGGATGCAACATTGAAAGAGGTTGTCGCCGACTTTTTAGGTCGGTGAAAATGAAGTTATTTTGTAAGGAGGATGTCAAGGATGGAATGGGTGATGCGGGACATGATTCGCGACCTATTGACCACAGAGCGGACATTGAGCCAACACTATCTGCAAGCGCAGCACATCAGCGCTAACGAGGAGTTGCGGCAAACGCTGGAACAGTGTTTATACGAGGTGAACCGGGTTCAGACCAAATTGTTTAACGAAATGGAGCAACGGGGTTGGTTGACGTTGACGACGGCGGGGCAGCAACCGATTGAGAGCGCCATTATTCACTGGGAACAACAGCTGGAGCGCCATCCTGAATTGGCTGCAAAGGAGTAAGCGTTATGTTGACTCGTATTGTACACCGCATCATCAATAGTGTGGCGGATGCGGTGATGAACCGGATGATGCAAGACCCTTATACCGAGAACTTGTTTTCCTATGTGACAATTACGCAAAAGCTGACATTGCGTGCGATTGTAGAAGCGGCGATGCGGGCGGAATCGGGCAAACCGATCCCCCGGCCGTTGGGTAGCCCTATCGTTTTATCACGGTGGGAGCAATTGATGTTCAACCCCGTTCATCTGTATCGTATGCCCACGCAAGACGGGGTGCGCGTACAGACGGGCGTGACCATCGGCCCCAAAGCGAAAAAGCCGCTCATGCTGGAAATCCCCATCTTGATTTCGGGTATGTCTTACGGCGGGGCATTAGGATTAAAAGCGAAACAGGCGTTGGCGCGGGGCGCGAGCATGGCCGGTACGGCGACCAACTCGGGGGAAGCGCCGCTGGTGCCTGAAGAGCGTCGCGAGGCCCGGTATTTTATCGGCCAATACAACCGGGGAGGGTGGATGAATGACCATGAATCCCTCTCGCAACTCGATGCCATTGAAATTCAGTTAGGCCAAGGGGCCCAAGCATCCGCGCCAATGGGTACGTCTTCGTGGCAGATGGATGACGAATTCCGTCGCCGTTTCAACATCCCGGAAGGGGAGGACGCCCCCATCCATTCGCGGCTAAAAGGGGTCAATCGCCCCGAAGAGTTTCCGCCGTTGGTGCGCAAATTGAGGCAGACTTACGGTGTGCCCGTCGGATTGAAGACATGTGCGACGCACTATCTGGAAGATGAGATCGATTGCGCATTGGAGGGTGGGATCGACTATATTGTGGTCGACGGTGCCGAAGCGGGAACGCACGGAGGGCCGACGACTTTGCAGGATGACGTGGGATTGCCCACGTTGTACGCTTTGGCGCGAACCGTGCGCCATCTGGAAAAACGCGGGGTGAAGCACGAGGTATCAGTGATTGCCGCGGGCGGACTGACCACGCCAGGTCATTTTCTCAAAGCGATGGCATTGGGGGCAGATGCGGTTTATATCGGCTCGATCGCCTTGGTAGCCATGTTGCAAACGCAATTTAACCTGGCGTCCCCGTTTGAACCGCCGGTGCAGAGCGTGCTTTACCACGGAAAGTTCAAAGAAGACCTCAATATCGAACAAGGCGCAGAACATCTGGCCAAGTTTTTGAAGTCCTGTGTGGAAGAGATGAAGCTGACGGCCATTTCGCTAGGGAAAACCGATCTGCAACAAATCGGACGTGATGATCTGGTCTGTATGGATCGCGAGTTAGCTACAGTGCTGGGAGTCGACTATGCCGGATGGTCTCGCGCCGAACAGCGTGCCGCCAAAAAAGAAGAAATGGCCTTGAAGCCGAACAAGGCCGACTCGTTGTGGAAATGGGATGATTTCATGTCCTACACTTCCGGAGATGAAGCCGGAGATACGACAAAACCGCTTCATTGATCGCATGTCTGAAAGACAAAGCCAACTCCTCGTCAGGAGTTGGCTTTTTGCTTAAAACCCTTGCAAAGTGGTCCACACTTCTAATTTAGTTTGCACTTTGCTGATCACTTCATTGGTAAATTCGGAAGTGGTGGAGCTTCCTCCGAGGTCGGAGGTGCGCACGCCTTCCCGCACCGTTTCGATGACTGATTCATAAATCGCGCGTGAAGCGGCAGAGGCTTTGGCATCGCCAAAATAGGTGAGCAGGGAGGCGGCTGCCAAAATCATCGCCATGGGGTTGGCCACGTTTTTGCCGAAGAGCGATGGCGCTGTGCCATGTGGAGCTTCGGCCATGATTACTTGCGGATTGAATTCATCGTCAAAGCTCATCAAGATCGATTCGGAACCGGCGATGGAGCCAAACAGTTGCAACACCATATCGCTCAAGCAATCACCGTCGCGGTTGAGGGCGGGGATAACTAACGGATCGCCGGAGTTGTTGATCAGGAGCGCGTAGGTCGCGTCGATCAACTGCGGTTCATACCGGACTTCAGGATATTTTTGGCTCGCTAGATCCATTTCTTCTTTCAGCATGCCTTCATACACGGGGCTTACGGTGTATTTAGGCCCACCAAACACTTTGGCGTTTGTTTTTTTGGCGTGACGGAACGCGAATTCGGCTACCGCGCGGCAGGTCTTGCGATCGATGGTTTCCGTGCGGTACGCGATTTCATCGAGGCCTTCCCCATCTCGCCATTCTTTGGCGCCATAAGCGTCGCCGACAGCCATCCGAATCACGGAGATCGGCGCGAAAGTCCCTGCCACAGGCCGCACGCCAGGAATCCGACGACCTGTGCGGATGATTACCTTGCCGTCAATCTCTTTGCGCAAGATGGCATTGGGACTACCTACATCCCCTTTTTCTTCAGGGGTGATGGTGGCTGCTTTCAATCCGAAGCCAGTGCGTTTCATCGCTTGTGCGGCTTCGTATACCACTTGGTTATTGGTTTTCCGACGATGTTCCAAGCTAAGGTCAAAGGTTTGGAAATCGATTTCAAAACCGATTACATTGGGATCCAGAACGCGCAACGCTTCTTCCAGCAATTCCTGTCCTGTTTGGTCTCCCTTCATGATCACAACTGATTTTGTGCTCAAGTTTCTTCACCTCGTTCAACGGATCACAAATTTATATAAACAGGTGGGAGATAGGTCCTTTATCTCATATAGCCTGTTGACAAAGTGGCCCAGAGCCGATTTTTGAGTCCGCGTTTCCAGTTGCTCAGACGGGAAGTGGCTCCGCCGCCGAACGCAGGCAGCGGGCAACGACCGCATCCGCGAGGCGCTTTCGCCCCATAAGCCCGCTTTCTTCCTCCGTTCGGCGCTCCGCTTTGATTCAGAGCTCCCAGTCACTCTGCTCTCAAAAATCTCGCTCTTTTAGGGTTTGTCTACAATCTGGGAGATAAGCCCTTTATCTCTGTCGATATTTTATTATACTATTATATATTTGTCCATTTTATTGAATTCAAGACCATTTTTACAATGGCCTTTCCTGCCTCTTCCACCTGTCAACATGGTTCGCAGAAACACACCCGAATGGTTGAGAGAAGTTGTAGATTCATTGAAAGAGAAGTGACATTTGTTTCCGGGGTTTCGATTATCGAGTAAAATGGGGAAAGACTGATTTTTGCGCAGATGTATTAAATGATTGGCGGCCCGTGGCCTGGCGGGCTTTGTTTGAAGAGTGTGAGAAGGGAGAGTCATAGTGTGATTCTAAAACATGGGAGAAGATGGGCGCTTGTTTTGTCGGGTTTGCTCCTTGCTACGCAAGCCGCATGCTCCCCCCCAGCGCAGACTGGGCGGGAATCGCCCACCACCTGGGTGGATGAGAAGATCGAGCAGATGAGTCTGGATGAAAAGATCGGCCAGATGTTCATCATGGGCTTTCGTGGTGTGGCAACTGAACAAGCCCACACGGTGAATGCCCAGGCTGAAAAGCTGGTTAAGGACTACCATATCGGGGGGATGATCTTATTTGATCGCAATGTGGACAACCCCCGTCAAGTGGCCAAGCTCAACCAGGACTTGCAAGCGCTAGCGATGAACAATGGCGCGAAAATCCCGTTGTTTGTGACGATTGACCAAGAAGGGGGCCGCGTGAGTCGGTTTCAAGAAGGGGCTACGCTTTTTCCCGGCAACATGGCTTTGGGCGCCACCCGCAAGCCCGATTTGGCTTACCGCACGGGAAAAGAGATGGGAACCGAGTTGAGAGCCATGGGCATTAATTTGGATATGGCCCCGGTGCTAGATGTGAACAACAATCCGCGCAACCCGGTGATCGGTGTCCGCTCCTTTGGAGAAGACCCGCAGTTGGTCTCTCAGATGGGGACAGAAATGATTCGCGGTTTTCATGATGCGGGCGTGCTGACTGTGGTAAAGCATTTTCCCGGACACGGAGACACCGCGGTCGATTCCCATGTAGGCTTGCCCAAAGTGCCGCATGACCGGAAACGGCTGGAACGTTTGGAGTTGGTTCCGTTTAAAGAAGCCATCGATAAAGGCGCGGACATGGTGATGAGCGCGCACGTGGTCTTTCCGGCCATTGAACCGACACCGGGCTTGCCAGCCACCTTGTCCAAACGCGTGTTGACGGATTTGTTGCGCAAAGAGTTGAAGTTTGACGGTGTCATTACTACTGATGACATGGAGATGGGCGCCATCAAAGATCATTTCGGAACCAGCCGGGCGGCGGTGAAAGCGATCCAAGCAGGCGCGGATATCGTATTGGTCTGCCATCAATTGGATGTGCAAGAAAAGACGATTGCCGCTGTCAAACAAGCCGTCAGTGAAGGGAAGATCACTGAAGAGCGGATTGACCAATCCGTTCGTCGCATTTTGTCGTTGAAAGCAAAAAAAATTGGCAAGCGTTCGATCATCACCCATACCCAACCGGAATTAGCGCAAGGGGAGCCGTTCGCCAACAGCGCCCAAGCGCAAGCTGTGGCTAGGGAAACGGCGGAAGGGGCAGTTACCTTGCTGCAAGACAAACAGAAGCGCCTCCCGTTGGCGCCGTCCAAGACGGCTCGCCTGCTGATTGTCACTTCAAATAAGCCGCAAACGTTTAAAGCCGCGGCTGAAAAAGCAGGGTACCAAGCCGAAGTGGTCTGGGTGGAAGAGTGGGCCAAAGCGCCAGTGAATGAGCTTTTAGCCAAGGCGGAACGGGCCGACGCGGTGGTGATAGGCATGTCGCGCGCACAAACCAAACAATTGGCGCTCATCAGACAGTTGGAAATGAAACAGAAACGGGTCATCGTGATGGGCATGGATGTGCCGTATGATGCGGTGAAACTGCCGTCCACCTCCACCGTGTTGGCGCTGTATGGGGCGACCGGTCCTTCGATCGAGGCCGGCATGCGCGTGGTGGCCGGACAGCTCCCTGCTGCGGGCCGCTTGCCGGTCACCGTGTCGGGCGCTTATCCTTATGGGTTTTCAGCAGGAGTTGATGGAGGGGGAAATGAATCGTGATCATAGCGATTAGTGTGGCGGTCATCGCCGTCGCATTTGTGGTGCTGTCCATCTTTTTGATTCGCACACTCATTGCAGTCAGACAGGTGATGCTCAATGTGGATCAATCGGTGAACGGCTTGAAAGAGAAAGTGGAGACGACAGTGGAAGAAACGCGACTCACTTTGCAAGAAACCCGGTTGTTGGTTGAAGATGTCCGCGAAAAGTCCCGCAAGGCGGATGCTGTGGTCAACTCCTTAACCGAAGTAGGCAAGAGCTTGGAGCAAGTTTCTTCAAGCATCAACCGCACCGTTTCCGCAAACCAAGAAAGGTTGGGCAATGTTGTCGCATTGGTGGGAGCCGGAATCGATTTGGTGAAAAGATGGCGGTCTGACCGCAAATCTTGAACAGAGAGGATGAGACACCGATGAGCAAAGGAAAATACTTTATGGCGGGTGCCGTGATCGGCGGCTTGATCGGGGCAGCGACCGCGCTGTTGGCGACGACCAAAACGGGCAATGAAATCCGTAAAGAATTGGGGAAAGGCTTGGAATTGGCCAAAGAGCGTGGAAAAGAGTTATACCTGACGATCAAATCGCAAGCGCCGGTGGAAAGCAAATGGGAAAAAGTAAACGATGAGGGGACCGTGTTGGTCAACCGCTATATCGATGCGCCCTCCTCTAAAACGCCCGATTATATTTCGATTGAAGATAAGAAATAATGAAAGTGAAGGCGGTCATGCATGATGATCGCCTTTTTGCATAAAGTTGAAAAAGGTTTGCGAAGACGTGCCAAGAAAGAAAGCGAACGGGCGTCCAACGCCTGACGCATGAAAGATAAGCCAAAAAACTGATAAGGATGTGGAATGGATGGAAAAACCAGCGCGAATGACCTCTGTGGAACAATTGGACGAATGGATGGCAAAAGCGGGCAAACGCCCCTTGTTGTTGTTTAAACACAGCACATCGTGCCCAATCAGCGCGGCGGCCTACGCCGAATGGGAAGCGTTCTTGTCTTCAGATGCAGCAACAGAGGTGCTGTCCGCTGCCGTGTTCGTGATCGAAGACCGTCCACTGTCCAATGAGATTGCCGAGCGGTTTGGGATCAAGCATGAGTCTCCACAAGCGCTTGTCGTGGTCGGAGATGAAGTGAAGTGGCACGCTTCTCATTGGAATATCACCAAACAGGCGTTGACCGATGCTGTGCAGTCGCTCTAAGTTGATACAGGTGCAGAATTCCCTCGACAAAGTGTTTGTTTTTCGATATAATGGCGAAAATTATTTTTCTAGTTGAGAAGAGAGGAGCAAGAAGAGTGAGAGAGAATCAATTAGACGCATTGCGACAAAAGCTGGATGAAGTCAATTTGAAACTGTTGCGACTGTTAAACGAACGAGCGGAACTAGCGAAGCAAATCGGTGAAGTGAAACAAAAGCAAGGCATTAACAAATTTGATCCGGAGCGGGAGCGGGCCATGTTGGAAACGCTTGTTCAACACAACGAAGGGCCGTTTACCGACAACACCGTGCGTTACCTGTTCAAACAGATCTTCAAGGCATCTTTGGACTTGCAACAAACAAGCCAAAAGAAAACCCTCCTTGTCAGCCGCGAAAAACAGGCGACCGACACGGTGGTAGACATCAAAGGCACCTTGGTGGGGGCGGTGAAGCCCCAAGTGGTGGCTGGGCCCTGCTCCGTGGAATCAGAAGAGCAAGTGTTTGAAGTAGCCCGAGCTTTGAAAGAACAAGGCATCGAACTGATGCGCGGCGGTGCATTCAAACCACGCACTTCCCCTTACGACTTCCAAGGGTTAGGGGAAGAAGGATTGAAGATTTTGCGCAAAGCCGCTGACCAATTCGGTTTGAAGATTGTCAGTGAAATCGTCAACCCGAGTGACATGGAGATGGCTGAACAATATGTAGACGTGATCCAAATCGGTGCCCGTAATATGCAGAACTTTGAGCTGTTGAAGGCGGCGGGGGCGGTTCGCACTCCGGTCTTGTTGAAGCGAGGATTGTCTGCGACGATCGAGGAATTCTTGTTTGCTGCCGAATATATTTTGTCGGGTGGTAACCATCAAGTTATTTTGTGTGAGCGCGGCATCCGCACCTATGAGAAAGCTACGCGCAACACATTAGACATCTCGGCTGTACCGATTTTGAAAAACGAGAGCCATTTGCCGGTGTTGGTCGACATCACACATTCCACGGGCAGACGGGATATTTTGTTGCCATGTGCGCGGGCGGCTTTGGCAGCGGGGGCTGATGGCATCATGCTGGAAGTGCATCCAAATCCGGCAGTTGCTTTGTCGGACGCCAAACAGCAGATCGACATCCCCACTTTCGACACTTTTATCAAAGACTTGCGCGCTTCCGGTTTGCTAGATCAAAAACAAGTGACCGTGCGTTAACATGACATAAAAATATATCCAAAGCAGTACTTTTTGGTGAAAAAGCGAACAGACCTATCGTCGGTTCGCTTTTTTTGCTTATAATTTGTTATGATGTTACAAGGGATATTACTTTAACGCTTGCCATAGTAGATAATTGCGAGGCCTTTGCAAATAAATGAGTTGGACTTGTTTTGTAGGGGGAGGAAGCTTCGTTGAATGTACGCGAATGTTTGGAATTGGCCAGTGCCAATCGTGTTACACCAGAGCAGTTGTATCAATTTTTTGCTACACGCCTGCCGCGGTTGATTGTTTTGTACAATCACGGCGAAGCGGGGGAAACGCCGTTTCTGGCGCGGGGAAATGAACCCAACAGCCGCTTCATCGTGACCTTTACCGATTTGGAAGCGGCGCGCAATGTTAAAGTGAATGAACCGGAACATGTGCGGATGACCGAAGAACCCGCGCTTTCGTTTCTGATTAAGGCCTATCGATCGGATGCACAAGGGATTTTATTTAACCCCGGACTCCCGTCACGGCTGTTCCTGACCAAGCAACATGTTTTGCAGATGATCCAAGAGTATGCCGCCCAACAGTTTTCACAAATGACCGGGCCCTGGGTGCCAACCATGGATCAGAACATGTTGATGGTGGAGTACCAGCCTGAGTCGTATACGATCGCCGTTTACGCCTCCGAGCAAGATGCGGAGTATGTGACCCGGAAATCAGGTGGGCAACCTGTGCAACACCCATGGTCCGTCATCTGGGATCGGTGTGAGGAGTTGGGTACGTCGTCCTTGTTTTTCCACTTTAGCTTGCCGGAGCAAGCTTTGTTGACCAGCAAGCATATGGAAACGATCCGTTTTGGTAGCCAACACGGCATCATTGACGAGAGCGTCGTGGAACATCCGTTTATGATCGCTTTTGACAGCGGCTCCTCCCAGGTTGCGGCAACGCCCCAAGAAGAAGTGACACCAGTTGACGACCATCCGGTGGAACCCCATTCATCCCAAGCGGTGGAGTCCCGGCAGGAAGAAGTGCCGTTGGTGGATCATCTAGCACCACAAACGCCGATGACTCCGCCCATTCCTGAAGTGACTCCAAAAGCGACGGAATCGCCGCAACCGGTGATGCCGCCGCAGGGAGCAGCTCAGGGATCAGAGCGGCCGATAGATCCGGATGTGGCGCAAGGGCTGAAAAAATTAGAAAAGGCGACCATCGAAGGGCAAGGGATGGGCAACGGTTGGGAAGTGTGCCGGGCAATGGCGGAATTGCGCCGAATCTGGGTCGTTGTTGACCCAGACGGCAATATGGTGATTTTGGCCGGACAGGATCATAGCCCAATTGTCGACTTTTTCACTTCCGCCCGTCATGCGGAGCGGCTGATTGCGGAAGCGCGGCAAAAAAATCCGCACTTACCGCCGATGGTCCCTCGCTTGATCTCGACCAAAAAGCTGTACAAAGCGTTGGCCCCCCGTACCCCGATTGTCTGGATCAACCGGGGATCGCCGGAAGCGTGGACGAGTATCATGGGCGACACCCTGCCATATGTGTTGCAACTGATGTCCCAGTTGCGCAATGAAACGATCTGAGCAACGCCGTGAGGACATGGACAAAAGTGTGGTTGCTTTTCTCATGTCTGGAAAAAATAATTGTGCGGCCATGATCGTTGGCATAAGGCCAAGATGGACTGGCAGATCATGAAATTTGATTGAACTGGATGTGAATGGATAAATATGGTAAAGAAAAAAGAGACGATAACCATTTATGATGTGGCCAGGGAAGCGGGCGTATCGATGGCGACCGTTTCCCGCGTGGTGAACGGAAACCCTAATGTGAAACCAGTGACCCGCAAAAAGGTGCTGGATGTCATTCGGCAGTTGGGATACCGGCCCAACGCGGTGGCGCGGGGCCTGGCCAGCAAAAAGACGACCACGGTTGGCGTGGTGATCCCGGATATCTCCAACACCTTTTATGCGGAGTTGACCCGCGGGATCGAAGACATTGCCACCATGTATCATTACAATATCATTCTAAGCAATTCCGATATGAAAAAAGAGAAAGAAATCCAACTGGTTGAGGCGTTGTTGGAGAAGCAGGTGGACGGACTTCTGTTCTTAGGCGGTGAAATCACCGACTCCCACCGCGAAATTTTCGCCGCTAGTACGGTGCCGGTGGTATTGGCCGCCACGCGCGACGAAAGAAGAGAACTCCCCTACGTGACGATTGACCAAATCCAAGCAGCCAAAGAAGCGACCACCATCCTCGTTCATGAGGGGCATGAACAAATCGCCTTCATCGGCGGGCCGCTGACTGATTCGGTGAATGGATACCCGCGCTATGTGGGTTACAAAGAAGCGATCGAAGAAAGCGAAACTTCGTTTGATGAAGCGTTGGTGCGGTTGGGCGATTACCGTTACCGTTCCGGTTATGAGGCGATGAAGAGTCTGCTTGAGAGCCAGCCGGGAGTGAGCGCGGTGTTTGCGGTCAGCGATGAGATGGCGGTAGGGGCGATCCACGCTGTGCAGGATTTAGGTAAGCGCGTGCCGGAGGATGTATCCGTTATCGGCTTTGAGAATATCCCGCTTTCCTCTCAGGTGCGCCCGTTGCTTTCTACGGTCAGCGTGCCTATGTATGACATCGGCGCGGTTGCGATGCGCTTGTTGACCAAGTATATGAATGACGAGCAAGTAGAAAGTGGACAAGTATACCTGCAATACAGCATGGAGCTGAGAAACTCCACCAAACTGAAAGAATGGGAAGATGAGCGCTAAGCGGATCGGCCCGGGGAGAAGAGGGATGAACAGATGAAAGACAACAAAGAAATCATCGGCGTCATCGGCGCCATGGATGAGGAGATTAAAGCATTGCTAAACGCCATGGAGGATGTTCAAGAGCAGGAGCGTTACCGTGTCACTTATTACTCGGGGAAGCTGTGTGACACACCTGTGGTTCTCTGCAAATCCGGCGTGGGCAAAGTGAATGCCGCCGTGTGCACACAAACGCTGATCGACTATTTTCAAGTAGATGCCGTGCTGTTTACTGGAGTCGCGGGTGCTTTGCATCCCGATTTGGACATTGGGGATATCGTCGTTTCCACCGCTTGTCAACAGCATGATATTGATGCCAGCCCGGTCGGTTTTCCGAGAGGGACTGTGCCATTCCAAGACGTGTCGATCTTCCCAGCCGACGAGCAGCTCGTCGCTTGGGCGGTCGAAGCAGGCCACAGTATTTCCGGTGTCAAGGTATTGACGGGCAAAGTCCTGTCTGGTGATCAATTCATCTCTGATGCCGGCAAAGTGCGGGAGTTGCGAGAGCAGTTTGACGGGGCTTGTGTAGAGATGGAAGGGGCTGCCGTCGCCCATGTGTGCCATCTGGCCGATGTGCCATATGTGGTGATCCGCTCTATGTCCGACCGCGCTGATCACACGGCTGATGTAAATTTCGCCGAGTTTACAGAGCTGGCTTCCGAGCGTTCGGCTAGCATGATTCAAGCGATTTTGCGCCTGCGGATGCAGAAATAATTGGATGAGTACTCCCCCTTGTTCCAGGACAAATTAGGTTTAAGAAAGGGGGAGTTTATATGCCAAAAGATGTCTTGTGTGAAGTGAGCAACTGCACTTATTGGGGACAAGGCAACCAGTGCAAAGCGGATGCCATCTATGTGGTCACCCATAAAGAAGAAGCGGAGACGAGCAAGGAAACAGACTGCAAGACATTTAAACCGCAGCATTAAACTCCAACCGGCGGCTGTCTAAGCCGTCGGTTATTTTACTGTGGTAAATTGCTAATATTTATTCATGTGATATAATAATGAAAACTGAAATCGTTTGCAAACAAAGGGAGGCGTGACTTGATGACCCATAAAGAACGCGTGCCAGTCCAAACCACCGGCAACAATATGAGCCGTTATGAAGAGGCGAGGTCCCATTTTGATTGGAAACAAGTGGAGCAGGCATTTTCTTGGCACCACACCGGCAAGGTGAACGCCGCCTATGAAGCCATAGACCGCCATGTGGAAGCGGGGAAGGGAAACAAAACAGCCTTGATCTACAGTGACGCTGTGCGAGAAGAGCGTTACACGTTTTTGCAACTAAAGGAAAAATCCAATCAATTCGGCAATGTGTTGCGCAAGTTGGGCGTCAGTAAAGGGGATCGCGTATTTGTATTTATGCCGCGCACTCCAGAGTTATATGTCAGCGTTTTGGGAACCATCAAAATCGGAGCCATTGTCGGGCCTTTGTTTGAAGCGTTTATGGAAGCGGCCGTCAAGGATCGGCTGGAGAACAGCGAAGCCGTCGCGCTGGTGACGACGCCCTCTTTGTTGGAGCGGGTGCCGGTGGATGCGCTTCCCCATTTAAAACATATCATTTTGGTCGGTGCGGTGGGTGAGCTGGTCGAAGGATATTACAGCTTTGAAGAGGAGATGAGTCAAGCTTCCTCCGATTTGGACATGGAATGGGTCGATCGGGAAGACCCGATGATCATTCATTATACGTCCGGTTCTACAGGGAAACCCAAAGGTGTTTTGCATGTACATAATGCCATGATCCAGCACTACCAGACAGGGAAGTGGGTGCTAGATCTGCAAGATGACGACATTTACTGGTGCACGGCTGATCCGGGCTGGGTGACGGGCACTTCCTATGGGATTTTTGCGCCGTGGCTCAATGGCGTGACCAATGTGGTACGCGGCGGCCGGTTTAGTCCGGATGATTGGTATCAGACATTAGAAAAATACAAGGTAACGGTCTGGTACAGCGCACCGACGGCTTTCCGCATGCTGATGTCGGCGGGGGACAGCGTCGTCAAAAAATATGATCTTTCATCGGTACGGCACGTGCTGAGCGTGGGTGAACCACTGAACCCCGAAGTGGTGCGCTGGGGGCTGAAAACGTACGGCAAGCGTATCCATGACAACTGGTGGATGACGGAGACCGGTGGTATCCTCATCTCCAACTACCCGCAGATGGAGATCAAACCGGGCTCGATGGGTAAGCCTTTCCCCGGTATTCACGCGGCGATCATCGACAACGAAGGGAACGAATTGCCACCGTACACGATGGGGAATTTGGCGATCCGTACTCCGTGGCCGTCGATGATGCGCCAGATCTGGAAAAATCCCGAGAAGTATCAAGAATATTTCCGCATTCCTGGATGGTATGTGTCAGGCGACTCCGCCTACATGGATGAAGACGGGTATTTCTGGTTTCAAGGCCGGCTGGACGATGTGATCAATACATCCGGAGAACGGGTAGGGCCGTTTGAAGTGGAAAGTAAGTTGGTGGAGCATCATGCCGTGGCTGAGGCAGGAGTGATTGGTAAACCGGATGCGATCCGGGGTGAAGTCATCAAAGCGTTCATTGCGTTGCGGGAGGGCTATGAGCCTTCGGAGGAGTTGAAAGAGGAGATCCGCCAATTTGTGAAGACGCGTTTGGCCGCTCATGCTGCCCCGCGTGAGATTGAGTTTAGAGATAAGCTGCCGAAGACACGAAGCGGCAAAATCATGCGCCGGGTGTTGAAAGCCTGGGAGTTGGGTTTACCCACGGGCGATTTGTCTACCATGGAAGATTGAAAAAAAGCACCTTCCCCGGCTCGACGGGGAAGGTGCTACTATTATTGCGGCGTTTCGCCGCCACCATTTTGCGTGTTGTTTTGTCCGTTATCTCCCCCGGTTGGCTGTTGAGGAGATTGATCTCCAGCTGGCTGTTGGGGAGTTTGTCCCGTATTGGGTTGATCTCCTTGCGGAGGAGTCCCTCCTGCCGGAGGTTGTTGTCCTTGGGGTTGTCCCTCTCCCTGTGCGGGCTCTTTCCCAGGTTCCGCATCGGTTTTCGGGACGGCGCGGCCGCATTCAAAACATTTGCCGCTTGTCAATCCGCCTGGATTGTTAAAATTGCTACCCGGTTTAATCAGATCTGGCTTGGTTTGAGCCGCCGCTTTGAACAGGCGAGCCCATGCTTGCTTGGTGAACGTTTCATGTGCGTATTTATAATGTTGATCGTAACCGGACCATACTCCCAGTGACACCTCGGGAGAAAAGCCTACAAACCATAGATCAACATAATTACTGGTGGTTCCCGTTTTACCAGCGATATTGTACCCACCTAATTGTCCACCGATAACTCTAGCCGTACCAGCACGTACAACTTCCCGCATCATTTGCGTCAATTGGTATGTGGCTTGTGGGCTAAAGATTTGTTTTTCTTTAAACTGCTTACTAAATTCATAAATGACATTGCCAGAAGAATCTTCAATTCGCTCGATTAGATGAGGTTTGTTGTATACACCGGAGTTAGCGATCATGGCAAACGCGGCAGTCATTTGAGCCACCGTGTATCCTTTGCTCATTCCACCGAGAGCCGAGGCTTCACCATCCCATTTATGCGGGGGCATGTCCATCTTCCGCAAGTAGTCGAAAGCGTGTTGCACCCCAAGTTTTTTGATCAATTTGATCGCCGGAGTGTTCAACGACCATTGCAAGGCATATGTCGCTGTGACCGGGCCATTTTTGTATTTTCCGTTTGCGTTTTTGTACATCGTACCGTCACCTTTGGGAACGGGTTCATCCCAAATCATCGAATCAGGGGAGATAATGCCATCGTTTAAGGCGGGGCCGTAAACCAACAGCGGTTTGATTGCCGAACCGGGTTGCCGTTCTACTTCAAAAGCGTGATCAAGTTGCGTATCTTTAAAGTCGGTTCCGGAAACAAATGCGAGTACGGAACCGGTTTTATTGTCAATGAGTGTTGCCCCAATTTGCTCTTTGACTTTCTTTCCGTTTTTCCATTTTCCTGGGACATTCATATTTTTGATCGAGTCATTCAAAGCATTATAGAGTTGCTCATCAACGGTAGTATAAATTTTATAACCACCTTTTTTGATGCGGTCACGGTATTCTTTGATATTTGCTTCGTTTTTTTCTGCTTTGTCCTGCTCCATCAAAATATCAACAGCTTCGTTTTCTGTGGCTGTAATGATGTAGGGGTATTTTTCCAATGGATTCACAAAATCAGTTGGTTTGGCTAGGGAGCTTTTAATATCGAATTTAATCGCTTGATCATAGTCAGCTTTCGATATTTTTTTGTTCTCAAGCATTTTAGTCAGAACCAATTTCATCCGTTTTGTCCCTAACCGGATATTGTCATCCCCTCGGAATGGATTGTATGCATTGGGGCGTTGAACCATCCCAGCAATATAAGCCGCTTGTGGCAAACTGAGCTCTTTGACGTCTTTATTGAAGATCCCGCGTGCAGCAGCTACAACGCCATACATGTGTTTTCCGTGAGCACCTTTGCCAAAGTAAACGCTATTCATGTAAGCCACAAAGATTTGCTCTTTGTTGTAATATTTTTCAATTCTTAAGGCATTAATAATTTCAAGGGCTTTCCGTTCTAACGATTTTTCTTGGGTGAAAAGTTCATTTTTCACTAATTGTTGTGTAATGGTACTACCGCCTGTGGTCACTTCACTACCGGAAACTTGTTGCCAAGTTGCACGGATCAGAGATGAAGGAACGATCCCTTTATGTTGATAAAACTCATGGTCTTCGACTGATAAAAAAGCATCAGTCAAATAAGGGGTGACTTCATCCAGTTTTTTGACGAGCTTGCGATCATCAGGGGAGATTAACGCACCAATCGGTTTAGGTGGTTGCTTCCCATCTTCAGATCGGAAATAAGCGTAACTAGTTTGTGACCAACCAGACAATTCTTTGTCGAAATCAGATTTGGTACGTATTTTTTCGTCTTTGGTTAGCGCTGAGACAACTCCTGCACCAACCCCAACAGTGCCAACGGATATAATAGAAATAGTAGCTAAACTAATATATAGAACTTTGCCAATTATTTTTAATGACTTTTTTTTCCCTTTGGCTTTTTGTTTATTGTAAGGGTATTTTTTCATCTTTCGCCCCCCCTTGGTTCCATGCGAAGATAATTATATCACAGGGATATGCATGCTAGGTGTTATACAAATTATGACAATATCTTTTCTGATGAAACAATGATTTTTGATTTTGTATTCATTAATAAAGAGAATGGGAATGTATAGTGAGGATGGATGGTTATACAAGCAAGAGAGCGTGTTTGATGAATATGCCAGCGACTCCAAAACCGTTTTTCTATTCGCTTCATGCGTGGCAAGGCGCTCATTGGGAAAAGGTTTTTCCGCCGCTTCTTTTTAATTTGATGTGCTAGACACGATCAATACCATATTTGGTCATTTGCTGTTGGTGGGCAGTGTTTCATACGGGTACAGCTGATGATTCCGATCTACTCTTTTTTTGCAGGAAATCGGCGGGGAGTGGTTATACAAATAGTGCCGTGTCTGATGAATAGGCCAGCGACTCCAAAACCGTTTTTCTATTCGCTTCATGCGTGGCAAGGCGCTCATTGGGAAAAGGTTTTTCCGCCGCTTCTTTTTAATTTGATGTGCTAGACACGATCAATACCATATTTGGTCATTTGCTGTTGGTGGGCAGTGTTTCATACGGGTACAGCTGATGATTCCGATCTACTCTTTTTTTGCAGGAAATCGGCGGGGAGTGGTTATACAAATAGTGCCGTGTCTGATGAATAAGCCAGCGACTCCAAAACCGTTTTTCTATTCGGCTTTACTTGTGCATTGACACTCATTGGGAAAAGGTTTTTTCGCTACGCATTGCAGTGTAAACAAACAACCCTCCATCCCTTGACGGGTGGAGGGTTGTTTGTTAATCGGGCCTTGGCGGGATCAATCCCGATTGGGTGGGCGCGGCGGGAAAGTGGGTCTTTGATTGCCATCCCCAGGTTCGCCACCGGGATTGTCACCAGGTCCGTCGCCAGGATTGTCACCGGGGCCGTCTCCCGGATTGTCGCCAGGGTTGTCACCGGGCTCATCGCCAGGTTCGTTACCAGGCTCGTTACCGGGATTGTCGCCAGGCTGGTTTGGCTTTCTCTGCTTCTGTTCTTCTTCCTCTTTCTTCTTTTGCTTCGACAAGTAGTCGTTGATGGCGCCGCAATCCAAGCAGGAGATGTTGTCTCTTAGGCCGCCGGGCGATTGGAACCGGGCGTTTTTGTCAAAGTATTCTGGTGCGGCAGCTGCAGCGGCTTTAAAGATATTGACCCACGCCCGCTTGGTGAATTTGTCGTTATGGGACATGCGGAAGTTATGGTCATACCCGCCCCAGGCGCCGATGGTGATGTTTGGCGTGGAACCGATGAACCACAGGTCTTTGTCGTCGCTGGTCGTTCCTGTTTTGCCGGCAAGGTCATACCCGTATACGCGGGAACCGATATAGACCCCGGTGCCCTGGGTGACGACAGTGCGCAGCATTTTGATCATCTGGTAGGAGGTTTGCGGCGAGAAGACCTGTTTTTGTTCTGCTTGGTGCTCATAGATGGTGTTGCCGTTCGCATCGGTGATCTTGGCGATCAGATGAGGGGAATTGTATCTCCCTTCATTGGCGAACGTAGCAAACGCGGCAGTGATCTTATCCACGGTGTAGCCACGGTATTGCCCACCGATGGCCGCCGCTTCCGTGTCATTTTTGTGGGGAGGGATGTTCAGTTTGCGTAAGTAATCGAAACCCACATTGTGGCCCATTTTGTTAAATGTTTTGATGGCCGGGATGTTGAACGAATACGTGAGCGCTTTGGTTACTGTCACGGGGCCGTAGTATTTGTTGGCCGCGTTCTCGTAATAGCCAGAGCCGTCTGCTTTTGGATATTTCTCGTCCAGAATGAGGGTAGAGGGGCTGATAATCCCTTCTTCCATCGCTGGGCCGTACACGATGAGCGGCTTGATGGCCGAGCCGGGCTGGCGGTAAGCGTCAAGTGCGTGGTTTAGCTTCCCTTTGTTGTTGGAAGTGGGTACAAATGCCAGCACTGAGCCGGTGCGGTTGTCTAAGACCACGGCGCCCAGCTGTTCTTGCTCTTTCACTCCTTTGTAAGTGCGAGTGTGAAAGGTCAGCCCTTTGCTAGCGGCGGCGTTGATGGCGTCGTACATCGGTTTGTCGATGGTGCTGTAGATGTGGTAGCCGCGCGTCAGCACTTGTTCGATGTAGTGGTTCAAAGTCGCCAGGTATTTCCCTTCCTGACTCAGTTTTTCAATGTCCAAGCCGTCCTTCTTCATCAGGATTTCGGCTGCTTCCTCTTCCAGAGCGTACATGATGTATGAGTAGTTGGTGTAGCCGTTGCTCTCTTTATTGGGCTTGGCTAGGGATTGTTTGATGTCAAAGCTTAGAGCTTTATTATATTCTTCTTTGGTGATTTTATTGTTTTCTAGCATTTTATCCAACACGAGCCTCATGCGCTTTTTGCCGCGGGTGAGGTTTTTTTCGCCCCCAAAGGGGTTGTAATCATTGGGTCGTTGCACCATGCCGGCGATATAGGCGGATTGGGCCAGATTTAAGTCTTTGGGGTCTAAGTTGAACAAGCCTTTGGCCGCAGCCTGTACGCCATGAAGTCGCTGTTTGTTGGCCCCATTGCCAAAAAAGACAGAGTTCATATAATAAGTTAGAATTTCATCTTTTTCATACATGGCATCGAGCCGGATGGCCAAAATGATTTCTTTCGCCTTCCGCTCGAGGTCTTTGTCGAAGTCTTTCAGGATGACGTTTTTGACGAGCTGTTGCGTGATCGTGCTTCCGCCGGTGCTCACCTCGGACTTGGCCAGTTGCTGGTATGATGCACGTAATAGCGATCGGGGAACCACGCCTTTGTGCTTGTAAAAGTCGCGGTCTTCGACGGAGATAAAGGCATCCACCAGATACTTGCTCACATCGTTTTTGGATTGAATCAGTTTGCGCATGTCGCCACCATTGCGAAACGCGCCGATTCTCAAGGGTTGGCCTTGTCCGTCTTGGGTTTGGAAGTAAGCGTAGCTGTTTTGGAACAGACTGTCCAAATCCTTTTGAAAATCTTCTTTGGTGCGGATCGGCTCATCCTTCACCATGGCGGACACGATCCCCGCCCCGACTCCGATTCCCGCCGCAACCAAAATCAGTGCGACGGCGAATAAGACGTAAAGGGCCCCAAGGATTTTCTTGAATATGCGAGTATTGGAACTCTTGCGAGAACGCCGCATTTGGTGTTTATCCATTCACTTGATACCCTCCTCGTTCTAGGGTAATATTATAGCATAATCGCATGTTACAAGCCCCTGACTCGTCAGGTAACATATTGAAAAGCTGTGAACAAGCGCAGTAGTCGATGGATGGAATCCATGTCAGAGAGCTGGTGGTTGGTGCGAACCAGTGGACCGCTATCGATGAATTACACTTGGGAGCTGATGCCGGCCTAAGGGCGCCGGCGTACGGAGCGATCCGTTATGCAATGAGGGGAAAGCCAATTCGTGCTTTCAATTAGGGTGGTACCGCGGAAATAAACTCCGTCCCTTTTGGGGGGCGGGGTTTTTTATATTTCAAAAAGGTTGGTGGTAAACATGGGTACGCAAGAGCAAGCGATGAAGCCTGAAGTTCAGGCAGAATTGGAGAAACAACTGAAGATAATTCAACGCGGAGCGGCAGAAATCCTTCCAGCAGAAGGATTGATTGCCAAATTGCGCCGTTCGATTGAAACGGGAGAGCCGCTCAAGGTTAAATTGGGTTTGGACCCGACTGCACCGGACCTGCACATCGGCCACACGGTGGTCTTCAACAAGCTGCGCGACTTTCAGAAGTTGGGCCACATTGTGCAACTGGTTATCGGTGATTTCACGGCCCAAATCGGCGACCCGACAGGCAAGTCGGAGACGCGCAAACAGTTGACGGAAGCGGAAGTGAAGGAAAACGCCAAGACGTACACCGAGCAATTGTTCAAAGTGTTGGACCCGGACAAGACGGAAATCCACTTCAACAGCTCTTGGTTGAGCCCGCTCACTTTTGCCGATGTGACATTCCTCGCTTCCAAGTGCACGGTGGCTCGCATGTTGGAGCGAGATGACTTCTCCAAGCGTTACCAAAGTGGGCAAGCGATCAGCATTCATGAATTTTTCTACCCGCTCATGCAAGGATACGACTCGGTGGCGCTCAAAAGCGATATCGAGTTAGGTGGAACGGACCAGACCTTCAACCTGCTCATGGGGCGCCAACTACAAAAAGAATATGCGCAAGAGGAACAAGTGATTCTCACCATGCCGTTGTTGGAAGGATTAGACGGCGTGAAGAAGATGAGCAAAAGCTTGGGCAACTACATCGGGGTGGATGAGGAACCCAACAACATGTACGGCAAGGCGATGTCTATCCCAGATGAGCTGATGGTGAAATACTTTGAACTGGCCACGGATCTGTCGCTGGAGGAGTTAGAGGAACTGAAGCAAGGATTGGCTGAAGGAACCATCCACCCGCGGGATGCCAAGATGCGCCTCGGTCGCACGCTGGTGCGGATGTACCACGGCGAACAAGCGGCGCAAGAAGCTGAGCACCACTTCAAGACCGTGTTCCAACAGCGTGACTTGCCGGATGACATGCCCGAAGTGCAGGTCAATGCCGCCGACTTGGAGGATGGACGGATGTGGATTGTCGCCTTGCTCAGCAAATTGGGGCTAGTGGCCACCAATGGAGAAGGTCGCCGCATGATCCAGCAAGGGGGCGTGCGTATCAACCAAGAGAAAGTGACAGACCCGCAGGCAAAAGTGGAAGTGCAAGATGGGATGGTTGTGCAAGTGGGCCGGCGAAAGTTTGCCAAAGTGATCTTGGGTTGACGTAATTCAAGGTAGGTACAATCCGATCCCGATACCAGGACGGCATGCCGATGGAGGGTCGCCTCCGTCGGCTTGTTTGTCCCGGTGTGATGACAAACTTGCGTCATGGTGCCAAATCTGGATAAATAAATCATCATCCTTTTACCGATTTTTCTTATTTTTCAGTATAATGTAGGTGAGATTAAATTCCGTCTAAAAGGATGGGGATGATTTATTTTGGCGAAGCGAAGCGATAAAGGATTGCAATCGCATGATCATGGACTGCGGGTGTGGGAGAAGTTGCACCATGAGTATTGGCATGAAGAGTTGATGGAAGAGATCAAGGCTGAATTGGAGGAAGCGGTGGCTAAAATGGAAGCCCACATGGATGAGGAATGTGTGTGCGGGGACAGTCGGCTGGATGTAGCGTTTTATCGAGAAATGCTGTCATTGGTACAGACAGGGCTTCACGAGCGCAACTTTCGGGTCTTGCCGTTCGTAGAAGAATCCTTGCGTCGGTATGTGGAGGCGAAGCTGTCTGATCACAAGTGCCTCCGCCATCTTCTGAAGACGCGACACCGTTGGGGACGGGATGTGTTAAACCAAACGCATGGCTGCTAACTGACGCTCAACTACTAGGAGAAACATGCCGGCTCCGCCTCCGGCCCTTCAGAAGGCGGAGCTGACCCTTAATATTCTACAAAGAATGGGTGTTTGCGTTCATCTAAACAGTAGAGAATCCGTTGTTTAATATGGCGCCATGTGACGAGACGCATCGCTGTTTCAACCGGGAAATAACCAGCATCTTCGCATTCATCGCTATCGGTGGAGATGCGACCGCCGATAGGTTTGCCGATGAATAGCAAGTTGCAGATATTCGATCGCACATTTTGGAATATGCCGCAGTATTTGACGAGTTTGATGTGGACCCCGGTATCTTCCTTGACCTCGCGAATGGCGGCAAGGCGGATGGATTCATTCTCTTTTACTTGACCACCGGGAAGCTCCCAACCGCGTTGAGGATGTTTGACAAGCAGGATTTCCGCGTCATAGTTGAGGATCAGCACATATGCGGCGAGAATATGTTTAGGTGGTGTCACAGGGATCACCTAACCTTTGGGGATTTTGGAAAACGTTCTAATCGGTATGAAAAAGGGGATTGGGGTTCAGCACCGGGTAACGGCGCAAAAAAAGCGATATCTGATTCGAACAAGGTTTTTGAATGTTGAAACAACGGTAAGGCAAAGGAATGAAGGGATGGAGGATGGGATGGGGTGGTGAGAAGAGAAACGAACCCCTGTATCTATATTTTAACAAAAATTGCTAATGAGTTATATATAGAAAGGGATAAATATATGTAAAATAAGATTCATAGTCCTCGCTGACACTTAGTAACCATGAAAAAACGGCTGATCCATGGGATCAGCCGTTTTTTTATCAAATCCCCCAACTTAGCGGGAGTAGAACTCAACGATCATGGTTTCGTTGATTTCGGATGGCATTTCGGAACGCTCTGGCAGGCGGTTGTAGGTAGCCTCCAGTTTGTTCTCATCGAAAGACATGAACTCAGGCAGGTATTGACGCTCTTCCAGAGCTTCTTTGATGATGCTCAGATTGCGGCTTTTTTCACGCAATCCGATCACTTCGCCAGGTTGTACTTGGTAAGACGGACGGTCGAGCTTTTTGCCGTTTACCGTGATGTGGCCATGCACCACCAATTGGCGGGCTTGGGCGCGGGTGCGGGCGAAACCAGCGCGGTAAACGAGGTTGTCAAGGCGAGATTCCAGGAGTTTCATGAAGTTTTCACCATGAATCCCTTTCATTTTGCCTGCGCGCACAAACAAGTTGCGGAATTGTTTTTCGCCCACGCCGTACATCAGGCGCAGTTTTTGTTTTTCTTGAAGCTGAAGTCCGTACTCACTTAATTTTTTGCGTTGGCCTGGTCCGTGTTGACCTGGGGCATATGGGCGTTTAGCCAACTCTTTGCCGGTGCCGGAAAGAGAGATGCCCAGGCGACGGCTCAGTTTCCATGTTGGTCCAGTGTAACGTGCCATTGTTATTGCTCCTTTCATCATTTGCATTTGTTTCTTGCAAATGACAGGGTGCTGACTCGCTAACGTTATCCGCGCCTTCCGGATAGCGGCGAAAGGCCGGACACCCATGAAGTGCTCATGGGGCGAATCAGTGAGGGTGATCCTCTCACCTATCGTTTGCATGCTATCCTCAAATTCCCTTGGAGGCAGTTTGAGCCATACAAAGAATAATTATAGGGGAAATCTAGGAAAAGTCAATGTGCCAGCGGCTTGTTCCGGCTGTTAATTTTCGTCAGCTACGGCCCGCTCTTTGGGCGGAGTGACCCGCACGTAGTGAATGGGCATGCCTCGGGAAGAGAACTTATCTTCGTATTCTGTGGTGATGTTGATGGCGGCATAAGGGCTGTGGTGCAGATCGCGGCTGATTTCGATCACTTCCCATCCCCGCTCTTGAAATTCTTCCAACGAGAAGTCGAATAGGGAGACACTGTCCGTTTTTAAGATCAGGTCGCCGGCCGGCGCCAACACTTGTTCATATAAATTAAGAAACCGGCGGTAAGTTAAGCGACGCTTGGCATGCCGCTTTTTGGGCCAAGGATCGCTGAAGTGCAGATAGATGCGGTCAATTTCACCGGTTGCGAAAATGTCGGTCAAGTTTTCCACATCGGCCCATACATAGCGGAGGTTGGTGTTCTCGGTAGCTTCACCCTTGCGGACAGCCTGCAAGAGCGGCTCTTCAATCCGTTCCACCCCGATCCAATTGATATCAGGCCGCAATGTCGATGCTTTGGCCAGGAATTGGCCTTTCCCCGTGCCAAGCTCTACATGGAGCGGATGGGTTTCATGAGGGAAGACGGAGCGCCACTGGCCTTGCATCTGCCCTTTGTTGTCCTCTGTTGGGGTGAAGACAAGGGGATGTTCCATCAATTTTTGCTTTGCTTCAGGTTTTCTTCTTAATCTCATCGTTAGCCTCAACCATTCTACCAAGTATTTTCGTGTTTTATTATAAACGGGCGGAACACGGAAAACAAAAGATTTATCAAGACAAGGTCGGAGCATAGAGATCCAAAGACGACCAAAGTAACAAACTTCAAATATCCGACGAAATACCCTAGTAGAAAAAGTCTAGGCAGAACTGTCTAGAAGACAGTTTCAGATTGTAGACAAGCCAACAAAAAAGCCACCGAAGAGGTGGCAAAGGAGAGCTGGAGTCGATGCATGTGCCTTGGAACTGATTTTAAACGCGGGCGAAGGTAATGGGATATTCGTGAACGCCATAGAGGAACGGCGCGGGATTGATTACAAGGTTCGTCCCTTCTTTCAAACGCAAGTTCGCCATGCGTCCCAAAATGGTTTCAAAGGCGATTCTCGCTTCCAAACGGGCCAGGGGAGCACCCAAGCAAAAGTGGATGCCTTTGCCGAAAGACAGATGGGGATTTGGCGAGCGATCCACTTTAAAGCGGTCAGGTTTAGCAAATTTGCGTGGATCGCGGTTAGCTGCGGCAAGCCAGACTGTTACGGTGTCGCCTTGGCGGATTTGCTGACCGCGGATTTCCGCATCTTGTTTGGCGATTCGTGCCTGTCCCAGCACGGGCGAGTAATACCGCAATGTTTCTTCGACAAAGCTAGGGATCAAAGCCGGATCTTGTTTCAACGTCGATTGCAGTTCTGGCTGTTCTGTCAACACGCGGATTCCGTGCGTAATCAAATTGGTGGTGGTTTCATTGCCGGCAACGAGCAGGAGGATGCAGAAATCCACAATCTCTTTGTCGGTCAGTTTTTCCCCATCGATTTCCGCATGCAGAAGAGACGTGATCAAATCTGCTTGCGGTTCTTGCCTGCGTTTGGCCATCATGCTCAAGAAGTATTGAGTTAATTCCTGGTTTACTCGCTTATGTTCAGCGGCAACGGCTTCGTATTCTTCTTGGGAATCGCCGCTCACTCCTTTGACGACGGTGTCGGACCATTCTTTAAAGATGAGACGGTCTTCCTTGGGCACCCCCAACATTTCGGCAATAATGATGACGGGCAACGGAGCGGCCAAGTCGTGAATCATGTTCATATGACCTTGATCAAGCACTTGGCTCAGCAAGTCATTGGCCAATTCCCGGATTTTAGTCTCCTGATTTTGCATGGCTTTGGGCGAAAAGGCTTTGCTGACTAGATTGCGCATATGGTTGTGGCGCGGCGGGTCCATGGTGAGAATATCATCGTGTTCGACTGTCCTTTTTCGTTCGGAGGAAAAAAGATCATGGTTGCGCAGGATCGCATCAACATCTTCATAGAGGAAAACATCCCAACATTGCCGATTTTCGTCATAACGAACGGGCGTACTTTCACGCAGTTCGTTCAATACAGAAAAAGGAAACAATCTCTTTTCTGGTGAATCCAATTCTTTCATAAAGAAAGTACCGGCGGTAATTTGTTTTTTCATGTGGTTCCATTCTCCTTTTATAGGTATGGATTCTGGGTGCCTGATAATGGAGGTAAATGCAATTGCAAACGTAAGGTTTTATGATCCCCCCTTCCCGGGCGTTTTAGTAAGCGATCACTCACTAAAACGCCCGGGAAAAGGGCTACATGCGTAGCCCCAACAAACCATAGAAACGTGACCGAATCTCTTGCAAATAGTCGGCTGGAGATTTGGGATGAACCAAACCGATTTGGTTGATGCGGATCAAATTTAAGACAGCGCCAAAAAAGAGGGTGGATGTGAGCTTAACGTCTTGCGGCGGAAGCTCCCCGCTTTTGATGCCGCTATCCAGAAAGTCGCTCATGGCATGAAGCGGCAGGCGTTTGTCCTGCAAGGTGCTGACCAAATAAAGGTAGCGCTCCCCCAACAACAATAAGCCAAACGGATTGGCATCATGCTGGTCGATAATCGCCAAGAGCAACTGATCAAAGCGTTCCCGGAAGGAAAGGGGCTCTGCTCCGATCCGATCGATGAGTTCGGCGTAGCGAATCAGATATTGTGTCAAAAGTTCTTTGATTAACTCGTCTTTGCTGGAAAAGTGCTTATAAATTGCCGAGTCGGTAACACCCGCTTCTTTCCCTATATCCCGGACGGATGTTTCAGAAATGCCCTTGAGGGCAAACAATCGCTCGGCGGCTTGCACAATCTCGTCCCGTTTGCTGTCTATATGTTTGCGTCTCATACCTTTATTGTAAGCGATCGCTCACTAAAAAGTCAATCATCGACTTTTCGGACAATTTTTAAACGAAAACAACCAAGTACCTGTTTTACAAAGAGGTATGCACGATTTGAAGAGGGGAAGACTTGATTGTCCTCACTTTCGGAACAGTTCATATTACAAAGCAAGTCTCTACATGAAATTATGTATATTATTTGTCACTTTATATTTTATTTACTATTTTTTAATCGGACATATAATAAAATTATCTATAAGTTAATAGGTAATTATTTACAATTGGTCTGGGGGATAAAGGTGAAAAATGAGAAAAAGCAGCCCGAAGAGAAGAATGATTTTCTCTGATGCTTTGGCTTAGCCATTCACCAGACACGCCCTACGCGCGCCTTGCTTTTTCCCCGCGCCCATGTGATGATAAAACCAAAATGGTGCGAGCGGAGGCTTGGTCAGATGTCTTTCCAAAATGCGATGCAACCCCGTTTGGCGGAGTTTTTCCAGCGCGCGATCCGGCAAAACAAGCTGGCGCACGCGTTTATTTTTCACGGTAAGCCGGGGACAGGCAAAAGGGAATTGGCGTTGGAATTGGCGAAAGCCGTCAATTGTGAAGAGAGCAAGGGGGACCCGTGCGACCGCTGTCCCTCATGCCTGCAAATTGCCCACGGAAACCATCCCGATGTGGTGACCATCCAGCCGGACGGGAATGTGATCAAAATCGCCCAGGTGAGGGAGCTGCAAGCCAAGTTCAAATACAGCGCGCGCCAAGGCATCACCCGTGTCGCCGTGCTGGAACAGGCAGACAAGATGCGCGATGAAACGGCCAACAGCCTGTTGAAATTCATTGAAGAACCCAGCTTCCCCATGGTGGTGGTGTTGATTACGGAGAATTTGTCCGATTTGCTTCCCACCATCCAATCCCGGTGCCAACGCATCCGCTTTCCCGAACTTTCCCCGGAGCAAAAGCGTCAGAAACTGGCGGAGGACGGTCTGCCGGCTAAAGTGGCGAGTGTGTTGGCCAACCTGCCAGGAAAAGTGGATATGGGGGAATTTGACCCGCAAGCGTTTGAAGAGATGTGCCGGCGGATCATTGACTGGGGCAACCAAATTTTGGCCGGGCAAATGAGCGCGCTGTTGACCCCGACTGAAAAATGGTTTCAAACCGAAGTGGAGCAAGGGCGTGCGGAGCAGCTTCTCGATGTCCTGCTCCTTTGGTATCGCGATGTACTTATGCATGTGACGGTAGATGGAGCGCGTGTTTTCCGGGAGTGGGAGGTGCGCTTTCCCGACCGGTACGGGCAGGATAAATTGTTGTTGGCGATGGATAATGTCATGATCGCCCGTCGGTTGATGATTCGACCGCAATACAGCAACCAGAGCATTATCGAGCAGATGGTCATGTCGATTCAAGAAGGGCGGCTGACCATGGAGAACGGTTGGCAACTGATCTCGCTGTCCAAGGTTTGAGAACTGGGCTCTTTTGTGAAAGAGCCCGGTTTTTTATGCCAGACGTGCGCGACTGATGGCAAAAACACGTGATCAGAGAGGGGGAAGCCGTAGACTGAAAAATCGGGCGCGGGGCACTTTTATCAATAGGTTCAATATATAATATTATGAGAAAGGTAAATCATATAGCAGAGAGGAAGACGAGGATGGAAACCCATGTATTTCTAGTGCGCCATGGCGTCACCGAGTGGAACCAAACGAAGCGCTATCAAGGGCAGCAGAATGTGCCGTTGAGCGAGCTGGGGCGGCAACAAGCTGAACGGGTTGCCTCCTACTTGGCCGATCAGCCGTTTGCCGCCATTTACTCCAGTGATTTGGAGCGGGCTCATGAAACCGCGAGGTGCATCGCGGCCAAACAGGGGATATCCGTCACTTGTTTTTCCGAATTTCGCGAGCGCTACGGTGGAGAATGGGAAGGGCGCACGGTGGAAGAAGTGTTGCGGGAGTACACTGACTGGGAGACGGTGCGGCTGACGGGTGGCGTGTACGGAGTGGAACCCACCATAGCGGTGCAGGAGCGGTTTGTACGCAAGTGTGAAGAATTGGTGCGTAAGCACCGCGGCGAACGGATTCTGATTGTGGCCCATGGCATGTGTATTACCGCCGCGTTAGGCGTGTTGACTCAAGGAGAAATCGACTTTGGGAAAACCAGGCTAGATAATACGGCCATTTCACATCTGACCCATCATGAATTGGATGGGTGGAAATTGCGGTCATTTAACCAGACCCCTCACTTGGAAGCAGAATAGAAGTCCGGCCCGACCAACATGCGCAGATGGCCTGGTAACACTTGCAGGCGAGTGGGGGTGAACGTATTTTTCTCCCCGTCGCAGTCCACCTTCAAGCTCGGTTTCGTGATGACTTCGAGGTGGGAAGTCTTGAACGAAATCAACCCTTCGGCACTCGGCTTTTCCGTTGTGAACAGCGAATAGGTGAGCGAAGTGACAGCGGAGAGCGAGAGTTCTTTGAAGATCAAGACGTCCAACAACCCATCATTGACTTGGCTGTGTGGGAAATACGCTTCCACTCCGCCGACATAGGAACCGTTTCCCACCAGTACCATTACTGCTTCGCCTTTGTAATGCACCCCATCTCCGTTTACTTCCACGTGGAAGCTTCGTTGCTCTTGGATCGTGTGTAAGGCACTCAAGTAATAGGCGATGCGGCCAAACTGCTTTTTTATTTCGCTGTCGATCTGTTCAGACACTTGCGTGATCAGCCCGATACCCCAGAAGTTAAGAAAATAGCGGTCGTCATGCTTGCCGACATCGATTGCTTCTACCCTGCCTTTAAGCAAGGTCTCCACCGCCTCGTCAATGGTTTGGGGAATGCCGAGCGTACGCGAAAAATCATTACAAGTGCCCGCGGGTAAGATGCCGAACACCGGGCGCCTTTCTAACTGGCTTAAGGCATTGATGCATTCATGTACGGTGCCGTCTCCCCCAGCGGCGATAATGAGGTCGACGTCCGCCGCCTGCGAGGTGATGGCCCTGGCTCCATCACCGGGGTGGTTGGTGTGGACCACTTCAATCGATCCCAACGCATGGCGGAACTTGGAGAAGAGTCGGCCGATATGTTGGGAGAATTCATTGTTTCCGGCATGGGGGTTGATGAGGAGCAACGTCTTGTCAAATCTCATGATGTTGTTCACCTCTGTCTAGGAATTAGCTATATCTTCCCCGCGATTGGGCTGGATCAAACGGTTCGGTCAACGGGTGGAAGTCACTGGCTAGACGCATGAGCGTGAAGGGGCCGGCTTATTCCAAGTTAGATTACCACAAGCGTCTGGGATTCCGCCATCCGTTCGCCAGCAACCTTAGGCTCCGTTAGGAGTGACTGATAGATCAATTTGAAGTGAATGGGAAAACGGTTTTGGAGTCGCTGGCTTTTCACCAGATACGCGCTAGCCGGATGCCCCGACGCACGAGTCGGGGTTGCTTGCTAACCCTTTTTTGATTCGTTAATATAAAGTAAGACATAAAACAGTTGACAAGGTAGGAAAGCGCGATGACATTGGAAACCTTATATCAAGAGATGCAAGACTTGACCCCATCGGAAGTGAAGACGATCCACAAATTGGTGCAAGCTTTGAAACGCACTCGTGTCAGCCCGCTTGCCTATATCGAAGAGATGATGAATTTTCAAGTGCTCGGTTATGATGCAGACAAAGGAGTTTACTTGCACCGCATGTGCATCACCGATGAATTGCGCAACCGCTTCAGCATGTTGCACGGTGGCGTGACGGCGACGTTTATTGACACGGCGATGGGTTCGACCGTCATCCAAGCCGAGGGGAGCCAGGCGAAAGCGGTGACGCTGGATTTGAACGTGCATTTCCTCGCGCCGGGCGAAACGGGATGGCTGACGGCGGAAACGTCCGTCATCAAAAAGGGAAAAACCATCATCGTGATGGAGACGAAAGTAACCGACGAGCGGGAAAAGTTAATCGCGACAGCTTCCTCAACCTTTTTTCGCTTGAAGTAGGTGGGGGCTAACATGAATAAACCTTATAAGATTGCTGCGAAAGCTATCATTTTCGATCGGGACCATGTGCTGATCTTACGCAAGTCTGAGGAAGAGCGGACGAGGAAAGAGACGCATGGGTGGGATTTTCCGGGAGGCGGATTAGAGCCTTCCGAACCTTTGATGGACGCGTTGTCCAGAGAAGTGATGGAAGAGACGGGATTGCAAGTAAAAGTGATTGCACCGGCTTACATCTATGATGAGATTCAAGAGGAGAAGCACTTGATCATCGTCAAGTTTGCCTGCGACCAGCCGTGGGGCCAAGTGCGGTTGAGCGCCGAGCATGAGAGTTACCACTGGGTGCCGTTGGCCGACTTGGATCAAGGAGAATTTCCCGATTGGATGAAAGAGGAGATCCGCCGCGCTTACCGCGTGTACACCGATTTTCGCGGGATTGAGCGCGAATGAAACCTTCCATCGCTAGGAAGGTTTTTTTCTTGTTCACTGTAATGACAAGCTCTCAGCCCGAAAACATGCTATTATTTTTCTGATGAGGATTTAGGAGGGGTATTTCTTGAAAAAAGGTTGGAAAGTGTTGGCCGCGATATGTTTGTCCAGCGCCCTCCTTCTGGGCTGCCAAGAAACTGAAGAGCTTGGAACAGGCACGGTCGTGGGCAATGAGAACAAAATCGCGTTAGCCGAAGAGAGCAACCTAATGCAATTAAGTCCAGACGAATTGAAGGTGTATGCCGCCTTTAAAAAGAAATTTGATGATCGTGTGCTCAAAGAAGCCGACCCCATCATGGTCGCCAAGCTCTACTTCCATGCGATTGAAACCCATGATTACAACACGCAATACGAACTGTTTGTTGACGATGTGGAACAAAGGGAATGGAGCAAGCAAGAGCATATGAAAATGATGCAAGAAGAAGGCCCTAAGATGGCTGAAAAGATGCGCAAGCTCTTCGCCCGGATGCAAGAAGTTAAGTTTATCGAAGTGGATCAAAAAACAGGCTATCTGGAATTTCCGGAAGAAGGGGAGAATCTGGGCCAGTTCCAGATGGTAAAGAACAAGGCCGGAATCTGGAAAGTAAAATTCCGCCCTATGCAATGGGGATACAATATGAAGTGAGAAAAGCCACGCGAATCGTGGCTTTTTTATTTTAATAAACTGCTCCAGTCACACCCTTGGCACAAAAGCTCTGCTACCTGCTCCAGTGCCGCGCGGTCGATGTCGTCGAAGCGGCTAGTGACCGGACTGTCAATATCCAGCACGCCGATGATCCGACCATCCACTTTCAAAGGAATGACCATTTCCGAGCGGGTGGCGGCGTCGCAGGCGATGTGGCCTGGGAAGGCGTGTACATCTTCTACCAGCAGGGTTTTCGCTTCTTGCACGGCCGTTCCGCACACGCCTTTCCCCACTGGGATGCGAATGCAGGCCGGCAAGCCATGAAACGGTCCGAGGACCAGTTCGTTTCCCTTCATGAGGTAAAAACCAACCCAGTTGACCTCACCGAGGGTATGGTAGAGGTGGGAAGCTGTATTGGACAGATTGGCCAACCAGTCCCTTTCCCCATCAATCAGATGAGCCACTTGGTTCACGATGCTGTTCAACCGGGTTTGCTTGTCTCCGGCCGCTTTTTCAAATGTGAACAATTCAATTCCTCCCAGTTATGGCATTTGTCATCAGGAAAATTCATGATAAAATAAATTATTGAGGGTTCGATTGTGCTGGAATTAGGCTTGACCATTTGATCTCGTGTCATTGTACAATGATCACTCACAAATGAAAAGGGGATGAAGTCATGCGGGATTCTCGTATTTCCAAATTGGCCAAAATACTGGTTGAACATTCGTGCAAGGTGCAAAAAGGGGAACGCGTTTTAATAGATGTTTTCGGAAAAGAGCGTGAACTAGCGCGCGAGCTGATTGCCGCTGTGTATGAAGCTGGCGGTTATCCGTATGTGCAACTGCATGATGAGAAGATCACGCGGGCGCTGTTGCTCGGAACCTCTGAGGAGCACCAAGAAATCTGGGCGCGCCATGCACTCAACCAGATGAAAGACATGGATTGTTACATCGGCATCCGCGGAAGCGACAACGTTTCGGAGACGAGCGATGTGCCGGATGACAAAATGAGTCTGTATGCGCGCATGTTCAGACAGCCAGTACATAGCAACGAGCGGGTCAAAAACACCAAGTGGGTTGTGTTGCGGTACCCGAACTCTTCCATGGCACAATTGGCTAACATGAGTACGGAGGCATTTGAAGACTTTTATTTCCAAGTGTGCAATGTGGATTACGAGCGCATGGCGGAAGTAATGGAACCACTGGTGAAACGGATGGAGCAAGCGGATCAAGTGCGGATCGTCGGGCCTGGCACAGATTTGACATTCTCAATCAAAGACATCCCCGTGATCAAGTGTGCCGGGGAGTGCAATATTCCTGACGGTGAAGTGTACACGGCACCCGTTAAGGACTCGGTCAATGGAAAGATCACGTTTAACACGCCGTCCGTGTACCAAGGCGTCACCTTCGAAAACATCTGTTTCGAATTTGAAAATGGCAAAATCGTGAAAGCGACAGCCAACGATACGGAGCGCATCAACCAAGTGTTGGATACGGACGAAGGCGCCCGCTTCATCGGCGAATTCAGCATCGGGGTCAATCCATATATCAACCACCCGATGAAAGATACGCTGTTTGATGAGAAGATCAATGGTAGCTTCCACTTCACACCGGGTAACGCTTATGAAGATGCTGACAATGGCAATCGCTCCTCCGTGCATTGGGATCTGGTTTGCATCCAACGTCCCGAATACGGCGGAGGGGAGATTTACTTCGACGGAGAGTTGATCAGAAAAGATGGGTTGTTTGTGGTTGATGACTTGATTCCGCTCAATCCGGAGAACCTAAAAAACAGCAATTCATTTTAAAAGAAGGTAGGAACTAGCACGCATGTTTTTTTGGAAGCGCAAGAAAGAAACCGAGATTTTGTCACCGCTCTCAGGACGGAAAATTCCGCTGGAGCAAGTGCCAGATCAAGTGTTTTCTCAGAAAATGATGGGCGACGGTTTTGCCGTGGAACCGGATGCGGGTCTAGTGTACGCGCCGGCGGACGGGGAAGTGATCAATCTGTTTCCAACCAAACACGCCATCGGTTTGAAAACCGCCGCAGGTGTGGAAATGCTGATCCATGTGGGAATTGATACCGTCGAATTAAACGGTGAAGGGTTTGTCGCCCATGTGTCGGAAGGCGACAAAGTCAAATCAGGTCAGATGTTGCTTGAGTTCGATATGGATTACATCAAGGAAAAAGGCAAGCCGTTAACTACGCCGGTCATTTTTCCGCAACTCGCGGATTGGACCATTCGTGACCAAGCGCAGGAAAAAGTAGAAGCAGGAAAAACGGTGGCCGCCATCCTTGAACCGAAGAAATAAAATAATCGTGAATGGGGCTTCCTTCTGATATTGGGCAAGGCGAAGGAAGCCTTTATTCTGATTGCGGGGAGGGTGCCTAATGGCCTTTTTTCGAGAGAAAGAGACACGCCAGACGTTGGTTCAATTGTTAAATATTCAAAGCCCCACAGGGTGCGCGCATGAGGCGATCCAATATATCGAACAGCGCATGGATGCCTTGGGTTTGCCGTGCAAAAAAAACAACAAAGGCAGTTTGATGGTGACCATGAAAGGGGAGGATGACGATGTCCACCGTTTGGTCACTGTGCATGTAGACACATTGGGGGCCATGGTGAAAGAGATCAAGGCCAACGGACGGTTGCGGTTGAGCAAAATTGGCGGATTTGGTTGGTTTTCCGTCGATGGGGCTTATTGCTTTGTCAAAACGCGGTCGGGACAGGTGGTGCCGGGAACGATTTTGGCGACCCACACCTCTGTGCATGTGTATGCGGACGCCGAAGAGCAGAAACGGTCGGATGAGCATATCGAAGTGCGCCTAGACGCCAAAGTGAGCAACGCGGATGATGTTAAGGCGCTGGGAATCAGTGTAGGTGATTACGTTGCATTTGATCCACAAGTGGTAGAAACAGAATCAGGCTTTATCAAAGCCCGTCATTTGGATGATAAGGCAAGTGCGGCCATTTTGATAGAATTAATGGCTGATATTAAAGAAAATAATATAAAATTGCCGCATACAACGCATTTTTTCTTTAGCAATTTTGAAGAAGTTGGGTTTGGCGCCAATTCCAATATCCCTGCTCAAGTGCGTGAATATCTGGTGATCGACATGGGTGCCATCGGGGAAGGGCAGACGACGGACGAATTTTGCGTCTCTATTTGTGCCAAAGATGGAAGTGGCCCTTATCATTATGAACTGACAAGCAAATTGATCCGGTTGGCGGAAGAGCACGGAATTTATTATCAAGTGGATCTTTATCCGTATTATGCGTCCGATGGTAGCGCGGCTGTCAGAGCAGGGTTTGATGTGATGCACGCATTGATCGGCCCCGGTGTAGACGCTTCCCATGCCTATGAGCGAACCCACCGAGACGCGTTGGAACACACTTATCGGCTTTTGTACCACTACTTGCAATCCGCCTCGCTTTGATGTGAGCGGCGGTTGTGGAGAAAAAGCAAATCATTGAAATGGGCCTCAGCACTGAGGCTTTTTTTTATTTTTTAACAGTTGGAAGCGGTGCCCGATGCAAAAAAATACAAAGGTGGTCCGAATAATGAATTGAGCCCTTAAAACCCCAAGAAAGGGATGCATCAACACGGGGCATGGGTTCCAGAGAGGAGTGAAGAAATTGAAACGACCTGCCAAGCGGCGCCAATGGCTGTCTATTCCATTGCTGACTGCGATGGTGGCCATGTTGTTTCTATCGCCCAATCCGTCCGTTTTCGCGCAAAACAAAACCAAACCTGAACCGATGGGCAAAGTGAAGGAATTGGTCGAACTCCGGACGGAAAAGTCAAAAACCTACATCAAAAACGACGGAAAAACCTATGTCACGGAGCAGTACTTAGAGCCGGTTCATTATAATAAGAACGGCGCATGGATTGATATTCGGGAGCAACGCAAAGCCAAAATGAAGGCCAATACGGCGGGGGCAGGGATGACTTATATCGAGTTGGGACATGCCACCCGCTTTGCGTTTGCCGGACTATCCACTTCTCCTTCGCTGATCCGGTTTGAACAAGGCCCAGTGAAGGTTGATTTCGGATTGATCGATGGCAAGCGGGTAGCGGTTAAACAATTGGATCATGGCATTCGCTATCCCAATGTGTATGAAGGGACGGATCTGGTCTACAAAGTTGGAGTTACGGGCGTCAAAGAAGAATGGGTGTTGCATAAGTACACAGGCCGATCCGTTTTTACTATGGCACTGAAAGCCAAACACGCCAAACCAAAGTTGCAAAAAGACGGGTCTATCCAGTTTATCAACGCGAAGGGACAATCCGTCTTTGAAGTTCCCGCCCCTTTTATGTACGATCAGCAAGACGCTTCTTCCCATAAGGTGAAATTTGCCTTGCGTCAGCAAAATGGCGTCACTTATCTCGATATCAAAGCGGATGACAAGTGGTTGAGAGACCCGAAACGGGTTTATCCGGTGGTGATTGACCCGACAGTGGGTCTGCAAGGGGTGAAACAGACGTATGACAACCTCGTCTCCAGCAAAAACCCCACCCAAAATTATCGATTGTTTCCTTATGTGATTACGGGTACCCACGCGGATTATGGCGTTGCACGTACTTATCTCAAATTTGATTTGCCCGCGCTTCCCACAGGGGCAAAGATCAAGGACGCTAAATTGTTTTTGCACCAATACGCCACTGCGCAAGAAGAGCAGGTGGATGTGCATCCGGTCACATCGGAGTGGACCAGTGGTGGGCTCACCTGGCAGAATCAGCCGACCGTGGGAGCCGCGGTGACCCAAACAAATGTGGCCGGTGCGGGGGAATACGCTTGGGATTTGACAGAGCTGAGCAAAAACTGGTACAGCGGAACCCCCAACTACGGTATTTCTTTGCGCCATCATACGGAAAGCAATGACCGCAAGTCTTTCCGCTCCAGCGATTATGTGGATGATATCACCAAAAGACCGAAGCTGTTGATCACCTATCAGGTAGATCCAAACGTCCCGATCGCCGAGCCGAAAATGGAGGCCAAATCTTATATCCTGATGGATTATCAGACAGGATTGCCCCTTTTCGGAAGACAGATGGATCAACCTCTCCCACCAGCAAGCATGACCAAAATGATGACCGAGTACATTGTGCTAGAGGAAATCCGCAACAACAAGTTGACTTGGGATGAAATGGTGCAAGTTAGCCCGCGGGCGGCGGGAATTAATGAAGCTCAGATCGATCTGGAAGCCGGCGAGTTGATGAGTGTAAAAGACTTGTTCATGGGCATGGCTGTATATTCGGCGAATGACGCTACTGCGGCTTTGGCCGAGCGGGTGTCGGGAAGCGAAACGCAATTTGTGCATCGGATGAATGAGACAGCAAAGGCTTTGGGGCTTAGAAACACGCATTTTCGCAATGCGACGGGGTTGGAGATGACCGATTACCCTGATCCTCCGCAAGTGGATGGGGAGCATGTGATGTCTGCGCGGGATGCTGCGGTCCTGGCGAGAACATTATTGCAAGAGCACCCCGAATTTACGCAGATGATTTCCGTTTCCCAATATACGTTCCGCCCGGGGACGGAACGGCAAAAGAAAGTGGTCAACTGGAACCGCATGCTACCAGGCTTTGACCATTACTACCCTGGCGTTGACGGCTTGAAGACCGGTTCTACTCAAGCCGCTGGCTATTGCTTCACCGGAACCGCGCAACAAGAAGGGCGCCGACTGATCACGGTTGTCATGGGCGCTAGCTCTGAAGATGGCCGTTTCTTGGAGACGAAGAAGCTATTTGATTATGGATTTAATCAATTTGAAACAGCCACTTTGTTAAAACGCGGCGAAGTGATCCAAGGAGCGAAGTTACGGGTTCCAAATGGGGACGGGCAATATGTCCCGGTCGTCAGCAAGTACGACATTCGCTTGCCGATTCACAGGGGGGAGCGAGATCAGTATGAGATCAAAGTCCGCTTCTTCACTGGATTAAAAGCTCCGCTCAAAGCAGGGGCGATTGTCGGCGAAGCGCAAGTGTTGTACCGTGGGAAGCCTTTGCAGACGATGACCACATTTCCAGTCAGCATCACCCAGCGGGTCGAACCGGCAGGGCAATTGGAGCGGTTTTTCCAAAAGTTATGGTAAACCTGTTCTGTCCAAGCCAGACGATATGGTAGGAGCCGAGTTACATACCCACCTTTGCTAAAAAGCGAAGGTGGGTTTTGCTTTGCTTCAGCCCCATCTTCGGCTTGTCAAGCTTTTCTTTATTGGGTGGGGGATATTGTTTAAAATAAGAATGATTAGCCTAGAGCGTGTCTGGTGAAAAAGCCAGTGACTCCCAGACACACCCTAGAAAAAGTAGTAGGGGAAAGGAAACGGTGAGCCATGAATTTGGATGGAGAATTGCAACAGATCTTGCAGAATGGGACAGATGAAGAAAAGCAACTATTGGCGCTAGCTGTGCAGGCTATCAAACAGAAGCGGGAGCGGAACAGCGCGTATATATCAGGGTTTATGGGGTTGAAAGGCCGGTTTGTGGAAGACGATGTGTATGAATTTCGCGTCCCGGTGACACCCTTCACCCTGAACAGGGCCGGAATTGTGCATGGGGGGATTACGGCGACACTGGCCGATTCGACGATTGGTTCGCTGATCAATCAGCGGTTGCCGGAAGGGTATAAAGGTGCCGTCACCGTGGAGTTGAAAGTGAATTATTTAAAACAGGGATTGGGCAAAGAGCTGATCTCTCGCGCGCGATTGGTACATATGGGTTCTACTTTGGCCACGGCCACCTGTGAGATCACCAATGAAAAAAACAAATTGATCGCATTCACGACAGGGACGTTTTACATGATTAGAAAATAGGGATACTAGAGACATTCCGATGAGGGATGTCTCTCAGCCATGTTTGGGAAAGCGGGGTTTGTGGTAAATGGAATATAAATTCAAAATTTTTATTTTATTTTTGCGGCGCCCTGCCGCTGTTCTCATGTAGAGGAGACCCCAGGGCAACGCGCCGGTCGGTTTAACTCTTTATGAAAGGAAGAGCGCATGGTATGTTGAACATCCAAGATCGTTTACTGGATCAAATGCGGAAGGAACGCATCTTGGTCACCGTTTTCATGGCCACCGGAGTGACCATTCGGGGGTATATTGCCGCTTTTGACCCGTTCATCGTTCTTCTTATCGATGACAAAGGTCGGCAGCAACTCATTTTTAAACATGCCATTTCTTCGATCCAACCCATGCGTTATGTTGACATTGATACAAAACAACCCGATAACCGAGCGGATGAATAAGCGGAAGGAGACATCTGCTCCCACTGGAGAGGAAGCGGATGTCTCCTTGCTTGTTACACCAATTCTAGTTCCCTGATGTAATCGATTGGTTGCTCTTTGTTGCTCCCATCAGCGAGATAGAGCAAGGCCGGCCCTCCCTCGCGAATCGGGCGACCGTCCTTGGCAAAACAGAGGATGGCGGTGCGCGCCTGATCTAGCGTCAGGGTGACCGCCTCTTTTTGTTCACGGTGGCAGATGACTTTGGTCACTGACGCATCCGGTTCAGCCTTGTCCAGATAGGGACCCAATTCCATTGCTAATCCTTCCGTCCCTGCAATGCGGTCTTCCAGTGGAAAGCGGCGGTCATCCAAGATCCAAATGGAGGGGTCAAGATTGATGCGAAATGCGACATTGCCGGTGATAAGGATGATCGGACTCATGATATGCGATGCTCCTTTGAAAAATCACGTAATTTGTCGGTAAGGTTGAAGCTGTTTCTACTTTAACTCACGATAACAGCTTCAGTTACCTCATTATAGCAGATGTCCACCGACTCACGCGTCAGAAAGGAGATGCGCGAGCGGCGGGTGAAATTATTGGAAAAGTGGTTGGTGCTTGCGGCGTGCGGTTTCTCGCATGTTCTGTTTTTTTTGCAAAGAAATGTTGATCATGATACACTGTGTTTAGTGTAAAGTATGGGCCGTTACTTATAGACCGATCAGAACGGTCGCTGGGGGGGGGTTACTTTGACCACGCCAACACAGACCGATTTAAATCTAAAAGCCTTACAACTCTTGCAAGAGGATGCGGAAAAAATCGCTCAGCTGATTTCGGTGCAATTGCAAAACCTGATGTTACCGAAATGTCCTCTTTATGAAGAAGTGTTAGACACACAGATGTTCGGTTTGTCACGCGAAATCGACTTTGCCGTTCGAGCTGGGCTCATCACTCGCGACCAAGGTCAACAGATTATTCATGATCTGGAACGGAAGTTAGCAGATTTATATTCCAAAATTCTCCCGTCTTGATGGGAGTGTGAACGTATGACTCCAATCGCGGAGTCTTTTTTTGTGCTAAAACAAATCGGTCAGAAAAAAACGGACTTCCCTGTTGGAAGTCCGTTTGCTCATTACACCACGAAAAAAACGGTGCCCAAAATCGTATATACGATCAACAGCAGAACCCCTTCATACCAGTTGGTCGATCCATCGCGAGAGATGGAGCTGGCGATAAAGGCGGACACGGCGATGGCCGCGATTTCGTATGTGCTGAAAATGATGTTCATGGGATTGCCGAACAGCCAGCTGATAAACACCAACATGGGTGCCACGAACAAGGAGATTTGCAAGCTACTACCAATAGCGATCTCCACAGCCGCCCCGATGCGGTTTTTCAGGGCCAAGAAGATAGCCGCGCTGTGTTCGGCGGCGTTGCCGATGATGGCGATCAAAAAGGCGCCGACAAACAATTCAGACCAGCCCAGCGCTTGGGCTACGGCTTCTACGCTATGTACGAGCCATTCACTCTGCAAGGCAACAAATGCGGTGGACACGACGAGTAGCAAGATGGAGACTCCTTTGCTCCATTCCGGCTCTTCCCCCTCGACATGATCCGGCATGCCGTCAATTTTTTCACCCAACTCTTCTTTATGGGTAACCAGAGAGAAATACAGCCACAAGAAGTAACCCAGGATGAGGGCACCGGAAATGATTAAGCTCACATTGTTGATCTTGGCCGAGGGCAATTGTTGCAGAAACACCGCGGGCACAAACAGGGCGATGACGGAAAGCATCATCAAAGATGCGTTGTGGCCGGCCAGTATGGGATTGAATTGCTGCGTTTTGAATTTCAAACCGCCGGCAAACAAGCTAAGTCCAAGCACCAAGAGCAAGTTCCCGATGATGGACCCGGTTACGCTCGCTTTCACCATGTCAAAGAATCCTTCTTTGACCAGGAAGATGGCGATAATCAGTTCTGCGGCATTGCCGAATGTCGCATTGAGCAGGCCGCCCAACCGCTCACCAGCGTAGTGGGCCACGTTTTCGGTCGCTTTTCCAAGCATGGCTGCCCAGAATAAAAGGGACAAACAGGCTGTCGCGAATTGCAATGGTTGGTTGTGAACGGTAAAATGAACAACGGTACTGATGAGAGTGGATAAGATCAAAATTGGATAAAACCATTTTTTGTTCAAGGTATTCACCCCTTTAGTATATTGGTTGATCGACCTATTTGTTCGTCCCTCGACAAGAATAGAGAATGAATGATAAATACTACACCCAATCTAGCATACGAATTAGCGGAAAAATGTCAAATTCGATCAAAGAACGTTTGAGACGATTTTGGGCTGTTTTGGCAGGAAAACACTCGGAAAGATCGAAATAGTTCAACATGCTTGATTGATGGGAAAGGGGGGGGACGATGAGCGCAAAGGTTAAGGATACGGCGATATTTATTGATTTGGAAAATGTCTATTACGGTTTAAAAAAATATCATATGGATCCCGATCATCCCGATGAAACGCACAACCTTTTCCTGAGATTGCAGGAGTATTACGGCCGGGAAGCGATCCGGATGGTTGAAGCGTATGCCGACTTTGAACAACTGGAGATATCGATGATGAGCTTGCAGAAAAAGCGCGTTCATGTGCATCAGGTATACGGAAACGGGCGGGACGGCAAAGAGCGCAAAAACGCGGCGGACATCCAGCTATGTTTGGATGCGATGGAAGTGCTTCACCAAATCCCGGAAATCCACACGTTTGTCATTGTCAGTGCGGATCAGGACATGATTCCGCTACTCGATCGGCTGTGGTCCAAAGGGAAGCGGGTGGAACTTTTTTGTTTATATGACGAAAGTTTGTCCAGATCAGCGCAATTACATGAGTTTTGTGATAATACCCACAATTTATTCGAATTTTTGAATATTCGGGAATTCCAGACGCTATCCCGGGTGGATCGGCTGATTCACAATGCTGTGGTTCAAATCTATGAATGGTACCACGATCCGAACAACATTGGCAAAAGTTACGGAAGCACGTGGATCAAGAATGATTTCATGAGGAAGTTTCATGTGACTGATTTGGAAGCCAACGAGCTGTTCACCAAGTTGCTCAAGGGCAAGTACATTGTCCCAGTGGAGATCGAAATGGATGATAAAACGTATTATGGCTATAAAGTGAATTTGTCACACCCGCAAGTGCAGTTGATGGTCAAAATCGCTGGTTACAAAGTGAGTTGACAAGCAAAAAAGCAGGCGGGGCTTTTTTTCCCGTACAGCAGGAAAGCAGGCCGCGGCAAGCTATTTCATGTTACACTACAGGTGGGGATGCTTTGGAGCGCTTCACGAAAAGGAGGCTTCACATGGTTGAATCCAATGGAGGTTCCATACGGATCACCGATGGCGTGGTTGCGGTTATCGCCGGACTTGCGGCCGCGCAAACACAGGGGATCAGCAGCATGTCCAGTGGCATGACGGAAGGGATTAAAAAACGCGTCAGCGGCAAAGGGAACATGCGCGGGGTGCAGGTGGTTGTCCAGGACACCCAAGCCTCTATCGACCTGCGGGTGATCGTGCAATACGGATGCAGGATCAACGAGGTTTGCCACCGACTGCAACGCGATGTCAAGCAGGCCGTCGAGAACATGACGGGGCTGGAAGTGACACGGGTCAACGTGCGGGTGGATGGGGTGGATTGGACAAGGGAAAAGCGGGGTTCGCAAACGGAGAAGTGAGAAGAGGGGGAATGGGTTCCGCCCTCTTTTTGTGCGTCTGAACGGAAGGTAGGTCACGCCGTAAGCGCTTTTTCCAATTCAGCCAATTTTACGTCCACTTCTTCTTTCAACGCGGCCGGGACCTCTGCGTTGTGATCCAGACCGTGTGGGAAAAAGTGGCGAACAAACGAAGGATGATCCAACTCTACCAACGCTTTGGGGTTTTCCAACATGTAGTTGTTGACGACTGTTCCCCGCAGGCGCAAGTAATAGTCCACGCCGTCCACTGTGTATTTTATTTCATAGGTCACTTTTTCAAAATCCCAGGTCCAGCGGATAAATTGAAGTTGTTTCATCAATTTTTCCAGTTCACGAAACTCTTTTCGAATACCTTTGGTTTTGATCTCTTGAAATATCATGGGAAATGTGCGCCTCCTTTGACTGGCACCATAGTAAGTCCTTATTAATGATAGTATGAACTTCCAGATCGCGCAACTGCAACACGCGTGACAGAAGTCCGACAACTGGCGAAAAGAAGCGTGGGATAAGCGTATTGGCGAGAGGTAGAACCAACCATTTCCATGGAGAAGGAAGGGACGGGAAAATGGAAGGATTAAAAAAGCGGGTGGCTGACCTGTTCCCGCAAATGGTTGAGTGGCGTAGGGATTTTCACCAGCATCCCGAGCTTTCGTTTCAGGAACAACAGACGCAGCGCAAGTTGATCGACTTCATGGAGTCGTGTGGACTGGAAGTAAAAACGGGTTGGGGCGGTTATGGGGTGACCGGATTGTTGCAGGGTGCCGCGCCTGGTCCCACCATCGCGCTTAGAGCCGATATGGATGCGTTGCCCATCCAGGACGAGAAAACGGCCTCTTATCGCTCGCAAGTGACTGGGGTGATGCATGCCTGTGGGCATGACGGGCACATGACGATGCTGATGGGAGCGGCCCGCTTGTTGACCGAAATGCGGGATAGATTGGCGGGGAATGTATTGTTTTTGTTCCAGCATGCCGAGGAGCTGTTGCCGGGCGGTGCTAGGCAAATGATCGAAGCGGGGGTGTTGGAGGGAGTGGATGCCATTTTCGGCATTCACTTGTGGACGCCGCACCCCGTCGGAACGATCAGCCTTTGTAGCGGCGAGCTCATGGCGGCGGCTGATTCGTTTGAAGTGGAAATCATCGGCAAGGGCGGGCATGGCGGCTTGCCGCATGAAGCGACGGATGCGGTAGTAATCGCCGCGCACGTGATCACCCATTTACAAACCATCATTTCGCGGCAAGTAGACCCATTGGATTCGGGGGTCATCTCCGTCGGGGCGATTGAAGGTGGGAACGCGTTTAATGTCATCGCCGAGCGGTGCCGGATGAAGGGGACGGTGCGCAGTTTCAACAAAGGCGTCCGCGAAGCACTGGCCAAGCGCGTGGAAGAAGTGGTTCGACATACCTGCCACATGTTTGGAGCCGATTATCGGTTTCAGTATGGTTGGGGATATCCCCCGCTCATCAATCATGAAAAAGAGACGCAGCAGTTGATTGAAGTCGCTCGCCAGGTGGGAACAGTTCAAGAGATGAAGCCGATCATGGGCGGGGAAGATTTCGCCTATTACTTGGAACAGATTCCTGGAGCGTTCTGTTTTGTGGGAGCAGGAAACCCCGACAAAGGGATCACCGCCCCGCATCACCATCCCCGGTTTGATATTGATGAAGAAGCCTTGAAAGTGGGCACGGAGCTGTTTGTCCGCTTGATCGCGGAGCGCCTCGGGCGTTAAAAGATGCCAAGTATGGCTAAAGAGAATCGGGCAATGATAAAGGGCAGGGAGGGGATCCATGATGCACAAATTGCGCGATATCATGTCCACCAATGTGACGGCGGTCAATCCGCAAGAAAACGTCTACAGTGTTGCTAGCAAGATGAGGGAACAGAACATCGGCATGGTTCCTGTCGTGGAAAACGGCCGGTTGCTGGGCATTGTGACTGACAGAGACTTGGTGACACGCGGAATCGCCAACAAAATGCCCAACTCTCGTTCGGTCAGAGACATCATGTCCACCCACATTGTCAGCGGCACACCGGATATGACAGTGGATGAGGCGTCCCGGATCATGGCGGAAGCACAAGTGCGTCGTCTTCCGGTTGTTGAAAACAATCAGGTGGTCGGCGTCGTTTCTCTGGGTGACCTGGCCGTCAACCAACCCTACCAGGATGAAGCGAGCCAGGCTCTCAGCGAGATTTCGGAGACGCATAACCCGCATGCATCAAATGATCTCCAATCATGATAGCAGGCTACCGGCTCCGGCTGGTGGCCTTTTTTCGTTTTTAGTGACATAAATGGTTTGAACAGTGCAGAAAAGGGTTATTAGATTGGGTAAAGATGGAACGTTGCGGTTCGCAAGCGCGAACCAGCAGGAAGACGCTTGTGAACGGCGGCCAACCCAGCTTGATGGTTGTAAAGAACTAGAGGAGCAAAAAAGGAAAGTTGGGGGTTTTTCAAGTGAACAGAATCTACTTAATCCGGCGCAATGAACGCGATTATATTCAAGTTGGCTCTGGCGTTTCAATGTCGTACTTGCGCAAAGAGGCGGACGAATACAGCTTGGTGCTAAAAATGGAGCCGGGGAGCCGTTTCCCCATGCATGGACATCACGGGGGCGAACAAATCTACGTGGTCAATGGACGGGTGAAAATCGGCCAGTTTGAATTGAATGAAGGCGATTATTTTTTCACCCCGTTCAATCACACCCAAACGCTGGAAACAGAGGAAGGATGCAATCTGCTGGTGTGTTCAGCCAAAAAAGTGGATAGCGCGCACCATTTTTCACAAGCGGAAACAACCGCATAAAAACAAAGGGACACTCTAGACAGGGTGTCCTTTTTTTGTGCATAAAGACAAATGGAAAACTGCACGATAAAAAAGAGGACGAGGGAATGGGAAACGATGGCCTCAAAGGAAATGCGTTCTTAGCCAGCGCGTTTGCGATAAAGGTGATGGGGACGGGGATCGCCTTGATCTTTTGAATGACCCGCATGACATTCGACTTGATTACCAAATAAGGGGAAGAGAACCATGGCGAGTAACAAAATCGGGCAATGCACTTGGAAATTCGCAAATCATGTTCATGTCTTGTCCAGTGCGGCCACGGTGGGCCCTATGGAAGGGGAAGGGAAGCTCAAAGATAGTTACGACCGGATTTACCCCGATTTGTACGCGGGGCAGGACACGTGGGAAAAAGCGGAGCGCACCATGATGGAAGATGCGGTGACCATCGCCATACATAAAGCCGGGCTTACAGAGCGAGAAATCGATGTGTTCTTGGCTGGGGATTTGTTGAATCAAAACATCTCCTCCTCCTTTACGGCCAAGACGAACCAAATACCGTTTATGGGAGTGTACGGCGCCTGCTCTACTTCTATGTTGTCCCTGACATTAGCGGCGGCATTGGTGGATGCAGGTTTTGCTAAGTATGCGGTAGCGGCGGTCAGCAGCCACAATTGCACCGCCGAGAAACAATATCGATATCCCACAGAATACGGGGGGCAAAAGCCTGATACGGCGCAGTGGACAGTGACGGGTGCGGGAGCTTGTGTGGTGGGCTTGGTTCACCAAGGCCCGCGGATCACCCATGCCACGATCGGCAGTGTGCAGGATATGGGGATTAAAGATCCGTTTGATATGGGATCGGCCATGGCCCCTGCGGCGGCGGACACGATCCAAAAGCATTTTCAGGACACGGGACGCTCACCCAAAGATTATGACCTGATCGTCACTGGAGATCTAGCCTCCGTCGGTTTGCCCATCGCCCGCGAACTGCTGGAGAAAGCCGGCTATGTTATGGGGGAGCGTTTCCAAGATTGCGGATTGATGATCTATACCTCGGAACAGGACACTTTTGCCGGCGGAAGCGGGTGTGCCAGCAGCGCGGTTGTCACTTATGGGCATTTGCTACATGAAATGTGTGTCGGCAAATACCAGCGGATACTGGTGGTGGCCACAGGCGCGCTCTTAAGTCCAATCTCTTACCAGCAGGGGGAATCGATCCCATGCATTGCCCATGCGGTGGTGTTCGAGAATGAAAAGGGGGGAGAACAAACAGATGCGGGAAGGTATTAAGCCTGTTTCTTACTTGGCATTGGGAGATTCATTAACGGAAGGAATTGGGGCGGAAAGCCCAACTAAGAGTTTCGTGTCCCAATTCTTCCAGCATATCAAGCATTCAGATCGGTGCCATATGCGAAATTGGGGTGTATCGGGAATGACGTCGGAGGAATTGTTGAGTTTGGTTAACAGCCCCGGCATGCACAAGCTATTTCCTAAAATGACCCATATTTCGGTAACCACCGGCGGGTGTGACTTTATCGAGCTATATGAGCGCGGTCATTTCGGGTTACGAGATTTGTTGAATACATCGAGGCAAATCATCCATCGCGTGAAATCCATCTTATCCATCATCGCCATGAATAACCCGGCATCGAGAATTAGCTTGATGGGATTTTATCTGCCTCCTCCCGCCTATGAATGGGGATTTCAAACCAGCGCGGCGATTGTGCAGATGATGAACCGCTCCTATGCCAAAATTTGTGAGGAAGTGGGTTGTCAATTTTTCAACCCCTACGATGTCTTCTTGCATCGGCACGATTATTTTTTCGATGAAGTGCATCCCAATCAAGTAGGACATGACGAATTAGCCAAATTGGCTATCCAATCAGTGGCTGGGGAATCCGGAACGGTCCACGCCCCGGTGTGAAACAAAAAGCATCCTTGCCAAAAATCAATTTGGGGGGATGTCTTTTTGTTATCAATGTGATATCATATGAATATAACAATATTAAATTTCTGAAAAAAAGGAGTTGTTGACGCGTGAATAATATCAGAGAAAAAAAAGCGTTCCAAATGAACGGATTTCTCTTTCTGCTCATTGAATTAATTTTATTGGGGGCAGGCCTCATTTTGATCTTTGGGATGGAAAATTTGGCCCTGGGCATTACCTGCATCGCAGTGGTGCTCATTTGCGCCAACGGGTTTGGTTTAATCCAGCCGAATGAAGCCCATGTGTTAACGTTTTTCGGCCGTTATGTGGGGACGATTCGAAATGATGGGTTTTACTGGACTAATCCGCTGGTGGGCCGCAAAAAGCTTTCTCTGCGGGTGCGCAATTTCCACAGCGACAAGATTAAAGTGAACGATGCGGATGGGAATCCGATTGTCATCGGCGCCGTGATCGTGTGGCGTGTAGTGGATACGGCCAAAGCTGTGTTTGATGTGGAGAACTTCAGCGTGTTTGTCGATGTGCAGAGTGAAACGGCGATTCGGACGCTGGCTAGCCGGTATCCTTATGACAGTCATGAAGAAGGCAATCCATCATTGCGGGGGGCGCCGGAAGACGTAGTAGAAACATTGCGCGAGGAATTGCAAGAACGCTTGGAAATTGCTGGTGTGGAAGTGTTGGAAGCTCGAATCAGCCACTTGGCGTATGCGCCAGAGATCGCTCAGGCGATGTTGCGGCGCCAGCAAGCGCAAGCGGTAGTCGCCGCCCGCAAGCAAATTGTCGAAGGGGCGATGGGTATGGTTAAGATGGCTTTGCAAGAGTTGGAACAGCAAGGAGTAGTGGAGTTGGACGAAGAGAGAAAAGCGGCAATGGTCAATAACCTGTTGGTGGCTTTGGTTTCTGAAGGAGAAACGACTCCGGTGATCAACACCGGTTCGCTGTATTCATGAGTGCAAGCAAAAAACGCTTTCTCCTTCGGATCGATCAGCAACTCTATGGCTCACTTGAGAAATGGGCAGCCGATGAATTCCGTAGTGTCAACGGGCAAATTGAGTTTTTGCTGAAGGAAGCAGTGCGTAAAGCAGGTAGGGCGCCTAAAAAGCGGACGGAAAATGGGCAGGATGAAAACTGAAAATCAACGGTTCTTTGGAGTAGAATCCAAGCAAAATCACCCCTTTATTCATAACTAGGATAAAGGGGTGATATTATGTTAGCGAATTATTGGCAGAGAGTGGACCTCGCCGATTTGACGGCTGAGCCAGCGGAAGACGCGATGGAAACGGTCAGCTGCCAAGAGAGGCTGAACGCTTCCTCCTCCAAAAAAACGCGACGCCCCCGGCCCTTGGTGGCGCAAACGAGCCTGACCCTGCCATATTTCAAGGTAGAACGGGTGTTGGCGAAAGCGCGGATATCCAACCAACGGCGTGCGGCATCCCGCCAGATCTCCCCTTGGAACATCACCCGTGTCATCGGAAATGGACGCCCCAATCAGGGGGAAGGGGTGCGGGTGGCGATATTGGATACCGGGATCGACTTGTTGCACCCCGATTTGGCGGGCAATATCAAAGGGGGGATCAATATTGTCGAACCCAATCGCTATCCGCAGGATGACAATGGGCATGGCACGCATATCGCTGGGGTGATCGGCGCGCTGAACAATCAATTTGGTGTGGTGGGCATCGCGCCAAAGGTATCCCTGTATGCGGTGAAAGTGTTGGATCGCAACGGAAGCGGCACGATTAACAATCTGATCAAGGGGATTGAATGGGCGATTGACAATGGCATGCACATTCTCAATATCAGCATCAGCGGTGGCATGATCATTCCGCCCGCATTGACGCAAGTAATTCAAGCGGCGACCAACCGCGACATTTTAGTCGTAGCTGCCGCTGGCAACGCAGGCAACCCATCTGGCAGCGGGGACACGGTCGAGATTCCTGCCCGCATCCCGCCTGTGATCTCGGTTGCGGCGTTGACGAGAGCCAATCGGAGAGCCTCTTATTCAGCCACGGGCAAGGTGGATATCGCCGCGCCGGGTTCGCAGATTTTAAGCACGTACGCCAACCAACGGTATGCCGTACTGAGTGGCACTTCCATGGCAGCAGCTCATGTGACTGGTGTACTGGCGGTGTATCGGGCGGCGTATCCGCGCGTGCCAGCGACGGCGCTCAAAAATTTGCTGTATGCCCGAGCGATCGATTTGCCTCCGCGCGGCGTGGACCCTTATACCGGCAGAGGATTGGCACAAATCTAGTCTTCCGGCGACGCGGTTGGTTCGGCTGCGGGCGGTAGGGGTTTGACCAAGATGCGGGTCACGCGCCTGCCTTCCATTTCCTGCACGGAAAAGCGGTGTCCGTGGGCTTCAATCGCGGAGCCGGTCTTGGGTATTTCCTGCAACTGGGAAAAAAACCATCCGCCGATTGTATCATTGTCCTCATCTTCGATGGCGATGTGAAAATGTTCATTTACTTCTTCGATCAACAGTTGGGCGGAAATCGACGTTTCGTCCCCTTTTTGTTGAAAAAAGGGCCGTTCGTTGTCAAATTCGTCTTGAATCTCCCCGACAATCTCCTCAACAATATCTTCAATCGTGATCAGACCCGCCGTTCCGCCGAATTCATCAATGATGATGGCGAGTTCAGTGTGATGTTTTTGCAGGGTGCGCAAGACATCTTTGATTTCCATCCCTTCTGGGACGTAAACGGGTGGACGCGCTACCTCAGTTAACACCGGCACCTTCTGGTTGACGATATCGTTGTACACATCGCGAATGTGAATAATACCCAGGATGTCGTCTTTGTCTTTGTGACACAGGGGATAACGGGTGAAGGGGCTTTTCTGGATGATGTCCAGGTTTTCTTCCAAAGAGCGATCTCGATACAGGCAAACCATGTTCACACGGGGAACCATCACTTCCCTGGCGATTCGGTTGGTGAAATCAAAAATATTGTCAAACAAGGACAGCTCGGTTTGGTCGATTATTCCGCTTTTATGGCTTTGCTCCACTAACATCCGAATTTCTTCTTCTGTGTGAGCTTGTTGCTGATCGGGCACCAATTCTACGCCAATCCATTTCAATATAAGGTTGGCCGCACCGTTTAAGAGCCAGATGGTCGGTTTGAAAATGACGAAAAACCAGTGCAACGGCTTGGCCGTCCACAAGGCAGTGGCTTCTGCCCGGCGAATCGCCAATGACTTCGGTGCCATCTCCCCAAGGACGATATGTAGGAAAGTGATGATGGAAAAGGCGAGCACAAAGGAAACCACATGGATGAGCGGTTTGGACATTCCCAGCCATGCAAGCGCGGGAGTGAGCAAACGGGCCAAGTAAGGCTCACCAATCCAACCCAAGCCGAGTGAAGCCAATGTGATTCCCAATTGGGTTGCGGATAGATAGGCATCCAGATTAGCCAATATTTTTTGCGCCGTTTTCGCACGGTGATGCCCTTCTTCGCTCAATTGTGCGATCCGGGTGTATCTCACTTTGACAATGGCAAACTCGGATGCCACAAAAAATCCGTTTAGCAAAACCAAAAATAGGATCATCGCCATTTGAGACAAAAACATTAGAATATCGGTAGCCAAGGAAGATTCACCCCCTTACGGATGTGTAAGTTGATCGATGAATAGCGTGGCCAAGCCAAAGTAGATCAACAGAGACAAGATATCGTTTAACGTGGTGATCACTGGCCCGGAAGCAGCCGTGGGATCAATGTTCATACGGTTGAGCAACAACGGGATCAACGTCCCGATTAAGGTGCCCAATAACAGGGTGGCAAACATCGCACCGCCGATGACCAGGCCCAGACGAGGTTGATGAAAGGCTAATGCAACCAAAAGAACGAACAGAAAACTGCAAACCATGCTTACGAGCAACCCCGCTAACCCTTCTTGCTTTAACATTTTTGCCACGAACGAAACACCAGTCCGTTCGTGAGGGAGTCGTTGGATTATCAAGGCCAAAGATTGCGTGGCGGCATTGCCGGTCATGCCCGCTACCATCGGCATGAAAGCGGTAAGCGCTGGTACCGCGGCGATTGTCGGCTGAAATAGATTGATTAAATTGGCGGTTGCCAAGCCGATGGCCAACAACAGCATCAGCCATGGAATTCGTTTTTGCGCCGAACGCCAAGAGGAGACGGCTTGTTCATCCAAGCCGGAAGTTAATCCCGACAGGTGCTGGATATCCTCCTCCGCTTCTTGAATCAGCACGTCGATGATGTCGTCGACCGTCACGATGCCGAGCAACCGCCGGGCCGGGTCAATTACTGGTAGAGCCAAGAAATGATAGCGGCTCATAATGCGGGCCACTTCTTCTTGATCCATGTTCACCGGAACAGATATCACCCGTTCCACCATGATTTCTTCAATGGACTGGTCTGGCTCAGCTAAAATCAATTCCCTCAGCGATAAAACCCCCACCAGCGTTCCATCTGCTTGCTGGACATAAAGATAATAAATCGTTTCCGACTCCTCTGCTTTGCGGCGCAACAAGCTGACTGCATCTTGTACACTCGCTTTGGGATGGATGCTGACGAATTCGTCTGTCATCAACCCGCCCGCACTGTCCTCCGGATAATCGAGCAAAGCGCGAACCTTGGCCGCTTCACGGTGTTCCATTTGCGTGAGCAAGTTTGTTCGCTCTGCGCTTTCCATGCTTCCCAACAGATCAACCACGTCATCCCGCGACATCAGTGCCAAAACGTCGGCGATTTGGTGTTTTCCAAGGCTGTTGATGATGTGGCGTTGCGTATGGAGATCGCATTCTTCCAACAGCGTGGCTACTTCTTCGGTTTCCAATAAGTACAAGAAACGGCGCCGTTCAAATTCGTTGAGGCGGAGAAAGAACTGTTCAAGGTCGTAGGGTTGCATTTCCTCCACCAGCAGACGGAAAGCGGCTTTGTCTTTGCGCCGCAGATGGTTGAGCAGGCGTTCCGATTCCTGGGCTCCCTTGTTCATTGACCTGCGCTCCTTCTCCGTTTGACATAAGACAAGCTTGATTCGGCATAGGGTGAACTGAGGAATGATTGGATAAAGGAGGATTTTTAATGCATAATCAAGCTGTTTCCCCCTATTTCCGGCCTTATTATGAGGGAGCGCATGTGCATGGCACGCCGCCTCATCATCACTACCATTATTCACCCATGCCGATGACGTCGGGGTGTTGCGGTGGCCCGATGACCCATGTCGTCCCGCACCCGGTATCGCCAATGGTTCCCATGTGGCCATGGGGAATGCCATATGCGCCGAATCCGGTTTATCAACCGACTACTCCTATGATGCCACCAGGACAGGGAAGTTATAGGCCGCCGGGTTACTACTCTCCGGTGTGGGAATCTCCTGAATCTCCGGAATCTCCTTGGATTCGAGCCTACCGCAAGCAAGAGCAAAATCAGAAGGGGAAAGAATAGCGAAAATAATAGGAACGGTTATAGGTCGTCTTGCTTGCTGAGTAATTTGGAAAAAGATGCCTCGGTAAACGGCTTATGAGAGGGGAAACTACCGATAAAACTTTAAACGAGGAGGAGAACGCTACATGAGAATCCCCGATCTGACACCGCTTACCGAGCCGGAGATATATCAACCTCCGTTGCCGGAAATCATGACTCCCCAAGAGCCCGAACCGCTCCGCCGCGAAGAACCTCACGCGCCAGAGCGGGTGAAGGAGGACTGAACACAAAAGGAACGGCCCTCGTGATGAGGGCCGTTCCTTTTGTGTGTCAGGATTTGCTCAGTCTGACTTCTACTTCGGCCGATCCGATGTTTTCATGCAATTTGACTACTGCTTGCGGATAGCTGAAGGCTTGGGTAACCATCATGCCTTCTTTGGGCGGGATCTCTGTCGCGTTCACAATGATACGCGACCCTTGTTTGATGATACGATCCACCCGCACATTATAGCCGCCGGTCGGGCGCTCGCCGATGCTGACAATCACATGGTCACCAGAAACCACCTTGGCTGAGGCTTCTTGGGCGCGCCATTGTTCTCCTTCCCGTTTCACTTTCTCAGGGATTTGGTCTGGTTTCAACTGGGTGAAAGGCAACGATTTTTCTTTATCCATAGGTGATCCTCCTGAAGGTGGGGCATGGTTCGTGCAGCCAATGACAAACATCATGATAAGCAAGGGGAACCAAAACCAACGAAAAAAGGTTTTCAAGGGTATTCCTCCTTATATGCCAAGAGATTTATATATTATAAGACGGTTTTCCTGCATGGGATGTTGCGTAGTTCTCATGTCCACCCACCGCACATGGGTTTTAATGGAAACGGGCAAGCTATGAACGAGTGGAGGGAAGTAGATGAACCAAGAACAGCGACCATTTATCATCCATAGCGATGGAACGATCTTTGTGGAAAGGCGGCACCCGGACATCGTTCACCTGTGCCGCGAATTGCGGGCGCTGGCTTATCAGGTGAAAGAGACGGAGCAACTTCTCATGTTTCGACTGAGCATCGATCCGGCCAGGGTGCGCCATGCTGTAGAGGAACGGACAGCGGAAGCTTGGATTCATTGGCTCCGTCAACACAGCAAATTGCCTGTGCCATCGCAAATTGCGCAGCGGATCAAAGAGGGGTTCGCGTCAGCTCCATCGCAACCGTTGCCGGAGCCGAAGGAATTTCTCGATATAAACCTAGAGAGTTCGTCGCGCTTTGCCGAATTGCGCGATTATCAGCGACAGGCGGTGGAGTCTTACCTTGGATTGGCCCGTCAGGCGGGGGGGGGGATTATCCTGTTGCCTTGCGGTGCGGGCAAAACGGTGGTCGGCTTGGGAGTGATGGCCAAACTGCAAACGGAAACCCTGATTCTGGCCCCTAATGCAACTTCAGTCAAACAGTGGGAGCGGGAATTGCTGAACAAAACGACTTTGCGCGCGACTGAGGTGGGAACATATACCGCAGACCGGAAACAGATTCGCCCGGTCACCGTGACAACCTACCAGATGTTGACTCATCGTGACACGCAAGAAGACACTTATCCGCATTTACAGGCTTTGTGTCAACGAAATTGGGGGTTGGTGATATACGATGAAGTGCACATGTTACCCGCGCCCGTGTTTCGCCTGACTGCTGAATTACATGCGGCGCGCCGGTTGGGATTGACAGCAACACTGATTCGTGAAGATGGTAAGCAGAATGAAGTTTTTTCTTTGATCGGCCCTTTGGCCTACCAATGTTCGTGGAAAGACTTGGAGCGGCAAGGTTGGATTCGGGAGGCTGTATGCCGTGAGATGCGCATCCCCATGCCATCAGATGCCGAACGGGCTTACCGGATCGCAGATAAGAAACAACAGGTGCGGATCGCCGCCGAAAACCCAGCCAAACTGGAGGCCATCGCTCACTTGCTGGCGTTGCACGAAGGAGAGCAGATATTGATCATCGGCCATTACTTGCGGCAATTGGAAGAGATCGCTAGGAGGTTTGGCTTTCCGCTCATCACGGGGCGCATGCCGCAAGCGTTGCGGGAAGAATGGTATGAGAAGTTTCGTTCGCGGGAAATCCCCGTGCTGGTGGTGTCCAAAGTGGCAAATTTAGCGGTGGATCTTCCTTCTGCATCAGTCGGCATCCAAGTATCGGGCACGTATGGCTCTAGGCAGGAGGAAGCGCAACGGCTTGGTCGTGTTCTCCGAAGCTCGTCCCCTGGGGGCAAAGCCTATTTTTATCAACTTGTGACAGAGAATACGGTAGAGGAGGAATATGCATGGCGACGGCAGTGTTTTTTGGCGGAACAAGGATATCGCTATGAATTGGTTGAGTTGGAGGGATGGATGAATGGCACAGGAGCTTAGCCATTGTCTGAATCAGTTGTCAGATAGTGCGGTGGCCCAGATCGGTTCGCAATACGGGTGCCAAACGCGCAACGAGCTGTGCCGCGCGCTGCTCCAGGTGTCTCATTTTACTCAGGCGTGGGAGCAGTTGGACCAGGTGGAGCGGCAGGTGTTTCTCTCGTTTCTGTTTGCCGCACGTGCGGGCGCTGTTCCTGAAAGGGAAGGAGAAGTATGGGCACGGGAGCGACGCCTCTCCCACTCGGCATGGCAGAGAGCGGTGGCAGGTTTAAGACGCCGGGGCTGGATTTATGCCTTTCGGGACAAACATCGGCAACGCATCTATATGTGCCCTTTGGAAATCAGGCAATTGCTGAGTCGCGTTCTGTTTAAAAAGGATGTGGAGACATGGCATGGGCAAGGGGATGTGTCGGTTGAGGGAGAGCCCAGCTATGGATTGGGACAGGCGCTGTTTCATTTGTTAGCCCGATTGGAGCAGGAACCTTGGCGCCTTACGCGTACAGGAGGAATTCATAAGACAGATGCGCAAAAAATGGATGTGGAGCTGGGATTGGCTTCAGAAGCCCTGCGCCACACACCTTGGTGGGGAACGGAGATGCCGCCCTGGGTGGCCTTTTTGCTCGATCTGGGTCGGCAGCTTGGGTTGATCGCGGAGGACGGGCAGACCCTCACCGTTGACGCCAGTTGTTGGCGACAATGGACGGACCAAGATTGGGAAAAATGGATGAACGGATTGTATTGGGCTGCACGAGAGTTGCTCTCGCGGCGGATTCCTGGCTTGGAGGCCGACTTTCTCCTAATGGAAGAGGTGGAGCCGCGCCAGTGGTTGCCATTGTCGCAATGGAAGGCGATAAAGCGGTGCTGGTACAGGGAAAAAGGGCGCAAGGCGCGGGAGTGCGAAGAACGGTTGGACGTGTTTGTCGCCGTGATGGCGGCCGCGGGATGGCTGGAGACGGGTTTGACGAAATCGGGGGAACGGTGTGTACGGCTGACGGAGTTGCCGCCATGGCAACAAGCCCCGCTTCCGGAGATGCCAATTTATATCCAACCGGATATGGAACTGATCGTGCCCGGCCATTTTCCACTGTCCCAGCGTAGGCAGTTGGAGCAATTGGCCGATTTTATGGGAGGCGAACAAGTGCTGTTTTACCTGATCACAGAAGACTCTTTGCACAGGGCGCGACGGCGGGGCATGACCACCGAGCAGCAACTTGATTTTCTGACAGCCTGGAGCGGCCAACCGGTTCCGGAAGGAGTGGCGAGAAAAATTCGGGACGAAGCCAAGCGATCCTCGCTTGTTTTTTGCGAAGTGTTGGTCCAGTATGCATTACCCCTGTCTCTGCCGCATGAACGAATTACCCCGCATTTGTCCGCATGGCAAGCGGTGCTGATGGAGGACGGGCGGCTACTTGTTCCACAAACGAAAAAAGAAGTGGTGGATCGTTGGCTGACTGAGGCCGGATTGGAAGTGGTTGAGCGGAAGCGGGAGAGTAGGGAGGCCGCCGAAAACGCCGCGCGTGTGACAGGGGGGCACGATCGCATGCATGATTGGCAAATGGAGGAGGATCTGCCTGATCCTGATGCCGTTTCCCATGGGCTCGAACATCTACCTAAGCTCTGGTGGAGCGGGATGCGCGCCTACCGGTTGCCGATGAAGCGGGAATTATTGCAACACGGGATTCATAGTGGCTTGCGAGTCAAAGTGGAGTGTGGCGGAGAAAGACAAGTGTTATACCCGCTTCGCGTCGAGGAGCGTTCCGGAGATTGGTGGCTGTCAGCGGAGCGTAGCGGGCGTGAAGTGCAGTTGCCGTTGGCACGGCTGGAGAAACTCCAGCTCATCGACGAATGAGAGCGGGCGCAGAGGATGGGCGGTGCCATACGCTACCAGCTGGTTATAGATGCGAACGGGGCGCTGTTAAGGTAGAATGGGGAGAGGGAGGAAAGTGAAATGGAAACGTTAGATATGGCAGAAATACTCCTTGGCGCATACAAATTGGCCGATAAGATAAATGACTCAGAAGAAGTGGAAAGATATTTGGAGTGCAAACGGCGGTTGCAAGAAGATCCGGAAGCGCAACAGATCATTAAAGATTTTCAGCGGGTGAAAGAACGGTATGAGGAAGCGAAGCGGTTTGGCATTTTTCATCCGAATTACCATGAAGCGAAGGAAGAAGCCCTGCGCTTCCAAGAGAAGTTACAAGCCCATCCCACCATTCAAGCCTTTCTGAAGGCTGAGGAAGAGTTGGACACGCTGTTGCACGATGTGTCGACGTTGATCGCCCAAGCGGTGTCGGATACGATCAAGGTGCCTTCTAACCATCGCGATCCAGTCGTCAAAGCGGGACGCCGACCATGCGGCGGAGGGGCTTAAAGGTTTCGGTATAGGATGCAGTGGGGGCATTGGTTTCCGCAACAAAAGCTTTTCTCATTGGGAACGGACAGCTGAAACCGGTAGATCAGTCCCCGCCGCTCTGAATGGCGTACAAACGAAAAGGCCGCTTGCCAAGCTGTTCCTTCAGTGAAGCGGGCTGCTTCTTTTTCTATGAACGATTCCACTTGTTTTTGGTCAGATTGGCCTTCCACTTGAATATAGAAAAAAGAGGCCCCAGCAAATGTCTTGTGCTCCAGCCGTTCAAACGGCAGGGAATCCAAGTGCATCAAATGATCGACAAACAGGTCCACAGGGTGAATCATCGGCTCTCACTCCACAGATGGGATATGCATTCATTTTAACAAAGTAGTGTGCGGATGGAACAGCGCTGGAGCCAATCGGAAAACTGTGTAATGGTTTCCGTTGAATCTGGCCGGTTCCAATGGTACCATGAGATTAGACAGATTTGTTACAAATCGCACCGTGTATTGACAAGATGGCAGCGCCCTCCGGACATATGGTATTGGCAAAGGAGATAATCACATATGGATATTGTGGAACGGTTAGGTCTGGCTGTGTGGGTCAAAGACATCAAGGCAGCCCGTTCGTTGGGACGCATGGGAAATATCCATTACATTTCTAAACGGTTGAAATACGTTTACCTGTATGTGGACGGCAAAACCGCTGATCAGGTGATTCACCGGATTGAGCGTTTGCCCTATGTGCAACGAGTTGAAAGATCGCAACGCACGAATATATCGTTTGATTTTGCTAAAAACAAGAGAACACAACAAGCATGAGTTCGTTCCTGCCACGATAGCGTGGCAGGTTTTTTGTGTTTGAAACGGGATGTCGGTCGCATGGACATCTTTTTTCGCGGTGCAAGGATGCAACAAAGTGCCATCTGTCTATGTTCCTGAGCCGACACACGGCATGACGGCCTTTTATCACGTGCAGGGAAAACGGACCCGGTTTGATGTTTCTGTACACGAAATTTAAAATGAACGTAAGGAGAGGATAACGAATGGAGCAGTGGAAAAGAAATTTATATATCTTGATGTTTTCCCAGTTTCTCGTGTTGGGGGCCATGTCCATGGTCATCCCGTTTCTGCCGTTGTATTTGAAAGAGATGGGCACCAAACCGTCCGACATCAACTTTTGGGCCGGGATCATTTTCGGCGCCAATTTTCTGTCGGCGTTTATCGTGGCACCCATCTGGGGTCGCCTAGCTGACCGGCATGGCAGGAAAATCATGATTTTGCGGTCGGGTTTTGGCATGGCTATCGTCATCTTTTTGACCGGCTTAGCCACATCGCCGTGGCAATTGTTGATCCTCCGTTTGTTGAACGGTACCATCTCCGGGTTTATTCCCGCTTCGATTTCCCTTGTCGCTACCAACACCCCGAAAGAACGGGCTGGTTACGCTTTAGGGATGTTGTCGTCGGGAGCTGTGGCTGGGTCGATCATGGGACCGTTTGTCGGGGGAATGTTGGCTGAGGTCATCGGATACAGCGAAATCTTTTTCTGGACCTCCGCTTGCCTGCTGACGGCCAGCTTCATCGTGTTGTTTGCGGTGAAAGAGGAATTTGTCCCAGTCAAACAGGAAAAGCGGGTGAGCTTTTGGTCGGAAGGGTCTATGATTTTGCACCAGCGCCCGTTGGTGATTATGTTTACCGTGGCCATCTTATTGCAGTTTGCGACGTTGGGCCCGGGGCCCCAAATGTCGTTGTTTGTGACGGAACTGGGCGTTCCGGGAGGGTATGTCGCTTTTTTTGCGGGGTTAGTCATTTCTATTACCAGTTTTTCAAACATGATTTTTGCCCCGATTCTGGGCAAATTGGGAGACCGATACGGTTCGGAGAAAGTTTTGTTCGGTTGTTTGATTGCCGCCGCGTTGTTTTTTATTCCGCATGTGTTTGTCCATTCTGTCTGGCAACTGCTGATTTGCCGATTTTTATTGGGGCTTTGCTTAGGGGGATTGATGCCTTCGGTAAGCACGCTGATTCGAAAGTTTGCGCCAGCCGGTAAGGAGAGCACGGTCTTCGGCTATCTGACGAGTGCCAACTGCATCGGAAATATGCTGGGGCCAGCCACGTATGGGGTGTTGTCTGGTCTCATCGGGATTCGCGGCATTTTCTTGATTACGTCAGTGATCCTCTTGGTGGCAGCCTTATGGTTAAAAGCAGGATTGAAAGGCGCTGGCAAGGAGTCGATGGCGACGATGAAAAGCTCAGCTTGACGATCTGCGAACTAATTTTGGATAAAACGGTGAAATCTCGTCCAATCGGATAGAAATGTCGAAAGAAGGGGTATATGATGAACGGAACCGCGTTTCTCCGGTGCGCTCCCGGGGAGATGAGAGGACGCGGCGTTTTTTGCGTGGCAGGGAACGATTCTGATCGAAATCATTCTTGTGCAAGGAAGAACGACTGGTTAATATTAATACCAGCAAGGTGCACTTAAGGAGCGATAGGATGAGTTTTTTACAAGAATTGAAACAGAAGCTGGAAAAAGGGGTAGAAACGGCGGGTCAAATGTCTCAACAGATGTTGGAAATCAGCCGTTTGACATTGCGGATAAAAGGAAAAAAAGATGATATCGATCGGCTCATCGCCAATTTGGGCCGGGAAGTTTATCAAACGTGGGAACAAAATCAGGATCTGTCTGAGTCGGAAGCGATCAATCAGCTCTTAAAAACGGTGCGTGATCAATATGAACAGTTGCATGCCTTGCAACAGGAATTGGAAGTGTTGAAGCGGTCTAACCAACAGGCCGATCACGCGGAAGAAGTCACTCCGACGCTGGTAGAGGAGAGAGCAGATGATCTGGCCACCGTTGAAGCGCTCCCACAAGCGGAGGAGCACCAAGACGCGCCAGCCTCTATCGATATGGGTGGAACCCGCGTGGCTGTGTTATATCTTTGTCCTTTCTGCGCGCATCAGGTTGAGAGCGAAGCGACCAGTTGTTCGCATTGTCACAAGCGGTTTTATTGAGCTGAAGCCGCATTCGCCGTTTCATCCGCACGATCACGCTGGAGGAGGGTCTCTCGTTGGCTGAACATCCAGATCGACAACGCATTTGGAATAAGCTGATGGCATTTAAAAGTCGGGCCATGACCAAAGAAGGCTCGCAAACCATTGTTAATGAGTTTAACCACAAAGTGGAACGAGTCGGCGGGATCGATGCCATCATCGACAAATTGAAGATCATGTATCAATATTTTCGGGATCCAGAAGTACACGCAGCCAAAAAAGGGTTGATCGGGGCGGCGCTTCTGTACTTCATCATACCGACCGATGTTGTTCTGGACGTGTTGCCGGCGGTGGGGTATGTGGACGATATGACGGCCGTCCTCCTTGTTTGGCGCTTATTGTCGAGTGAACTGGAAACATATAAACGCACCCGCTGACAACCGGTCGCTCGGTTGCGGCGTGAAAGTCCGATGGGTAAGGAGTCGGCAAGCGAACCTGCAAGGGTTTGGGGCTGATTTCTTACTTTTTTTATTGTTGCGGGTTTGCTACAATAATGTTGAATCTTGTAGAAAAACGCGGGAAACAGCCAATGTGAAAAACGAGTGGCGCTTCAGATACATAAGAGGGTTAGGAAAGGGGTAATCGCGGAATGAACCACAGGTCAATGGCTATCACCGTGACAAGTGGCAAGGGCGGAGTGGGGAAGTCGACGACAGTTGCCTCGCTTGGTCTAGGCCTTGCCCAGCTTGGCTACAAAGTGTGCCTGGTGGATACCGATATCGGACTCCGCAAGTTGGATTTAATGCTGGGATTGGAAAACCGGATTGTGTATGACCTGGTTGACGTCATCGAAGGTGTGTGCCAATTGCGTCAGTCACTGGTCCGACACAAAGAGTTTCCGGAGCTGGCCCTATTGCCGGCAGCCCAGACGAGATACAAAGAAGAGGTCTCACCCGATCAACTAACGGCAGTCGTAGATGAACTGCGTAAGGAATTCGACTACATCTTGATTGATTCTCCTGCCGGAATCGAGGGTGGGTTTCGTAATGCCATAGCCCCTGCAGATCGTGCCATCCTCGTAGTGAACCCCGAGATCCCGTCGGTACGTGATTCAGACCGAGTAATCGGATTGTTGGAAGCGGCCAATGTCAAACATATTGATTTGGTGGTCAACCGGGTTCAACCCGGCATGGTGCGAGATGGGGACATGTTGAGTGTTGAGCGCGTGCAAAGCCATCTGGCGATCAGCCTGCTCGGGGTGGTGCCGGAAGACAAACGGATCATCCGTTCGTCCAATACGGGGGAACCGGTGATCTTGGATGCCAAATCCATGGCCGGCAAAGCTTTTTCCAATATCGCACGCAGAATTGCTGGTGAAGATGTGCCTTTTTTGGAATTGGAGGAAACCAACCTGATCACAAAAATCAAACGTCTATTCAGTATTGCTTGAGTAGGCCATTGGGGTGAGCATTGTGGCTTTTTTAAACATGTTCGGTCGCGATAAAGACGAGCCGACCGCAGTGACGGCTGATGACCGGTTGTCACTGGTGCTAAGCTTTCAACGTTCAGATATTGATGAGAAAAAAATCAAGATGTTTCGCACGCGCCTAATCGAGTTGTGCGATGAGTTCGGGTATGATGTGGTGGGGCATGTCGAAGTGATTCCACAGGCAAAAGAGAGAACCACCATCATCAACGCAAGCATCCCAGTCAGATTGAAAGAGCCGATTTAAAAGAGCACGGACCGTAATTGGTTCGTGCTTTTTTGTTGAATTCGTTTACTATTTCACAAAAACTTATGATTGCGTAACCGCCGCTCCAAGAACTCCAGAATGTAAACAGGAAAGGCTTTGTCTTCAGCAAGGGTGAAAATGGCGATGGAAACGCGGGTGCTGCCGTATGTACGCATCAGATCGATCATTTTGTTCCGCGATTCGGGATTGAGGTGTCCATAACGTTCCGTGAAGGCTTTGATTACCATTTCTTCCTCATTGGTCAAAGAGGTTGCTTGATCTTTGTTGTTAAACGCAATGGGTTTGAATAGGGATTTGTTGTATGTATGAAGGTGGTCGATAGCGGTGGCTAGCTGTTGCTCTGCAGTCGACGAGAAATGGTCAAAGCCCGATTGATTGCGTGCGCTGTATTCATCAAGTGAAGGAATCGAGGCATGTTGCGGTTCCCAATCATGCATTTTCCGCCGGCGTCGCGGTCGTCTTTCGGGGAGATGCGTAAATTTGTCGGGATGCTTCCGTCTGAGCGTATAAATGCGTTGATAGATGGCACCCTGGGTTCGGGAGAGCTGGCTTTCCAGTTCGGCAATGGCTTGGGACAACGGTTTTCCTTCCTCCAAGAATTGATTCACGGTCTTGATCACGAGCTCCTCTTCCTCTTCACTCCAGCTGTTCAAACGGTTTCCATCTCCTTGGTCATCATAAGAGTGGAAGCGGTCGGGATATTCCGATCTCAGCTTTCGAACATGGGACATGATGCCTGCATAGCCTCGTTTTAATTGTTGTGACAATTCCTTTAAAATCTCACGCTCCCGTTTTCCTTCTTTTAATCCTTGATTCATCGTATCAATGATAATTTGATTTTCCTCGTCAGTATATTTACCTTTTTTTGTATCAAAAATCATTGGGTTCGCCCCCTTTTGTCGATAATTATCGTCGAAATCTTTACTTATAAATATAACAGAAAAGACATAATCTTTTCTAGCACCCATTGTAAAAACTTTTTATACTCTGGTATTTTACAGTAAAACTGGAGGCGTCGCATATTATTTGGTAAGAAAATTTAAGTAAATGAACATGAAATTATATACATAGAAGATGTTTGAATGGACAGGTATATAATGGCGGACTTTTGACCATAACCCATATTAGGCGCTATAAATTGGTTTTTTTTGGTTTTGTTCACTGCGGAAAGGGGAGATTTCCATGAAACCGTTGTCAGTGAATGAGATGAGCGCATATTTGCGTTCGCGGCCTGTCCAGTCTGAACAGGAAGAAATGTATCCCCATCGGTTGTGGGAACCAACAAAAAGGGCGGCCCTTGTTATTTTATGGGGTTTATTGATTTATCCACAACTGGACCCGGATTTGCGCCAACAAAAGAGAACTTATTCCATCCATGTCAGCCAGCTGATCAACTTGTTTGGCGACGCGCTTGGGCCTGATGGCCAGGACGCGTGGCCGGCCACGTTACGACTGTTAGCGCGCCATGATTATATCCGCATCAAAGGAGAGACGATCACGCCGGGCACGGGCTTGTTTGTGGCTGTCGATGCGGCAAAAATGTATAAGATGTTCCGGTCTTCTGTCCTGTCGCGGGACATATTTCAGAGGCGGTTTGGTACATGACAAGCACCCCTACTTTCATTGTTGAAGGTAGGGGTGTTTAGTCGTGTTTGAGGGATTCGATGAAGAGTCTCAGGGTTTTGCGCTGCTCGGGTGATAATTCGAGGGCGATCTGAATAAGATGTTGAATATCTTCAGGGAGGTGATGGACGAATTGTTGCTGTTGTCCCAACTGATTAATCAGCTGCTCCAATAGATTACGCGATTCATTAATATGTTTGTAGGTTTGAATTAACAATTTTTCTGTCGGTTGAGTCATACGATTCATCCTACTCTTTTTCAGAATGAAGGAGTTCATCAATTTCCTTTTTGATTCGGATAAGCTCCTCATGGCTCAATTTGTGAAGATCGCGAATCATCATTTCCAGTTTCATTGTGCGAAATTCTTCCAGAAAAGAAGGCATATATTGTGGGTTTACGGACACGAGCCAATAACTCCTTTCATATAAACGCTAGTTTGCCAGATTACTATTTTAACAGAGATTCGACGTGGGTCAATGTGAATATAGTGGGTTTTTTCCAGTTTTTTGTCGTGCTTTCGCCCTGTATTCAGTTTTTTCTCTCATTTAGGCGAAATTGTTTGAGAATGTGTCAAAAAATGTGGTTTAGCTTGTTTGCAATTGGGGTAAGTAAGCTTTAGTTCTGAAAAACTATCATTAAAAAGAATGAATCGAGGTGCTTGCGATGGTTGAACAATTGAAAGCACTGGAGGAGCGTCTCTTTTCCGTGAAGCAGGAGTACCTTCTGGCGAAAGAGCGCCATGAATTTTTGGCGCAATACGACTTATATGAAGAGTTGAAACAGTTGAAACAAAAACGGCGGGAACTGAAAACAAAATTGGGATTAATGTAATAGATAGACAACGCAAAAGGTTGGCTTTCCGAGTGGAAGCCAACCTTTTGTCATGTGCGGAACCAGCGGTTTTTTAAGTTTGAGAACGACCGAGCGCGGTCAAGCGCAAATGGGCAAAGCACCATTCGTAGTAAAAAGGGAATTTTAAGAAAATATTTTTTGTTTATGTATTAATTTATATTCATATTAATTGGTGTCGTTTATTTGCTATACTATTTATTGCGAGTTTTTAATATAGCATGTCAAAGTCTGCAAATTGTTAAAAGGGTGAATGATGGATGAAAATGCGAATGTCCAGCCATGCCAGAAAGGTTTTATCTGCTTCAATCGCCTTGAGCCTCATTGCGGCACCTTTGTTTTCAAATAAAGCTGAGGCTGCCAAATCGCCCAAATTTGACCAACACCATCTGCTGAAGTTGCGCATCATGGAAACAACTGATGTGCATACCAATCTCTTGAACTACGACTATTACAAAAACGCAGATTATGAGAAAGTGGGTTTGGCCAAAACGGCGACGCTGGTGAAAGAAGCGCGCAAAGAAGTGAAAAATACCGTACTCGTCGACAATGGGGATTTGATCCAAGGAACGCCGCTCGGAACGTACAAAGCGAAAATCAAGCCTTTGAAAAAAGGAGAAGTGCATCCCGTCTTCAAGGCCATGAACCTCATGGGTTATGATATCGCGACATTGGGCAACCATGAGTTCAACTACGGACTGGATTTCCTTGAGGAAGCTTATAACGACGCCAAATTTCCTTATGTGAACGCCAATGTTTATGTGGATGATCACGACAAGAATCCCAAGAATGACAAGAACCGGTTTAAGCCGTATCAAATCATAAAAAAGAAAGTGGTCGATGTGCGGGGCAAAACCCACATGCTGAAAATCGGCTTTATCGGCTTTGTTCCGCCACAAATCAATGAATGGGACAAAACGAACCTGGAAGGGAAAGTCATCGCCAAAGATGTGGTGCAAACAGCTCGAAAATTTGTGCCCGAAATGAGGAAAAAAGGCGCCGATTTGGTCGTGGCCATGACCCATTCTGGCTTCAGCGGCAACAAGAACAACACGGAAGATGTGATTTACTCTTTGAGCGAAGTGCCAGGCATCGACGCCATCACGTTCTCTCACACGCACAAGGTATTTCCAGCGAAAAGTGAGGCCGCTCTTGATGAATTGTTCCTCGGCCCCGACAAGAAGCCGTTACCTGGCGTCAACAACCAACGAGGCACCATTAATGGGGTTCCGGCGGTGCAAGCTGGCTACGGCGGAGGCTCTCTGGGCATCATCGACCTTGTCTTGACGAAGGAAAAAGGAAAATGGCGGGTGGTCACTTCCCAGTCATCGACACGCGAGACATGGAAAGATATCAAGGACCCAGCCACCGGAAAAAACAAAACCGTCAGCACGGTTCAGCCTGATCGAGCTGTGGTCAAAGCCATCAAAACGGATCACGAAGCAACCGTCGCTTACGTGAATACCCCCATCGGCAAAACCACCGGCGACATTCACAGTTACTTTTCGCTGGTTCAGGACGACCCTTCGATCCAAGTGGTGACCAACGCGCAGAAGTGGTATGTGGAGAAAATGATCGCCACGTCGAAACCCGAATATAAAGATTTGCCCATTTTGTCTGTCGGCGCGCCATTCAAAGCCGGGCGCAACGGACCAGATGAATATACCGAGATTAAAAAAGGTGATCTTACGATTCGTAGCGCCGGGGATTTGTATTTGTACGACAACACATTGAAAGCGATCAAAGTCACCGGTTCCACGGTGAAAGAGTGGCTGGAAATGTCAGCAGGCAAATTTAATCAGATCATTCCCGGCAAGGCCGAAGAGCAGCCGCTGTTAAATCCGTCGTTTGCAGTGTACAACTTTGACGTGATCGACGGCGTGCGTTATCAGATTGATGTCACGCAACCTGCGAAGTATGACACGAATGGCAACCTGATCAACGCCAAAGCGAACCGCATTGTCAATTTGACTTATAACGGTCAACCAGTCAATCCTGAACAGGAATTTATCGTGGTTACCAACAATTACCGCGCCAATGGAGGCGGCAACTTCCCTGGCGTCAAGGAAAGCGAATGGGTGTTGGACTCCACGGAAGAAAACCGCCAAGTTCTCATGGACTATATCGCTGAGCAAAAAGAGATCAATCCCACGGCCGACGGCAACTGGTCGATTGCCCCGATCGCCGGTGAAGCGCATGTTACTTTCACCACATCGCCACGTGCGGAAGCTTATCTTGAAGAGGGAAGCAATATCAAGCCGACGAACCGAACCGATGACAAAGGGTTTGCCATTTTCTCCATCGATTTGGGACAAGCGCCGCAACCGGAAGACAAAGTGAAAGTACAGTTGCTAGGCTTAAATGATTTGCATGGCCAACTTGACACTGACACCAAAGTGAAGCTGGACGGGCAAGAGGTTCTAGCTGGTAGCATGGAATACACGGCGGCAGCCATGAAACAGCGTGAAGCTGAAAACAAGAACACCCTGTTGGTTCACGCTGGCGACATGATCGGCGGTAGCCCACTTATCTCGGCATTGTATCAAGATGAGCCGACGGTAGAAGTGATGGAAGCGATGGGTTTTGACGTGGGCACACTGGGGAATCACGAGTTTGATGAAGGAATTGCTGAGTTGCGCCGGATGATTAAAGGTGGCGAACATCCCAAAGGGACGAAAGGCTACGATGGCATGAACTTCCCGATTGTTGCCGCCAATGCGTATGATACATCGACAGGGGAGTTGATCACTGAACCATACACGATCAAAGAAGTGGGTGGCCAAAAAATCGGTTTCATCGGCGTGGTGACCCAGGAGACGCCACACATAATCGTCAAAAAAGGGAATGAAACCCTGGAGATCCGCAGTGAGGTAGAAGCCATCAACAAATATGTAGGCGAATTGAAAAAACAGGGGATTAAAGCGATTGTCGTGCTTGCACACAACCCCGCGGTGCAAGGTGGCAAAGCTGACGCTTTTGACGCATCAGAGATCGCTGAGCAAGTGGATGATGAAGTTGATGTTATTTTTGCTGCCCACAACCATGTGCGCGTTAACCAAATGGTGGATAACAAGCTCATCGTGCAAGCGTATTCTTACGGTTCCGCATTTTCAGATGTGGATTTGGAAATTGACGCCGCGACGGGAGAAATCGTCAGCAAGAAAGCCGAAATCGTCACCGTATACCAAAAAGATTACACACCGGACGCCACTGTGGCCTCCATCATTAAAAAGTATGAAGATCTGATCGCTCCGATCAAAGCGGAAGTGGTTGGTGTCTCCGCAACGGATCTGCCCAAAGGCTATCCGAGCACGGCGGCGATTGGTGATCTCGGGTTGGGCAATTTGATCGCAGACGGCATGAAAGCGGCAATGGACGCTGATTTTGCCCTGATGAATGGCGGCGGTGTTCGGTCTCCGATAGATGCCGGGGATGTCACTTTTGGCGAGCTGTTTGCGGTTCAACCGTTTGGCAATGTGTTGAATAAAGTCAAGTTGAGTGGAGCAGATCTGGAAGAGATTTTAAACAATCAGATTAGTGACAGCGGTCTCGATTTTCATATCGCAGGTTTCAGATACACTTGGGATGCCAATACCAAACGGGTAGTGGACATCATCTTGCCGGATGGTAGCCGGATTGACAAAACCAAAGAGTACACGGTAGTGGTCAATAACTACATGTACGGCAATGAGAAATACGGCATTGCGGCTCGCGCCACCGATATGGAAGTGGGTCCGGAAGACTTGGAGGCAACAGTAGCATTCGTCAAAACGCTTCCCAAACCGTTTACGTATAAGCCGGAAGGGCGCATCCAGAAAGTGGGGAGTACCCCGCTGACCCAATAAGGCGACACCAGGGTACATGCATGGAAAAAGACAAGGCGTTAACGTCGCCTTGTCTTTTTTATGTCAAAAGAAGCCTCAATGGGCGAGCGGCAACAAGATGGAGGGGTCATCGTTTTTTGGCGAATTGACGCGTGTGGATACGGGGAAAGCATCCATTTCATCCGCAGGGTAGGGTTGCAACAAGGATTTCAGAAGTGCCAAGTCCTCCATATCAGGGTGCAACCAAGTTTCATAATCTTCGGGTCGAAGGATGGCCGGCATGCGGTCGTGCACTTCGTTGGCGATGGCATTGGGCGCGGTGGTGATAATGGTACAAGAAACGAGGGTTTGGTCTTCATGGCTCCAATAATCCCACAGCCCGGCAAAGGCAAACGGCTTGCCGTCAGCCATTTGAAAGCGGTACGGTTGCTTTTCGTTCCCGGTTTTCTTCCATTCATAAAAGCCATCAGCCAAGATCAAGCAACGGCGTTTTTTCAGCAGACCTTTGAATGTCGGCTTCTCGTCAAGGGTTTCGGCTCTGGCGTTAATCATTTTGTAGCCAATCTTCACATCTTTAGCCCAACCAGGAACGAGCCCCCAGCGCATGTGTCGCCCCACCCGGGCTCCCTCTTCCAGCACCACCGACAGAATGGGTTGGGTGGGAGCGATATTGTAGCGGGGACTCACCTCATCGATCAACATCATCTCAAATTGCTTTTCCAATTGGTCAAGTTCAGCGGACAAGGAAAAACGGCCGCACATAGGATCACCTCCTTTCCATTGTAGCCCGGACACTAGCAGATCAAACAGCAGTAAATGAACCCAAGGGCCACGCCTTTCCAGTCAATACAGGTACAAAGCGCCCCTAGCTATTATTCGTGTTTTGCGTATTGGTTGATACATTTGATGAATAAAGAATTTTTATAATCATCAGCCGAGAAGGAGGGCGTATATGAACATAAAATATGTTATTTCCCTGCTCGCCACCATAGTGACAGAATGGTTATGTAGTTTCTTATGTGCCAAGATGCTTGATGTCGCACTGGTGGAGGTTGCTTGTTTTGTAAGATTAATGTTTCTCATCCTTTTTATTTATTTCAACACCAAGGGGGGCGTTCTGAGCAAGTGGATGGATGCGGAGATTCAAGCGACGACGGGGTTGAAAACGGAGAACGCCGCTATCCGGATTCGATTCACCCCTGTTTTGGCAGGGCTTGTCCTCTATTTCATCATGACCATGGTGTGGACGCTGGTCGCGTTTGGTCCAAATCTCATTGCGTAACTGGAAGGCCGTTTTGGACAGAAAAAGCCGTGCTTATCCGTTAGCCAAAATGAAAAAAAGCCTGGAGACGTCTGCGCTCACCGCCCTGTGACCGCAGGCAGTTCCAGGCTTTTCCCGTTTCACCGCAACCCACACAGGTTAGCCTAAAAAAACTTCTTCTGATCCCGATACTCCTTGAGCAACTCCACTGCTTCTCGGAAGCGTTGCGAGTGAACCACTTCCCGTTCGCGCAGGAATTTCAGCGCATCATTGATGTCCGGGTCATCAGAAATGTCGATCAGCCATTGGTAGGTGGCGCGTGCTTTCTCCTCAGCGGCAATGTCTTCATACAAATCGGCGATGGGATCACCCTTGGCTTGGATATAGGTGGCAGTGAATGGTACTCCCGCCGCATTGCGATAGAAGAGAGCAGAGTCGTGATCGACAAAATGTTCGCCCAGTCCGGCTTCCTTAAGTTGCTCTGGGGTGGCGTCTTTGGTTAATTTATACATCATTGCATCATGGAGACGGAAAATGATTATTTAGTTGAAATAATCTTCTGTTTCATTGAGCAGTGAATGTTTTAACATGTCATTCTCAAGGGATTTCGTCCGTTTCACCCATTCCCCAGGCTGGAGCGATTGCATTTCACTAAACATGCAGAACATCATCGCATCTAGCTTGTCAATCATATGCAGAACCACCGCTTCTGGAATTTTCGGCGTCACCGGTGATCCCCATTCCAACTTTCCATGGTGGGACAAAACCATGTGCTGGAGCAACTTGAACGCTTCCGTTTTTACCACGCCTTGCTGTTGCCCGAAGCGTTGCAACAGTGTGGCGGAAAAATGGATATGCCCGTGCAGTTTTCCTTCCAGCGTATAATCCCCGCCATCACGGAGATGGGTCAATTCGCCGATTTTTCCTAGATCATGATACAAGACACCGGCCAGGAGGAGATCCCGATTTAAGAAAGGATATTGCTGTTGCACTTTATTGGCGCATTCCATCATGGAGACAATGTGATGTAGCAGCCCGTGAAGCGTAGCGTGATGATTTGTTTTCGCGGCAGGGTAGGAATATAAGCGCTCAGAGATCTCACGATCAGAAAGAACGGCTTCAGCGAGCGCTCGCAATATGGGGTGCTCCATGGTGCTAACCATGCCATGCAAACGTTGCTTGAGGCGGTCGGCCGATTGTTTGGGACGCGGTAATAATTGGTCAACCCAGGTGGCTTTGTCTTCGTCCCGCCATTCAAGGTGATCAACGCGGATTTGTATTTGTTTTTGATATTCGCTGGCTTCCCCTGTGATGTGAATAACATCGCCTTGCTGAATCTCGCGCTCATACGTTTTTATTTTTTCCTGCCAATCCCAAATCCGCCCGGGAAAGCTTTCTCCAGATTGAGCAAACATGACTAGCTCTACATACTTTCGTTGCTCAGAATTTTTATAAGTACGCACTTGCACTGCTTTCACAAAGAAGGGTTGATTGACGGAATCACCGTGTTTGAATGTCAATGAGTATCACCTTTCTATGGTTGATGTAGAATTCTTATGTTAATTCGGCTAAACAAACAGATGTTCCTCTTTCTAGGTGAAAAGTACAGGGGCATATTGTATATTGAAATATGGTATGAAACGAAAAAGGAAGAAACATAAATGAAGGATGAATTGCGTCATTTGATTGGCTGTGGAAAATATAGTGAAGCATATGAATTAAAAAAGATGTAGATCGAGATGAACTTCTCGATTGGACGCTTGAGCTAGCATATAACACGGAGAGTATAGAATATTATGCATTTGTGAGTAGTTTAATGGTTAAGCATGAGGAAGCAACCTTCCATTGCATCGCTTCGCATCTCATGTGTTTACCTCTTTGCTCTATTGATGGAGCATACAATGTAGGATTTTATCATGCAAAAAGAGCTGTAGAACTTTCTCCAGAAGATGCCTCATTTAAAGAACATCTATTGTTTTATCATGCTATACCCGATAAGTTGCTGAGTGATGAAGAGGCTGAGAAAATAGCTAAATCTATTTTAGAGATGGAGCCTGATAATCAAACAGCTAAAGAACATTTAAGGTTGATCCGTAGGGACTGATACAATCGATAAAGAGTTAAATGAAGGGATTCTTATAACTAAAAGAATCCCTTTTTTATCATTGGATCAACAATGAGAAGGTTGATAGGGTGAATATCATTGCTGTGAATTTAGGCGCGGATACAACTGTAGCTCGAATTCATCATTTTTCTGATGTTTCTCTTTGAGATAAACGCATTTGTCTAGAATCAGCTTGAGCAATTGATTTTGTTGGTAAGTTTCCGCGGCGGGGTAGACATCCAGTACGTGTTCGATTTCGCTGACCTTAGATTGGAGGCATGCCGATGCACTTTGCTCCTGCCTTATGTCCGCTTCGACCCGTTTTAGCGCGGCCTCTGCTGCTTGCAGGCGGTTGGTAATGCTTTGTGACCGTTTCAGAAACGTGGTTTCGTCATAAATGCCTCTTTCCAATAAGTCATGGAGTTTTTCTTGCTGTGTTTGCAAGTGGGCGATTTCTTGGCGCAGGTTTTTTTCGAGCAACAAGTAAGTTTCCACTTTTTTTCCCTTTTCCGCGTCCGCGATCTCTGAAGGTTCGATAGTCATTTTGTAATGGGTTAGCCATTGGCGAAGCTGATTCAATATATGTTCTTCGACCAAGTCCAGGCGACTGCTTTTATTCGTACAACCGGCTCCATTTCGATCGCAGGTTAGATATTGGTGCCGATTTTTGGTTCTCCCGTATTTCATCACCATAGCTGACCCGCACTTACCGCAAATGATAAGTCCGGCCAAAGGGTTTTTCAAGGCTGTGCCGAGTTTCCAATGGGGATGAATTTTGTTTTTGCGGATGGCCTCGGCTCTAAAAAAGACGTCTTCAGGGATGAGCGGGGGGTGTTTGCCGTCAACAATGATGGCTTCCTCTTCATTTCTCCGTGTTGCGGTCACGTTTTTGCCGGGTTCTTTGGATTTTTTTCGTTCAATGTGCCTCCAGCGGACTTTGCCGATATAGACTGGATTTCGCAAGATTTGCAGGACGACATTATTCGTCCAATCCTTTCCGTTTGCCGAGGGCACACCCATGTCGTTCAATTTTTTGGCGATCTTGAGTGAGCCCAACCCGTCGTGGATATACCAGTCAAAGATCATCCTCACAATAGTCGCTTGTTCCTCATTAATCGTTAAGGTATGGTCTTTGCCTACTTTTGTTTTATTGTAACCATAGGGCGCGCGAGACCCGATGTAATTGCCATCCTTGACGGAACGTATACGCCCTTGGTGCAGGCGCCGCTTGATGATTTTGAACTCTTTTCGGGCCATGAACGCTTCAAACTCCGAATACTCTTCATCAAATTCATCATCTAAGTTGTATGTTTTTCTTGGGGTGATAATGGCCGTTTTTGCCTGTTTAAATGTTTCCAATATGATACCTTGATCTTGCATATTGCCCCGCCCCAAGCGGTCAATGTCCATGACCAAGACGGCATCGTAGTGACCGGATTTTACTTCTTGCAAAAGAGCTACCATCTCGGGGCGGTGTTGTATGCTTTCTCCTGAAGCGATTTCCTCCCTGACTTTGACCACATGGAGATTTCTTTCTCGAGCCACATCGAATAGCACTTTCCGGTGTTTGGCCAGTGTTTCCCCTTCTCCGCGCTCCTCTGCTTCTTGGTCGGCACGGGACTTCCTCAGATAGATGCACACCCGCTCCATCCGCTTCACTCCTTGCCTTTCTCTGGTGAATTTCCTACGACTGACGAGTTAACCGTTTTATTTATCCTGTTAGATGCTTCCTATGACATTTCTATTCTGTGTTTGGACACTTTATTGCTAAGGCGTGTCTGTCATCATATACGCTATGCGACCATTTGCTTGATGGCATGGGACAAGTTGCAGAGAAATAAATTGAAATAAGCGCTTTTGCCAAGGGGGAAAGCCATTCTATCTGCCAGAAGCGCAAATGTAATTGTGGGGGAGTGATGCGCGATGATCGAGAAGCACATTGGCAAGACCAAGATCGTGATAATTCCGCCCAACATTTCTGATGAAGAGAATGATCAACGCTGGAGTGACGTAAGAAGCTTGGTGGTTTCCATTTTGCAATCAAACCTGAAAAAAGAAGCTAGTTAGGATGTGTCTGATGAAATATGTTTTGCTGTTTTTATCATTCGGAAGCTGGAGCAGGATGCAACGCTCTTTTTAACGCGTTCATATATTCGATTCCGGCCCGTTTGCTGACCTCTGCTTCCGGTGCAAATACTTCAAAGCCGTGGAAACAACCCGGATATAAATGGAACTCTACATCGACACCAGCTTCAACGAGTCGGGAAACATATTCGATGGTTTCATCACGGAAGGGGTCCAATTGTCCCACACAGGTATAAGTCGGCGGGAGCCCTTCGAAATTATCGGCATGGATCGGTGCGGCATAGGGAGAAACTTCACCAGAAGCATGTTCGCCCAAATACATTTTCCAAGTGGCGATATTGTGGTCGCGGTTCCAGACGGCTTTGGGCGATGTGATTTCCCGGCTGGAAGGAGTGATGTTGCGGTTGTCAATCATGGGATACAGCGGCATTTGGAAACAAATCGCAGGGCCCCCTTTATCACGGGCCATCAGTGTAACAGCGGCAGTCAATCCGCCTCCCGCGCTCCCTCCGCCAACGGCGATGCGTTTCTTATCTATGTTCAATTCCGTTGCAGAGTCTGCCATCCATTTCAAAGCGGTATAACAATCCTCAATCGCCGCAGGATAAGGATGTGCCGGAGCGAGACGATAATCGACGGACACAACGACACAATTGACTTCCAAAACGGTAATTTCGCAGTTGATATCATCTCGATCCGGATGCCCGAGAACATAGCCACCGCCGTGAATGTACAATAACGCAGGCAAGGGGGTGGCTGGCCGGTTTGCTGGTTCGTATACCTTCACCATTATCTCGCCAGCCGGTTCGGCGATCATGCGTGTTGTCGTAATGACATGGGGGGACTTTTCATATTCAGGAATAGGGGCGTTACGCATCTTATGGAGGTCCTTAGGCAACTTCATTTGCGGGAGAAGTGCTAAAACGGGTCTCAGTTCGGGCAAGACTCTGCTTTCGAAATCCATATTAATCATCCTCCATGGCCGCTAAATTTTAATTGTGACTTATTAAGTCACAATTAAATTATCAATCACCGGGGGAAAGTTGTCAAGACTTTTTCCTGATGTGATATAGTGAATGTAATTAGGGCTTGTCTAAGTCAAGCAAATGTTGCTCTTGCCACTCGGCGTAATTACTAGGCACGCCCTAAACGATCATCAACTGACATAGAGGTGGATAAGTTGCAGTTACTTATTCAATCTGGTGATCTGGGCCCGAGCTGGTTTCATGTGTCCCTTCGCGCGCTGGTCCTGCTCTCCAAATCAGATTCGCTTATGAAAAGCCACGTCATTGCGGAAGCCTTGGGAGTGGATACTACATACATCAGGAAAATCTTGGCGTCGTTGTCCAAGGCCCAATTGGTGACGACAGTCAGCGGGCGGTACGGTGGATACGCTTTGTCCAAGAAAGCTTCAGATATCACTGTGGGAGACGTGTACCGTGCTCCTGGCAAGGGACAAACTACCCCCTATTGGTCGGTTCCGAAAACCGGTACTGAAAAAATGATTTCCATGATTCTCGCAAAAGCGGAGGAGCAATTTCAATCTGTGTTAAACAGCTATACGATTGAGGATGTCGCCCAGCAAGCGCACCTGTTTGGGCCATGATGGGATTCGTTTATTATGGTTTATAGATATTTCCCATGTGGAAAATACCCATAAAGGATAGATGAATGGCGAGCGGAGGTGGAAAGCGGGTGTGGAGCGTAGCGACAATGAATGGATGATTGCCCGCGCCGCCGTTCGCCAATAAAGTGGATTCCAAAATGGTGAGGAGAAGGTGTTTTTTGAAAGGGATATTTCACTTGAAAAATTTATTAGCACTTGTTTTATTTTTCTTCTCTTAATATGTTCTGTTTAACTTTTTGAAATTTTTAATAAATATATTCAACCTTAGTATGCAAGCTAGTAATGTCGCCTCTTTAATCGGCATACCTATCCTATTCTTTATTTCTCTATCTCTAGCTTTATTTGTTAGAGATCGGCTAGGTCATTAGCTTTTTATTTGCAGAAGAAGACGGCATGATATCAGAATTCATTTCAATATATGAAAAAGAATGCTAAAATGAAATAATAAACGAACATTCAGTGAGTTATGCACAATATCACTCACTGAATGACAGAAAGGCTTAGGAGTGGGAGAATGGAATTTGAATTTCACATCACCGTGAATGATTTAACACTTGCTGACATGGACGCCTTTGTGGAGTTATGCAAATCAGAACAGGTGAAACCGCTCATGATTGTCCTGGATAAAGGAAATTACATCAATCAACCGATGTGCACGGGTGTTATCAAACGCGCTGATTTCCATGAAGCGAAAAAAGAAATTGACCGCATCGCAAACGTGTTTCAAGAACATGGATTTACCGTCATGAGAACGAAAGTGGAGACGTCTCCCAATGAAGAAACGTATTTTCACCAACCGCTGACCAAACACACCAAGCCTTATTTTGAGTGGCATGGCAAGGTGGAGGTGGAGGATGTTGCGATGGTGAAGCGTTTATGTGAGGGGCTGGGGGGACACATTTCCCGGAACTCTTTAAATGCCAATGGCAAAGTGAGGTTTATCACTATCAGAGAATATAAAAGTAAAGAAACATTTTATGATAGAGTACAGAAGATCCATGCCATTTTGCAAGCGAATGAGATTTCGTTATTAAAAGAGCAATATGAATTATGCATCTATGACAGCAGAGAAGAGTTAGATAGTGGATGGCTTTCATAAAATGGGGGAATAGCTGTGATTAAACGAGAAGATATAAAAAAGATGGATTATGATGATAGAGAACTCGTTGTGTTAGAGGCGCTGTTGCGGAGAATTGCGCTGGTGGACGAGCCATTTGTGTTGAAAGGCAGCCTGTTGACGAGGCAATACCTGGAGAATCCGGACATTCGATATGTAGAAGATATCGACTTTTTGTATATGGGAAAAATCAAAGATACCAACCATGCGAATGAAACATTTACCAACTGGATGATTCAAGTGACGGAAATGGATTTGGATGACGGAATCAAGTTCACCAGCTTTCGGGAGAATGCGTTTTGGAGATACATAGATTATGCCATGGCTGATGACTTTCCGACGATCAATACCGATCTCACTTATGTGTTCACCGATGAGCCGGATGAGTATCATGAGTTGTACCTGGATATCTCGTTTAATTTAGAGATGGACTTAGAGCCCGTTCCGTTGGAGTATCGTCCCGTCTTCGGTGACTCTTTTATTGTTCCGTATTCTGTGCCGCTCTCTATCCAGGTCGCTTGGAAGTTGCATCAAACCATTGTAAGGCCGCGGTTCAAAGATCTTTATGATTTGAAATATTTGTTATCCCATCCATCCTATGACGACCAGGCGTTGCAAGTCACATTGCAAACGCTCGTCAACGAATGCAGTATGGATGACTCCACCACCAAAGCAGACATAAAAAAAGTCCTAGTGGATGATTTAAGCGGCTTGTACCCTTCGCTATCCAAGGATTATTTCTTGAGCAAATATGCCGCGGGTGAGAACCAAGAAGATTATTTCAAGGCATTTGTGGCTGAGTTGCGGAAAATCATGGACCTTGCCGGCATTAACCAGAAGGCGTTTGAGCAGTTGCCCGAACCGACATGTAAATAATGTGTCTGACGGCTTAAAGGAGAGCATGCTATGTGGAACCCTGTGGATACCCGCTTTTACGCCAAAAAGCTTCCCGTGGCCATCGCCGCCATCGATGATAGTTCGGAAGCCAATTTTATCCGCACATTGCTTGAACAGCTGAACATCGTCACGCTTTTGCATACGATTGGTACGCCGAACGACTTTTTGCAAGTGATCAGTCAGGAAGAAGAGGCGCCTCCGTTTCTGGTCATCAGTGCTCACGGTGATCAAGGGGGATTGATTTTTGGCGAATATATCGATGAGATTGACGTGTCCAGCCTACAGGACGGGGTCATGACCCCTTCGACCATCGCTGAGGCGATTCGCCTGCCAGGTACGGTGGTGATCAATACGGCTTGTTCGGCTGGCGTGAAAGAAGCTGGCGTAGCGTTTATGAAAGGGGAAATTCAGGCGTACATCGCGGCGGACGAGGATGTGACCGGGGAAACGACCGCACTGTTCCTTATGCATTTTTTCCATCAGTTAGTAAAGGGTCGCTCGGTAGAAGATGCGTGGGAACATGCCGCAGCATATGATGAGGAGAGTCGCTTATACCGGTTGTACCTACGAGAAGGGATTTACAAAGTAGCGGATGATGGGAAAAAGATACGCATTGAAGAGTAATTGGTTATTGTAGGTGTGTTTATTCACTGCATATAAAGCCAATGCCAACAAGTGATATCCATCGCATATGGGATATACCAAAAAAGCTAGAGGGTAAAACCTCTAGCTTTTTTATAACCACATATGGCAAGGGTCAGCGAGCGCATGCTTCGCTTTTTCGGGTGAAATCCCCATGATGCGACAATTGATTTGTAAACCATGGTGGCGATCATTTCCAAATGGGCAAACTCCTCCGTGCCGATGTCGGTGAGGAGGCCTTTGACTTTGGCGGGTAGGGTGTACCGTTGGTTCAGGTAACGCAAGGCCGCGGCGAGTTCACCGTCGGCTCCGCCGTATTGTTCGATAAGGTATTTGGCCAAGGTGGGGTTGCATTTGCCCACTCTGACCGGGTATTGTAGTTTTTTTTCATAAATCCACATCGCTTCACACCTCTATAGTTCCCAGGGCCAAGGACTTTCATCCCAGCCGCACGGGTATTGGTTGAGACTGTGACCGAAATTGGTCAGGGGGCCATATTGCTGCTCGTAGGCGGCGGCGAGTTTGGCCCTCTCTTGCGCATACCAATTGAACTGTTGCAAGGCGTTCATGTCGCCTGGGTGGGTGTCAAGATAAAGATTGAGCTCAACTAAGACGAAATCGATTTCTTGCAACTGTTTTAGCTGTTCAAATTGTTGTTTGCGGTCCATCACTGATCACCTTTATGGCGTTTGGATTTTTTGCGGTAAGGACTGTAGAAAATCGGCCACAACGTGCCCCGTTTTAAGGCTTCGTTGGGGGGGAATTGCGGCAGGTCGGGTGGCTGAAAGCCGAGAAATAGGTTGGGCGGCACAACATATGTTTTTTTGCACAGGGGCGGGCAAGGGTCAAACGGGCTGACATAGGGATACCATGTTCGCTCTTGGTTGACAAAAGGATTGGGGTGGTGCCTGTGTGAACGTTCCAAGTGGATCATCCTTTCGCAGTTGCAGAATTCGATGAAGTCTTGGTTTCACTATATGACTGGGCGGTGAGAATATGCTTGTTCAACAGAAAATATCAGGGAGACGTGATGGTTTTTTGTTTCCAGGACAAATGGATTTCCTTGAGAGTGGATGACGAACGGGTGCGGTATTCACTAGCTGTTAACGCACAGCGGCGCGGCTTCATCAATGGATGGCAATCGTGGTAAACTGTGATTGGCAAGCGACAGCAAGCTGGGGTGCGTGGCCGATTTGCCGGTTGCATGTTTACCGCTCACCGTTTTGGGTGGTTTTTACGTATAGCCAGCGCACCGGACTGTGGGGAACAGGACAGAGACAGATCAAGTCGCAGGAGGGGATGAGCTGATGGATCGTGAAAAACAACAGCTAAGCATCGAGGCTGCGAGACTCTATTATTTGTCTGATTACAGCCAGCAGGAAATTGCGGCTAGACTGGGGGTCTCCCGCCCGACGGTTTCCCGGTTGCTTCAGTATGCGAAAAGCCGGGGTTATGTGCGTATCGATATTGTTGATCCGCTGGAGGATCTGGCCTCCCTGGGAAAAGACCTGAAGCAAAAGTACAAGTTGGACGAGGTGTTCATCAGCTATTCGCCGGTGAATGAGTACAAGGAGATCCAGAAGCACATCAGCCGCAAGGCGGCGGAGTATCTCCATGAAACGGTGCAAGACGGGGATATTATCGGGGTGACATGGGGAACGACGATGTACTCCGTCGCGCGTAATCTGCAACCGAAGCCGGTTAAAGGAGTAGAGGTTGTCCAATTAAAAGGGGGAGTTAGTCACTCCCACATCAATACGTATGCCGCGGAGACGGTTTATCTGTTTGCCGAGGCGTTTCACACCGTGGCCCGGTATCTTCCGTTGCCCGTCATTTTTGATAGCATTGAGTTAAAGCAATTGGTTGAAAAAGACCGGCACATCCAGCGGATTATCGAACTGGGCAGACAAGCCAACATCGCTGTGTTCACGGTCGGTACGGTCAAGGAGGATGCGCTGTTGTTCCGCCTCGATTATTTTAGTAAAGAGGAACAGGAATTGTTGCAGCAGATCGGTGCCGGAGATATCTGTTCGCGGTTTTTCGATGCAGAAGGGAATATCTGCATTGAGGAAATGGACAACCGCACGGTGGGAGTCAATCTCTCTGATTTGCGCAAGAAAGAAAAAGCGATTTTGGTGGCTGGTGGGCAAAATAAGTTCGAAGCGATTCACGCTGCCCTTATCGGTAGATACGCCAACATATTGGTGACAGACCAGTTCACGGCCAAAGCCTTGTTGGAGCATGGATAAAAACCTATATGGGATCACAAAACCTGCCGTAGACTAGCGGCAGGTTTTTTATGTGTGTGCCATATGTTTTTGTTTTACAGGTAAAGTGAACCAAATTTCATAAGGTGTTTCACATTTGTTCAAAACGTGCTATGATAGCCATGAACTTAAAAACAGCTAATAAAATCAGACAAAAATCAATTGGAATTAGAGCGTGCCGACTAAATATGACAGCGGCTTCAAAAGAGTTTCTACACATTTGCCAACGGATGGAACTGTTTTTTTGCCGCCTGCGCTTAGCCGGATGCGCTCATATAAAGGAGAGATTCAGATGAATTTAGCCGGCATGATTGACCACACCTTGTTGAAAGCGGATGCGACCCAAGCAGAAATTGCCAAATTGATCGATGAAGCTAAGAAATACCAATTTGCATCGGTCTGTGTTAATCCGGCTTGGGTGTCTTATGCTGCGGAACAGCTTGCGGACACATCGGTAAAAGTGTGCACAGTAATCGGGTTTCCTCTTGGAGCGACCACTTCGGAAACCAAAGCGTTTGAAGCCAAAGACGCAGTTGCCAAAGGGGCTGCCGAGGTGGACATGGTGATTAACATCGGCGCTTTGAAAGACGGGGATGACAACCGGGTGATGCAAGATATCAAAGCGGTGGTTGACGCTGTCTCGGGCAAAGCGTTGGTGAAAGTGATCATCGAGACGTGTCTTTTGACCGATGAGGAAAAAGTGCGCGCTTGTGAACTGGCAGCGAAAGCGGGCGCAGACTTCGTAAAAACGTCGACCGGATTTTCCACGGGTGGTGCGACGGTAGAAGATGTTGCGTTGATGCGCAAAACGGTTGGTGAGCAGTTGGGCGTAAAAGCTTCTGGTGGCGTGCGTAGCTTAGACGACATGAAGAAAATGATGGAGGCTGGCGCTACCCGGATCGGAACGAGCTCTGGTGCTAAGATTTTGGAAGGCGGTCAAGCCACTTCTTCTTATTAAACCTTCGTGCCAAGGAGGAACCGACCATGTTGAAACAGCAGCTGATCAAAGAGGCGATTGAGGCTCGCAAGCAGGCCTACACCCCATATTCACATTTTCCGGTGGGCGCCGCGGTGTTGGCTGGCGGCAAGATTTTTCGGGGATGCAATATCGAAAACGCTTCTTTTGGTTTGACCAATTGCGCGGAGCGCACAGCCTTGTTTAAAGCGATTTCAGATGGCGAGCGCATCATCGAAGCGATCGCCATCGTGGCCGACACTGATGGCCCGGTGTCTCCGTGTGGAGCTTGCCGGCAAGTGTTAGCCGAGTTTTGCGATAAAAACACCAAAATCTATTTAACTAACCTTCACGGCGACACCGAGGAATGGACCATATCTCAGCTGCTTCCGGGCGCCTTTCAGGCCGGAGACATGGAGAGGGATTAATCCGCTGAGCGGTTCCTTCTCTGAAGGAGTTGAAAGCGCTTCAGACTCGGTTGCCCAATCATAGGAGAGGATTTAGTCATGAAATATATCATTGCCATTTTGGGCGTGCTTGTTGTGTTCATCTTGACATACGCGGTAAGTAACAATAGAAAAGAGATCCGTTATAAGCCGCTCTTTATTATGATTGCTTTGCAGATGTTATTCGCATTTGCTTTGTTGAACACCGGCGCCGGCGAATTCCTCATCAGAGGGTTTGCGTCGGTATTTGAGAAGTTGTTGGCTTATGCGTCTGAAGGGGTTAATTTCGTATTCGGTGGCATGGCCAATGAAGGGCAAATGCCGTTTTTCTTGTCCGTTTTGTTGCCAATCGTATTCATTTCGGCACTGATTGGGATATTGCAGTATACTAAAATTTTGCCGTTTGTTATCAAGTATATCGGCTTGGTGTTAAGCAAAGTGAACGGAATGGGCAAACTGGAGTCATATAACGCAGTTGCTTCCGCGATTTTGGGGCAGTCTGAAGTGTTCATTTCCGTCAAAAAACAAATCGGGATGTTGCCGAAGCACCGCTTGTATACCATGTGCGCCTCTGCTATGTCGACGGTATCGATGTCGATTGTCGGCGCCTACATGCAAATCATCGATCCCAAGTATGTTGTCACGGCGCTCATTCTCAACCTGTTCGGCGGTTTTATCATCGCTTCTATCCTCAATCCGTATACAGTTGCCAAGGAAGAGGATATCCTCGAAGTACAGGATGAAGAAAGACAATCGTTTTTTGAAATGCTCGGAGAATATATTATGGACGGGTTCAAGGTGGCTTTCACCGTTGCGGCGATGTTGATCGGGTTTGTGGCGATCATTGCCATGATCAATGGGATCTTCATGGGCATCGTTGGGATTTCGTTCCAAGAATTGCTGGGTTATGTGTTTGCGCCGGTTGCGTTCCTGATGGGCGTGCCATGGCATGAAGCGGTGACTGCGGGGAGCATCATGGCGACGAAGCTGGTGTCCAATGAGTTTGTAGCGATGCTTGACCTTAGTAAACAGACGGCGCTATCTGCGCGGACGGTCGGCATTGTGTCCGTGTTCTTGGTTTCATTTGCCAATTTCTCGTCGATTGGCATTATTGCCGGCGCCGTAAAAGGGCTGCATGAAAAGCAAGGGAACGTGGTCGCCCGCTTCGGCCTGAAATTGCTGTACGGAGCGACGATGGTTAGTGTCTTGTCTGCGACGGTGGCCGGGTTGTTCCTGTGATTTTCGACTGAGGTAAGACGTCTGATTTGGTGATGGCTCATCACCTACGGGGGTGTGTCCGGCAAGCTTTAGGTTGTTTGTCCGGACATACCCCAGTTTCCGTGATTCGGCGACGAATCACCTGTGCCCTGGCGTGGCCGGATTGGCTTAAGGTGGATTAAACTGTCAAAAGTGAGGAGAGAAATAAAGATGAGAATGGTCGATTTGATTGAGAAAAAACGCGATGGCGGAGAGTTGACCACCGAAGAGATCAATTTCTTTATCCAGGGGTACACCCGAGGCGAAATACCTGATTATCAAGTTAGTGCCTTAGCTATGGCTATCTATTTTAGAGACATGACAGATCGGGAACGGGCCGATTTGACTATGGCTATGGTACAGTCGGGTGAAACCATCGATCTGTCGGCGATTGAAGGGGTCAAGGTGGACAAACATTCCACCGGCGGTGTAGGTGACACAACTACGCTGGTTTTGGCTCCGCTCGTTGCCGCGTTGGACATTCCAGTGGCGAAGATGTCTGGTCGGGGACTGGGTCATACTGGTGGCACGATCGACAAGTTGGAAGCAGTGGAAGGGTTCCATGTTGAGATTAGCAAGGAGCAATTCGTGGAGCTGGTGAACAAGCACAAAATCGCGGTGATTGGGCAAACCGGTGATTTGACTCCGGCAGACAAGAAGTTGTACGCCCTGCGTGATGTGACGGGCACGGTGAGTTCCATCCCCCTTATCGCCAGTTCAATCATGAGCAAAAAAATTGCGGCGGGTTCCGACGCCATTGTGCTTGATGTGAAGACGGGGGCCGGGGCGTTCATGAAGACGGTGGAGGATGCCAAAAAATTGGCTCAAGCGATGGTGCGGATCGGTAACAATGTGGGTCGCAAGACGATGGCTGTGATCTCCGACATGAGCCAACCGCTGGGCCGGGCTATCGGTAATGCGCTGGAAGTGAAGGAAGCGATTGATACGTTGCGGGGGAATGGGCCTAAGGATTTGGAAGAACTATGCCTAGCGCTCGGGCGGCAAATGGTATTTTTAGCTGGTAAAGCCGAATCGCTGGAGAAGGCAGAAAAGATGATCCGGGGTGTCATCCAAAACGGCAAGGCCTTAGAGAAATTCAAAGAGTTCCTTGCCAATCAGGGGGGCGACCCTTCCGTGGTGGATCATCCGGAAAAATTGCCACAAGCGGCTTATCAAATTGAAGTGCCGGCCAAAACAGACGGCGTAGTCGCGGAGATGATTGCGGATGAGATCGGTACAGCCGCAATGTGGCTTGGCGCGGGCCGGGCAACCAAAGAATCTGAAATCGATTTGGCGGTTGGCCTGGTAATGAACAAAAAAATCGGCGATCCAGTTAAGGCCGGAGAGTCCCTAGTGACCATCCATGCTAACCGGGAGAATGTGGATGATGTGATCGAGAAGCTTTATGCCAGCATCCGCATCGATAAGCAAGCGAAAGCGCCGGTATTGATTTATGACATTGTGACAGAATAACACGCGCTACAAAGGGCGACTAAATCATATGGATGAAAGGGTTGCGGATGACCGCAACCCCTTTTCTAATGCCTAAGAAACAAGCCTTTTCAGTCTAGTTTATCCATAATTTCCTAGCATGCATTCGGCGCAAACGACGCAATATAAGACCAACAAGACATAAGGAGGTGAAAACACATGGCACAACAAGGACGCAATCGTAGCTCCAACCAACTGCTGGTTGCTGGTGCAGCCCAAGCGATTGATCAAATGAAATTTGAGATCGCACAAGAATTTGGTGTAACCCTGGGTGCTGATACCACTTCCCGCGCTAACGGTTCGGTTGGGGGAGAAATCACCAAACGTCTGGTTTCTTTGGCTCAGCAACAACTGGGTGGCGGCACGAGCTTCTAATAATTGAATAACTGGTTCCCAGTAGCGACCCGCAAGGGTCGCTACTTATTGTGCATTAAAAAGGATTTAACACTCATTTGAAAGAATATTTCTATAGATACTTTTTCTTTGAGCTGATCTTTGGGGAGGGAATGGGATGACAACGCGTTATAATATTGCTCAGGATATCGACCGACATGCTACTGTAACTGGAAAGGTCGCGATTCATTGGCGAAATGAGGCGGGGGAAGAAAAACAAATTACATATGCCGAATTGAAGGAAAAATCCGATTCCTTAGCTCGGGGATTGGTAGCTTTGGGGCTCGCCAAAGGAGAGCGGGTGATGATCTTGCTGCCACGCGTGCCGGAAGCGTATGTTGCCTATCTGGCTTGCTTAAAAGCGGGATTAGTGCTGTTGCCGGGGTCAGAAATGTTGCGAGCTGGTGACATCGCCTACCGCATCCGGCATGCTGAGGCCAAAGCGGTGATCGCTGACGCAACCTTGACGGCAGGCGTAGATGCGGCCTTGCGCGAAATTGGAAGCGCTGCCATCCGTATCGTCCGCGGCCAAGCGCAGGGAGGATGGTTGGCGCTGGATGAATGCACAGGAGATGCCAGCATTGCCTTGCCGGAAACAACAGCGGATGACCCCGCGTTTATCTCATACACTTCAGGTACTACAGGGGGACCCAAAGGAGTAGTTCACCATCACAGCTGGGCAGTTGCCCACCAACAGACGGCTACACAAGCGTGGCTTGGCATTCAAAATGGGGACAAAGTATGGGCCACGGCGGGACCGGGTTGGGCCAAATGGATTTGGAGCCCGTTTGTTTCCACGCTGGGGGCAGGTGCGACGGCATTTGTTTACCAAGGTTCGTTTCATCCGGAAACATATCTTCGCTTGCTAGAAGAACAAAAAATCAATGTCTTGTGCTGTACGCCGACGGAATACCGTTTGATGGCCAAGTGCGAGAAGCTCTTGGAGTATCGTCTCCCGGCTCTGCGTAGCGCGGTCAGCGCCGGAGAACCGCTGAACAGGGAAGTGATCGATACTTTTCTCAACGCGTTTGGAGTGCAAGTGCGTGATGGCTATGGGCAGACCGAGAACACCCTCTTGATTGCCAACTTGACTGGAATGCCAGTGAAACTGGGTTCGATGGGCAAACCGACTCCCGGCAATCGGATTGCGGTGGTTGATGACGAGGGACAAGAAGTGAAGCAAGGGGAGGTAGGTCATATCGCTGTCCACCGCTCTTCTCCCGCCCTATTTAAAGGATATTATCAAGATCCGGAGCGGACCCAAGCGGCGTTTCGCGGGGATTGGTATCTCACCGGAGACCGAGCCAGAGTGGATGAAGAGGGTTACTTTTGGTTTGAGGGGAGGGCTGATGACATGATTATCAGCTCAGGTTATACAATCGGCCCCTTTGAAGTGGAGGACGCCCTCGTCAAACATCCGGCGGTGAAAGAATGTGCGGTGGTGGCCAGCCCTGACTCCATCAGGGGAACCATTGTCAAAGCATTTGTCGTGTTAAAGGAGAGCGTCATACCTACAGCGGAACTCATTCCCGAATTGCAAGACCATGTCAAGGCGTTGACTGCTCCGTATAAGTATCCGCGCGAGGTGGAATTCGTCACTTCTCTACCGAAAACGGCCAGTGGGAAGATTCGGCGAGTGGAATTGCGGGAATTGGAAAGAAAACGAAAAGGAACGGCTTCTTGAAAAGCGTTTTTTCTCTTCGATATAATAGATGCGATGTGCATGGTTGATCAAAGGAGCTAATGTTGATGAAATCATTTACTCATGGGATGTTGTTCAACTTTCAAGAAGCGGCCAGGGAGATGTTTGCCCGGGACATCAATCGCAAAGTGAACGACTATCTGGCCGAATATCCCCAAAGTTTGTTTGGTACCATTGACTTGGACAGTGAATCGATCTATGTATACGGCCATCTACGCCAAGCTTCGTTTGATGAGGAGGCGGACCGTTGCGAGTTTGATTATGTAGCGGCCGAGGGGGAGCAGGGAGTGGAATCCTGCTCTTACGAAGAATTACTCATCACCCACGAGGCCGGTTTTGATATTATCGAAGAGGAAGATGGGTCTCCACTTTATTACGACGTGCTGTATGTGACGTTTATGGATGACGCGACCGGGAAAGAAACAACTTATTTCATCGCCGACGAAAAACGGGTGAACCAACCCTTGGCATATGTGGGCGAGTATTGGCGGCAAGTCTCAGAAGTGGGACGCGACATCGATTTTCAGATGTCTGGATGCGGCAAAGTCGATCTCGGCAAGAGTCCGTGCGGCGGTGGAAAGTAAATGGAAAGGCAGAAGCCAACAGGCTTCTGCCTTTTTTGTGGCCCATGGGTGTTTATCGTGCGAAAGTGCAGGCGAATTTCATATTACTAAGATAAACGCTGGCGGCTGGTTAGGGGGGAGTGCGGAATGCAGCATACGCAAGCGCTGAAAGCCTTTGCCGATTGGATGAATCAATTAGTGGGAAAGCCGTTCATGGATGAAAGTCAATTGGAGCAGTTCATGTTCAAAGGGATGGAGCGTTATCAGAAGCATGGAATACCCGGCTTTATTGAATATATAAGCCAAGTCGTCCATTTGCCCATATCGCAAGAAGCGATGATGGGGTTGATGAAACAAATGATGACACCAGAAGGCATGAGTGAGATATTGAGCCAATTGAACATGACGCCACCGGCACAGGTCAATGAGCTTATGTTGAAACGAAAACAGAAGCAACCCCGCCGAGACCGATAATCACCAATGACGCTTTCTCTGTTTAAACACCGTCTGCACGATGTCGCGCATCGCCGGTGAGTTGAATATGTCCATCAAGCTGTTGCCAGATTGGATCGGTTCCTGTGCGGCTTTGGAGTCGTCCGCTTTCGTTTTCTTTTGCGCCTGGATTTTGTTTAGTTTGGCCAAAGAAGTGAGGATTTCTTTCAAGGTTTCTTTGTCCTTGGCGGCAAGATGCAGGGATTGCAGCGCATGGGCAAGATCATCAAGGTGGTTGGTTGTCTTTGAGAGCCGGTTGGTCCATTTTTGGATTGTCGACCAATGGTCCACCGTGTTGTCGTCGCTGAGGGACAGTCGCAATGAATCGTCGGATCGGGGTGGTTTCGCTTTGCTCATTCGTTATCACCCGCTTTGTTTTTTGTATGTACCATATTCATGGTTTGGGCATTGAGTGCAGATGGGAGTGTGAGATCATGAATGATTCTGATTGGAGGCTCCCTTTCCCATGCAACCAAGCGTCAAGCAAGAAGCGGATACGCAAGATCTATTATTTACGAGATGGCATCCAGTTGGAGCGTTGTTTGAATAATCTGCGCCGTTTGGGTGTGCGGCCGATCCGCTATTTGTCCCATTTGGGCATGGTTATCGGGGAATATCAAGCTCCCGTAGTCCCCACAGAGTCGGTGCCTGACGTTGCTTACACGGAGCCGGATATTCGGCTGACAATCACGGAACCATATGTAGGCACCATGTTGTCAGTCAAGGAGCAAAATTTGCCGTGGGGCGTGCAGATGATTGAAGCGCCCAAAGTTTGGTCTATCAGCCAGGGGCGCGGGGTGAAAGTAGCGGTCATCGACACTGGGATTTCAGCGGATCATCCTGCGATAAAAGACAATTATCGGGGCGGGGTGAACATTTTGTCCCCTTATTTTGCCCCTCAGGATTACAATGGGCACGGCACCCATGTGGCGGGGATCATCGCTGGCAACGGGGCGGGCTTGGGCATCATCGGGACGGCGCCAAAAACGGAAGTATATGCGGTGAAAGCATTCAACCGCAAGGGTAGCGCCAATTTGTCCGATTTATTGAGCGCCATCAATTGGTGCATTGAAAACGGTATGCAAGTGATCAACATGAGTTTCGGCATGGAAAAATTGAGCGAATCGTTGCGTCAAGCGATTCAGATCGCCCACCGCCGAGGTATTGTGATGGTGGCGGCCACAGGGAACCGGGGCCTCCCGTCAAGCATTGATTTTCCAGCTCGTTACCCAGAGACGATCGCCGTGGCTTCTGTTTCGCGTGAAGGTGTCTTATCCCGCTTTAGCAATATGGGCAAAGGCGTGGATCTCGCCGCACCGGGGGAGAGGATTCCGTCGGCGTGGTTAAACGGGACCAAGCGGGAAATGAGTGGCACTTCCATGGCAGTGCCGCATGTATCTGGCACGATCGCCCTCTTGCTCCAACTAAACCCTTATCTAAATCCTGAGCAAATTCGTTACATTTTGTTGCAGTCAGCGCTGAAGACATCGCGGTTGGAACGGGTGAGTGTGTTGAATTCATACCAAGCGGTGGAGTTTTATCGCAGGTTTTGGAAACGTTAAAAAATGAAAGGGCGGGGCTTACTCTTGACGGGAGGAGCTCTGCCTGCTCTCCAACTCGCTTATTCGGACAAGCCCGTACACTCCACACAAAATTGTCGCTGGTGGGATGTGGGAATCCCCTCCCTCTTTTTCCTTGTGATGTGATACACTAATAACGAGTTGGAAATGCACTATAGGTTGCAAAGGATTGAGTGGTGGCATGTTTCAAGGCAGACGCAAAACTAGCTCAGCCGGGCTACTCTCCGGACGGTTACACGGATTGTGGCTCATTGTCATCCTGTTGTTCGTCGTGTTAATTCTACGCCTTAGTTCGATTCAGCTGGGGGCTGGAGCTGAATACAACCAGTTGGCGGTGGAAAATAATTTTAAGCAGGTGCCGCTGGTTGCATCGCGGGGGAAGATCTATGATCGGAACGGCAACATATTGGTTGAGAACCGTTCTCTGTTCACCGCGATTTACCTCGAACCGGACAGCGATAAAAAGAAAAAACTAGCAACGGCTAAGGAATTGGCCAATGTGTTAAAGATGCCGCTGAAAGATGTGCTGGAAGCGATGGATATCGGCTTGGATGCCAAGGGGAAACCCACCATGCGAAAACAGCCGCCTTACTTTCCTAAAAAACTGAAGGACCGCTTGTCCGATGAAGAGATCGTGAAGATTTCGGAAAATCCGGATCGGTTTCCGGGCGTCAACATCTTTTCCGAACCGTTGCGCCAATATCGGACGGACAGCATCGCCGTCCAAACGATCGGTTATGTGCGCCCGTACGCCGGGGCAAAAACCTCGATGAAGAAGTACAAAGCCGTGGCAGCGCAACCGAATCAAGCGGGTTACTTGGATTGGGAACAAGTGGGGATAGACGGCATCGAATACAGTTATCAAGATGAATTACGAGGAAAAAATGGTTACCGCTTAGTGAGGGTGAACTCGCAAGGGAAATTGGTTGAGGTATTGAAAGAAGTGTCCCCTAAACCGGGCAATGACCTGATAACAACCCTTGACCAGGATATGCAGTTAGAAGCGGAGGCGTTTGTGGAGCAACACCTGGCCCGCCTGCGCACGCAAGCGGGGAACAAACGTGCACCATATGCCCGCAACGCCTATGCGGTGGCAATGGAAGTAAAAACGGGGAAAATCAGGTCGATGGTCAGCTATCCTGATTACGACCCCAACATCTGGAACGGAAAAGTGGGAAGCGGGGATTATCGGAACCTTAGCTTTGTCATCAATAACGGCACGATCCGAGAGGCGCCTTACGATGCCCGGGGATCTGCCTCTCCGCAATCGGAAGTGAAGCGCCACCCATTTTCCGTCTTACCGTCAGGCTCCACCTTTAAACCCTTGACGGTGCTGATGGGCATGATGGAAGGAGTTATTAAACCGAACACCTATTGGCGCGATCCAGGCGCTTTTTATTACGCCAAAGCGACCCCACCGGTGCGTAACTCAGGTCGCCACAATTACGGCCTGCTTGATCCCGTCAAAGCGATTCAAAAATCGTCCAACACGTTTATGGCTTGGTTGGCAACCAAGTGGTACCGCAGAGACAAGTTGGAAGCCGTCGAGAAGTTTGAGCGGTTGGCCCATGCCTTCGGATTGGGTGTCAAGACCGGCGTTCCCTTGCCGCGCGAACAAGATGGTTTGGAAGACTACAAGATCATCGCTAAGCGGAATTCGGGTATGGGTGCCATGGCGCTGGCTTCGTTTGGGCAAGCGCAGCGGTATACGGCATTGCAGTTAGCGCAGTATATGCAAACGTTGGGAAACAAAGGAACGCGCTTACGTCCGCAATTGGTTGAAAAAGTGGTGAATCCCACCACCGGGAAGACGAAAGAAATCAAACCGGAAGTGATGCAACGCACCCCGATTAAAGAGAACTACTACCAAACGGTAGTTCGCGGCATGGTACAAGTGACCAAGCCGGGGGGGACCGCGGCGGAACTGTTCAACCATTTGCCGTTTGATGTAGCGGCCAAAACGGGAACATCAGAACAGGACATTCCAGGTCGCGGACGAGTGGAAAATTCGGTGTTCGTCGCTTTCGCCCCTGCGAATGATCCGCAAATCGCCGTGGCCGTGATTGTGCCCGAAGGGGGTTATGGTGCGGTGGCGGCAGGTCCCATCGCCGACCACTTGATTACTTCTTACTATGAGAAGTTCATGAAGAAATGAGGTGGTTGTTTTTGCGGCGAAATGGTTTGATCAAACGCCTCAGCATCTATTTCCTAAATGGGTTGCTTGTGTTTTTGCCGATTGCCCTCACCGTTTACCTCGTTCGTTACATTTACCAGCTTCTTAACAACTTAGGCATGAATTGGGCAGAAAAGGTGCTACCTTGGTCCTTTCCAGGGATGGGGTTGCTCTTTGTCATCGCTTTAATTTTGGTTATCGGTTTTTTGACCAAATTGTGGCTAACCAAAAAACTGTTTGATATGATTGAGGCGATATTAGATAAAATCCCCCTGGTCAGAGATTTGTACGGAACGCTCAAAGATACCATCCATTCGTTTATCGGTGAAAAGAAATCGTTTGACACCGTTGTGTTTGTTCACCTGGGCGGTTCGCGCAAACTCGGTTTTTTGACGGTGAAAGCGCCAGTATTTCGTACGGCGGACGGCAAAGAGTACGTGGGGGTTTATTTCCCGCAAAGCTATCAATTTTCAGGGGATTTACATTGGTATGAGCGGGAACAAGTGGAAGAATTGGATATGTCGGTGGATGACGCCTTGCGGCTCATCATTTCCGGCGGCGTCACACACAACCATAAATCCCATCTGCCATAACGGCGGATGGGATTTATGGATGAAGCATGTACCACAAGCTTGATTATTGTTGGTTGTTACGCTTTTTAGCCTCGGATTGTTGGTTTTGTTGGCGGACCTGTTGTACATTGGTTTCGCTAGCGAACTCCGTGTTGAAGCCGCCAGCGGTCGCACCAGACATGCGGCTAGCTTGAGCGGATTGTTGGTTTTGTTGGCGGACTTGTTGCGCGTTGGTTTCGCTGGCGAACTCAGTCGCAAAACCGCTGGAAGTACCTTGAGCGGATTGCTGGTTTTGTTGGCGAACTTGCTGTGCATTGGTTCTCGATTGTTGTGGAGTAAAGTTTTTGGTGTTCATCTTTTCACCTCCTTGTCGCTTATTATGGTGTCCGGTTGAGGTGAAGATATTACTGCCGAAATTTTCCTGTGAGGAGGATCATATGAAGCAAAGCATAACCAAAGCGTTTTGGCGGGGGTTGCCCAAAAAAGGGCTCTCGCGCCTGATGGGAAAGGTGGCGCGGCATCCGTTCAGTCGTCACCTGATTCCCTTGTATATACGTCATTTTGACATTGACCTGGCTCCTGTAAAGAAGCCACTTGACCAATTTGAGCATCTGCTCGACTTTTTTGTTCGCGAGCTTCATCCCGAAGCACGCCCGATCTGCGGTGGGAAAGCCCAAGTGGTGAGCCCAGTGGACGGCACTGTGTCGGAGGGTGGGACGATCACGGAGGGGCGGTTGATCCAAGCCAAGGGGGTTTCTTACTCATTGTCCCAATTGCTGGGTGGGAATGAAGCCGCGGTGAAACGCTTTGATGGCGGGCAATTTGTAACCATCTATTTAAGCCCGCGGGATTACCACCGCATTCACATGCCGATTGCCGGGAGAGTTGTCTCATCCACCTACATACCGGGTGAGTTGTATCCCGTCAATGAAATGGGCATCCGGCTGGTGCCGGGACTATTTGCAGTGAATGAGCGGGTCATCACTTATATTGAAGGAGAGAGTGGTCTCACGGCGCTCATTAAAGTGGGGGCCACCAATGTCGGTAGCATCAAAGTGACCTACGATCAAGCGATCGCCACCAATCCCAAACCGAGCCGACCTTTCGCGCACAAGGATTATGCTACTCCAGAACGCTTGGCCAAAGGAGCGGAGGTGGGGCGGTTTGAGTTCGGTTCCACTGTGATTCTTCTGTTTGAACCGGGACAAATCGAGTGGAGCATTCCTCTGGCCAAAGGAACGAGCGTGCGGATGGGGCAAGAGATCGCCCGATTGGTCAGATTGGAGGAGGAAGCTTCTTGTTCAGACACACATTGATTCCGGTTCGGCGTTTTCCACAGCTATTTCCTGTTGTGACAGGCATCATCTTGGTTCAAATTGTCGTCTTCCTCATGTATACTTTAAGCGGCAAAGGCTTTGGTCCGGCTACTTGGGTCCAATTTGGGGCATTTGTGCAATGGCGCATTCAGGATGGTGAGTATTGGCGGTTGGTCTCTTCCCTATTTTTGCACGTCCATCTACTTCAATTGTTGATGATGGGAGTTTCCTTGTATTTGTTTGCGCCCCAATTGGAATGGCTGTTCGGCAAGCTCTCATTTTTATTCATTTATTTGTGCGCGGGAATCGCTGGATATTGGGGCATTTATTTGACTGACGTCGACGGGGTGATTACCGGAGCCAATGAAGCGATTTATGGCCTGTTAGGCGTATATCTGTTTTTGGCGTTGCGGGGGATGATCCACCCCGTCATGGGCCGGATGGTTCTCGTTTTCGTGGTATTCAATTTAGCATTTGGTTGGAGTCTGCTGTTTGGGCATATTGTTGCCCTGACTACGGGCTTCGTCTTGGCGATGATTTTCATTCAGTTCAAAAGTATGCAGTCTGATCAAGATGAAGAGGATGATTGGCAGTAGGGGTGGAGCATTCCACCCCTTTTTCATATTCGAGGGGCAGTTGGTTAAGCTAAGACTGGTGAGCTAACCTATGCGACGAATAAACACATGGAGTAAACTGGATCGTTCAGCATGGCTATTGTTGCTGGAAAACGGCTTGTTTGCCGTAGCTACTGCTTTGTCTGGAACATTTGTCAATGTCTTTCTGTGGAAGATCAAAAAAGATTGGAGCATGATCAGCTGGTTTAATCTCATCCATTTCGTGGTGGCGGCTCTTACTTTTGTCGTGGCCGGATGGATGGTGAAAAAGGTTGACCGCGTGGTGTCGATTCGCTTGGGAGTGGCCATCTTGTCCTTGTTTTATTTGGTGGTTTGGCTGCTTGGCAAAAACGCGGCTTCTTATGTCTACTTGCTCGGCGCGCTGCTGGGGTTGGGAGCGGGGTTTTTCTGGCTGGCCTACAATGTGCTTTATTTTGAAATCACTGAGCGGGACAACCGTGACATTTTCAATGGAGCGAATGGACTGATCACCTCCATCACGGGGATCGTTGCCCCGTTTATTTCCGGTTTGTTGATCCGCAACATGGGACAGGTCCGCGGCTACCATTTCATTTTCGGACTGTCGCTATCGATCTTCCTAGCGGCGGTGGTGGTCAGCTTTTTATTTAAGGCTCGATTGGCCCGGGGAGAATTCCAATTAGCCCGGGTGGTGCGTCTATTGGGGAAGCGTGATGCCCATTGGCGTTATGTCGGTCTGGCTATGGCCGCGCAAGGGTTGCGTGAAGGGGTGTTCTCCTTTCTCATCGGTTTGTTGGTGTATGTCACAACCAAAGATGAATTCACTGTGGGTAGTTTTTATACGGTGGGCTCCCTTGTGTCTATGCTGTCGTACTTTGTGGTCGGCAAAATGATGAAACCGAAATCACGCAATATGTTTATCTTGGTTGGGGCCTTGATGATGGGTTTGGTCATTTTGCCGTTTGCGTTTCACATGAGTGAATGGACGATGTGGGTGATGGGTGTGGGTGGCGCGCTTTTTTATCCGTTTTACCTGGCGCCTCTCACTTCTACTGTGTTCGATGTGATCGGGGAGACCAAACAATCGGCGGCCTTGCGGGTGGAGTATGTGGTTTCGCGGGAGTTGATGTTAAATGTGGGACGTGTCACGGGTATTTTGCTCTTTATTTTGTGGGTCGCCCAAATTAAGGATCCCACCGAGTTGCGGTGGTTTGTGCTGGTCATCGGTTTTACTCAATTGCTGACATGGTTAGCGATTCGCAAGGTGCCGCTGGTTGGACGGGCGAAGAAACGATTGCCCGCGAACCCGGCACATCAGGGAACGGGGCGTTAACGCCCCTTTTTTTGTGTATTTTCCCAGATGAACGGGTAAAGAAGATGGACGGTTGCACATATGATGGTTAGAGCGCGTTCGGCCATCCGAGTTGACCAGTAGGCAGAAGTTTCCGGATGAAGGGAGAGGAGAGCGTGTTATATTATTTTGCATACGGTTCATGCATGGATGAAGAGAGCTTCAAAGGGACGGTGGGCGAAGGTCGCTATCAGGTGCTTGGATCGGCGACGCTTCCCGACCACCGGCTCGCGTTTACCATGTACAGCGAATATCGGCAGGGTGGGGTGGCAGACATTGTGCCGGCGCCAGGAGAAGAGGTGGAAGGTGTGCTTTATCGCCTCGATCAAGAAGCCCTGCCGGATTTGGATAAGCGGGAAGGCGTGGATGTCGGCCATTATCGGCGCATTCGCGTGAAGGTGCGGCATCGGGAAAGCTGGATCGAAGCTGAAACATACACGGTGGTTAACAAATCTGAGGAAGAAATCCGGCCTAGCCTCGCTTATTTGCGTTTGATTCATCAAGGGGCCGTTCAGCAACTGAGCGAATCATACCGTCTCCGTTTGGTGGAACACTGGCGCGAGCGGTTTGGGGTGCATTCGGTTTTTAAATGAATTGCTTTTCTTGAGAAAGTCAGGCTCATTTTCTATACTGAAGCTGATAACATCTGAGTGGGGGCGTGGTGAATGGATGCGACATAAAGAGATTTTTGAGAAGCAGAAGGAGTTTTACCTGACGGGGAAAACCAAGGAGATCGCCTTTCGCTTGGAGAGCTTGCGCAAATTGCAATCTGCCATCAAACGATATGAGCCTGACATTACCACTGCATTGAAAAAGGATTTGCACCGTTCGGAGTTTGATGCGTATTTGTCGGAAATCGGACCGACGCTGGATGAGATCAAATATGTTAGCAAGCGTTTGAAAACATGGGCCAAACCGCGAAGAGTTCCGACACCGCAAGTGCTGATGGGATCGAAGAGTTATGTGTATCCTGAGCCGTATGGGCTCACCCTGATCATTTCGCCTTGGAATTATCCATTCAATCTCGCGGTGATGCCGCTGATTGGAGCGATTGCGGCAGGGAATTGCGTCACGCTCAAGCCATCGGAATGGGCACCGCATACGTCCCAAGTGATCATGCAAATGATTAAGGGGATTTTCGAGGAGGAATACATTGCGGTGATCGAAGGAGATGTGGAGACGAGCAAAGCGCTATTGGATCTGCCGTTTGATCACATCTTCTTCACCGGAAGTGCGCAGGTAGGCAAAACGATTATGGAAAAGGCGGCCCAAACGTTGACTCCGGTGACGCTGGAGCTGGGGGGCAAAAGTCCGGTCATCATCGATAAAGATGCCAATATTGAGCTGGCTGCCCGCAGAATCGTGTGGGGCAAATGGCTGAATGCGGGCCAGACGTGTGTCGCCCCGGATTATGTGTTGATCCATGAGGAACGCAAAGATGTGTGGTTGGCACAGTTGAAACAAGAAATTGCGCGGTTTTACGGGACAGATCCGCTGACAAGCGAGAATTATGGGCATATTGTGAATGAACGCCATTTTTCACGATTGGAGGCGTTCTTGGCTGATGGAGAGATTGTCATTGGCGGCAAAACAGATGCGCAACGGCGTGTCATTGAGCCGACAGTGTTGACGGGCGTGAGCTGGGAGGCACCGGTGATGCAGGAAGAGATTTTTGGGCCGATTTTGCCGGTGTTTACTTATACCGATCTGGATGAAGCGATTGCGGAAATCCGCAAGAAGGAAAAGCCGTTGGCATTGTACTTTTTTTCGGAGAATGAGCAAAACCAAGAAAAAGTGATTCGTTCTTTGCCATTCGGTGGTGGTTGCATCAATGACACCATCGTTCATATCGGCAATCCACATTTGCCGTTCGGTGGTGTTGGCACAAGCGGGTTGGGTAATTACCATGGAAAGTACAGTTTTGATTGCTTCAGCCACGAAAAAGCGATTGTTAAGCAGACGACGCAGTTTGACATGCCCTTGCGATATTCTTTTACTAAGAATGCGCTCAACTGGCTGAAAAAATTTTACGGCTGATCAGATGGGAAAGGGATTCACCGGTACGAGGCGAATCCCTTTTTTTGTTTATTCATCTCCAGTGGCGACCGGATTGCTTTGGTATGAAATCCAATCACTCCAACTACCAGCGTAAAGCTTGATCTTTTGGTAACCGGCCTCCATGAGGGCGATAACATTGGGGGTCGCTGTCACCCCAGAACCACAATAGACGATCACTTCATGTTCTTTGGAAATGTCGGCGAAGTGTTCAGCAAGCGCTTCTTCCGATTTAAAACGACCGTCAGCGAGCTGGGTTTCTTTGAAGAAATAGTGTTTCGCGCCCGGTATATGCCCGGCCACGGGATCGATCGGTTCCTGTTCGCCGCGGTAACGTGCGCCTTCGCGGGAATCGATGATCACCGTGTGTGGGTCGTTAAGCTTAGCTTTCACCTCTTCCATGGTGGCCAACCAGCGGTGGTTGATCTGGGGATGAAAGGTGCGGGGCTGTGCTGTTGGCAACTCGGCGGTAATCGGCAAGCCTTGTTTTTTCCACAAGGAGTAAGAGCCGTTCAACACTTTTGCTCGATGGTGCCCGAAATAATGAAGCAACCACCACAAGCGTCCAGCCATGGCTCCTCCTTGGTCGTCATAAGCGACGACGGTGACGTTTTCTCCGATACCGATGGCCCCTGCCTTGGCGGCAAACACATGGGGATCAGGCAGGGGATGACGTCCGCCGTGGACGGATGGGGGAGCGGACAAGTCTTGGTCAAGATCCAGATAAAAGGCGCCTAGGATGTGATCACGGAGATAAGCCTCCTTCCCGGCAGTAGGTTGTCCAAGCTGGAAACGGCAATCCACGATAATCAATTGCGGATCGTTCAGGTGGTTGTGTAGCCATTCAAGAGAAACGAGCTGAGTCACAAGCCGTGTCCCCTTTCGAGATCTGAACTGGTCAAGCGGGTATAACGTGACATTGCCTGACATCGTTGTGAGCGAAAATAGAGTGTCCAAAGGACGTTTGATCACTTTCTTCGTAACGTTTTAGCGATTTGAAGGGGGATTGATGGCGCTTTCGCTTCACCGTTTTTCAATGTATTCACTGACGAATGATTCCCCATCACGGTAAAAACGCGGATCAAATATACCCAAGCGTTTGCTGTCGTTGACGACGACGACAAACGGCGACCATTCGTAGAGAACCTTCGCTTTGGGATTCTGATTGAACAAGGGGGACAAATCGGTTTCTTCATGCGATTTGAGCGCAGCCACGGGTCGGCTGGTCGACCATACGGTGGCATCTGTCAATTCCACATGGTTTCCGGTTTTGCCGATCACCCGAAAATGCCAAGGAACAAAGCTGGCTGCCAGTTCGACGCGGTCATAACGTTGCTCGGCCCGTTGTTCCACAATCAACCCTTGAGCCGTTTGGATGCTGAAATGAAGGAGCATTCCCAAAGCCACCCATTGGAAAATTCGCTGTTTGGGGATGTGTTTCTTCATATAAGAGAACAAAAAACCGGCTAGGAAGAGACCCCAAAAAACGAAGTCGACAATGGGAAGGGTTCCAAAGGTGATGCGAGCGGAGGAAAATGGCTCAAATAAGCCGGTGCCCCAGGCGTTGAAACAATCGACAAAATCATGCAGGGCGACTCCGAACAAAGACAGGTGGAAGAAGCGCCAGTTTGTCACTTTGAACATCAGCCGTACCAAAACGTAGATCAGCAAAGCCCAAATGGGAATGAACAACAAGGAATGGGTTAGCCCGCGATGCCACATCTGTTCCATGATGCGGCCCGTTTCAGTTACGCGGACAACCACGTCGATATCGGGGATTTGGTTACTGACCAATGACACAAACAATAGGGCTTTCCCCTCTTTGGCGGGAATGTCCTCTTTTTTTAAGCACCGATACATCGTATAGCCAAACAGGCCGTGTGTGATTGTATCCATTGTGTCGCCTCACTCTGTTTGATGGAAGTTCATCATTTATTATAAAGGATATAAAAAAAATCGTCATATGACGATGGAATGGAAGCAATGATTAGACGAGAGCGAGTTTTAAAAGGAAGTGGTTGTTTCCGGCAAGCGAATGGTTAAGACGAAAAGCCAAAAGTGCTAGGGATGATTAGAGATATGGGAGATGCTGTATTCGCCAGGCCCAGTGAACATGAGTGAAATGGCGTTCACTATGATCAAGGCGTCAAATTCGTACCCATCGATGAAGCCTTTGGCCCCTTTGACAGTGATGATGGTGCCGCACATCAGCAGAATGGTGCACAATCCGGCCAACCGGATGTGAATCCCCAAGTAAAACGCGATACCACACAAAGTTTCCATCGTGGCGATGCCATAGGCGGACAAGGAGGGGAAGGGAACGCCAATCAGCTCGAAAAATTCCATGGTTCGGCTGATGAACAAGAGTTTTTGCAGTCCGTGGGCGAAAAGGATGCTCCCAAGGCCGATGCGCAGAAACAAGGGAGCAAGTGCGTTGGGTTGTACCATGATTTTCTCCTTTCTGTGTCTGTCATGCACCAGTGTGACCACATTCTACCTGCCGATTGTTGAAGAATAATGAAGGGATTTTTAAAAGCTAACAAAAAATGCGGCTCCGCCCTTCGGCTGAACCGCATTTAAATAAGATGAAGATGTAAATGTTGAATGGATTGATTTATATTTTTACAACTCTTCCTTCGTGTGCGCTGACGATTGCTGCCGAGATGACTTGCATAGTTAGCCGCGCTTCTTGAGCTGAAACGGGTACATCGGCTTGTCCCCTGATCGCTTGGGCCAATTGTTGATAGTACGTTTCATATCCTCCGGTCAGGGTAGGTACGGTGCCTTGCATCTCCACCCCTTGCACGGTGGTGGAGAGAGTGGCTTGGAATTCTGGAGATTCCTGCCCCCACCCCGGATCGCCTGGTTTCATCCCTTGTTTCAACATTTCTTCTTGTGGGTCCATCCCGTATTTGGTCAATGTGCCAAGGCTACCGTGCACCTGATATCGCGGCCCTGGTGCTTTAACCAGACAGCCGGCACGCAAGATGGCACGCAACCCGTTTTCGTATCCGAGGATGAGATGGAAGCAATCGGTTACTTGGGCTTGCGGGCGTTGCATCAAGAGGTCAGCCCACACTGTCTGAGGTGGCCCAAACAATTGGATGGCCTGATCGATCAGATGAGGCCCGAGATCGTACAACACTCCGGCTCCCGGCACATCTTGTTCGCGCCAACGAATGCGCACCTCCGGACGGTACCGGTCAAAATGCGCTTCATATGTATGAACCGTACCGAGCAAACCTTGCTTAACCACCTGTTTGACCGTGAGGAAATCGCTGTCGTAGCGGCGGTTGTGGTATACGCTTAAGATACGGTTTTGTTTGGTGGCTAGTTTGATCAATTCATCGGCTTCAGCAACATCGATCACGAAGGGCTTTTCGATCACCACGTGTTTCCCGCTCAGCAAGGCTTCTTTGGCGTAAGGGAAGTGCGTGTCGTTAGGCGTGGTGATCACGACCAACCCGATGTCGGGATGATCCCACAACGCACGGGGATCGGCCAGTACCTCTACTTGGGGGAGCCGACGATGCACTTTGCTGGGATCAGAAGAGACGACATGAGTCAGGTTGAGGCCAGGCACCTGTGTGATGACGGGGGCGTGAAAGGTGGACCCCGAGAAGCCAAAGCCGATTAGTCCAACTTGTATTGGTTGCAATGGTATCACTCCTTGCATCGAACATGAGGTTATAGAGATGGACAGTGAGCAGAAAGTCTTGCCAGTAAAGCGGCTGAGAGACGATGTTTTATCCGTCCTTTTAAGCATGCGTAGGCGACAAACACCGGTAGCGGGCAACGCGTTGGCCCGCTTTTCCCACTTGTGCGATGATGCTCGTGGGGATTGTCTTTTATCATGGTGGCGATTTGTTGAATAACCTCTTGCCAGCACTGCCATATTTGTTATTATAGCATTACGGGTTCACCAAGCAGTGAACGCCGGGAATACATCCCAGAATAGTTGGTTTATCATAACCAACAAGAAAAATGATTATCATTTGATGATTATATAGGTTTTTTAGCAGGATATATAGGTCATTTTGTGGAATATTATAATAATTGCCAAAATAGTTCTAGGATGTTGAACAGGTGAGGTCGAGGAGGAACGAAGGATTGAGACCGCGAGTCGTAGTGACCAAAGACATAGGGAAAGAACCGTTGGCCCGGTTGGCTAAGCATGCTGAAGTGGTGCTGTTGCCGCCGGAATGGACGGCTGTGGAGCTGATCCATCATTTGCAAACGAGCGAGGCCTTGCTCTGTAACGTGACTGACACCATCGACAAGGCTCTACTTCGCGCTTGCCCCGGTTTGCGGATGATCAGCAATTACGGAGTGGGAATCAATCATATCGACATCGCTTGCGCCCGCGAACAACAGATCATTGTGACCAATACGCCCGGGGTGTTGACGGAAGCCACGGCTGATTTGACATGGGCGTTGCTTTTGGATGTTTCGCGGAGGGTGAGTGAAGGCGACCGATTGGTGCGCGAAGGGAAATGGGCCGGTTGGGAACCTTTGTTCATGTTGGGAAGGGAAGTGTCCGGCAAATGCCTAGGCATCATCGGCATGGGGCGCATCGGGCAAGCGGTGGCACAGAGGGCCAAAGGTTTTCGGATGCCAGTCATTTATCATTCGAGACGCCGCTTGCCAGAAGAACGAGAAAAGGAGCTAGGGGCTCAATATGTCGATTTGGAGCAGTGTTTGAGCGAGGCTGATTATGTTTCCATCCATTGTCCTTACACGCCCGAGACCCATCATCTGATCGGTGCGGCCGAATTGGAACGGATGAAGCCCACGGCGTTTTTGGTCAACACGGCCCGCGGCCCGATTGTGGATGAGACCGCCCTGATCAAGGCATTAAAGGCTGGGCGCATCGCTGGAGCCGCGCTGGATGTATATGAAGATGAGCCTTATGTGCCTATGGAATTGCGGCAATTGGAACAAGTAGTGCTTGCTCCCCATCTGGGTAGTGCCACAGAGGAAACCCGCTTAGCGATGGCTGATATGGCGGTGAACCATTTGATCGCCTATTTCCAAGGAGAGACTCCGCCCAACGTTGTCTGTTGACCAAAAAACTTTAAGTGATCACTTGGAGTATTGATATAAATGTGCTAATATATTGTCCAGCTTGGCTTTTTAGTGAGGATTGCTGATGCAACATCACTAAATGGATGTGAAATCGTTACCAATGAATCTTTTGATCTGCGTAAAGTGACTAGGAAGTATGCATAATACTGGCTGGTTTGGCATATGCATTTGACGGGGATCTATCACATTTGCAAGCTTATGTGATTAAGGAGGAAACGTTTGATGTCTCAAAATAAAAAAGAAGTTTTATTAACTGAAGAAGGCCTAGAAAAAGTAAAACAAGAACTAGAACTCCTAAAAACGCAGAAGCGCCACGAAGTAGCTGAACGCTTGAAAGAAGCGATCGCGCAGGGAGACCTCAGCGAGAATTCGGAATACGATGCGGCGAAGGAAGAGCAAGCCTTTATCGAATCACGGATCATTACATTAGAGAACATGATTCGCAATGCGAAAATCATCGCTTCCAATCAAAACACGGGAGTGGTGAGTGTCGGTTCCAAAGTGACGATTGAGGAAATTCCGGATGGGGACAAGGAAACGTATACTATCGTGGGCAGTGCGGAATCGGATCCCTCTTCATTTAAGATTTCCAATGAATCTCCGATCGGCGCAGAACTGATCGGCAAAAAAGTGGGCGAAGTGATCAACGTATCCACTCCGGGTGGGACGATTCAATTTAAAATCATCGAGATCGAGTAAAGTAAACCCCCGTTAGCGCGGGGGTTTTTTTACGCATGTCCAGAAGCGGAGCATAAGTCTAAAGCGATTGTAAACTTCAAATGTTTTATTTTTGCGAATCCATTGTAAAAAAGTTTGAAGCTGGATCAACGAGAAGGAGGAAGCGGCTCCCCAAGAGTGGGCAGGACTTGGACCTGCACTTGGCGGAGTGCATGAGCGAAAACAGGGTGCGCAGACGATACAGATCCGTTTGTCAGCGCAAGGCGGTGTGAGATGTCTGGCCGGGGAAAACGGGTCCTCTCACTTATTGATGATGTGCGGCTTAACGCTACGCAAGAAGGCTTCAATCCGCGCAATGTCTTCCAACGCGATTTGGTTTTTCCGCAATGCGCTGTTGAGGTGTTTAATGGCGATTTCATACTCCTCCGACGTGATGTTCAAACCGCTATGTGCTTTGCGCAAGGTATTTCCTTCATAGTGCATTGGCCCGCCCAACGCGTAACTCATGAAATAGGTGACTTGGCGGCGCTTTAGCACATCCATGTTCACGCCGATGAAGTGATGGTTGACACGGTCGTCTTCAAGCATGCGATCATAAAATTCATTGATCACGATGGTGATCAATTCTTCCCCACCCAGTCTCTCGTACAAGGTGCTTCGCGTGCTTCTCAGCATGATGGGTCCCCCATTCCCAAGTGGAATAGACTAAAAATTTAATCAAATGAATGCGGATCAAGTTCTCTAAATCATTTATGTAAGTTCTAGAACATCATTTGAAACTTAAAAGGAAGCAATTCATTCATTTTCCAAAAACGCCCATTTTACCGATGATTGGTTTGTCAGAGCATCATTGATCAAAACGTGCGCAGTTATAAAACCTCAACGGAGTCTTTTCATATTTTCAAGTGCAAATAGAATGTTGCGTCAATGTTTGATAAATTTCGTATATCATCATATGATATTTTTTACATTTGCGCAATGGTATTTCTATTTCATTAGAGCGAATTAAGTCCCATGTTAACCATGGGACTTAATTAAATTCTTACTCATTATCATGATTTCCTGCTTGGCTATACATTTGTTGAATGGCGTTTTGCACGTGGCGGATGCCCTCATCCAGACTGGAGTCCACCGAAAAGGAGGATTCCCCTGGCTGGGGGGAGAAATGGAGTTCCGTCTCTTGGCGGGGGTTGTGCATTGAAAGTCACCTCCTGAAGCGGGTGTGGTGTTGACAATGGTTAACCTATCACCGCGCCTAATGGAATATGCGTGTCAGCCAACTGTATAATTATTGTAAATTGCCAGCAGGAAAAGGTTTGTCTTATGATGGAATGGGTATGATCATCTGAAAAACATCTGTTAAGGAGAGTATGGAAAGTGGAAGCGTTGCAAGAGGGATTTTCCGCATTTATTTCAGGATTCGCCCGTGTTTTTTTGGTTTCGATTGTAATCTGGATGATTGGCTTGGTAGTGATTCTGTTTAAAGAAATGTTCCAATCGAGAGAGCTCAATCTACGCGATTACTTGCAAAAAGTGTGGAAAATGTTACTTGCGTCCTTTGAGTTTACCGCCTATGGGGCCGTGGTTGTCGGGCCCATTTTGTTCCTGCGGGCTGAAGAAGAAGAACGGTTGACTTATGGGATGTTGACGGTGGCGGCGGTGATCCTGTCCATTATCTATTTGTATATCCGCAAACAGACAGGCGGGTTCAAGAAAGCCAAGCAAAGTGAATAGCAGCCACGTTTGCCGGTCGGTGTCAGCGCCGACCGGTTTTTTGTGCACCGCGGGTGGGGGAATTGTTTTCTAAATTCCCGATACAGCAGTCTTTTCCAACGCTTTACTTTCCTATTGGTCTGAGTAATAATAATAGGAAAATTTTATTCTAGGTACGGATGTGAGCGAAATGCCGGTAGAACAATTACTAAGCTTAGCCGCCACTTATTTAACAGAGGATGATCTTGTGCAGCTGAGACGGGCTTATGAGTTTGCGGATGAAGCGCACAAAGGGCAATTCCGTAAGTCAGGGGAACCTTATATTTTGCATCCCATCGCGGTGGCGGAGATTCTTGCCGATCTGCGCATGGATGTTCCCACGCTGATCGCCGCTTTGTTGCATGACGTGGTGGAAGACACGGGAGTGACGTTGGAAGAGATCGAAGAGCGCTTTGGGTCTGCGGTGCGCCATTTGGTCGATGGTGTGACGAAACTGAAGAAACGGATGAAATTTAAATCAAACGAAGAGCATCAGGCGGAAAACCATCGCAAAATGTTTGTGGCCATGGCACAAGATGTGCGCGTGATATTGATTAAATTGGCTGACCGCTTGCATAACATGCGGACACTCAAATACATGCCAGAACACAAACAACGGCAGAAATCGACGGAGACATTGGAGATATTCGCCCCGTTGGCTCACCGCTTGGGGATTTCCAAAATCAAATGGGAGCTGGAAGACATCTCGCTCCGCTATTTGAAGCCCCAGCAGTATTACCGAATCGTCCATTTGATGAAGAAAAAGCGGGCGGAGCGGGAAAAATATCTCGACGAAATTATCGATACTTTGAAGTCGCGCCTGGAGGAAATGGATGTCAAGGTGATGGATATCTCTGGCCGACCCAAACACATTTATAGCATTTATAAAAAAATGGTTACGCAAAACAAGGAGTTTAATGAGATATACGATTTGATGGCCGTGCGGGTCATCGTCGATACCGTCCGCGACTGTTATGCCGTCCTAGGTATCATTCATACGGTGTGGAAGCCAATGCCGGGCCGTTTCAAGGATTATATCGCCATGCCCAAGACGAATATGTATCAATCCCTGCACACCACGGTCATCGGGCCGAAAGGGGAACCGATCGAGGTGCAGATCCGCACATTGGAAATGCACCGAACGGCCGAGTACGGGATTGCGGCCCACTGGGCTTACAAAGAGGGATCGGCGGTAGAGAAATCCAAGTTTGACGAGAAATTGAAATGGTTTCGTGAAATGATGGAGCTGCAACAGGAAGCGTCCGATGCGAAGGAATTTGTGGAAAACCTCAAGATGGATTGGTTTTCTGATTCTGTCTTCGTTTTCACCCCGAAAGGCGATGTGATTGAATTGCCGATGGGTTCGGTTCCGCTGGATTTTGCTTACCGAATTCACACGGATATCGGCAACATGTGCATCGGGGCCAAGGTGAACGGCAAGATCGTCCCTCTGGATTATCCACTAAAAACGGGCGACATCGTCGAGATTTTGACGTCGAAGCACAGCTATGGGCCAAGCCAAGATTGGCTCAGCCTAGTTAAATCTTCCCATGCCCGGAGCAAAATCCGCAATTGGTTTAAGAAGCAGCGCCGCGAAGAGAGTGTGGCCAAGGGCCGGGAGATGGTTGAGGCCTTGTTGAAAAAACATGATTTCACAGTGAGTGATGTGTTGACGTCGGATCGGATCGAAGATGTCACCAAAAAGTTTAATTTTAATGAGGAAGAAGATTTGTTCGCCGCTGTGGGATACGGAGGCATTTCTACCGCCCAGGTGGTTCATCGCTTAACGGATGGGTTGAAAGAAGAGCAGCAGCCCGTCGTCCTACCGGAAGTCAAGGCGTTGCCGATTCGCAAACACAAGCTGGATCAAGGGGTTCGCGTAAAGGGCGTAGACAACTTATTGATTCGTTTGTCGCGTTGTTGCAATCCTGTGCCGGGGGACGAGATTGCTGGCTATGTGACGCATGGGCGGGGCGTAACGGTCCATCGGATTGACTGCCCCAATCTCAGCACCGTTCCGGATGAGCGTCGCATCGATGTCGAGTGGGACAGCCATGCGACTAAACATTATTATCAGGTGGACATCGAAGTGTCTGGGTTTGACCGCCAGGGATTGTTAAATGAGGTATTGCAGGCACTGACTGATTCCAAGACGGAATTGGCGGCCATCAGTGCTCGCGGTGACCGCAGGGGCATCGCTTCGATTCATGTCCGCATCAGCATTCAAAATATCAACCACCTCAAGTCAGTGGTGGAACGGGTTAAGCGCGTTCGTGACATTTACAGCGTGAGAAGAATCATTCAGTAAGGGGGCCACCGGATGAAAATCGTGTTGCAGCGCGTGCGGGAAGCCAGTGTCACCGTGGAGGGCCAGACGACGGGAGCAATTGGGCCAGGCGTGATGTTGCTCGTCGGCGTGGCTGAAGGGGACACTGAAGAAGATGTGCGCTATTTAGCGGAAAAAGTAGTTCATCTGCGCATTTTTGAAGATGAGACGGGCAAGATGAACCGCTCTCTGTTAGATGTGGGCGGGAGCGTCCTGTCCGTTTCCCAATTCACTTTATACGGGGACTGCCGCAAAGGACGGCGCCCCAATTTCATGAACGCGGCGAAACCGGAACTCGCCCGACCGTTGTATGAACAGTTCAACGCATGCCTAGCCCAATACGGCGTCACCGTGGAAACGGGCGTGTTTGGGGCGATGATGCAGGTTTCATTGGTTAATGACGGCCCAGTCACACTTATTTTAGAGAGTAAAGCGTGAGTGGGTTAAAGTGGGTTGTGCTATAATAACCAAGAACATGTTGATGTGAGTATAGTTAAGGGGGATACATAGTGACAAAAGTAGAACAACAAGCGATCAATACCATCCGGATGTTGTCCATCGATCAAATTGAAGCTGCGAATTCAGGGCATCCGGGGTTGCCGATGGGTGCGGCTCCCATGGCTTACACTTTGTGGGCACATCATATGAACCATAATCCGGCCAATCCGGAATGGATAAACCGTGACCGCTTTGTTCTCTCGGCAGGGCATGGATCAGCCCTTTTATATAGCATGTTGCATTTGTTTGGATATGGATTGCCGCTGGAAGAGTTGAAGCAGTTCCGGCAATGGGGAAGCTTGACGCCGGGGCATCCGGAAGTGAAGCATACCCCGGGGGTGGAAGCGACGACTGGCCCGCTGGGACAAGGTATCGCTAACGGTGTCGGTATGGCCATGGCCGAAGCACATCTCGCTGCTACCTTCAACCGGGATGGGTTGGACATCATCGACCATTTCACCTATGTGTTGTGTGGCGATGGTGACCTGATGGAAGGGGTGGCTGCAGAAGCTGCATCGCTGGCTGGTCATCTCAAGCTGGGCAAGCTGATCGCCCTGTACGATTCCAATGACATTTCCTTGGACGGGGAACTGGCGCATTCGTTTACCGAAAGTGTGCAAAAACGGTTTGAGTCATACGGGTGGCAAGTATTGCGCGTCGAAGATGGCAATGATGTGGAAGCGATTGGCCGCGCAATTGTTGAAGCGCAACAAGAAACCAGCCGTCCCACACTGATTGAAGTGCGTACGGTGATCGGGTACGGAAGCCCCAATCGCGCTGGTACTTCCGAAGCACATGGAAAACCCTTGGGCCAGGAAGAAGTAGCGGAAGTTCGGAAGTCTTACAACTGGGCTTATGAAGAGCCGTTTACGGTTCCGGCGGAAGTGAGAGTGCATTTTGAAGCGATCCAATCCCGCCTTGCGGAAAAAGAAGCGGCTTGGAATGACCTGATGAAGCAATATGAGACAAAGTATCCTGAATTGGCACGTGCCTTGCGTCAAGCGATGAATGGGGAGCTGCCGGAAGGATGGGATGCTGAATTGCCCAAATTCCAAGTAGGCGATAAGGCGATTGCAACTCGCGCAGCTTCTGGTGCAGCGCTTCAAGCTTTGGCCAAAGGCGTGCCGTCGTTGATCGGTGGATCGGCCGACTTGGCTTCTTCCAACAACACCATGATGAAGAGCGAGGGTATTTTCCATGCCGAAGATTACAGCGGCCGCAACATTTGGTTTGGTGTGCGCGAACACGCTATGGCGGCGGCGATGAATGGAATGATGCTCCACGGGGGCGTGCGGGTTTATGGCGGTACGTTCTTGGTGTTTTCTGATTACTTGCGCCCGTCTGTTCGCCTGTCAGCGCTGTCCAAGCTACCCGTTGTCTATGTGTTGACGCATGACAGCATTGCAGTTGGCGAAGATGGGCCAACCCATGAACCGGTGGAACATGTGCCGTCTCTGCGCCTGATTCCAGGCTTAAAGGTGATTCGCCCCGCGGATGCCAACGAAACGGTAGCCGCTTGGCAGTATGCGCTCAACCAAAATGAATATCCGGTCGCGCTGATCCTGTCCCGGCAAAATCTGCCCATCCTGCCGGGCACTGTGGACAAAGACCAAGAAATCATCGCTAAGGGTGCGTACATTGTATCCGAGGCGGATGGTGACCACTTGGATGGCATCATCATCGCGACGGGCTCTGAGGTGAGCTTGGCTGTGGATGCGCAAGCGAAACTGAAAGAAAAAGGTTTGCACGTGCGCGTGGTCAGCATGCCGTGCCGTGAGAACTTCGACGCGCTCCCAGAAAGCGAACGCGAAGCGATTCTGCCTAAAGCCGTTCGTGCGCGCTTGGCTGTGGAAGCGGCTCATCCGATGGGTTGGGATCGCTATGTTGGCGAACAAGGTGCCGTGATTGGAATCGAACAGTTTGGGGCTTCTGCACCGGGCGGTTTGCTCATGAAAGAGTACGGTTTCAGTGTGGAGAATGTGGTAGCGAAAATGGAAGCCATTTGCAAAAAATAATAACGGGATAGAAAGTTAAACGGCCGCTGTAAGAACAGCGGCCGTTTGATTTGTCTGTGCGGGGGCAAGACTAAGATCGATCAATGAAATGGAAGAGGTGAACGAGATGCGGCGTTCCCCCCGCGAAATGGATATGCAATCGCAAATGGTGCTTCAGGGCTGGGCCGACCGGTTACAACCGATGCCGCTCACAGACTTCCGCACTGCGGGTGGCGACAGGCACACACAAATGAATGAGAAGCAGGCAAGCACATTGCAGGCGATAAGGTGAAGGCTATGATGGCCTAAGACCGATCAACCGGCTTCATGAAGCGTGAGTCACAGGTGTTTGGCTGCGGTGACGGCGACCAGAATCCAGCCAGCGATAAACGCTACACCGCCAATCGGGGTGATGGCTCCCCACGTTTTGACTCCGGTGAGCACCATTGCGTACAAGCTCCCGGAAAAGAACAGAATCCCGGCGACAATCAACCATCCGCCGATATTCAGCAAGGAAGTGGATCCGTTTATTTTGGACATCAACAGGCCTATTGCCAAGAGGGCTAAGGCGTGAATGATGTGGTAATGGGCTCCCGTATTCCAGTTTTGCAGCATTTTTTCGGTCACTTTGCCGGCCAGCCCATGGGCGCCGAATGCCCCGATGGCCACGGCGAGCGCCATGTTGATGCTACCGATCATGATGAACAGTTTCATCCGTTTGGTCACTCCTCATTTCAACATAGGTTCTCCCCATACTATACCACACTCCTTACTGTGAAAGCCGCGGTCCTTGTGTCATGGTGGGATGGCTAGCAGTCCAAAAAAACTTTTTTTCATTTCTTGACAAACCGATAACACCTGTTTAAAATGAGTTAACAAATCCGCTTGAATCAACTACATACTTAACTCCTATGAAGGGAAAAGTAACCGTTTGACGGGCAACCAGAGAGGAGAACCCATCGGCTGCAAGGTTCTCTATGTTACGAAGCGGCGAAAGACACCTGGAGGATCTAACCGAACGCCGCATGCCGCGGTTAGTAGACTTAGACGTCATCCTGGCGATAACAGGATTTGAAGCGGGAAACCCTGGCAGATCGGGGTTTTCAATTAGGGTGGTACCACGGGAAACGTTAAACCAATCTCTCGTCCCTGACAATGAGGTCAGTGGCGGGAGATTTTTTATTTATGAGCCAAGTTGATCGAGGGGGGTACGCGGCAGTGAAGTTTCAAACTTCAACCAAATTGCAAATTCCTCGCGGCACGGATGATATCATGCCGGGGGAAGTTGAGCAGTGGCAGTGGATAGAGCAAAAAGCGCGAGAAATTTGTAGCTTATATGATTATCATGAGATTCGGACGCCGATGTTTGAACACACCGAGTTATTCCAACGCGGCGTAGGGGAAGCGACCGACATTGTTGAGAAAGAGATGTACACGTTCACCGACCGCGGCAATCGGCAGATTTCCTTGCGTCCTGAAGGCACCGCCGGTGTGGTGCGTTCGTTTGTGGAGAAGAAAGTGTTTGGTCAGCCTCAACCGACCAAATGGTACTATATGGGGCCGATGTTCCGGTACGAAAATCCTCAGGCGGGGCGGCGCCGCCAATTTCATCAATTTGGCGTAGAAGCTTTCGGTAGCCCGGACCCGTTGTTGGATGCGGAAGTGATTGCGCTCGGGATGCATTATTTCCAAGCGCTGGGGCTGAAAGATGTGCGGGTGGAAGTGAACACACTGGGAGATGTGGAAAGCCGATTGCAATATCGGGAGAAATTGATCGCTTATTTCGAGAAGCATATCGATGAGTTATCTGCCGAGGCCAAATCACGGCTTTACAAAAATCCGCTCCGCATTTTGGATAGCAAGGATGAACGGACCAAAGAGATTGCGGCAGGGGCACCGTCCTTGCACGATCATTTGAATGACGACAGCCGTAAACACTTTGACACCGTGTTGCGTGCGCTTGACTTGCTCGGTGTGCCCTATGTGGTTAATCACCGTCTGGTGCGCGGCTTGGATTATTACACGCACACCGCGTTTGAATACACGGTGGACATCCCAGGAGCGCAGGCCGGGAGCATCGGCGGCGGCGGCCGGTATAACGGCTTGATCGAACAATTTGGCGGGCCAAGCATGCCGGGAGTCGGCTTCGGTATCGGATTGGAACGGGTGCTCTTGGCGCTAGGGGCGCAACAAGTGGAAACACCGTCGAAAGCTGGGCTGGATTGTTATCTCATCACCATGGGAGAGGAAGCCAAGCTGGTCGGTATGAAAGTGTTGCAAACGATGCGCCAAGCAGGGTTGCGTGCAGAGCGTGACTATCTGGACCGCAAGATGAAAGCGCAATTTAAGGCCGCTGACCGTTTGCAGGCGAAGACGGTGGCCATTTTGGGCGAAGACGAATTGAAGCAAAACCAAATCAATGTGAAACAGCTCGCGACCGGGGAGCAGGTGACTATTGCACTGGATGAACTGGTCGCTTACATCAAGCAATTGCCTTAAGGGGGAGAACGTGATGGAAGGTGTCCATCGTACACATTTTGCAACAGAATGCACAAAAGAATTAGTTGGGAAAAGAGTCACCTTAAACGGGTGGGTGCATAAGCGCCGTGATCTGGGGGGACTGATTTTCTTGGACTTGCGCGACCGTTCGGGGCGGGTGCAAGTGGTGTTTAATCCGGAAATCTCCCCTGAAGCCGTCCGCATCGCCGAACAGGTGCGTTCGGAATATGTTTTGGCGATCACGGGGAAAGTGGTGGAGCGTGAACCAGGCACCGTCAACCCTAACATGAAGACGGGTGAAATCGAAATTCAAGGCGAGCAGGTGCATGTGTTCAATGCCGCTAAAACTCCGCCGTTCATGATTCAGGATGATCTGGATGTGGATGAATCGATTCGATTGAAGTACCGTTATTTGGATTTGCGCCGTAGCAAAATGCAGAAGACGATGCTGATTCGGCACCGGGCGATGCAAATCGTGCGCCAATTCTTGGACCAGCACGGATTTGTCGAAATGGAAACGCCGATGTTGACCCGTAGCACACCGGAAGGTGCGAGGGATTACTTGGTGCCGAGCCGGGTGCATGAAGGTTCGTTCTATGCATTGCCACAATCCCCGCAGTTGTTCAAGCAATTGTTTATGGTGGCGGGAATGGAGCGGTACTTCCAGTTTGCGCGTTGTTTCCGCGATGAGGATTTGCGGGCCGACCGGCAACCGGAATTCACCCAGATCGACATTGAAGCCTCTTTCTTGCCGACGGAGACGTTTTTGTCGATGATGGAAGAGATGGTGGCAAAGCTATTCAAAGAGACAATCGGTGTGGAGGTGCCTCGCCCGTTCCCGCGGTTGACGTATCAAGAGGCGATGGAACGGTATGGCTCAGACAAGCCGGATTTGCGCTTTGGCATGGAGTTGGTCGACTTGTCCGACATTCTACGCGACTCTTCATTCAAAGTGTTTAGTGGAGCGATCGCTTCGGGTGGTCAGGTCAAGGCGATCACGGTGAAAGGTTGCGCTGATTGGAGCCGCAAAGAAGTGGACAACTGGGGTCAAGTCGCCCAGGCCTTCGGAGCCAAAGGGCTGGCATGGATGGCTTTGAAAGAGGGCGGATTGAAAGGATCGGTCGCCAAATTCCTCAGTGAGGAAGAAGTGGCAGCGATCCAAAAAGCAACCGGGGCAGAGACGGGTGACATGCTGTTCTTCGTGGCCGACAACAAAAAAGTGGTTGCCGATGTGCTGGGAGAATTGCGCGTCCGCTTGGCAAAAGCACTCAACCTGATCGATCCCGACCGCTACGCCTTCGCGTGGGTGACCGAGTTCCCGCTGTTGGAGTACTCGGAAGAAGACAACCGCTATTATGCGATGCATCATCCATTCACCATGCCCATGGAAGAGGATGTGCCGTTGTTGGAGACTGATCCTGGCCGGGTGCGCGCCAAAGCTTACGATATGGTCTTAAACGGTTTTGAAATCGGCGGCGGTAGCCAGCGGATTTACCAACGTGACATCCAAGAGAAGATGTTTCAAGCGTTGGGCCTTTCCATGGAAGACGCCAAAGAGAAATTTGGCTTCCTGCTTGAAGCGTTTGAGTATGGTGCACCGCCGCACGGTGGGATTGCCTTTGGCTTCGACCGCATTGTCATGTTGCTTGCTGGCCGTACCAACTTGCGTGAGTGCATCGCCTTCCCCAAAACGACAAGCGGCACTTGCTTGCTGACAGAAGCTCCGGCGCCGGTGGATGAACAACAGTTGAACGACTTGCACATCCAAATAGCGACACAAAAATAGGCTTTCCTGTAATTGTAACAGCTGACAGCTTGATCTTGGCGCTGTGATCTGTTAACATAAAATCAACAGAACGAGTCCTGCGATGTTCGTGACACCCGAAAGTTTTGAGCCAACACGATGACAAAGGGAGCTTGAAGTCACCCGAGGAAGTGGAAGCCACCGCCGAGTGGACCCATGAACTGCGGGTTCAGGGCACCCACCTGCTGATGAGGCAGGTTCAAAACTGACGGAGCACGGCATAATGGGGCTCTTTTTTTGCGCATATCTCGCTGGTTTTGGGGAAAATGTTATATGAAATGACTGATCTTGAGCGAAGGCAGGCGAGATGGCATGATCTTAGGTGTAGATATCGACGGCACGATCAAGGATACACAACGGGCCGCAGTCGAAGTACATAACCGGGTCTTGAAGCGTAATGTTAAATTGGAAGATATCAGCGATTTATATCTTGATAAAGCATACGGAATTACTCCTAAGGAAGCGTCGCGCTTGTGGCGGAAGCTAGAGGAAGAGATTTATTCGCTTGGCGTTCCACTTCAGCATGCGGCTGAGGTGTTGAATGAACTGGTCAAGCAAGGGCATCGCGTTTATTTCATCACGGCCCGGCCTGGCTTTCCCAACGTCACGCAAGTGACAAAAGAGTGGTTGAAGAAACATGGGTTTCCCTACACTGGAGATAACTTGGTCATGAATGCGCAAGATAAAGCACGCAAAGCCAAAGAGCTCGGTGTGGAATTGTTTTTTGAGGATGCCCCTAGCCATATAGAAAATCTTGTTAAAAACAACGTACCCACGGTGATTGTCGATGCCGTGTACAACCGTAAAATGCCCAAGGAGATCAAACGAATTACCGATTGGCGGCAGGTGTATGCCCTAGTAGAAGAACATATGAATCAGAATGAAGCGTAACGGAATGAGTCCGCGTTGTTGTCAGAACGCGGGCTTTTTTACTTAGCCGGAAACTAGCCCAAACTAAAACAGCCTAGCGGAAATGCTAGGCTGTTTTGCGCACTTATTGTCACTGCAGGGGAAGTTGGGGAGGAGTGGCCGGGCCGAAGGATGTGGTGAGTTGTTGCATTTCTTGTTGGGAGAATTGAGGCACTTGGTAGTAGCCCCGCTTGTTCTGATAAAGGAAGACTTCATACGCCATTTCAATGCAGTTGGGAATGCTGTCTGCCAATACGCGGCGCACAACAGGGTTGGTTGTTTCCGTGGCGGCCACGGCTTTATGGCTGGCTCCAGTCTTCAGCATGCCCAGTATTTGCGACGAAATCCGTTGGTCGTTGATTTCGGACGGGTTGGTCATGGGCTTGTGCGGTTGCCCTTGCTGCTTCATCCCGTAGATCACATTGTTGCCTTGTTTCATTTGATAGCGTGAAGTTGGTGTGGCGGGATCACGTCCCGTCGAGAAGCAGTCGACCAAGGTGTTGTATTCGTTCACCATGTATTGGTGTTGGCGTTGCATGATATCCGCCAACTCGGGATCTTGCACATGAGGCCGCAACATGACATAAGTGTTCATCGTGTTAACCGCATGCGATAAAATCTCATGCACGTCCAATACTTCATGTCCTGCATGGTTCATGACCGGTGGCACCGGATTCACCGTTTGGTTTTCCATCTGATTGTTCGCGTTCATCGGTTGCATGTGCATGTTAGAACTCCTCCTTCCTGAATGTGACATTAAGTAATATGTCCAAGTGAGGGGGTTCTACACATCGTTGCCGATGGGAAGGAGAGGAAATCGGCGGACTGTCTCATTCCGGTCGGCCGTGATCCTCCCCTTTCATCCAGCGCAGGAACGTTTGTAATTTGTGCTCATATCCATGCGGGCTGGGATGGTACAGGCGCTTGTCGCGGTGTTCGTCCGGCAGGTATTGCTGGGCGACATAGCCCCGAGGATAATCATGCGGATAGCGGTAACCTTTGCCCCTGCCCTGGGCTTTAGCCCCCGCTCCATGGGCGTCGCGCAGATGTGGGGGAACATCCCCGCGATGTTCTTGTTTAACCAAGGTGTTCGCTTCATTGATCCCTCGCACGGCTGAATTGCTTTTGGGAGCCGTGGCGATGTAGATGACCGCTTGCGCCAAAGGGATTTGCGCTTCGGGCAAGCCGATGAAATCGACGGCATGTGCGGCGGCCGAAGCGATTAAGAGGGCGCGGGGGTCGGCCATGCCCACGTCTTCTGCGGCATGGATGAAGATGCGCCGGGCGATAAAACGGGGATCTTCGCCGGCTTGCAACATTTTGGCCAAGTAATAGAGAGCGGCGTCGGCGTCTGATCCGCGCATGCTTTTGACGAAAGCGGAAATGGTGTCATAATGCTGGTCGCCGCTCTTGTCATAGCGGATGACTTTGCGTTGGATTGACTCTTCCGCCACTTCCAAAGTGATGCGGCGAATGCCCGATTCGTCAGGTGGTGTGGTGACGACGGCCAATTCCAATGCATTTAAGGCAGTGCGGCTGTCTCCTCCTGCACAGCGGATGAGGTGTGCTTTGGCCTCCGGTTCCAACTCAACCCGATACGCGCCCAGTCCGCGTTCGGAATCGGCCAGGGCGCGGTCCAATACGAGACCCAGTTCCTCTTCGGATAGTGGCTTTAACGTAAAGAGCCGCGAACGCGACAGCAACGCGGCATTCACTTCGTATGAGGGATTTTCGGTGGTCGCGCCAATTAAGATGACGGTTCCGTCCTCGACATGGGGAAGCAAAGCGTCCTGCTGAGAACGGTTGAAGCGATGGATTTCGTCGATGAACAACACGGTTCGTTGCTCGTACATGTTGATTCGTTGCTTCGCCTCTTCTATGATCCGGCGGATGTCGCTGACACCGGCCGTAACCGCATTGATGCGTTCGAAGTAGGCACTGGTCTGATTGGCGATTACATGGGCGAGCGTGGTTTTACCTGTTCCGGGCGGGCCGTAAAAGATGATTGACGACAGCTGATCGGCTTCAATCATTCGTCTCAGCAATTTTCCTTTGCCAATGATATGGGTTTGCCCCGCAACTTCATCCAAGCAGCGGGGACGCATGCGGGCGGCAAGCGGCTCGCTTCGCCGCGATTGCTCCCGGCTGTATTCAAATAAATCCACCGTTATTTTTCCGCCTTTCTGTCCATCCTGATTCTCCTATTTATGATAGTGTGAATTCCACACATTGGCTAGAGCGGGATGGATGGATTTTTTGCATGCGGGAAAAAATCATGTCGAAACGTAATAATCCTATGATAAACTTGACAAGTGTGGCCGTAAAATAACAGCTGAAGGATCGATGAGGATGCATAAGATAAAGCGTATGGCTTGGGTTTGGCAGTGGGTGTTTTTCTTCAGCGGATTGTGGACCATTTCTTTCGGCACGGTCTTTGCCATAAAATCAGATCTGGGTGTGGCGCCTTGGGATGTGCTACATATCGGATTGGCTCGGGTTTCATCGTTATCCATCGGCACATGGGTGACCGTCTTGGGAATCGTGATTGTGGCTGTTACGTGTTGGTTGAAACGTTCATATCCACAATGGGGAACGTTTCTTAATATGTTGCTCTTGGGTCCGTTTATTGATTTGATTATGTTTTTGAACCTGATTCCCGCTGTAAGTGGATGGGTGTTGCGCTTGGTTTACTTGACGGTCGGGGTGGCCTTGGTCGCCTTTGGGGTAGGGTTGTACATTGCGCCGCGCACCGGGGCGGGACCCCGCGACGGGTTGACTCTGGAGTTGGCAAAACGGACTGGCTGGTCGATTCGTGCCGTTCGTACTATAATGGAGGTAATCGTTGGAGGGACCGGCTGGCTTCTGGGTGGACCTGTACATATTGGAACACTCTTTTTTTGTTTTTTGACGGGGCCGTTAATGCAATGGTCCATTTCTTACTGTGAGCGGTTGTTAGAAAGAATAACGAAAAGGGGTGCCATTCTTGAAAATCTCAACCAAAGGAAGGTACGGACTTACCATCATGATGGATTTGGCTGCTAGGTACGGCAAGGGACCGGTACCATTGAAAAGTGTGGCCGAGCGTCACGCTTTGTCTGAGCATTATCTGGAACAGTTGATCGCTCCGCTTCGCAATGCCGGATTGGTACGGAGTGTGCGGGGGGCTTACGGTGGTTACAAGCTGGCGAAGGCTCCAGAGGAGATTTCGGCGGGAGATATCATCCGCGTGTTGGAAGGGCCGATCAGTCCAGTCGAGTTCAATGAAGAGGAAGATCCTGCCCGTCGTGACCTGTGGAAGAGGATTCGTGATGCGATCGCTAAAGAATTGGATACGACGACGCTTGCTTCTTTGATCAATTTCACGCATGATGGACAAAATGACAACTATATGTTTTATATTTAGCAGGTGAAACATGATGGCAATTTATTTGGATCATGCCGCAACGACGCCGATCCATCCATTGGTGAAAGAAGCCATGCTCCCCTATTTGGGGGAGGCGTTCGGCAATCCGTCCAGCATGCATCAATATGGCCGCGACGTGCGCGTGGCCATCGACCAAGCACGCGACCAAGTGGCGCGCGCGTTGGGGGCGGACGCTGGGCAACTGGTGTTCACTAGCGGTGGGACAGAAGCGGACAATATGGCTTTGCTTGGCGTGGCTGCGGCATATGCAGAGACAGGAAAAAAACATCTCATTACCACTCAAATCGAGCATCATGCGGTGTTGGATGCCTGCCGGTATTTGGAGCGGATCGGCTTTGAAGTTACCTATCTGCCGGTCGATCATACTGGTTTGATTGATCTCGAGCAACTGCGGCAAGCGATCCGCGACGACACGACGCTGATTTCGATTATGATGGCCAACAATGAGATCGGTACGGTGCAACCCATTGAACAAATCGGCGAATTGGCGCGCGAGCGGGGTGTGCTGTTCCATACGGATGCGGTGCAGGCTTTCGGTTCTCTTGAGATCGATGTTAAGCGCCTGCCGGTGGATTTAATCTCGGTATCAGGTCATAAGATCAACGGGCCGAAAGGGATTGGAGCGCTTTATCTGGGGAAGAATGTGAAGTTTATCCCGAGGACTTTCGGTGGCTCCCAAGAACGACGCCGTCGACCCGGCACAGAGAACGTCATGGGGATCATCGGCTTCGCCAAAGCGGTTGAGCTGTCGCAAGCCTCCCGGGAACAACATATGGCGGACATGCGCGTCCTGCGCCAAGCGTTTGTGGAAGAGTTAAACAGACAACCCATTGAGTTTGTCGTCAACGGCCATCCCACAAAGAGTTTGCCCCATATTTTGAACGTCAGCTTCCCGGGAACCGATTCCGAGACCCTGCTCATGAATTTCGACCTGGCGGGAATCGCATGCGCAAGCGGCTCAGCTTGCACTTCTGGTACGCTGGAAGTATCCCATGTGCTTCAAAGCATGCATTTATCTGAAGAAAGAACCCGGTCAGCCATTCGCTTCAGTTTTGGGCGCGGCAACACCGTTGATGAAATCAAACGCGCCGCTGAAATGGTAGCCAGCATTGTTCACAGATTACAACGACATGAAGAGATTTGAGGGGAGAGGGACTGTGAATTTCAAAGAGCTAGATCAAATGGTGGGCTGGGAACAGGAAGTGGATAACATCGATTGGAAGTCGATGTTGGAGGATATTGATCGCGCTTTAATGGACAACTTGGCCGCGGAACTGGGCTTTCGCACATATGAACAACTGGAACACGCATCAGAGCGGATTGTCCAGGATTACTACATCGTTTACCTCTCCGACGGAAGATACGCATGGTGGAACCCGTTGAAGTATGCTACGGAAGATCCGCTGTACTTTGCCGACAAAGAGGAAATTGAACAATACATCACGGGTTTGCTGAGACTGGATAATGAACAGCGCGCCCAATTGCGGAGCGGACTGGCCCGCATTCCGCAGATGCATCGTTGCATCGTGTGCGAATATGAGTTCAATCCCAAAGATCCTGAGCGGCGTAAGTGGGACAGCTCAGAAGAACGCCATGAATTCTGCTCTGCGGAATGTGCGATGGAACATGTGATGACAGAAATGAAAGAAGACTTCACCGGATGACGTGACCTCTAGCAACTAGAGGTCGTTTTTGTAAGTCCTTCTTACCGAGCGTTTTTTGCGAGGTTAGAAGGACTACACTCCGCCGAGCGGAGTAACCGCTACACTTCTTACCGAGCGTTTTTTGCGAGGTTAGAAGGACTACACTCCGCCGAGCGGAGTAACCGCTACACTTCTTACCGAGCGTTTTTTGCGAGGTTAGAAGGACTACACTCCGCCGAGCGGAGTAACCGCTACACTTCTTACCGAGCGTTTTTTGCGAGGTTAGAAGGACTACACTCCGCCGAGCGGAGTAACCGCTACACTTCTTACCGAGCGTTTTTTGCGAGGTTAGAAGGACTACACTCCGCCGAGCGGAGTAACCGCTACACTTCTTACCGAGCGTTTTTTGCGAGGTTAGAAGGACTACACTCCGCCGAGCGGAGTAACTACTACACTTCTTACCGAGCGTTTTTTGCGAGGTTAGAAGGAGGACGCTTTCGCATGGGGGCGATGATAAAGCGCATGATGAGAATAAGGTGTGCATGGAAATGAAGCAAGCGGAATTGGAATTGTATAAGGACAATTTCATCAAAGGCTCATTTATTCAAGAGATTTTTTACAACGAGGACAATGGATACGGCGTTTTTTTGATGCGCGTCAGCGAAGCGTCCGACGATAGGGTGGATGAAGAAGTGACGGTGGTGGGCCATATGTTGCGCCCGCATGAGGATGAGGTGTACACCTGTCATGGCGAATGGCGGGAACATCCCAAGTTCGGGCGGCAATATTATGCGCATCAAGTGAAGAAAGAAGTGCCGCGCTCAAAAGAGGCGATCGTGAAATATTTGGCGAGCGGCCTGTTTGATGGCGTTGGCAAAAAAACAGCGGAAAAAATCGTTGAGCACCTGGGTTCTGATGCGTTGGACAAAATCGCTCAAAATCCCGAGGTCTTGACGGAGATCCGGGGTATCTCCAGTTCCAAAGCGCAGCGGATCGCCGAGCATCTGTATGAGCATCAGGCGTTGGAACAGGCGATGGTTTATCTGTATCAGTTCGGCATCGGTGCGACCATGGCTCTGAAAATCGTCCAGGCATACAAGCACCAGACGATCCCCATCCTGAAGGAAAATCCTTATCGGTTGATTGATGATATCGATGGGATCGGTTTTCGCCGCGCTGATGAGATCGCCCAAGTCCAAGGACTGGATGAATCGGCCACGGAACGGTTTCAGGCTGCCGTTTTGTACGCCATCAAAGAGGCATCCATGTCACAAGGGCATGTGTACCTCACTTGGGAGCAACTAAACGCGCAAGTGAATGATCTGTTGGGCGAGCGGGCCGATGAGCTGTTTCCAGAAGATGCGCGTAAGCAAGGGATGGAAAAGCTACTGGACGACGAACGTCTGTTGTGCGAGCAAGACAGGTATTATATGCCGTCCCTGTATTATGCGGAATACGGTTGCGCGCTTCGGGTGAAACAATTGCTGGAGCAAGAACTGGATCTCGCATTTAGCGTGGCTGATCTCTACCGAGCGATCGGGGAGATTGAAGAGGAGTTGGGCGTCAGCTATGCCGACAAACAGCGCGATGCGATGATCACGGCGCTGACGTCGCCGTTTATGATCTTGACGGGGGGGCCGGGCACGGGAAAAACGACCGTCATCCAGGGGATTTGCCAACTATATGCCCGATTGCGGGAAATTTCCATTGACCCCGCAGATTATGAAGGAACGGAGAAGCCATACCCCATCCGCCTTGTGGCGCCGACAGGCAGAGCGGCGAAACGGATGTCCGAAACCACCGGTTTGCCGGCTATGACCATCCATCGCTGTTTGGGTTGGAAAGGCGAATTTTTTGAACATGACGCCGAACACCCGATTAGCGGATCACTCCTGATTGTGGATGAGACGTCCATGTTGGACATCTGGTTGGCCAACCAATTGTTGCGTGCCTTGCCGAAAGGGATGCAAGTCATTTTTGTCGGAGACCAAGACCAATTGCCGTCAGTCGGTCCGGGGCAGGTGTTGCACCATCTCCTGCAGGTACAAGCGATCCCTCGGGTTGAATTAAATGAAATATTTCGCCAGGCAGAAGGATCGTCCATCATTCGGTTGGCTCACTCCCTCAAACGGGGAGAGGTGCCGGACGATCTGATGGAGCGATGGGCAGATCGGCGCTTCTTTCCCTGCAAGAAAGAACAAGCTTTGCCGATCATCGTGAAAACGGTGGAAAATGCCATCAAAAAGGGTTATACCTTATTTGACGTGCAAGTGTTGGCTCCGATCTATAAAGGACCGGTAGGGGTGGATCGCATCAACCAAGAGATTCAAGCCACCCTCAATCCCAAATCCCCTGACAAAAAAGAGGTGACATGGGGTGAAACGGTATTCCGATTCGGTGATAAAGTGCTCCAACTGATCAATCATCCCGAACATCCTGTTTACAACGGGGACATGGGGATTATTTCGGCCATCGATGAGGATGCCGGCGGGGACCAGCCCGTGCTGTGGGTGCGGTACGATCAGCTAGAAGTCCCCTACAAACGGACGCAATTGAATCAGATCGCTTTGGCTTATGCTTGTTCAGTCCATAAATCACAAGGGTCTGAATTCGCGATTGTGGTGTTTCCCCTGTTACACGCATACCGTCGGATGTTGGAACGCAATTTGATTTATACCGGCATCACGCGCAGCAAGTCTTATTTGATCATGTGCGGCGAGCAAGAGGCGTTTGCGGAAGGGGTTAAGCGTCAGCGGGTAGATGGGCGAAACAGCTGTTTGAAAGATTTAATAGAAGAGGATTGGTAAACAGGGCTTCCCATGCACTGGGTGTGCGGGAAGCCTTTTTTGGTGTGTCGGGAATTCGGCTTCCAACATCTCCCCCACATGCTTCAGCCCGCCTTACCCATACTATTCATTAGGCGGAGGAGGCGATCATCCTTGCGCAAATCCCAGGAAGTGATTGGGCTATCCATCATCCACCGCTACACAGGCAAACAGTTGGGGACGGTTTCCGATGTGCTCTTCGATTCCGCCAATGTCTGGCAAGGGATTTTATTGGAGCAGGGGGGCTTGTTCAAACGGCGCAAGTTCATCCCGGCCAAGCGGTTGTGTTCGGTCGGGATGGATGCCGTCGTCGTCGAGAGCGAAGCGGACATACAAGATCTTCCCAAAGAAGCGGAGTCCTGGATCGGTCTTTGTTCCGGAGAGAAAAAGCTAAAAGGGCGCACCATTATGCTCAGCAACGGTCGAGAATTGGGGATGGTAGAAAATGTCTATTTTCAAGAGGAAGTGGGAACGCTGGTAGGGTACGAAGTATCCGAAGGGCTCCTGGCCGATCTCAGACAGGGGCGCAAAGTGCTGAGATGCGCCCAACCCCTTGTGTGGGGGGAAGATGTGCTGATCGCGCCGTTGGACGGGATCCGGATCAAAGAAAGTTAGCTTGAAGGAAGGGAAGAAGTATGCTTCGCTGCCCCAACTGCAATTCGCACGACCTGGGAAAAGTGGGAACCAACCAGTTCTATTGCTGGCAATGTTTTGTAGAGATGACAACAGATGATAAAGGGATTTCCTCCATCTACCAAGTGGAGGAAGACGGAAGTTTGACGTCCCTCAACGACCTGTTTTTTGAAGAGGATAGCCGAACGGTTTATTTGGATTAACTCATCTTTCAACCGTGCCAAAAGGAGGGAACCACATGAATCGCCCGATGGTGATCACCCTAATGCTGGGCAGCTTGCTGGCGATCGGAGCCAACGCTTTGATGAATGCGAGACGGCGGAAAAACAAATGGTTCCGTTATGTGTATCCCATGTTGAAGCAAATCAATGGGAACCGCATGATGAAACGGATGATGAGAAATCTCCCGCTGGCTAGGTAAACACCGCACCCCTGGGCCGTATGGCGCGGCCCAGGTTTTTTCCGTTTGTGAGTGAAATGGCGGACATATCGGAGATGCGATCATAAACTCTCTTTTTTTCTCGTATCTTAAGGGTAGCAAGTCTTGTCCGATTGGAGGGGGAGCTGTTGGAAAGGTGGAACCTCAGTAAAGCGCTACAAGTTTCCTTGCTGATACTGGTGCTGCTGGGGATATTGTTCATGCTGTATCAGATCAACCCGTGGCTGCAAGTGGTGTTTCAGTTTTTGCGTGCCGTGTTGGGGCCCTTCTTTATTGCGATGGTCATCTCTTACCTCCTCCATCCGATCGTCAATTTATTGAGCCACAAAGGCTTGTCCCGCTCATTGTCCGTTTTGTTGATTTACACGCTGTTCATCGCATCGTTGGTGATCCTCACGATGAAGACCGTGCCGATCCTCGAAGAGCAAATACAGGAACTGTCGGAGCATTTACCGCAGTGGAGCCAAAAGTTCCAACAGATGATGAAAGAATACAATGATCACAGTAGTGAATTGCTTCCTTATGGGGTTAAGCAGGGAATCGAAAATTCGCTGGGTCGGTTGGAAACGAAATTGACAGAACATGTTGAGAAGATGATGAGCGGTTTGGGGACCACAATAAACCAACTGTTTTTGTTATTCATCACTCCTTTCTTAGCTTTCTACATGCTAAAAGATATTCACTCCATCGAACGCTCCTTTTTTTCGCTGTTTCCCAAACAGCGGCGCCGCGAATTGGTTCGGCTGATAAGGGACATGGATCAAGCGTTGGGAAACTATGTGCGAGGACAGTTTCTCGTGTGCATGGTGATCGGGGTATTGGCGTATATCGGATACCTGATCGTGGGAGTGCCGTATGCGCTGTTGTTGGCGGCGATGGTGGCCGTATTTAACATCATTCCGTATCTGGGGCCGATTTTTGGAGCGATTCCCGCTTTATTCGTCGCTTTGTTCCATTCACCGCGCATGCTCGTGGGGGTGGTGCTGGTCAACTTGGGGGTGCAGGTGCTAGAGGGAAATGTGATTTCGCCGCAGATCGTGGGCCGCAGTCTTCACCTTCATCCGCTCGCCATCATTTTCGCGCTGTTGGTGGGTGGAGAATTGGGTGGAGTGTGGGGATTGATTCTGGCCGTACCCGTTTTTGCCATGGGCAAAGTGATGTTGGAACACATCGTGGATCATTTGACGAAAGTTAGGGTTTGAAACTTTCCATGCAAGCTTGTATAATGGGTAAAGACAATGCAAAAGCGAACAAGATGGTGATGAAACCGAGCGATCCTATCCCCCGTCAGAGAGAAAAGCCCTTGGCTGAAAGGCTTTTCCGGTTCAGGTTGGTTCGCGGCCAGTTTCGGAATGCAGCTAATCCCTGCCGGCATCGACCATGCCGTTATCCAAATGAAGTGACCGTGTTACATAGTCGGCTGTTGGCCGCTTGCATAGATGCGGTAAATAGGGTGGTACCGCGGAAACCTTTCCGTCCCTTACTGACAGGGGATGGAAAGGTTTTTTCTTTGCAAAGAAAAGGAGGCATACACACATGAAAGCAAGTGAGATTCGTCGCAAATACCTGGAGTTTTTCAAACAAAAAGGGCACGCTATCGAACCGAGTGCGTCGTTGGTTCCGGTCGATGATCCCACCTTGCTGTGGATCAACAGCGGAGTGGCAACACTTAAAAAGTATTTCGATGGCCGGGTCACACCTGAAAATCCGCGCATTGTCAATTCACAGAAATCCATTCGTACCAACGACATAGAAAATGTGGGCTACACCGCACGCCACCATACATTTTTTGAGATGTTGGGCAACTTCTCCATCGGGGATTACTTCAAAGAAGAAGCGATCACCTGGGCTTGGGAATTCCTAACCTCGCCCGAATGGATGGGTCTGGACCCCGACCGCCTATCGGTGACTGTCCATCCGGAAGATGAGGAAGCGTACCGTTATTGGCATGAGAAGATCGGCATTCCCAAAGAGCGCATTGTCAAGCTGGAAGGCAACTTCTGGGATATTGGCGAAGGGCCGAGCGGACCCAATACGGAGATCTTTTATGATCGCGGCGCGCACATCGGCGATCCCAACGATCCCGAGATGTATCCCGGCGGTGAAAATGAACGCTATCTGGAAATCTGGAACTTGGTGTTTTCTCAGTACAACCACAACCCAGATGGCACGTACACCCCCCTGCCGAAAAAGAACATCGATACGGGGATGGGATTGGAACGGATGGCTTCAGTTATGCAAGATGTGCCGACCAACTATGACACTGATCTGTTCCTGCCGATCATCGAAGAAACCTGTCGCATCACCGGAGCGACTTACCAGCAGAACGAAGAGACCGACATCGCGTTGAAGGTGATCGCCGACCATATTCGCACCATTGTGTTTGCCGTGGGCGATGGCGTTTTGCCGTCTAACGAAGGTCGTGGGTATGTCCTGCGCCGCTTGTTGCGCCGCGCTGTCAGATACGGACGGAAGCTTGGCATGGAACGCCCATTCCTGCACGAGCTGACTCCGGTGGTGGCGGAAATCATGCGTGACTACTATCCAGAGCCAAGTGAGAAGAAAGCATTCATCGAACGGGTTATCAAAAGCGAAGAAGAGCGCTTCTTGGAAACCTTGAGTGAAGGTCTGCATATCTTGGAAAACATAGTGGCCGAGGCGAAACGAGAAGGGCGCACCGTGATTGGCGGAGTTGACGCGTTCAAACTGTATGATACCTATGGGTTCCCCGTCGACCTGACCGAAGATTTCGCGAGGGAGCATGGGTTGGAAGTGGATCGCGCTGGCTTTGACCGGGAAATGGAATCGCAACGGGAGCGTGCCCGTGCTGCTCGCCAAGAAGTAGACAGCATGCAAGTGCAAGGGGGCGCTTTGAGTGAGCTTGAAGTCGCTTCGCAATTTGTTGGTTACACCGAACGTGTGCGGCAAACCCGAGTGAGTGCGATCATCATCGACGATCAGCTGGCCGAGTCGATCCAAGCGGGCCAAAAAGGACTCATCATCTTAGATGAGACTCCCTTCTACGCAGAAAGTGGTGGCCAAGTAGCCGATACGGGCTGGATTGCGTCCGCTGGCGGCAAGCTTCGGGTTGAAGAAGTGAAAAAAGGTCCGCGTGGCGAACATGTGCACTCCGTTGTAGCCGAGGAAGGAACGGTTCGGCAAGGGGACGAGGTTCGCGCTGCTATCGATGAAACCTTGCGCCAGGACATCGTCAGAAACCACACCGCTACGCATCTGTTGCACAAAGCGCTCAAAGAAGTACTGGGTGAGCATGTGAACCAAGCTGGTTCCTTGGTGGCGCCGGATCGACTTCGCTTCGACTTCTCGCATATCGGTGCGATGACGGATGACGAGGTTCGTGAGGTGGAACGACGTGTAAACGAACAAATTTGGGTGAATACTAAGGTTAACATCATGCAAAAATCTCTGTCCGAAGCGAAAGCGATGGGTGCAATGGCCTTGTTTGGCGAGAAATACGGTGATGTTGTGCGCGTGGTTCAAGTCGGCGACTACAGCTTAGAGCTCTGCGGAGGCACCCACGTTGAAAGCACAGGGGAGATCGGTCTATTCAAAATTCTGAGCGAAAGTGGCATCGGTTCAGGCACACGACGCATTGAAGCGGTGACGGGCCGCCGGGCTTACGCTTATTTGGAAGAACAGATGGCGCTGTTGGGCAAAGCGGCAGCCTTGCTCAAAACCAAGCCGGCTGATGTGGCGGAACGCATTGAGCAATTGCAAGAACGGAATAAAGAATTGGCACGGGAAAACGAGTCGCTCCAAGCGAAACTCAACCAAGCGGCAGCCGGCGAACTGATCAACCGGGTGCATGAAGTGAAGGGCGTGCCGGTGCTGTGGGCGCAAGTTGATGCCAACAGCATGGATCAATTGCGTTCGATGGTGGACGATCTGCGCCAAAAGATGGGGCAGGGCGTCATTGTACTCGGTTCCAATGCCGATGGCAAAGTGCAGATTGTCGCTTCCGTATCGCAAGATTATGTGAAAGCTGGCTTACACGCAGGCAAATTGGTAAAAGAAGTGGCCACCCTTTGCGGTGGTGGCGGTGGTGGCCGCCCCGACATGGCGCAAGCGGGAGGCAAACAGCCTGAGCGGTTGCCAGATGCGCTGAATCGGGTCGATGAATTCGTCGAAGCGCAAATATAGAATTTGACAGGAGAATGTCCGGGCAAGGGAGAAGAAAGTAAACGCTGGTCATCCAAACAGAGAGGTGTGAAATCATCCATGGATGAAACAATGAAGTTTAATTTTCGGGGTGATCAAGACCTTGACCCTAAGGATGTCTTGTTTCAAGTGTATGGGGCGCTACAGGAAAAAGGGTACAACCCGGTCAACCAAATCGTTGGCTATCTCATTTCTGGAGACCCAGCATACATTCCCCGCCACAAGAACGCCCGGACATTGATCCGCCGGCTTGAACGCGATGAAATCATCGAGGAATTGGTCAAATTCTACATCGAACAGAACAGTCAATAATAGTGAGGAAACCAACATATGGGGTTTGAGGAGTTCTCTTCATTGGATATAGATGCACCTCGCATCCTCGGCTTGGATGTGGGGGAGCGGAGAATCGGTGTCGCGGTGAGTGATTCCTTGGGTTGGACGGCTCAGGGAGTCACCGTGATCGACCGCAAAGCGGGTGATTGGTGGCAGGCATTGGATCGCTTGGTTCAGGAATACCGCGTCAAAGAGATCGTGGTCGGCCTGCCCCGCAATATGAATGGGACACTCGGTTCGCGCGGGGAAGCGTGCCAAGCGTTGGCCGAGCAAATCCGTGCCCGTTATTCCCTGCCCGTCCACATGTGGGATGAGCGCTTATCCACCGCCGCGGCGGAGCGAACGCTGATTGACGCAGACATGTCCCGGAAGAAACGAAAACAAGTGGTTGACCAATTGGCAGCTACTTGGATTTTGCAAGGATATATTGATGCAAACAGGAGGATTTAAACATGGCAGAACAACAAGAATTTCTTATGATTCCCAACGAAGACGGCACTGAAGAAAAATTTGAGATCCTGTATACATTTGAAAGTGATGAAACGGGCAAAAAATACATGTTCGTCGCGCCGGCGGATGAGTTGGAAAACGAACGGAACAACGAAGACGAAGAAGGCGTGGAAGTGCTTGCTTTCCGTTACACCGAAGAGGGCGACGATATTACGCTGGAGATGATTGAAGAAGACAACGAGCAGGAATGGGATCTGGTTGAGGAAATGTTTAACACCCTATTTTCTGGCATCGAACTAGAAGACGAAGAACATCAGTAAGTGAGGTTTTGGCACGATGGATGGACTGGGAGCGCGCGAGGTGCAGATCTTGCGGCAACAATTGGCCGATAGGCCGATGATTCATCAAGAAACCCCATATCATTTGGTGAGTGAAGTGGACGTGGGGGGGCAACATTACGCCCTGTTGCGCAAAGAGGGCGACCCTGCGGATGACGCTTATCTTTTCCGTGTCAACCAAGGAAGGTTGGAAGAGATAGAAGATGACAATGAATGGGAGAATATTGCCGAAGCTGTAGATGAAATGTTATATTTTCATGAATTTCAGTAAAAACGGGGAAATTTCCCCGTTTTTTTTTATGCCATGTGTGATACCCTATAAAAGAGTTTTTTGACAAAAGAAGATCCTATTTTCACTGAAGTAGAAGGGGTACAAAGACATATGACATGGTTTTGGCGTATCTTCTTTACCTTTGTTCTCCTTGCCGGGTGGGGGGTATTAGGTTACTTCTATGTTGATTTTACGCTGGGATCACCAAAACGAACCAAACCAGTGGAAGTTGAAATCCCAAGCGAGTCCACCTTGCAAGAGATTGGGGAGATTCTTGAACAGAAGCGATTGTTGCGAGAGTCAACTTTTTTCCGTTATTATGCGAAATGGAAGAATCAGACCAATTTGCGTGCGGGGACATTTGAAATCCTGCCGAATGAAACATTGGACCAAATATTAGTAAAGATTGCCGAAGGAAAAGAAAACAAAGTCAAAATCGTCGTTCCTCCAGGCTGGACGGTATATGAGATCGCTGATCGATTGGAAGCTAAAGGCTTTGACAAAAAGGCGTTTTTGGAAGCGTTAAATAATAAAAAACCTAGGTATGCGTTTGAACATAAAATCGCCAAAAGCCCGGATCGCAAATATAAGCTGGAAGGTTATTTATATCCAGATACATATTATTTTAAGCCAAGTGAAAAACCCGAAGAGATCATCAACACGATGCTGGGGCAATTTAATGCCCATTATGAGAAACTCAATCTCGAACAGAAACTGCAAAGCAATCCGCGCCTCAAGAACATGACGCTTGATAAGGTGGTCACCGTGGCATCGCTCATTCAGCGCGAGGGGCAAGACAAACAAGAATTGCCACGCATCGCCGGCGTTATTTATAACCGGTTGGATATTCGAATGCCGTTGCAAGTGGATGCATCGATTGTTTTCATGTACAGGGAGCAGGGGAAAAAAGTTACCCGGGTGTATCAAAAGATGTACAAAGGCGTCAATCATCCATATAACACGTACATCAATTATGGCTTGCCCCCCGGACCGATCTCCAATATCACAATGGAGGCGTTGGCGGCAGCTGTAAACCCGGAGAAACATAAATTCCTGTACTATGTGACAAGGGAAGATGGTACGAAACGCCACTTCTTCGCTACGAACTTTCAACAGCATCAACAGTATAACGCCATCAGCAAAAGAAATAGGGAAAAAGGCCAAGCTATTCCGACAAATGGAGAGTGAATGGCCAGACAAAAATCACCTTCTCCCTCGGAAGGTGATTTTTACTTTGGAGCGAATGGTCGAGATGAGGAAGGATATCAAGGATTCAAGTTCATTGGATGACTTTTCTTTGTGTGGATGTGGGGTCAGTTATGTTAATATGAAATAAAGTTTCGCAAAGACGATTGACCTATATTAATAAAAGGAGTACTAGATAATGAAATGGTTTTTACGTATTTTCTTTACCTTGGTGCTCTTAGCGGGATGGGCTGGATTGGGCTTGCTCTATGTGGATTTCACATTGGGATCGCCCAAGCGGGCAGAACCGGTGCAATTGAAAATTCCGCCGCAAACCTCCTTGGAGGGCATTGGCCGGATTTTGGAAGAAAAAGGCTTGATTCGAAAATCAACTTTTTTTCGATATTATGTTATATGGAAAAACAAAACCAATCTGCGCGCGGGCAACTATGAAATCGCCCCAGGAGAAACACTGGATCAAATGCTGACCCGGTTTGCTGAAGGGAAGGAAAATACTGTTCGCATAGATGTTATCCCCGGTTTTACTGCTTATGACATTGCGGATCGCTTAACGAAAAATGGATTGGATGGAAAAGGCTTTCTCAAAGCGTTAAACGATAAGCCGCCCAAGTTCGCCTTTGAAAAATCGATTCCTAAGCATCCGCAGCGCCCTTACAAGCTGGAGGGGTATCTGTATCCGGATACGTATTATTTTCCCAAAAAGGAAAAACCGGAAAATATCGTTAATGCGATGTTAGAGCGCTTCAACGAGCAATTGGTTAAATTAGATATCGAGAGGGAATTGAGGGAAAAGTCTCCGCTTTCCGGCAAAAAGATGACATTGGACCAATTGGTGACGGTCGCTTCCCTCATTCAGCGCGAAGGCCAAGTGGCGAGTGAAAAGCCGATTATCGCTGGTGTGATTTACAACCGGTTGAATAAGAACAAAAAATTGCAAGTGGATGCGACCATCGTGTTTATGTACCGGATGAAAGGGCAAAAAATCAAGACGGTGCTGGAACGGATGTATTATGAAAAACATCCCTACAGTACGTATGCGATCACAGGATTGCCGCCAGGTCCGATTTCCACACCGACCAAGGTGGAATTGGAAGCGGCATTGCATCCGCAGAAACATCGGTATTTGTTTTATGTGACCAGAGACGATGGTTCCAACCTGCATTATTTTGCAGAGACGGATCAAGGCCATCGGGCCAATCTCCAGAAGCGGGAGCGCAACCGCAAAAGCGCCCAGGCGAACAGCCAATAGGCGCATGAACCGCTGCATGCTAGTAAAAAGGTGCCGAATGAGATCGGCACCTTTCTTTTTATTGGTCTTGGATGTCTTTGATCAGTGCTTGCTTTGTTTCCAGCTTTGCGATAGCGGGGGCGACTTTAAGGGCAGGTGAGATGTTGTTGCCATCGACGGCGAATTTCCCTTGGTATGCGCCGATGATCACATAAGCATCTTGGTTGGTGACGGAGCCTTGATATTTTTGCAAGAACAGGACATAAGATTGGTTCTTATCCATAATCTTATTTCCTTCAACGGTTAAGTAGTTTTTACCGTCGAACCCGCCCGTTTCCAATATGCGAATCGTTTTTTTGTCTGCATGGCCTTTAATTGTCTTGTTGATGTGAAAGTCCGTTACTGTGAAAAGCATGTTTTGATAGCGGATGCCTTGCTGCTTGGTCGATGCCGTACCTTCGACAATCAATTGGGCTTCTTGTTTCATTTCATCCACGCTACTGTATTGCTTGTCCAAGGAGACGCCGACTTCCACCTCTTTTGGAGCGACGAAGGAAAAGTATATTCCACCCACCAGCAAAAGCCCGAGAGCAGTCATCATCAGGGTGTAAGCATTGCGCTTGATGCGTTTAACCATGGGATGGTTCCTCCTTTATGATTAGGATTGGGTTTGGGAAGAAAGGGGATAGATCAATAGATTGCATTTACCCCGTTGATATCGTCTTGCGTGGGGGAGTAAACAGTTCTGCCGTCATTGTCATACATGACAGAACCCCCTGGTCCCAAACGGTTTTCGTGGCTCAGGCCCAGAGCGTGCCCCAATTCGTGGGTGATTACCCCTTTGCGTTTTTGGGAGGAATAACTATCTGTATAGTATGTGTTGATGGAGATATCCATGCGGTAAACCGTGCTTCCCGAGCTGGAGCCGACTGAGCATAATCCACTCCAAGAAACGTTGCCGTAGTTGCCTGCCGTAGTAGTGATGCCGGGATTGGAGCTGTAGGACAAATTGACATCGGTCCAGTTGCTCCATTCCGTTTTGCCGTTGTTGCACTGTGTGGTGTAATCGCCGTGCATGTCGCACTCGTACGTGATATTGGGACTCGCCCACTTGTAACCCCATAATACATAAGCGAATGTAGGAGACCAAGCACCTAAGACCAGTAAAAACGCGAAAATAGCCAACCCTTTTTTCATGTTGTGAACCTCCTGTGGCCAATAGGTTGATTGTGTTAATAATTTAATAATTAGATATTGAATTAAAATTACCTTTATTAAAATAAAAAAATTATTATAATAGTATAATTGTTATAATAAAATTTAATTATCTATCTAAATGGGTGGTTAACGTGTGTTCGTTGCATAGGATCGTGGCTTCCAATGCGTTTTCCCACTCATCTCAACGGTAAAAGGCCTTCCCGCCGCTTTGATCCCCGAACGAGATTTGTGAGACACGCTCAGGATGGAATGTATTGGGTTTTGATATTTCTGAAGAGAGATGATGTTTCACCGATGATCGCGTGCGTTTGTGATAGAACTAATTATCGAAATGGCATAAATATCTGATTTAAAACGGGATCTTTATCGTTCGTTTACGTGTTATTAACATCTTTCCATTAATTTAGAACATGATAGATGATTGACATTTCCGGATGGAGAGTGAGTGTCAGCATGGCAGAAAATCATATTACGCGACGCGAATTCATGAAGTTTGTTGGTGTGGGGACGGCGGCATTGGTCGGAGCGACCACTGGACTGGAACAAGTCGCGCAAGCAGCGGAGAAGGGCGCGACTGACGCGTTTAAAAAGATGGCCCACCGCCCCCCATTTCGCCCCATTTCCCCATCGGATCAGGATAAACTCGTTTTGCCCAAGGGATTTCGGCAGGATCTCATTGCCGCTTGGGGTGACGACATCGGCAATGGTGAAAAGTTCGGCTACAATTGTGACCTGACCGTTTACTTTCCGATTAATGGATCGTCAAAACACGGACTGTTGTGGGTGAATCATGAGTATATTGGCACTGGGGCGCTCTTCATGTATGACGCTGACACGCCGGAAGCCGAGAAACATGCGATTGAACAATACAATGTCGGTGGAAGTGTCATTGAGATCAAGCTATCTGACGGCAAGTGGCGGTTGGTGAAAGGCAGTCGGTATGCGCGCCGGATTACAGCAAACACCATGATGGAACTGACCGGTCCCGCGCGCGGGGATGCGGTGGTTGGCGGAGTCCACAAAGTGAAAGGGACATTTGCCAATTGCAGTGGAGGTCGCACGCTGTGGGATACGGTTCTCACTTGCGAAGAAAATTTTGAAGAAGATGCAAAGCGCTGGGGCCGCAACGACACCCATTATGGCTGGGTGGTGGAGGTGGACCCGTTTGATCCGTCTTCCACTCCGCAGAAGCATACGGCATTGGGACGGTTTTCCCATGAAAACGCGGCGATGACGTTGTCAAAGGATGGTCGGCTGGTCGTCTACATGGGCGATGATTCCAATGACCAGTATTTTTACAAGTATGTGAGCAAGAAGAAGTATCAGCCGTCCCGGGGTAAAGACAATCGGTACCTGCTCAGCGAAGGCACGCTCTATGTGGCCAACTTGGCTGATGGCAAATGGATGCCCTTGGATTTAGAACAAAGCCCTGCTTTAAAAGCCAAGTTCAAGACGCAAGGGGAAGTATTGGTGCATACACGGGATGCGGCCAAGCTGGTGGGAGCGACTCCGCTTGACCGGCCGGAGGATGTGGAAATAAATCCGCGTGACGGCAGCGTGTACCTCGCGTTGACTAACAACACCAATCATGGCAACTTTCATGGGCAAATCCTGCGCCTGATTGAAGATGGGGATGATGCCGCCGCGAAACGCTTCGTTTTTGAGGTATTTGCTGTAGGGGGACGGCAAAGCGGGTTTTCTTGCCCCGACAATTTGCTGTTTGACAAACAAGGCAATCTATGGGTATGCACGGATATTTCTTCTGGCAAGATGAACAAGGACAATACCTATGAGTTGTTTAAGAACAATGGCCTTTTCTTTATCGCGACCCAAGGGCGGCAAGCGGGAGAAGCTTTCCAATTCGCTTCTGGCCCCCGTGAAGCGGAAATGACTGGACCCGATTTCACCCCGGATCAGCGTACGTTGTTTATCGCTGTTCAGCACCCAGGTGAAGAGACCAAAGACCCAAAAAATCCAACTAGCCATTGGCCGTATGGTGATATTCCCCGTCCGGCTGTTGTAGCGATTCGTGGATTCTGACACAAGCCGGTTTTGAAACAACTTTGACAACAGGACTTATGCGTATACCCCGCTCATTTCCTGTCCAAGATGGAGAGAGAAGAGCGGGGTGTTCATGTTATGAGGAAGTGGCGTACTTGGCTTATCAGCTTCGTTATGATCGCCGCGTTTGGTTTGATTGTGTGGCGGCTTTATTATATTCAAATTGAAGCGACGCGCTCATTTACCATGCGTAATCAGCAGGTTGATCTCATTCGTCTAGCGGAAGAGCGCCAACGGGAGGAGATGCTACTTAATAGCGGTCGCGGCGCGATCTTGGATCGCCATGGGGAGCGGTTGGCCGGAGGGGATGATTATCACCTCCTTGTGTTTCCGCAAACACGCCACCTGATGAAAGCGAAGCGACAACAGTTTGCCCAATTGGCCTCGTTTATCCATATGCCACTAACCCAACTGGAGAGTCAATTGGCGCAAATCCGGTTTCCGGGGCTGTTGTCCGGGCCAGCGGGGGAAGAGATTGTTTTGTCGCAGGCCGACAAGGAACAGATTCACCGCTTGCAATTGCCCGGCGTGATGGTGGTGCGTTCCGACTACCGGATGTCCATCAATCATCCAGCGCAACAGGTGTTGGGGCGCTTGGTGCAAAATCCAGGCTTGATGAAATCGTGGTATCCAGAGCAGGTGGCGAGTGGCAAGTGGACCCCCGATTCTCACTTAGGTGTGACTGGCATTGAGGCCGCGTTCGAGCCTTTCTTGCATGGCAATCAAGAAGAGCGGTTGGCTTACACGACCATGGGTAGTGGACTGCCGTTAATCGGCGGAGAGATGAAACGGACAACGAGCAGAGCAGGCAACGATGAACATCCTTACACGGTGGTTACCACGTTGGACAAAGAGCTACAATTGCGAGTCGAACAGATTCTGCGCCAGGAAAATGTGCAAGATGGCGCCGTTGTTGTGCAAGATGTTGCCAGCGGGGATGTGTTGGCGATGGCCAGCCGCCCCGCTGTTCGTAAAGGTGTCCATGAGAACCAGCCTTGGGACAACCGGGCGTTGCTGGAGACCGTACCTGGGTCCATCTTCAAGACGGTCGTCGCGGTGGCTGCATTGGAACAAGGGATTGTGAAGCCGGATACCGTTTTCCATTGCGACGGAGAATTGGAACAAGCCCAGTTAACTGACGACAAGCATGGAGGGCATGGTCGTCAAACATTTGCCGAGGCTTACGCCGACTCTTGCAATGTGGTGATGGGGATGGTGGCCCAGAAGTTGGGAGCCGAGCGCCTTGAAGCTTATGCCAAACGGCTGGGGTTGGCGCAAGAAGTGCTCTGGTCAGGAAAAGTGTTCCATGATGAGCATTTCACCCAATTGCCCCAAGAACAGAAAGGCATGGTTTTTGCCAAGACGACGCCGAAGAACGATCCCGGAGTCATGGCGCAAACAGGCATCGGACAGCGGGACGTGCGGGTGACCCCGCTTCAGGCCGTCAATATGGTGACGGCCCTGTTTCACCAGGGAAAGCCTTTAAAACCGAGAGTGGTTAAGGAAATTCGAGATGAAACGGGGCGGGTGGTATACCAGTTTAAGCCACAAGTATTGCCTGGGGCCAAGCCGTTAAGGCCGGAGACGATTCAGGCGATGAAACAAATGATGCGGTTGGTGGTGGTTAAGGGGACTGCCAGATCAGTAGCCGGTACGACATGGTCACTGGCCGCAAAAACGGGGACGGCGCAAATCGGATTGGATAAAAAACGCTATAACAAGTGGATGATCGGCTTCGGCCCCTTCGAGAGGCCGCGAGTGGCAATCTCCGTTGTGTTAAGAGACATCTCGGATTCTGAAGATCCACGGGCCAAGCGTGTATTTAGAGCGGTGATGGAAGAGATAGCTAAACAGAAACCTACCGATGAAAAAGAGCATGTAGCGAAGAAACAATCTGCCCAGAAATAGAAGATTATATGAATATAAAAGCAACCAGCTTGTGTTCTGGTTGTTTTGTTATGTTGTTATGATTATCATATAGGTAGGTTAAAAGGATAAGTCAAAGGAGTAGACACAATGAAGATCACCGTGAATCTGACAAAGGCTGAACTAGATTTGATTGAAGAGGCGCTCTTGCAATATCAAAATCTTTTGCTGAAATCGAAAGATCAGGATGAGATGGTATCGGATGAGCTAAAATTAGTTCAACGCGTATTAGAAGAATTTGGCATGGAAGGATTGGAAAGTGAAGAGATGGATCAGGCGCACGCTCAACCTCAATCGCAAAAAGCGCTACCAATTCCGCCTGCCAACAATCAATACCCAACTCAACCCAATCAGTTTCCAGGGCCCAACCAATATCATGGCCCAGGGACGTTTGTCACGCCAAACCAATACCCATTTTCCCGATAAGGTTAACCACTTCATCGGGAGGTTAGGGAACGTTTCGTTCTGTGAAAGGATGAAACGGCTAGCTATGACAGGGTAAAGGAGTTGCACTCACCAGAGGCAACTCCTTTTTATGTTTGTCGCTCTAAGTGAAAGTTCAAATATGCGAAAAGAAAAATCTGCTATGTTAATGTATAATCATTTTATATAAAAGTGTGTTGATTACCCATTGAATGGAAAAGGTGATTGGAATTGGGTGGCCGAATATATATGAAATAGCGCCTCTCCAGTTTTCCAGAGGCCAGACTCACCATATGGGAAGACATGATGCTTCGGGAGGCGTTTATGCAAGTCATACGAACGGGTGTGCTAGTCCTCGCACTGGTCATGGTACTATCAGCGTGTACCATGTCTTGGCAAGAAGTGCAAACGGGATGGGGAAAAATAACCCCTACTTTGCGCAAGCCGACATTGGCGGAAATATTGGAATTGACCCGGACGACACTCAAAAAAGAAGCCGGTTGGACTTACAAGGTCAAACGTCAGGAGAAGTTGACCAGGAACCAACAGCAAACGGCGTCACAGTATGAAGCCAAGATCAGTGTGACCAGTGACCCTTATGCGATTCGAAGTCAGGGCACTATTACATCCAAAGGAAAAAGCGAATCCGAACAATTAGTGATGATCGGAGATAAAGGATATCTAAAGATCGGGAATGCACCATGGGAAACGGGCACGCGTGCGGAATTGCGGACAAGTGTTGAAGATCCGACACAAGCACTCATTGAATTAGCGGCAGCTGTCAAACAAAAAAGCGCCACATTTCGCATGGCTGAAACGAATGGATTTTTCCGCGTCACAGCGGAGTTACCTCCCGGACGGGCGGCGGGGATATTAGGAAACAATGCCCGGGCCGAATTGGAGCCTTCCTTGGCGCAGCTACGGGGATTGGGTATCCGGGTGAATCCAGCGAATATACGTTTGAAATCTTATAAGAGAGAAGTGCATATTGATTCGAAAACCCACGTGTTGCATGCCGTGTTGACCCAGTTTTCATTTGAGATACCGACCCCGACTGGGACGGTGACGTATCAACAAACGCAAACGGCAGAAGTGGGTGGTGTGTTCAAAGAGAAAATCACGCTACCGGTTGAGTTGCGACCAAAAGCGAAGTGAGGCGCGGCGGTCGTTCATGTGGGGGCGCCAATTGGCCGGAAAGGTTCCTTGTGTGAGGAACCTTCTTTTTGTTTTACCGCCATCATTGATATGGTATGGTGTTCACGTGGCATCATAAGCCAGCGGATCTTGCCGATGCGATGGGCGTCGTGTCCGGGAATCACCAAGGATTCCCTATGGATTCTTTGTGGATTCCCCTTAATTGGGGTGACTGTAGCGAACGCCAATTGTTGCAAACTGACGATTGTAGTCGGTATGCAACATTTTTTTACTTAACTTTCCACTTATATGGAAGGTTTATACTTCGAGTACAGAAAGGAGCGAATCTCATGTTTAAGATCAGCGAGTTCTCAAAGTTGAGCCAAGTGCCCGCTAAAACATTACGCTTTTATGATCAAATTGAACTTTTAAAACCTGCCTACACGGATCAACAGAGCGGTTACCGTTACTACAAGAGCGAACAGTTGCTCGATCTGCATCGGATTCTGGCGTTTAAGGAGCTTGGTTTTACCCTTGAACAAATCAAACAGCTCTTGAAAGACAACGTATCTACAGTAGAAATGCGAGGCATGCTTCGTCTTAAGCAAGCAGAACTTCACTCGCTGATTCAGTCGAAAATGGAGCGTTTAAGGCGGATTGAGGTGAGACTGGAACAAATTGAACGGCAAAGTGACGGTCTTTCTCAGTATGAGGTTGTGGTGAAGAAGGTGGAGCCCTTATTGGTTGCGACACTTAAAGAGACCACAAGCAGAGCAAGCATTCCCGGGCTGTTTGAAGAAATCGATGAATATCTAAAATGGGATAACATACCGCTTCCTGTCACCCATATGGTGATGAGGCATGGTTGTCCGGAATGTGAAAGCAACATCGATTTAGAAATCGCTTGCCCCATTCCGCGCAAGCTTCAGGACACCGCACGTTTTCGGACAGTAGAGTTGCCGGGATTGACTGTTGCGGCGGTGACCCATATCAGCCGACCGGATGTGGATACGCCAGTGAGCATCGATCTAGGATCATGGATTGAGGAGAACGGCTACCAGATCAGCCCGGAAATGCCAAGCAGAGAAGTATATTTATCAACTAAAGAGGGTGACAAGCTGCGGTATGTAACCGAGAGTCAGATGCCCATTTTGGGAGTCGGGTGTATGTAATGAACCAGTATGCCGATTGCTCTTTGGCGTTTTCTTACCTCATTAAACTGACAAGTGCACTGACCTTGGTTACCGGTTTAATCTTGTTTTGGTAACTGTTAAAGGCGTTTTATTACTTTAGAAAAAGGAGTGTGTTATATGACTGATTATTCGGCGAATCAGATGATTTCGGAATTTGATGTGCCCGTTAAGATGAGAGATGGGGTCGTGTTGCGTGCAAATATTTATCGGCCCAATCAGGAAGGAAAATGGCCGGTTCTACTCCATCGCCATCCGTATAATAAAGATAACCCTCCTGTTTCTTTTGGGTTATACGATATTTCTCGTGCCGTTCGGCAGGGATATGTGGTCATCGTTCAAGATACAAGGGGAAGATTTGCTTCTGAAGGAGATTGGGAGCTTTTTTCGACCAGTCAACAAGAAGCTTCTGATACCGTTGAGACCATCCGCTGGGCAAGTACGCTTCCCTTTAGTAATGGTAAAGTCGGTTCGTTTGGTGAATCTTATTCCGCATTTGTACAGTGGGCAGGCATGTTACAGCATCCACATGAACTCAAAGCAGCAGCGCCTTCTTTTTCTTGGAGCGATCCCTTTGATGGATTAATATACCGGGGAGGAGCGCTGGAACTCGGTTTTTTGTCCTATTGGCAATTAGGAATGTATCTGGACACGCTCTCAAGAATTTATGCCGATGAGCAAGAACGGGCTATTGCCTTGGCGCAGTTAATTTCAGACATTGATCAACTAAAAACGGAGATCAACGCACTGCCATTGAAAAATTTTGCTCCTTTTGCCCGAAATAAGGTAGCTCCGGCCATTCTTCAACAGTTTGAGCGCGGCATGGATCAAGATGATGTAGATGCATTATCGTTGAAGGGGAAATATGACAAATTTACGGTTCCTACACTAAACATGGCAGGTTGGTACGATATCTTCTTACAAGGAACCATTGAAAACTTTTTGCACATGCGTAACAAAGGCGGTAGTCCAGAAGCGCGGCAGAGCAAACTAGTCATCGGGCCATGGGTGCATTTGGATCACAGTCATCAAGCCGGTGAAGTAAATTTTGGATTGGCTGCCAGCTCTGCTGTCGTGGATTTGGTCGGACTCCAGTTGCGATGGTTTGATCATTTCTTAAAAGGAAAGGATACGGGTATCCTCAATGAAGCACCTGTCAAGCTATTTGTGATGGGCGAAAACGTTTGGCGCGATGAATATGAGTGGCCGCTTGCTCGGACTATTTTTACTCCGTATTACTTGCACAGCCAAGGACATGCGAATACGCTTCTAGGCGATGGCGTGCTTAGTACAATCGCACCCGATCAAGAGGCAGCCGATCATTATACGTATGATCCAGGGAGGGGGCTGTGATATTGGAAAACATCCCCTTGCCATATACTGAAAAATCCGATATGTTGGAGATAATGAGGTGAGATGAATGAGCGAAACGCACTGGGAAGAGCGGCTGAAACGGATTGAAGAGAAGATAGAGCAGCTTCCTACCAAAGAGGATTTAGAAAGTGTTATTCATGTTCAAGAGGTTGCGGCGGCATCTCTGCAAGAGAAAACCTATCAAGTAGGCGACCAAGCAGAGAGTGGCTATGTGGTCTTGGAGTCGTTATTTAAAGGCTTAGAAGATCGTGTAGCAACCATGATTCAAGAAAGTGAACAACGGATTATGACCCAGATGGAACAGATGGGCAAGGTGTTGGAGATGGTGGCCACCCTCAATCAAAAACAGGACGAGCGGCTTTCACGATTGGATGAGAGATATCAAGGATGGAAGAAAGTATATCCGGGTTAACGGACATCACACGCGCCTGGATTTATAAAGGGAACCTAATTGAAAAGGAAGTGCAGGAGTTAAAGAAACGGATGGGGGACGAGTAGTCGTCCTTTTTTTATTGCGTCCAAAAAGTGATGGGTGACTCTCTAATAGTCACCCCTTTTCAACTTCATGTATTCTTTTAATATCTCCCCACACTCCACACGCATGAACTCATTGAGAAACTTCATATTGAGCCGATACCCCTGATATACATACTCCACCATGCGTTCCCCCCGCCAATTGAACCGTTTGGATGATTTCTCCCTGGGATTGACGGAAGTAACGGCGAAGGTCAGCCATTTCCTTTAAGATGAGGTTGGTGATGTGGTCGAGTTGATATTGATACACATGTGCCATTTTGAGATGATCCATGTGCTTTTTATCTCGGTCTAAGGCTTCGAGTAGAACTTCGAGGTGGGTGTAGCGTTTGAGTTTGATTTCAAGATCGAAGTGTTCGTCATCATAAAGCATCTTCCATCACCTAAATCCATGATAGCACGTGGATCAAGGTTCAGAAGGATTCTCGGGCTTTAAAGGACCGATTTCCATATATTTAAGCACGATCTTCTCTTCTTGCTTCTCTGCTTGGTTTAACTCATTGGTGTCTTTGACCACTATGACAGGTGGATCTTTGTCGTCTTTGTGCATGGGGATGAGTTCGAATTCTGGTTTAAAGGTTTTCCGCTTGATATTGACAGGGGCAGTAATGTAATAGTCTTTGTATGTATCAAGAACAACTTTCGTTTCTTTATTTTGTTCAATTACATAGTGCCAGGAAGTCTTTGTAACTGTATATCCGGAAAACATTATTGCCAAAGGGACAACCATCAGCAAACTAACCACTCCTGATGTAAAATATATACGAAACCAAAAGAGTCTAGGGTCTACATCTTCTTTTACAAACATTAACTGAAACTTTGTGTAATGCTTCGCAATAATAAAGGAGAAAGAAGCAAGTATAATAGTATTTAGTAATGTATAAAACTTTGTATCTGGATTTGCATTGATTGGAGAAGTAAAATATATCGAATTAATAAAGCATAATGAAAAAGGAACCATTATATTAATGAACCTAGTCCGAGTACTAGCACCATTCATTATCGATGCAATGACAATCATGATAAATTGGAACATATATTTTCCTGGTTCAATCAAAGAATTAAAGGAATAGTCTATATAATCAAAAGGGATATTTAGTTGCTTAAACTTAGTCTCATAATAAATTTGAACGCAATAGTACCATAGCAGTGCTAACAATAATATTAACAACTCCACACCAATCAACTGCTGCCACCAGGTCCAATTTTGAGTCATTTCCTCTTTCTTTTCTCCAATTAAAGCAGACAAAGCCTCTTCACTTTTCTTTGTATCCTTTTTTTCTTTTTTTTGACCATTATTATTCCTTCCCCCTCAATAAATCAATTTTTCTCACTCATTCTCTCCTTTTCTCCATATTTGAAGAACGAGAAATAGGATATTTATTCATCTTTAGAGGATGGGTCATTAACAAACATCCAATCATGAATATGATAGACCTCGCTAACATCAATTTGGGGTTTAACCATGAAAAGAATGTCATAACCTACCACAATTCCCATCAACATATTGGTGATGGTTTGCGTATCCACATCCGTTCGGATTTGACCTAACTCCTGACCTCTTTTCACGATGATGTTTAAAAAGGTTGACCACTGATCAGCATTAGCTTCCAACCATACGCGAACAAATTCATCCTTACGGGAATGGATTAAGAGATGATAATAAGCAAATGCCCAAGTCAAGCGATCTTTTCCTGAGCTTGCATGGATTTCAGCTATCACTTTTTCCAGAATGGCTCGAACATTGCAGTTGTCTTTAGACAATTCCTTTGGAATCTCTTCTGTCATCCGATCATGACCCCGATCCAAGCGTGTACGCATCACTTCATACAGCAGTTCTTCCTTGCTTTTAAAGTGAACATAAAAGGACCCTTTGGTTCTCCCAATGCTGGTCATGATGTCGTCAATACTTACAGCGTCAAATCCTTTATCGGCCATGAGCTGAAATGTAGCATCAAGGATTTTTCGTTTGGTTTCAATGCCAGTTGAAGATTTCATAAGCAACTACTCCTCTTGCTAAATTTATCATAATTTACTAAAAAATTGTTGGTTCATTCGGGTGTGTATATTATAATTAGATTGTACCAAACGTTCAGTTTGATTTTAACATCAAAGAAGTGAAGCGTCTTGCAAGGAAATAACTTTAGGGAGGCTAAATAAGTGGTGAAAAAAGTATTATCATTGTTTTTTGCTTTGTCAATGCTTTTGACTGCTTTTGTAAATTCGGTTTATGCGGAGGTGAGTGCAAAAGGATATGATAGTGCAACGGCAGAGCTCACAAGAGGATATGGGGAAGCAAGGGCAAGATTATATGTTAGCAGCAGTAGTGATTTAGAAGCGTTTTGGCAAGTTAGTAGGTATAGTAACCATTCGGTTATTTTTAAAGTAATAGACCCAGCCGGTCATGTGGTTGCACAAACTGTAAAAGGCCCTGGTACTGCCGGCAGATTCCTAAACGATTGGACACCGAGTACGGGAACTTATCGCATAACAGTGGATTGTTATGGTTCAGCAAAAGATTGTATAGCTGAAGGAACTCTTCAAGAACGTTGGTAGTATATAATATTTATAAGTCAATTTAAGCGTAATCTCTACAATACTACTATGAAATATAGTTACAACCCGATTGAAGGATACCGATTATCTCAAGTACTTAGATTACATTGTTTCAACTGAATAAAAGGGCCCGGTCGATGATTCTAATCTTCGAGTCAAATTATGTAGACGGGGCGGTTCTCCTTGTACTGTGCAAAAACGGTTCAATGGAACTTACGCATACTTCACTGGTCTGAACAGCGGTGATTATGAAATCATAATTACCGATTCGAGCAGTACGTACCATTATAGAGGCAATGGTGCTTACCAGGTATATTAATATTGAAACTGCACTTTGCTATTGTGAGTGTAAGGAGTAAATCTAAACAGAACAGAGCGGACATGATCCGCTCTGTTTTATGATCAGATAATAAACTCCTGAAACACGGTATTCGTATCAATCCTCACTTGGTTAGCCTTCTCGACTTCACCTTCATGCGGATTGCCGGCATCAGATAAATAAACTCCTTATCCTCATCAACCTTCGCTCGATCCAGCATCAACCAAACGGCCTTGCGTGCATCAGGCGGAGCCGGAAAATCGATGATTCCCGCCGGCCGCACGTTCCCCTTTTCCTCCAGACCGATAAGCCAACCAAACTCGCCTTTGCGAACTCCAGTTAACCGCACCTCATGGTAGTGATAGTTGATTACCTTGAGCCAATCATGCGATCTGTTCCCCACTTGGTAGGACGAATCCTTTTTCTTCATAACGATGCCCTCTAGGTTATGCTGGCTGACGAGATCAAAGAAGCCCTTTGCCTGTTTACCTGGTACGCTTCGCACTAAGGAGAGATGGGGTTGCTCGTTGATTCGATCTTGTAAAATGGCCTTTCGTTCATGAAGAGGCAGCATAGTCACGTCCTGACCGCCGATCATCAGTACATCAAACACACAGAACTGGACAGGATGGGTTTTCATCAGCGCGTTGATCTTAATTGGATTCGTTGTCTGGAAACGGGTCATCACAGCTTCAAAGTCAGGGTGTGCCCGCTCATCCGTGACAACCACTTCCCCATCCAGTACAGTATCAGGCGGGAGGTCAAGCCTGGCCAACTCCGGGAACCGATCCGTACACGGAGTTCCGTGCCGTGTCCAACAGCGAATGGTTCCACTGACGGTTGAGAGGATTCATCACGAAAGGTGGATCAATCATGATGCCTCCTGATTTTCCTAGCGGTGCAATGGATCAGCGAGAGATCGAATCACGCCATGACGTATTGGTTTATACCACTCCCGTATTAGAAGAAGACATAGAAGTGACAGGGCCGGTTAAAGTAAAACTGTGGGCAAGCTCAAGTGCCTTAGACACCGACTTTGTCGCGCGATTAGTTGATGTTCATCCCGATGGGTATGCACAAAATCTAACCGATGGCATTATTCGAGCCCGTTATCGGAATGCTGCTAAGGGGGAGGCTCCTAGCTTAATCGAGTTGGACGTATCTCCGATTAAAAGAAATTACCGCTGAAAATGAAAAAAGAGGAATCTTGGTAGCATTCCTCAAACGTCTTTATTTATCCTTTGGCTTTCTATAAACCAAATTATGATTTTTGAATATTTGTGTTTAGGAAATCCCCAAAGAAGCAGCTGGAGCATGGCATCCGGCTGCTTCTTTTAGGTCGCGTGTGCTGATAAGTTGGGTTGCGCTTCATTTTCGCATGCCAAATGCGGCGTTGATTTGGCCCCGGATCATTTGATTCCGTAGCTGGCGGTGCTTCCGTTGGCTTTCCATTCGTTTGATCTCCACTGTCTGCAATCCGTCTTCTATGTGGTTGGCGATATCCATCAACTTCTCAATATCCGAAAAGGAAAACTTTCGCGTCCCGCCTTTCGTCCGCTCAGGAAAGATTAATTGTCGCTCTTCATAATAGCGGATCTGTCTGACGGACAGCCCGGTCATCTCGCTAACCGTTCCGATATTGATGACTTTGCGATCTTTGTAAGACATAAGCCGCTCACCTCATATTCACTTTAACATAAAACCAGGCGGCTTCAGGTTGTTTTTGTTAGATTATCTTACATAAATAAAAGTTGAAATGTATTTTGTGTAATATAATATGACATGATTATAGAGTGGATTGAAACCATTGTGACATAATGAAGTGACAGGAAAAAACGCGCGGTTAGAGAATCTTTCAACAATTGGAAATAGATGTTAGATGACAGAGCGATGTAGGAACAGGGAGGAGGCGGCCGAATGGCGGAATATGCGACAGCTTGTCAAATCCCGTCAAAAATCAGCCTACTGGAAGTGATCCGCTTTGTGGAAAAGGCAGATCAATATGATTGCTATATAGTAATTGAAGCGAATCAAATTTCTATCAACGCCAAAAGCTTACTCAGCATGTGCGTGTTGGTGTCTGGCATCATTAAAGGTCCCGTCACGATCCGAACTTCTGGCGTGGATGCAAAAAAAGCGCTAGTGGCAATGGAGCGGCTGTTTTCGCTTCCCCTTGGTAGCGAGCGAATCGACGCCGCGGCTGGTGTCGATGTGCCCAGCGCCGAGACAAGCGCGGAACGGTTTTCGGCATCGTCGGATCAATAGGATGAGCGTGGCGTAAACTTTTGTCCGCAGTGTAGTGCTCTTAGAAAGGGGTAGCCTGGTTATGCCTAAAGTGTCGTTGATAGCTGACATTGAGTTATTGCTGTTTAATAAGATATCGATGCGGTTGATTCTGTGGTTTACCGCGACGCTGGAGGGATTTGTACCAAAGGAGTCCGTTCTGGTGACCCGCTGATTATGGCACGTCATTGCTGAACGGATTGGTTGCATAGGCACGGTGGGTGTTTGGTTTGTAGCAAACTTAATTAGAAGATACCAAATAGGAATGATGGCTATAACCCGAGCGATCTAAGACCTAACAAATAGAAGCATATTGATTTACGAAAGTTAGGTTTCGTAAACTGAGATGAAAAAGCCAGTGTTTATAAGGGTTTTGAGGCGGTTTGATTTGATTATATTTACGACTGGCATTGTCATTTTCTGTTTATTTCTCATTACATTAAGTTATCTTAAAGATGGAGAAAAGAGATGAAAACGTTTGATGAATTGGCCCAAGAATTAAAACCTGCTGATCCCGATGTTTCCGCTGCTTGGGAGTTAGTTTTGATTGGTTTGCAAATAAGAATGATATCAGAAAGAGAATTACAGGATACGCTAGATGGTTTAAAACAAAATGTCGGAAAAGGGTTTAATGAAATTGATTTTGACCCACATTTTCCCGATGGTGAACTTCGTGTTTCTTTATTGGATTATGAAGAGGTATTTTGTTCTAAGAAACGGTTTATTGAACATTTACAGATGGTGCTGGAACGATATAAATAGTATTGTAGCCAGTAAGAGACTTATTCGTTAATGAAGTATGTGTAAAACTCGTTTACTATTCTTAGAAGAACAACATAATGAGCCCCACTCCTTTCACTCATCGGCGGTGGAAAAACAGGATTTCGATGAGGAGGGAGTGGGCTTTTAGTTTGTATCGGTATCTGACGATGTGTAGAAAGGATTTATTCAATTAGAATGCCATTCCATCGTTTTCACCCGTCAAGGGCGTGCGATTCTAGGAAATTGCGACAAGGGAAACAATGTAGGTAATGTCAAATGTAACACGTCTAATAAATTGACAATCTATTTATATTAGATGGAAAATTATAATGGATTTGTAATCTTTGTAAGGAGTGTGAAGAAATCTAGTGGCTGAACCTTTTCAACGATGGGCTATGGGACGATGGGAATTAATTGCGGGCAAATGGAGAAATTGGTTGGAAAGGCATCCTCGGGTGGTTCGTCGAGTACGCAAGACATATGTCTTTTTCTCTTGGCTGGCCTTGTTGCTTTCTATTCTGTGCTGGATTTTCATCCCTGAAACAAGAAAAGCGCTGATTCAGTTGATATGGAGCTATTATGTTTTATGGCAGTTTTGGTTTATCGCCAGAAGCAAAACGCTGACATGGACAACCTATGCCCGCTTTTTTACGATCGGAGCTTGGATTATCGGGCCGTTGACGGCCGTGATTATATGGGGCGTGCATGGAATGGTGAGCGGAGACGCCAGCTCGTCCATCAGTGATAACTGGAGTGAAGACGTCTTGGGGCCAATTGTGGAAGAACTGGCCAAACTCCTTCCACTGATGGTGTTTCTGTTGTTTTCCAAACGAGCCAAATCGTTCAGCGTGACTGACTATTTGCTGGTGGGCGCGGCAACAGGCGTCGGATTTGACTTTATCGAAGAAGTGGTGCGCCGTTGGGGTGAACGTGTATATGATGATAGTATTTTTGGGGTGATTGGAGATTTCTTTAACAACTCTGAGCAGGTTTGGGCATGGGATGTGTTGTTTCCTGGTTATGTCATCAATGGCGATGTACTTAGTCCAGGTCATTATGTATGGACTGGATTTGTGACGCTTACCATTGGATTTGTTGCGCGGTTCCGGGCGAAATGGGGGAAAAAAGTTTACCTCATTCCACTTGCAATCTTGGCTTGGGCGATGTTTGACCATGGGGCGTATAATGCGACCATTGACGGAGATTTGCCTCCGGCGCTGGAGTTGGTTCATGAATGGACGGGGCAGGGACATTATTATAAAACCATGCTGATCGTTTGCTTCGGGTTGGCCATTTTGCTTGATTATCGCGCATTGAATAAGTCGAGATATTCATTGCCTCTTTTGCCTAATGAAAAAGTGATTGAGCCAATTAGTGAAGTGATCTTCTTGTTGCAATCCATGTGGTGCGGACCAAAAGCGTGGGGCAACATGATGTCCTTTTTACGGGAACGGAGGCATACGGGGAAATCCAGTATCAAATAGCATAGGTAAAACAATCTATCCCAAATACCTAACTGCAGGCGAAATAGACCAAATAGCTGAATTGGCTTTTAAAAAAGCACTAAATGCTGAACAAGGAACACTGCTGAAAACGCAACTTGGGAATAGGGGCATTTTTAAAGCAATAGTGAAGTTGAAAAATAACATTGAATTAGAGATAGAGGGCTGGTTTAAAGAATTAGCTGATGGTACGAAAGAAATTACTTCCCATTGTCCCGCTTATGACAGAAAGAATCCTCCTAACTGGACAGACTTAGGGCCTAATGATTGGTAAAAGTAGAAGAGAGGGTTTTCAATTATGGAAGAAAAAAAGAATTTACGCTTTGAAGAGATTGCCAGAGAACTTAAACCCATAGACCCCGATGTTTCCGCTGCTTGGAGAATTGTTTTAATTGGATTGGATACAGAGATGTTAACGGTAAGGGAATTAAAAGAGGTTTATGAATGTCTGAAAGAAAATGTCGGCCGTGGCTTTGATGAATTTGATTTTGATCCACATTTTCCTGATGGTGAGATTCGGGTTTCCTTATTAGATGAAGAAGTATTTTGTTCAAAGGAGTTGTTTATTGAGCATTTGGGAAAAGTGCTTCACAGTTATAACGAATCTAGTTAGAGTATAAGCGAAAGGTTAGGTCAAATTTCTTTTAAGTGGTTAACAAATAGCCCCACTCCTTTCACTCATCGGCGGTGGAAAAACAGGATTTTCGATGAGGAGGGAGTGGGGCTTTTAGTTTGTATCGGTATCTGACGATGTGTAGAAAGGATTTATTCGATTAGAACGCCATGCCATCGTTTTCACCCGTCAAGGGCGTGCCATCCTGGGGAGATAGGACAATAACCCGCAAACATATACATAACAGTGGTGAATTGAACAGGAACCCAAAAGCCCAATTTGTCATAAGGTAGTATGGTCTGCGCTTACGATCGGGTGGAGGTGGAGTGGATTGTTAGGACTTTTCACAGCCGTGGCGATGGTGATCAAAGAAATGATCGCCTTTGTTTCGTATATTAAAAACAATGCCTTTCCGCAACCCTTATCAGAAAAAGAAGAAGCAGAATGCTTGCAGCGCTTGGCCCAGGGAGATCAGGAGGCAAGAAACAAGCTGATTGAACACAATCTGCGTTTGGTGGCGCATATTGTGAAGAAGTTTGAAAACACCGGTGAAGACAATGAAGATTTGATTTCCATCGGCACCATCGGTTTGATCAAAGCGATCGAGTCTTACCAATCAGGCAAGGGCACCAAGTTGGCCACCTATGCAGCCCGGTGTGTCGAAAATGAAATTTTGATGTTTTTGCGGTCCCTGAAGAAATCGCGCAAGGATGTGTCATTGCATGATCCAATTGGCACAGACAAGGAAGGGAATGAAATCACATTCGTTGACATTTTGGGGTCAGATAAGGATGAAGTGGTGGATTCCGTGGAGTTGAAGATTGAACGGGATAATATCTATTCGCATCTTCACATCTTAGACAAACGGGAGCAAGAAGTGATCTGCTGCCGGTTTGGCTTAAATGGCGAGGAAGAGAAAACACAACGGGAGATTGCTAAAGCGTTGGGGATCTCGCGCTCATATGTGTCACGGATCGAAAAGCGGGCGTTGATCAAGTTGTTGCATGAGTACTATCGGTCGGGAAAGAAACGGGAGTGAGGGTGTTTGCCCAGGAAGTGTTGGAACATCATTTATAAACGGCATAGGTTTTATGGCCCATCCACGTTGGAACGGATCAACTAGAAAAGCGCCTTACCAGAGGTAGGGCGCTTAACTTTATGCCGTTTTGGATTCTGCTTGTGAAAAACATGCCATGAGGACTGACTAGTCAGATGGGTGTTGCCTGTGAATGAAGGTATGACGATGTCCATCAGGCTATTGTTCTGGCGGCCCGATGTTACTAACTAAAGACCGGTACTTTTTTGCTCAGGCCAAGCGTTTGCGATGTTTCAGTGCGAATTTCTTGGAAAAGTTTTGGGTTGTCGACGAGCGATATGCCATAAGAGGGAATCATTTCTTTGATCTTGGGTTCCCATTCTTTCATTTGTTGCGGGAAGCATTTTTGCAATACCTCCAGCATGGCGTGAACGGCTGTCGAAGCGCCTGGAGAAGCGCCGAGTAAGGCGGCGATCGAACCATCGGCAGAACTTACGACTTCCGTGCCAAATTGAAGAGTGCCTTTGCCTCCAGTCTCGGTATCTTTGATTACTTGCACGCGTTGGCCTGCCACGATAATGTCCCAATCCTCGCTTCTAGCGTTAGGAATGAACTCGCGTAGTTCTTGCATGCGTTGTTCATTCGATAACATCAATTGCTGGATCAGGTATTTTGTCAAGGCCATCTCTTTTACGCCTGCCGCCAGCATGGTTAAGATGTTGTTCGGTCTGATGGAGCCAATCAAGTCAAAATAGGAACCCGTTTTTAAGAACTTGGGTGAGAAGCCGGCAAACGGTCCAAACAACAAGGTTTTTTTGTTGTCGATATATCTTGTGTCAAGATGCGGAACCGACATGGGGGGAGCGCCAACTTTTGCTTTGCCATACACTTTTGCATGATGCTGTTCAACCACTTCTTGATTGTTGCATACCATGAACAGCCCGCTTACCGGGAACCCCCCGATACGTTTTGACTCAGGGATGCCGGTTTTCTGTAGCAGTGGCAGGCTTCCGCCCCCGCCTCCGATAAAGACAAATCTTGCGGTATGGCGTTCGACTTTGCCGCTTTCCAGATTACGTACTTTCACTTCCCACAAACGGTCGCCGGCGCGTTTGATATTCTCTACCCGATGCTTGTAGTTAACTTCGACGTTTTTGTTCTTTAAATGCTCAAACAACATGCGTGTCAAAGCGCCAAAGTTGACATCCGTGCCAGAGTCGATTCTCGTCGCCGCGATGGGTTCTTTCGATTGGCGGCCTTCCATGACAAGCGGAATCCATTCTTTTAATTGTTTGGGGTCATCGGAAAATTCCATCCCTTGAAATTGATGATAGGTTGTAAGCGCTTCAAACCGTTTTTTCAAAAAGGCGACATTCTTTTCCCCTTGCACTAAGCTCATGTGAGGGATGGGCATAATAAAGTCCTTTGGATTGCGAATAAGATTGCTTTTTACCAGATAAGACCAAAATTGCAGGGAGAGCTGAAACTGCTCATTGATTTTGATCGCTTTACTAACATCAATCGAACCGTCAGGCTTTTGAGAGGTATAGTTGAGCTCACACAATGCAGCATGGCCCGTACCCGCATTGTTCCATTCATTGGAACTCTCTTCTCCAGCCTTTGCGAGTTTCTCAAACACTTTGATTTCCCATTCAGGTGCTAACGCTTTCAGCAATGCTCCCAGCGTCGCGCTCATGATTCCGGCACCAATCAAGATAACGTCTGTTTTTTTCGGCATGTTGCTCATTGCGATCTTCCCCTAAAAGTAGTTTCGTTCCAAGGCAGATAAATGTGAAGCGATGGACAAAGAATAAAACACGAATGAATCGAAAGAGGTCAAATAATATATTCATTATACAGTAGAAAACGACAAAAATGTGAAATAAGAAACTTTCTACCTTGAAAAGAGAGTCTGAAAACACAATAAAAAAAGGACGGTGACTCGCCCCCCATCTGTGTTCTCAACTCTTGGGCTTCCTTTTCATCACATTCTCATCAATCCAAGTACGGGTAATATCGTTAGACTGTAAACACTTTCCTCCCGCCGGGAAGCGTTCATCCTGTTTCCGCTTGCTTGCCGACAAGACTGGTCAGTGCTTGAAGTGAAGGGGTTCACAACCTCTTGAACATCGATCACACCAATGGGCAGCTGTGCAACCGAACGTCACGCCTGCTACTCCCAACATATCGAATTTTTCGGTATATGGCAAGGGATGATTTTCGGGTGCCAGCCAGAATGGCACCAATCGTAGCAGACAGTTTACAGTGTGCGGCACGATTTTTTAGACATGCAGTGGTGCCTTTGCGATGGAAGTATCATCATACAGAGGCCACCAGCTAGAGATATTATGATGTTCCTCTTTAAAAGAGCACCTTAATAACGATAATAATATCGTTAATATCGATAATTATTTATTTTAAAACGAGTGTCACGGAACTGTCGGAGAGGGTAGGAATCACGATGGCCAATCTGTCTATATTGAAAAATGGAAAGGCAAAAGCGATTCGATTATCAACGTTGGATGCGATTTGCAAGGCTTTGGACTGCCACCCTGGGATATTTTAGAATACAAAAGTGATGAAGCTGATTGAAAAGAGGTGATCCGATTTGGATCACCTTCTTTTTTAGAATCTGAGAGGGTTTCTTTGGTGAAAATAACCCCGACGATAAAATGGCGCCAAGTTATTGGAGGAATGAGCAGTGTCGATTCTGTTTTCGTTTACGGGGTTGTTGTTGGTGTACGTACTGGGATGGTTGATCAGTTTTAACCGCAGGGGGATAAAATATAGGCCGATTCTCACCATGTTGGTTGTGCAAGTGGCTCTCGCATTTATCTTGTTGAACACCAAAATCGGGATCTCCTTGATATCGGCCATCTCACGGGGATTTGAACGCTTGATGAGCATCGGGGTGAGCGGGGTAGATTTTGTGTTTGGTGGATTGGAGAATAAAGGCATATCCACTTTCTTTTTGGATGTGTTGCTCCCCATCGTGTTCATCTCTGTTTTGATTGGTATCTTAAATTATTACCGCATCCTCCCATTGATCATCAAATATGTTGGGCTAGGATTAAACAAAATCAATGGCATGGGCAAACTGGAAAATTATATCGCAGTGTCATCCGCGATCTTGGGGCAGTCGGAGGTTTTTTTGACGACCAAGAACCAGATCGGTTCTGTCTCCGAGCGGCGGTTGTATACGCTGTGCACTTCGGCGATGAGCGCGGTCAGCATAGCGATCGTTGGTGCCTACATGACGATGATTGAACCACGGTTCGTGGTGACGGCTATCGTGATCAATATTTTTTCGGCACTGATTGTTGCGAACATCATCAACCCGTATGACTTGGAGAATGAAGAGGATTTGGCTATTGAGCATGAACGAGAGTCAAATCTGTTTGAGAACATCAGTGAAAGCGTTATGGATGGGTTTAAAGTGGCTATTATCGTCGCTGCTATGCTGATTGGGTACATCGGGTTGATCCAGTTAATCAATGCGCTGTTTTTAACCGTGTTCACTATATCATTTCAAACGGTGCTGGGATACATTTTCGCTCCGATCGCCATGTTGATGGGAGTGCCGTGGTCGGAGGCAATCCAAGCGGGAAGCATCATGGCCACTAAGCTGGTTACAAATGAATTTGTGGCTATGCTTGACTTCAAGAAGATTGCAGGGCAGTTCTCCCCGCGCACGGCGGGCATCGTATCCGTTTTCTTAGTTAGCTTTGCCAACTTCAGCTCGATTGGCATTATTACTGGCGCTGTCAAAGCACTTCATGAGAAGCAGGGGGATGTCGTTGCGAAATTCGGTTTGAAATTGTTGTACGGTTCCACACTGGCGTCAATCTTATCAGCGACGATCGCCGAATTGTTCATCTGAATGAAAGGACAGCATGCGAGGATTTTGAAAAGGAGCGCGTTGGTGTCTCTTTTTATGCAAAAAAATCATCCCCGCTATAGCAGGGATGATGAGGGCGTGGCTGGCAAATCAAGTTGGTAGGGAAGAAGCGGCGGAAAAACCTTTTCGCGAGGAGTGCCGATGCACAAGTGAAGCGAATGAGAAAATAGTTTTGGAGCCGCTGACCTATTCATCACACACGCCCTAGTGCGATGGATTAAGCCATCATGCGGGTCAGCTTTTTGGATACCAACGTGAGAACAAGGCCGAAGAAGATTGCCAGGCTACCGATCACGCTGAAGATTTCCAAATAACCGAGCGTTGCGGTGAGTGCCGCTACTTGGCCCGCGACGATATTGGCGATACCGGTGCTTGCCAGCCATACACCCATCAGCAAGGATGCCAATTTGACAGGGGCGATGCGGCTGACCATCGACAAGCCGATCGGCGATAGGAATAGTTCGCCCAAGGTGTGGAACAAATAAGTCATCACGATAAACAGCAGGTTTGCTTTGGCTACGATGTTGGTCTCATCGCTACCGGTTTGTAGCACAGCGATAGCCAAGATGATAAATCCGGTACCCAACAGGATCATGCCTAAGCCCATTTTGATCGGTACGGGCAAATCGCCGCGTTTGGATCGTGCCAGCTTGATCCAGAGCATCGAAACCAGCGGCGCCAACAAGATAATGAACAATGGGTTCACCGATTGGAACCAAGATACGGGGATGGTCCAACCAAACACTTCTCTGTCCACGAATTTTTCCGTGTACAAGGACAGGGACGTGCCAGCTTGTTCAAACCCGGCCCAGAAAAATACAACAAAACAGGTAATGATGATGATGGCCCAAGTTCGATTCTTTTCTTGTTTGGTCAGCGGTGCGTTGCTCACTTGCTTCTTGTCCACGGTTGCCGCTTTCACGTTTGGCTTTTTGCCCAAGTCGCCAAGATAACGGTTGCCTAGCATGTTAAAGATGATTTGTCCAATAATCATACCGATGGCGGCCGCCAGGAATCCATATTTGAAGCCGAATACTTCGACGCCGTTCACGGTTGTTTTGAAGAAGTCTTCAGCCAAAAATCCGCAAACGAGCGGAGCGAAAAATGCGCCTAAGTTAATCCCCATGTAGAAGATCGTAAAGGCGGCGTCACGGCGCTCATCTTTTTCATCATACAATTCCCCAACCAAGGTGGAGATGTTTGGCTTGAAAAAGCCGTTTCCGATTATGAGCAAGCCCAAGCCCAGAAACAGGGCGGCTTTTGTTTGTGATGCGAACAAAGCCAGGTTACCCAACGCCATCGTAACCCCGCCGATGGTGATGGCCAAGCGTTTGCCGATGAAACGGTCGGTCAGCCAGCCGCCGATGAGCGGAGTGAAGTACACCGCGCCGGTGAAGAATCCGTAGATGCTAGCGGCGACCGCTTCACTAAATCCCAGTCCACCGCTGATAAATGTTTTTGTCAAATAAAGGATTAATAGGCCGCGCATGCCATAATAACTGAATCGCTCCCACATCTCTGTGAAAAAGAGCAGGTATAGTCCAGGTGGGTGTTTCTTACGAGCCGCTTGCGGCGAGCCAGATGAATCCAGCTTCGTAGCTGTGTTCATTAGTAGTCCTCCTTCAACTATCGATGCATGATAAGATTAGTATGATCTTTAATGTAAAAAGAATTTATCTAATCACACAGAATAATGTGTGATAGACTCGCGAATTAAAGCAAATAATGGAAACAAAATATCTAAAAAAAACAAGGATACTTGCAGTTGTAAATGTTTGTTTCATCTCCAATCATCAATCAATGCATCTGATCTGCGGCTCTAGGTGTTTATATTCCGTGAATTGATTGAATTTAGGTACAAAAAAAGAAAGAATGTTTCATTTTCCAGAGTTGTTTGCTACTGCACTCGGGAAAAGAATTTTAAAAAATTTTATACAAAAACATAATCTTTTCTCATCACAGATTTTAAATGATTATCTACCGGTTAGTCAACAGAAGGATATGGAAGTATATTCACGAAGCATGGATAAATCTGCATGAAACCGCTTTTATCCCCGATTTTTTTAAACAAAAAAATAATCGAACCGTGAGAGAACGGTTCGATTTAGGTTTGCAGATGTTCCGTTATACCCTGGTTCTGGGAGAAGGTGAGCGCATGTCTGGCGAAACAAGTTGGCCGGTAGAAGAGGCGGCATCCCTTTCCCAATGAGCGTCTCAATATGTGTGAAGCGAATGGGAAACAAGGGTACAGTCGCGGGCCTATGTATCTGACACACCCTAGTAGTTGTAGGTGATTTGGTACATAGTGAACACGCTACCACTGTTCATGCTACGGATATAGAACCGGTAATCACCAGCGATCATGTTGGTGAATGTGACGGCATTTGCTGTCTTGGTCAGCGTTTTGGTGATTTTTCCACCGCCGACCCTTTCAACGGTGACATCATAGACATAGTTGATGCAGGGCGCCACGCCTGGGATCCAAACCTTGATTGCTTTGCCAGCTTCGACCTGGCCGTTGAACACCAATGCGTCTCCTTCGCTGATATTGGACCAATTTTGGATAACGTTCATCTTACCTTCCCCTTATACAGAGATGTTAAATGAAAAGTAGTCAGGGTTATTATATAATATTATTCATTTTATGAATAGTATAGGAAATATTAACTCCTCTTGGTTACTTTCGTGTTGGGGTATCCAGCGTTTCTTACATCTTCTGCGCGGGCGTTAGCCAGTTCCTCATCGTCAAATTCGCCGGCCGAGACCACATAGACGGTGCCCGCATCGCCGTTCTTTTCGTAATAATGGGCCGGAATACCCTTGCTATTCAACGATTTGACGCATTCATCGGCTTGAGCCTGATCCGCGAACCGATCGACAATGACCTCGTATGTAACTGGCGCCGGCTCTTGTGGCAGTTGTGGCTTCTCTTGGCCGGGCTCTTGACCGTGAGGGCCTTCGTTTGCGGGTTCTTCTTTCACAGGGTCGTTATCGGGGTTCTGCTGGACAGGTGCAGGCTCGTCGACCTCTGTTTGCTTATTTTGCTCCTTGCGGCCACTGGTTTTTTCCTTCCATGTCGTCGCTTCGGGCTTGACGTTTTGCAATGCCTGCTCTTTGGGTTCAGGAGGAGTCACCTGCCCAGTTTGCGGCTTTTGGAGCGCTTTTTCGCCGCTTACGTTGAAATAGACAAAGCCTAAGATGAGGAAAAGGGGGATGATTCCCATCATAGCAAACCGGAAAAATTTGCTCGGTTTGGCTCCGACCACCGTCACCGAAACCGGCGGTTGGGCTTCAGCGCTTTCTCCCCTGTTGATCGGAAGCGCCAGCGCGCGTGTCGGGGCGGACAAGGCTTGTTGCAGGGCTTGCTTGAATTCTTCCGCTGATTGGTAGCGGTCTTCCGGTTTTTTCGCCAGTGCTTTGTAGATGATATCGCATAACGCCGCCGGCAAGGCTTGGTTTTTGCCGCGCGGGTCGGGTACGGGATGTTGCAGGTGTTTCAGGGCGATGGCCACCGATTGGTCTGCATCAAAGGGAACGTCACCTGTGACCAACTCATACAGGACGATCCCTAGCGAGTACAAGTCTGAGGAGTAGTTGAGCTCTTGCCCGCAAGCCTGCTCCGGCGAGAAATAATGCACCGAACCCATCACGGTGCCCGTTTTTGTATATTGCGTTGCCGCACTTAGCAAACGAGAAATCCCAAAGTCGGTGATCTTGTAGGTTCCGTCGGCCGTCGCCATGATGTTGTGCGGCTTGATGTCCCGGTGGATAATCCCATGCTTGTGGGCGTGAGCCAAGCCGTCGCAAATTTGCATCACGATGGAAATCGCTTCCTTGGCGGGCAGGGGGCCTCGTTCTTCAATCAGATCGCCGAGGGTGGGTCCTTCGATCAGCTCCATGACCATGTAGTATAAGTCGTCTTCGTTGCCGATGTCGAATACATTGACGATGTTCGGATGGGAAAACTTCCCTGCTGTCTGAGCTTCGCGAATAAATCGCTTAATCGCGGGTTCGCCTTCGTGAAGCTTTTGATTCATGATTTTAATTGCCACATCGCGGTTGAGGTGATGATCCTTGGCCTTGTATACGACAGCCATCCCGCCTTCGCCCAAGAGATGGAGAATCTCATACCTCCCGCCGAGCTGTTTTCCTTCCACTGCTATCACCTTTCTGGGATGAAATCGTGCCGTCCCTTTTTTGTGAATGAGTTGCAAACATTCCTGGAAAAGGTATTGTAATAAATAGCAAAATAAGACTACTTTATTATACATAATAGATAAAGAAAAGATCGAATTGTGAAAGTTTATTCAACAAATAGTCAAGTAGTATTTGTTGGGGACGGGATAAGGACTATACTTGAGTCAGAAATGAATCTGATACAGAATTAGATATTTTATTTTCGCGCATATGGAAATATTTCCTGCCAACCTTTTGTGAAATTTGGAAGAGATTGAGAAGAGTGGCATTTATAAGTCAAAAGCAAACGAACGCTCAGGTTCGCTTGCTTTTTTTCATCAGCCGTACCAAGAACCACGCGACAAAGCCCAAGGCGGTGGCGGGAATGAGGAGGAACAGGAGGCAAAACCAGACAAACTCTGCGCTACCGACGGTGGGCAGGCCGGAGCCAGCAAATTTCTCAAAGATGCTCAAACCGTCAGCGATGGTTGAAACGAGGACAAAGGCGAAGGATAGCACAACCACCCATGTGTTGAAACGCGTTTTCAAGTCTTCTTCACGCTCTTTTTCTTGCTTGGCCGCTTCCTCTTGCAATTGGCTTCGCTTTTGTTCCTTCAATTGAACCATCTGCGACAGAGAATCCAGTTCAAAATGCAGTTCGCCCAGCAACTGGTCAATGTGTAGATTGGTCTGAAAAAGGTTATACACGGCCGTGTGGTGGGAGGTATTAGACACTTGCTTGAAGACCGACCGCAATTTGAACAAGATGATTTTTTCTTTCAACTCAGTGATGAGCCGGGCGTCTTGCAGATACTGTTCCATCCGTTGGTGTAATGACAAGTTGTGGTCGGTTGTACCGGTACCGCTGAGCAGCGATTCGGAAGCCAGCATGGAGAAGTGCAATAAGGCGTAACGTTGGTGCAGGCTTAGCAGATAGAGATAAAAGTAAGTAGATTTCACATGGGGCAGGTAATTCATCTTGAAATATTTTTCGTTCTGAGGATGGTTGCCGATAAAGGCCAGATTGGCGCAACCCTCCAACGAGATGCCCCAGTAGCTGTTGGCGTACAATTGCAAAACTTCGGGATTGCCATGAGGATGCTCATCCTGCTTGTTCGGGCTGTAACTGTCGGTATAGGTGCGACGCATCCAAAACAGAAGCGGTCCAACTTCCTCTTCCGACAATGGTTCATCCAACAAATAGGATTGGAAGACCAGTGCTTGAAACGGGGCATTCAAGTGGCTCGCTTCAAAAAAGGTGGTCACTTTCAGGGGAGCGAGCAGTTGTTGGGTCAGTTCGCGCAGGTGAAGTTCCACTTGTTTCCCCTTCAGCAGATAGGTGAGGCGCATTTTGCTGTTGTACAACTTTTTTAATTGGTGGTTGGCTTCGATCAGCCGGCGGATGTCGGTCTGTTTGGGGTAATGGATGTCCAAAGTCAAAAAACCGACATTGCTCTCAAACAAGGTGCATTCCACCTGGTTAATGGTGAGTCGGATGTCTGGCATGAATCCACCGGCGAACGTCAACTGATGATTCGTTCCGGGCGGCAGTCCATGCGTTTGGCGCCCCTCTTTCGTGAGGTGGTAACGCTTGCCGATTACGAATGGATATGATTCAGTAGATACCAATTTTTCAATATGGGTGAACAGACGATTCATATGTAAGTCTTTCGGCTCCCACCATTTGCTGTGCCCTAGGGCCAGCGTTTCTTCGGCGGCTTCATAAGCAAAAGGAATAATCAGGCGGGAGAGTTGTTTCATTACATGTGCCATAATCCATTGCCACTCCCATCGCGTTGTCATGCTTTTTCTCCTAGCTAACCACAAAAGCAGGACGGGGGCAATCTCGAATGCGAAATGCGACCAGACAAAAAAAGAACCCGCCCAGATGACCGGTGGGCGGGTTAAGAAAGAGGGTTATCGCTTTGACAACACCGGGCAATCGATCAAGGTGATGCCATTTTGAATCAGCGAATCCAGGGCGGGATTGGCTTCCCGCAAGGCGTCCAGTTGTCCCCGCAAGCGGGTGACCCAAGGTTTGATCTGGTGCTCGGATACGATCTCCAATATCTCCAGACGCAACAACCAATCTTCGGGATAGTGGTGATCCAGCATCTCCATGATGTTGTTTAAGGAATGGATGTCCCGCTGTCCTTCGCGAACTTCGCGCACCGCTTGATAGAGGTGGTCCAAAGTAGACAAGGCGGGGGCAGGATCGTCTTCTACTTCGATGGCAGCGCTCACTTCATCGGCAAAATAGGTTTCTGGATCAGCCGCGCCAGCGTATACGGACGTGATGCGGCTACCGATAGCCAAATCGTAAGTTCCCCAATCGGGATGGAATAAGAGATGGTCGCCGCGCATGACGGAACATTGCTCAAATGACAGCAGAATCAGGCGGCCGTTGCGGAAGACGGCGTCTTTTAGGATGCCTTTGAGCTTAATGCCGCTGGTGTAATGAAGCTCCAGCTCAGTGCCAAGCGACCACCCGTCGTCGGCCCAGCGGTCAGAAGTCATCTCTTCCAACGGACAGGGCAGATCGCGCACGTGGCCAATCGGTGCGCCGAAGCCGTCGCAGTGCGTCGCTTTTCCATGGCCGGGCAAGGTGCGCCCTTCAAAGGAAAGTGCGGTTGGTCCGGCAGTGCGCAAGTAGATCGCTTCTCCCTGTTCGTCGTAGATCAGTTCAGTAAAGACGCCGCTTACTTGCAGGCCTGAATTAAATTCGGCGGTGGCTAGATGGGCGGAGCGCACTGCTTTTTGCAAGCTGGCTGTGCCCCCAACTCGAAAGGCCATCCGATCAGCGAAACGCTCGACGGCTTCGCTTAGTTCATCGAAATCCCGACAGACAAACAGCTGCGGTTGTGGTTTGGTGACATCGTAATCCGTTTGGATACATGCCTCTAGAGAAAAAGGCAGCTTGGTCACTTCCGGGGAGAGGCAGGACTGGCCTTCGCCGATGGAGGACAACAGTCCGGCGCCGTAGATTTTGGGATTTTTTAAGTCGCCGATCAAGCCGTATTCCACTGTCCACCAGTACAGGCGACCGATTTGGGTCGCTTCGGAAACCTCTGTCGCCGCGGCGATCTTCTCTTGCAATGCCTGTTCCGCGTCAGCGATCATGTCAGGGGTGGAGTGAGGATCTTCCATCACGATTGTCAAGTGCCGCGTCGCTTCAAACACCTCATGTTCTTCTCGGTTCGCCAATGCCTTGGCCCCGATTCGCCCAAACCGTTTGACATAGTCGGCATATTTTTCATCGGACAGGATCGGCGCATGGCCCGCCGATTCGTGGATAATATCAGGAGCCGGTGTGTACTGGATGTGTTCCAGCGTGCGGATCTCTGTGGCGATCGGCAACAGGCCACGAGCTTGGAAGTCAAAAAAGGCCACACCGGGAATCAAGCCGTTGATGGGAACGGCTCCCCAACCAAACGGTTTCAAACAGGCATTCATTTTCTCAACGCTGGGGATTTGTTCTATATCAATGCCGGTTTTTTGTAAGCCACTCACATAGGCTTGGTGGGCGGTATGCTGAAAAAAGTGGCGGTTTTGTCTCATCACATATCGCCAAACAGCCTGGTTGACTGGAGTGTAACGTTGGTACTGCTGCTTGGCAACATAAGGTTGTAAATGAGCGGGTATGTTCATAATCTTTCCTCTCCCAAAATACTTTAGCGCTAAAAAGCGTATAAGCTAAAAAGTGTTAAAGCAATTATAGGAAAGATAAGAGGGACTGTCAATGCAAGGATGAACAAAAAGCATTAATAATTAGAATGTGTGTTTGGAAACTTTATTTTTTCCAGTACCTTATGTTTAAATGGTATTAGAGGGGTTCTCCCTTCGCAGAGGAATCTGAAACGGGGGGTTTTGCTGATGAAACATTTATCTGATGCGACCGTGTTACATAATGGAGTGAAAATGCCTTGGTTCGGCCTTGGCGTATGGAAAGTAAAAGAGGGAGAAGAAGTAGAAAATGCGGTTAAGTCCGCAATCGCAGCGGGTTACCGCAGCATCGACACCGCCGCGGTGTACCAAAATGAAGCTGGTGTCGGTGCGGCGATCAAAGCGGCAGGGGTTCCCCGTGAAGAGTTGTTTATCACCACGAAGGTGTGGAATGCCGACCAAGGGTATGAGTCCACGCTACAAGCGTTTGAAGAGAGCCGAACCAAGTTGGGACTAGAATATGTTGACTTGTATTTGATTCATTGGCCGGTGAAAGGAAAGTACAAAGAGACATGGAAAGCGTTGGAGAAATTGTACAAAGACGGGAAAGTGCGAGCGATTGGAGTGAGCAACTTCCAAGTTCACCATCTGGAAGATTTGATGGCTGATTGCGAAGTGAAGCCGATGGTGAACCAAGTTGAGTTTCATCCGTACTTGGTGCAAACGGAGTTGCGGGCTTTCTGCAAACAGGCAGGCATCCAGTTGGAGGCGTGGAGCCCGTTAATGCAAGGGGAGGTGTTCCGTGTCCCGCTCCTGCAAGAATTGGCGGAGAAATACGGCAAAACCCCTGCTCAAATTGTGTTGCGCTGGGATTTGCAACATGGCGTGGTCACCATTCCGAAATCGGTTAACCCCGACCGGATTAAAGCAAACGCCGATGTGTTTGACTTTGAATTGAGCGCGGAGGATATGGCGCGCATCGATGCCTTGGACAAACACCATCGCTTCGGTCCCGACCCAGACAACTTCGATTTTTAAGCGCACGGCAAAACATCCCTTGGTTTCCCGCCAAGGGGTGTTTTCGCGATGCGGCCTTGACAGAGACAACCCAAAGGAGCCAAAGCAATGTTGTTTGACGCTCATATCCACCTTGAAAAGTATGATGACGATGAAATAGCTACCATGTGCGCCGATTCCTCTCTTGTGGGTATGATCGCTGTGTCCATGGATCATGCCTCCTCGCGCCGAACCTTGGCTTTGAAAAAGCGATGTCCAGAAAAAGTGTATGCCGCTTGCGGTTTCCACCCTGAGCAACCTATGACGGAGCAGGAAGCTTTCATGGCTTGGATTGAGGCGAAACAGCAGGAGATCGACGCCATTGGGGAAATCGGCCTGCCTTATTATCTGCGGCGGGAACGACTTGCCCAGGGGAAGGACTGGAATGAGTCTCCATATCTGGCGGCGCTAGACCAATGGCTTCGCTTGGCTGAACGCTTGCACAAACCAGTTGTTTTGCACGGGGTGAGGGAAGATGTGCGGACGATTTTGTCTTATCTTGACCGCTATTCGCTTCCCCGCGTTCAGTTTCACTGGCTGAAGACCGACGAAAACACTTTGTGCCAACTGGCGGAGCGGGGAATCTACGTTTCTTTCACACCGGATCTATTGTATAAGGAAGAAACGCGGAAAATCGCGGCTGCCTATCCACGCCACCTCATATTGCTTGAAACGGATGGGCCTTGGCCGCATGACGGGCCTTGGGCGGGAATGCGTACCCATCCTCGCATGCTGGAACGGGTATTGGACGAACTGGCCGTACTCCGCGGTGAGGAGCGCGAACCGTTGCGACTGGCGCTCATTGAGAATGCGCGGAGGTTCATCGGGTCAAAGGGATAAGTTCACCACACCGCTAAAACATAAATCCCCCCAGGGGCGCTGGGGGGATTGGTTATTTCAAGGCGGGTTCAGATTGTTTTAACCCGGCCAAAGCTTCCTGATAGTTGTCGCGCACGATCCCTTTTTCTGTGATGATGGCGCTGATGTAGCGGTGCGGTGTTACATCAAAAGCCGGATTGAACACATTGGTGCCGCTGGGAGCGACCGGATGGCCGTGAAAATGGGTGATCTCTTCAGGTGCGCGTTCTTCAATCGGGATGGCGTCCCCTGTCGCCGTCTCGAGGTCGATTGTGGACAAGGGAGCGGCGACATAAAACGGAACACCAAATTCTTTGGCCAGAATCGCCAACCCCAGTGTGCCGATTTTGTTGGCGGTATCCCCGTTGGCCGCCACGCGGTCGCAACCGACGATGACAGCGGAGATCGGTTTGGTGGCCAGCGTGTGGGCGGCCATGTTGTCGCTGATCAGGGTGACATCGACTCCCGCTTGTTGCAATTCCCACACGGTCAGGCGGCTGCCTTGCAACAGGGGACGCGTTTCACAAGCGTAAGCCGACAAGTGGATACCGCGTTCTTTAGCTAGATAAAGTGGGGCTAGGGCCGTGCCGTAACGGGCGGTGGCAATCGCCCCTGCATTGCAGATGGTGAGAATGGTATCCCCATCGTTCATAAGCGACAAAGCGTGTTCGCCGATGCGTCTGCACACATCCTCGTCCTCTTTTTGAATGGCGAGCGCTTCGTTTTCTATCAGTTGCCGGGCTTCGGTCACGTTGGTAGCCGTTGCCGCTCTGGCGACGACCCGATCCAGCGCCCAGAACAGATTGACCGCCGTGGGACGGGACGAAGCCAGATAATCTCGCTCCCGCCGCAACGATGCCAAGAAGTCAGTCAAATTGGTTGTTGATGCGCGGTTGGCCCACACAGCGAGAGCGAAAGCGGCGGCCATGCCGATGGCCGGCGCCCCCCGCACTTTCAACGCCTTGATGCATTCCCATACCTCCGCGGTCGTCGTGCAATGAACATACACGGTATCATGAGGAAGGCGCTGCTGATCCAATATCCGCACATGATCGCCGTGGTACGCAATCGATCTAAGCATGGGCAACCCCCCTGATCGTCTCGGACAAGTGAGTGATCCGCGTCAATTGCCGGCGTTGCTTGATCAAAACGCTTCCCAAGGTGAGCGCTTTGTCCTTCAAGCGCAATTGCGTTTCCTCGTCGGAGATGGAGTCAAGATCAGCCACATGGGCCAACCCGATGGTGCGGCGGATCACTTCACAACCTGCAAAGCCGATGGTATCTTCCAACAAGCGCTCGAAGAAATCGTCTTCTACGCCGGCTACCTGCATATAGACATCTTGCCCTTTGGTCTGCCAGAGCTGGCTGAATTGCTCTTTAAACCGCGCCCAGGTTTCTTCGATCACTTCCAGCAGATATTCTTGGAACGTCCGCCGTTGTTGCGGGTCCGGGCTGTGGTGGAAGTGCGAGAGATAATTGAGCGCGAGATTGGCGAAGAATTGCCCGATGTCGAAAGCGATGGGGCCATAATAGGCGAATTCGGGATCGATCACTTTGGTCGAATCGGCGGTGACGAAGATGCTGCCGGTGTGCAAATCCCCATGCACCAGTGCTTCGGCTCGGGTTAGGAATGCATGTTTCAACTTCGCGGTTTCCCGTTTCAGTTCCAGATCGTTCCACAGCGCTTCGACAGAAGATTGCAATGCTTCTGGGAAATCGTTGGTTTCGTGATTGAAGAAAGGATCGGTGAACACCAAGTCCTCGGTGATTTTGCACAATTCCGGATTGATAAACGCCCGCACCTGTTCTTTTTTGTCCAAGGGACTAAGGAAGAAATCGCTGGTGTGAAACAGCGTTTGCGCCAAGAAAGTAGCGATGTGCTCGGCTAGCTTAGGGTAGACCTGCCCTTGTATCAAGCCTTTGCGGAGGATCACATGATCGGAGAGGTCCTCCATGACTGTGCAAGCCAAGCGCTCGTCGGTATGGTGCACTTTGGGGACAAGAGCCGGCACGTACTCCGCTGCCCTGCGCAGCGCCTCGCTCTCAATCCGGGCACGGTCTAAGGTCAGCGGCCAGCTTTCGCCGACGACTTTGGCGTAGGGCAAGGCTTGCTTGACGATCAAAGACTTGCCTGTAGCTGGTTCTACCACATGAAAGACGTAGTTTAAGTTCCCGTCCCCGATTTCTTTTATCTCCAATTGATTCACATCAGCAAAATGGTTTAACGGCGCGACGACTTGAACCACTGTTTCCGTTGTCAAGGGATGATATCCTGCATTTGCGTGCCCGCCCATTGGAAGTCCTCCTTTGGGCATATAAAAAGAGCCTCTTCCTATCAGAGGCTCGGATCATTCGCTCCAAGCCTCTTATCTCGCAAAACGGGATGTTTTGCTGGAATTAGCACCGTGCCTTGCGTGGTTTGACACCACGGCTCCCTCCTGTTGACGGGCGCCCCATCTCACGATGGTATTACGGTCGGTTGCTGGGCTTCATCGGGCCATTTCCCTCCACCTGCTCTGGATAAGAGACTACTTCCATATGCCGTTGTCTTTAGATTGATAAGGGAATAATACACTTTCACGCAGATCATTGTCAATCATATTCATTCATTTCGGATGCGATTAGTTTCATTTGGCAATTCTTTAGATTGTCTTCTGAAAGTCCATTCTGTAGGGAAGGTGTTTTAATATAATTCTGGGCGTCGGTCGCTGAAAATGGGGATGCGCTTGCGGATTTGTAGAACCTGCGCAAGATCGATCTCCGCCAGCAGGGTTTCTTCAACAGGGCCTGCTTCGGCCACGATCTCTCCCCAGGGGTCGATGATGAGCGAATGGCCGGCAAAGGTATTGTCGGGATCACTCCCCACACGGTTGCACGCGATGACGTAACATTGATTTTCGATTGCCCGGGTGATGAGCAGATGGCGCCAATGGGCAAGCCGTGGCATCGGCCATTCAGCGACGACGAACAGCACCTGTGCCCCAGCGACGACATGTTTTCTGATCCATTCGGGAAAGCGAATGTCATAACAGATGACCCCAGCGCAAGGAATGCCATCTAGCGCGAAGGAACCCATTTGTTCGCCGGGCTGTAGGTATTTCTCTTCGTTCATCAGGCGAAAGAGGTGCACTTTGCGGTATTCACCCACTTGTTTACCACGGCGGTCAAAGGCGATGAGTGTGTTCCAGGTGCCGTCTCCTTGTCGTTCGGCGACTGAACCGGCAATGATGTGCACGCCGTGTTGCCGAGCGAGCTTGGATATGAACGCTTTTGTCTTCATTGCCATCGGATCAGCGATCTCATCCAAACGGGTCAAATCATAACCAGTGGTCCACAATTCCGGCAAAATGATCACATCCGGCTTGTCGGCGGCCGCGGCGGCAATTTTTTGTTCAGCCACGGCCATGTTTCGTTCCGGTTGCCCGAAGGCGATATCCATTTGGATCACAGAACATTTCCATTTCATAGGAGATGCATCCTCCCAAAAAAGACTTTGACAGATTCCCCACAACGATATAACATAACTGATTAGAATTTCAAGAACATTTCCCAGAGAGTGGATGTGAGAATCTTGAGCAAATTTCAACGTGCGGAAGCGTTGGATCGCTTGCCGGAGCAATTTTTCGCCCGCTTGGTTGGTCAAGTCGGCCGTCTGCAGGCGCAAGGGCATGACGTGATCAATCTGGGTCAAGGCAATCCTGATTTGCCGACTCCCCCGCATATCGTGGATGCGTTAAAGCGGGCTGCCGATAATCCGCAACATCACAAATATCCGCCGTTTCGAGGCCACGCGTTCCTCAAGGAGGCGGTCGCGCAATTTTACTTACGGGAGTACGGGGTGAAGCTAAATCCCGAAACGGAAGTGGCGGTGCTGTTCGGTGGCAAAGCAGGGCTGGTGGAGATCTCGCAATGTTATCTCAACCCCGGCGATGTCGCATTGGTGCCCGATCCGGGCTATCCCGATTATTGGTCGGGGATTGCCATGGCTGGCGCTGAGATGGCGCTCATGCCGTTGTTGGCTGAAAATCGGTTTTTGCCTGATTTTGCAGCCATTGATGAGCAAGTGTGGGACAAGGCGAAGCTGATGTTTCTCAATTATCCCAACAACCCGACAGGCGCCGTCGCCAACGCTGAATTTTTCGCCGAAGTGGTGAATCGGGCTGAGCGGCACGATGTGCTGGTCGTTCATGATTTCGCGTACGCCGCAATCGGTTTCGACGGATCGAAGCCGATGAGCTTTTTAGAGACGCCGGGTGCCAAAGAGGTAGGCATTGAGATTTACACGATGAGCAAAACCTACAACATGGCCGGTTGGCGCATTGGATTTGCGGTAGGAAATGAGCAGGTGATTGAGAGCATTCAGTTGCTACAAGACCATTTTTATGTCAGCCTGTTTGGCGCCATCCAGCAGGCAGCGGCGACCGCGCTGACGGGTTCGCAGGATTGTGTGCGCGAATTGGTGACCACATATGAAAGACGTCGCGATGCTTTTATCGACCGGTTGCGCGAGCACGGATGGCAGGTGGAAAAACCGGCCGGCTCCTTTTTCTGTTGGCTTCCGGTGCCGGAGGGGCATACCTCGCTGTCGTTTGCTAACTTGCTGTTGGAACGCGCCCATGTCGCCGTCGCTCCTGGGCTGGGCTTCGGACAGGCGGGGGATGGCTATGTGCGGGTGGGCATGCTGGACAGCGAGAAGCGCTTGATTGAGGCTGCTGACCGGCTGGCGTTGTGTTGCCCTGCGAAAAACGGATTGACATAGGCGAATGGTTATGTGATAATGACGGGGAAAATTGAAAATTGAAACGGAATTATGTTATTTCTCTCATCAAGAGCCGGCGGAGGGACGAGCCCGATGAAGCCCAGCAACCGACCGTAATGCCATCGCGAGATGGGGCGCCCGATAAGATCAGGGAGCCGTGGTCCATAACCACGAAGGCACGGTGCTAATTCTTGCAGCGAAATCAGCTGAGAGATGGGAGGAAGTGGAGTCTGTGGATCATCCCTTCCTCGCGAAGGGTTTTTTTATTTGTGAGGAGTGAATGGTATGGGTCATGTGGTGGCGACATATCTTGTGCATGAGCAAAAAGCCGACTTGCACAAAAAAGCGGAGAGCATCGCACTGGGGCTTACGGTCGGTTCGTGGACCAACTTGCCGACGATTGAACAGGCTCAATTGGAGCGACATAAGGGAGAAGTGGTGGAAGTGGCCCTGCTCCCGACTGACGGCGAGGGCACAAAAGGGCTGATTCGAATCAAATATCCTGCGGCCAATTTCTCCTTAGACCTGCCAGCGATCTTGACCACGGTATTTGGCAAGCTCTCGCTTGACAGTGAAATCAAATTGGTGGATCTCACCTTCTCCCCGGAGGTGGCAAGCGCCTTTCCAGGACCGCGATATGGCATTGACGGCATTAGGGAAACGCTCGGCGTGACGGGCAGGCCGTTGGTGATGAGCATCTTCAAGGCCATGTTGGGCCGGGATCTGTCCTATTTCCAACAGCAGTTGCGCGAGCAAGTCCTAGGAGGCATCGACTTAGTCAAAGATGATGAGATATTGTTCGACAACCCCCTGACCCCTTTTAAAGAGCGGATTCGCGCGGCCAAGGAAGTGCTTGGCGCCACAGAGGCGGAAACAGGGCACAAAACCTTGTACGCGGTGAATCTGACCGGACGCACATCCGAATTGAAGGAAAAAGCGAAGCGGGCGGTTGCATGGGGGGCTGATGCCCTGTTGTTTAACGTGTTTGCCTATGGGCTGGATGTGCTCACTGAACTGGCGGAAGACGAGGAAATCACGGTGCCGATCATGGCTCATCCCGCCGTTTCTGGCGCGTTTACCGCTTCATCCCGTTATGGTATAGACCGGGCGCTTTTGTTGGGCAAGCTCTTGCGTATGGCCGGGGCCGACTTGGTCTTGTTCCCATCCCCTTACGGAAGCGTTGCGATCCCTCAGCAGGATGCGTTGGCGATTAAAGAGCATTTGTTGGCGGAATCGGATATCCACCGCCGGGCGTTCCCTGTTCCTTCTGCCGGGATTCATCCGGGATTGGTACCTGCGCTGGTGCGGGATTTCGGCATAGATTGTGTCATCAACGCGGGAGGCGGCGTACATGGTCACCCTGACGGAGCAGTGGGCGGCGGCCGCGCGTTTCAGCAAGCGATTGAAGTGGTGTTGGCTGGTGGAGAACTGAGTGACGTAGACGATGCCCGGCCGGAGCTGGCCAAGGCGCTAACTTTGTGGGGAGGAGCGGGGCGGTCATGAGCAGGCAACCGATCTTGTTTTGCGATTTCGATGGCACAGTGACAGAGACAGACAATATCATCGCTATCATGAAAAAGTTTAATCCGCCCGGTTGGGAGGCGATCAAGGAGGATGTGCTTGCCCAGCGCCGGTCGATCCGTTCAGGCGTGGGGCAAATGTTTGCCATGTTGCCCTCTTCCTTGAAAGAGGACATCGTGCGGTTCGTGCTGGAACATGCCCGCCTGCGCAGTGGATTCCCCGAGTTTGTCCGTTTTGCCCAAGACCATGGTATTCCGCTGTACATTGTCAGCGGAGGCATTGATTTCTTTGTCCATCCCATGCTGGAAGGGCTTGTAGATCAGGCCAACATTTACTGCAATGGCAGTGACTTCAGCGGGGAGACGATCCGCATCTTGTGGCCCCACGCCTGTGATGAAAGCTGCCAAAATGATTGCGGCTTGTGCAAACCGGCCATTCTGAAACAGTATCCCAAAGAGCGGTACCATCGCATCGTCATCGGCGATTCCATCACTGATCTAGCCGCGGCCAAACAGGCAGATGAGGTGTTTGCACGCGATTTCCTAGTAAAGAAATGTGAAGAGTTGGCAATTGCCCACACACCATTTAACACGTTTTACGATATCATCTCATCCCTTGAGCAAAAGGGGGTTGTCGCATGAGTGTAGTGGCCCGAAAATGGCAGGAGTTGGCTGAAATCAAAGAAGAGTTGGCCGGCCGGGACTGGTTTCCTGGAACCAGCGGTAATCTGTCGATCAAGGTGAACGACGATCCGCTGCTATTTCTAGTCAGCGCCAGTGGCAAAGACAAACGCAAACGGACGATGGAAGATTTCCTGCTAGTCGATGGCGAGGGAAGGGTGGTGGAAGACACCGGATTAAAGGCGTCCGCGGAAACCTGTATCCATCTGGAGGTGTACCGCAACACGACCGCGGGGTGTTGTTTGCATGTGCATACGGTAGACAACAATGTGGTGTCTGAGCTGTATGCAGAGCAAGGGTTTGTCACTTTTCGCAATCAGGAACTGATCAAGGCGTTTGGTATCTGGGAAGAGGATGGCGAGATCACCGTACCGATTGTGGAGAATTTCGCCGACCTTCCCACGTTGGCCAAAGAAGTGGCTGGGGTGATCGAAACCAACACCAAAGCGGTGTTGATTCGCAACCATGGCGTCACCGTGTGGGGCAAAGACGGATTTGAAGCGAAGAAACATTTGGAAGCATTGGAATTTCTGTTTTCTTACCATTTAAAAATGTTGATGTTGCAACCGCGGTGGACGGCTTCCCCCGCGACTGCGGCTCACGCATAGGAGGAATGGATCATGGCAGAATTGCGTTTTCATGACAACGATCAGAGAGTGAGCCACCCCGATGAGGTGAGCGCATATTTGAACAGCCAAGGCATCATTTATGAAAAATGGGACATTACGAAGCTGCCCGCGCGGCTCAGTGAAAAATACAATTTGGACGAGGAAGAGAAAGCGGAGATCATCCAAACGTTCCGAAAGGAGATTGATGATTTGTCGGCACGGCGGGGCTATGTGACTGAGGATGTGATTTCTTTGTCCAACACCACCCCCAACTTGGATCAGCTATTGGAAAACTTCAAAGCCGAACATCACCACACCGATGATGAAGTGCGGTTTATTGTGAGCGGCCACGGCATTTTTGCGATTAAGGGGCAGGATGGCCGGTATTTCGATGTAGAGCTGGAACCGGGCGATCTGATTTCGGTGCCGGAAAACACCCGCCATTATTTTACGTTGATGGCAGATCGGAAAGTGGTGGCGGTGCGCATCTTTAAAACCAAAGAAGGTTGGACACCGATCTATTAACCAAAAGCAGCTTCCCTCATAGGAGAGAAGCTGCTTTTTTCGTAGATTCACAACTGAAACGAAGATTCCCCGTCTTGGTGATCCAAGTCGAGCGGATGGCTTAATGTGTCTGGTTCGTCATTCAGCTTTTTCAAACAAGATTGGCAAACCAAGACGTTTTTACCTTTCTTCGTCAAACGAGCTTCGTATTTGGCGGCCACTTTTCCGCAGCTTTCACACAGATACGTTTTTTTCATCAGTGATCCCCCCGTAAATACTCATCAGTTTACATGCCATGCAAATGGGAGTGAGCCCGAACGGTCAGCTGGGAAAGCATCCGAGTATAATAAGAATTATTTTCCCGGAACATTTTCTGCTTAAACCAAATTGTATCGATCATATTTGAAAAATTTTTATGCGTGTGTAAATGATTCGTTTCGTTATAATAAAAGTTAGTGATATCTTATGACTACATAAATTCATTGGCAGTTCGGCCATGGTATAGGAGTGTTTTGATGATGGAACGCAAATGGGAAAACATCTCGCAATGGTTGAAACAGGAAGGGGTAGAGATGGCGTTTGTCCATTCCACGCCGAATGTTTTCTATCTCACCCGTTTCTTGTGCGATCCCCATGAACGGTTGATGGGCGTCTTTCTGTTTCCGGAAGCGGACCCGTTCCTCGTTTGCCCAAACATGGAGAAAGCACGGGCGCGGGCGGCTGGCTGGACTGAACAGATCATCGGTTACGATGATGCGGAAGATCCGTGGTTGATGATTGGCGAGGCGCTAAGCAAGCGGGGAATAGAGCGCAATGCCACTATTGCGGTCGAAAAAGAGTCGTTGCCCTACGCTCGTGCAGAAGCGCTACTCGGCGTCGTGCCTGGGGCATCTTTCACGGCAGTGGACGCACTGATCAACCAAATGCGTTTGGTGAAAAGTGCGGATGAGCTGGCCATTTTGAGACAGGCAGCTTTGATTGCCGATGAGGCAGTGCAAGTGGGCTTGGATGCACTGGGGCTGGGTCGCACCGAGTTGGAAGTCGTGGCTGAGATCGAATTGGCCATGAAGAAAAAAGGAATCCGGGAAATGTCCTTCCCCACCACCATCCTGTTCGGAGCTAACTCCGCTTTGCCCCACGGCACACCTGGCGACCGGCCGCTGAATAAAGGCGACTTTGTCCTGTTTGACTTGGGCGTCGTGTTGGATGGTTATTGCTCTGATATTACGCGCACGTTTGTATACCAGGAAGCCAGCGAGGAACAACGCACCATCTATGACGCCGTGCTGACTGCGCAAGAGGCGGCGATCAATGCGTGCCGCCCTGGTGTGCGGATGGGTGATGTGGACTTGGCAGCCCGCAACCTCATCAGCGAACGCGGTTACGGCGAGTATTTTAACCACCGCCTCGGCCATGGCTTGGGGATTGGTGTGCATGAATTTCCTTCGATCCATGAACGGAACGACGACCCGTTGTTGACCGGCATGGTGTTTACCATTGAGCCGGGCATTTATGTTCCGGAAGTGGGCGGCGTCCGGATTGAAGATGATGTTCACATCACGGCGGATGGAGTGGAGTTGTTGACCCGGTTCCCGAAAACGTTCCAAATCATCGATTGACGATAGGTAAACCATATCACGAATTGCCAGCGGCGCACTACCAATTTGTCAGATGATGTGACAAGCGCGTTGCAAATGGCGCCAAGAGGAGGCGAGCATTTCGGAATAGGATGCCCTGTTTGCCGCCTCTTTTTGGTTTACACGGGATCACAAAACACCAAGTTGAAAGGGGGCGCGGCTGTGGTGATCACATTTTATCGCGTGAACGATCCATATGGCTGTTTTTCCAATTTTTCCGCACATCCGATCGTGCTAGATGGGAAGGAATGGCCAACAACCGAGCACTATTTTCAGGCGCAAAAGTTTGTGACGACGGCACCAGATTATGCAGAAAAGATCCGATTGGCACCGTCCCCCATGAAGGCTGCGCAATGGGGGCGTTCCCGAAAAGCGCCTTTACGGCCGGATTGGGAGTTGGTGAAAGACGATGTGATGCGGCGTGCGGTTTATGCCAAGTTTAAGAGCCATCCGGAGATTCGTGACGTTTTGTTGGCGACGGGTGAAGAGAAGATCGTGGAGTTGACGACCACGGATATGTATTGGGGCGTCGGCAGTGATGGTACGGGAAAAAATCGATTGGGCGTCATTTTGATGGAGGTGCGTGAGCGTCTGCGTCAGGAGTTGACGTAGTCCACATGGCCAACGACAACGGCTGGCTTGTTCGCTGTTGCTTGCCGAAACGTGTCATGGGTTGTTCACTATCACCTGCTCTTGTGACCTGCTAAAATAAAATGGTGAGATCATGAAAATGGGGTGTGCGGTGAAAAACAATCATGCGCGTTGGTATCAACACACATGATTGTGAAAGAATAGACAGAACGGAAGATGTGGGGATGATTCTAGAAGCGTGCGGGGCACGCCAATTGTTGGGAGATGCACCGGAAGGTGCCTGATGTGATATACTGATTCTAGAATCCCTAAAAAATGAAATCTTGTGCAATCATGAATATAAATGCACGTGTAAACGTTTTGTAGGTAGGCTAACAAGACAGCAGGGAGTGGACTTATGCTACAAATTGCTTTGGATTTTTTGGATAAATGTGGAATGTGGGGGCTATTTGTGGCCACGGCGATTGAAGCGTCGTCGTTGCCCTTTCCAGGAGCTCTTTTCGTTCTGATCTACGGTTACCTGATGGATGTTAGCCCATGGACCCTAGTCCTGATCTCCGCTATCAATAGTTTTGTATACGTTGCGTTCAGTTTAATTCCTTTTTATCTTGGCACCCGGATTGAGAAGTTTTCCAAAAAGAAATTTGACCAGAAAAAGATTGAAAAAGCGCAAATGTGGTTCAAAAAATACGGGGAATGGAGCATCACCCTGTCTCGCCCAACCGGGTTTGGCAACTATATTTCTTATATTTCGGGTATGAGCCGCATTTCACTGTGGCGCTTTATCGTGTTTAGTTATCTGGGGGTTTTTCCGTGGAACACCGTTTTGCTGTTTGTCGGGCGAAAGGGGAATTTGGACACGGTTCAGCATTTTCTTAATCTCATGCAGAAGTTCGGTTACATTTTGGCAGGAGTGGTCGCCTTGGCGTTTGGCGTCTGGTATCTCTTTAAAAAAAATAAGCAGAGAACGCAATGTGAAAAAGGCTGAACTGGCAAAGGGGCCAACGGAGCATGTAAAAACCAGCGAACATGTTGTTCGCTGGTTTTTTAGTCGGCAGGATGGCATTGGTCTTGCCAATGATCCAGCATGCAACTAAAGCGAGGAAAAAGGTGATGGCTTCGAGTTTATGTGAAGGCTTGATGAGAACGGGAAGAACCGCTTGCATCCTGCATTCATAACCAGCAAAATAAGAGGGAGACAATGGAGTTGGAGGAATGGATACATGGCAACATACCGATTGGAACGAGTTGGAGAAATGCTTGAAGATAAAGGATACAATGTGATAGAGACGGAAGCGGAAGAGGTGATTGCTTGGTTCCAGTACTTGTCCGACGCTGACTTGTTTCTGGCGGTTCTCGCCGAAAAAGAGCGGATGGATGCGGAGAAGGGACAACCTTCGTAACAGTGAGCCTGATGAATCACCACCGCGTCGGCACGTGTGGATGCTTCTAGGATGTGTCTGGCAAATCAAGTTGGTGGGGAAGAAGCGGCGGAAAAACCTTTTCTCGAGGAGCGCCGATGCAAAGTGAAGCGGAAGAGAAAATGGTTTTCGGGCTGCTGGCCTATTCATCAGACACGCCTTAGTCAGATCGGCGAATGTCCGGTCTTTTTGTTTTTTGCAACCCTTGGTTGCGCTGTGATATATTTATTGCCGACAAGTCTCAAGGTGGACGGTGTGAGATGTGCTAAAATTCATGGTACCTGATCTGTTTGCACAGTCGATATACGTCATTGATTATGAGGAATTAAAACGGAGAGGTGTCAGGGGAATCATTGTCGACTTGGACAACACGTTGGTCGAATCGACGCGACCTGACGCCACCCCGCGGTTAGTCACCTGGCTAGATGAGTTGCGGGATATGGGTTTTCATGTGATGATTGTGTCCAACAACAACCGGACACGTGTAGCCCATTTCGCTGATCCGTTGGGGCTTCCGTACATCCATGCGGCGAAAAAGCCTTTGTTGTCCGCTTTCCGAAAGGCGCTGGAGCGGATGGGCACCAAACGGGAGGAGACGGTGGTGATCGGGGACCAGTTGTTAACTGATGTGTTCGGCGGCAACCGCATGGGTTTGTATACCATCCTCGTTGCGCCGGTTTCAAACATCGATGGGTTCTTAACGAGAATTAATCGCCGTGTGGAGCGCTTCGTGTTTAGCTTGCTGAAGCGGAAAGGCCATGTGCAGTGGGAGCGTTCCAATAAAGGTGAATCAACGTAGAAAGCAAGGTGGAAAGACGATTGAACGACATGCATGAGTTTCGTTGCGAAGGATGCGGGGTCGCTATTCAGAGCGAAGACCCCAAACAGGTTGGTTATGCCCCGGCTCAGGCGCTCAATCGGGAGTCGGTGTTGTGCCAGCGGTGTTTCCGCATCCGGCATTATGGGCAGATTGAAGCGGTGGAGCAAGAACCTGATGCGTATTATCGGTTGTTAGATGCGATTGCATCGACGGACAGCTTGGTGGTGTTGGTGGTCGACTTGTTTGACTTCGCCGGGAGTTGGATTCCAGGATTGCATCGCCGCATTGGGAATAACCCGTTATTGCTGGTTGCTAACAAGGTCGACTTGTTCCCCCCTTCGACCAAATGGGGGCGTTTGCGGGAATGGGTGTACCAGTCCGCGCGGGACATGGGGGTTCATCCCGTAGAAGTTATCATGTGCAGTGCTGCCAAGGGCATGAAAATGCGCGATGCTGTCCAAGCGATTGAATATCATCGCCGTGGGCGGGATGTGTACATAGTCGGTACAACCAACGTAGGAAAATCTACGTTCATCAATGGCCTGATCAAAGAGGTTACCGAAGAGGGCGAGGATGTGATTACCACCTCACCTTACCCAGGCACGACATTGGACGCCATTCGCATTCCGCTGGATGATGGGAAAGAAATAATCGACACGCCGGGGATCGTCCGCAAAGACCGCGTGAGCGAGTGGGTCGAGCCCAAAGAGCTGAAGTTGGTCGTGCCTCAATCGACGCTCAAACCAAAAGTTTATCAGCTGAACGAGGAGCAAACGCTGTTCTTCGGGGGATTTGCCCGTTTTGACTTTGTGCGCGGGCCAAAGCAACCGTTTGTCTGTTATTTATCCAACCGGCTGTACGTTCATCGGACAAAATTGGCACAAGCCGATGACATTTGGCGGAAGCATCGCGGTGGCTTGCTGACGCCGCCCCGCAATCCGGAGGCGTTGCCAAGATGGAAGAAACATCCGATCCATTTAAACGGCCGCCAAAAGCAGGATATCGTGATTTCCGGATTGGGTTGGGTCGCGTGCGGCAAGGAAAAAGCTACGCTGGAAGTGTGGGCGCCGGACGGGATACAGGTGACGACACGTCCGGCATTGATCTGACGCGGGCTGTCGGGCAAGCATGAAGAGATCGCATCTCTCAAGGGGGAAGAGGAATGGGGTTCATTGACAGCCATACAGGGTTGCTCGGTTTACTCGGTGATCCGGTGAGTCATTCCAAATCGCCGGTTATGATGAATGCGGCATTGGCCGAACTGAAGGCTCCTTACGCATACTTGGCGTTCCGGGTTTCCCCATCCGCGCTGGAGGAGGCAGTGAGGGGATTACGGGCGCTAGATGTGAAGGGATGGAATGTTACCATCCCGCACAAAGTGGCGATCATGGAACATTTGGACGGATTGGATGAAACAGCGCGGGAGATCGGTGCTGTCAATACCGTGGTGAAGCGGGAAGGCAAGTGGATTGGTTATAACACCGACGGAGCTGGCTATCTTCGCTCCTTGCAGGAACAGGTTTCGTTTGAACCGGCGGAGCAACGGGTGGTTCTCTTGGGAGCGGGCGGAGCGGCGCGGGCTGTCGGTTATGCACTGGCGGCGGCTGGCGTTTCCTCGATCACCGTCGCCAATCGGACGGTGGCTAAGGCGGAGGAGCTGGCGCAACACTTGTCCCGCTATACCCAGACAAAAGCCGTAGCCGTAAATGATTGCCGGCAGGAGATTGAAGCTGCCACGTTGATCGTCAACACCACGTCGGTGGGGATGGTGCCGCGGATGGAGGAGATGCCGATTCCGGGTGAATGGCTCAATGCCCATCATTTGGTGAGCGATCTTGTCTACCATCCGCGCATGACGGCCCTGTTGCGAGCGGCCAAGGCCAAAGGCGCAACCATCCACACCGGTGAAGGCATGCTCCTGCATCAAGCGGCCTTGGCGCTGGAGTTGTGGCTCGGGAAAAAGGCACCAGTCGAAGTCATGCGCAAGGTGTTGGAAGCCTCTTTGGCGGGAAAAAGGGAACAGAAAGAGTGAATCATCATGAGAGTAGGGATATTTGGCGGAACCTTCGACCCAATTCATCTGGGTCATCTCATCTTGGCGGAACAGGCACGCGAGGTTGCCGCATTGGATCAGGTTTGGTTTATCCCCGCGGCGGAACCGCCGCACAAATTGGACAAACGGATCTCGGCCAGTATCCACAGGGTCAACATGGTTCGTTTGGCGATCCAACACCATCCTTGCTTTCAACTATCCACGATGGAACTGGAGCGGGAAGGCCCTTCCTATACGCATGACACTGTGCGGATGTTGTCGGAAGCGCATCCAGATGCCCAGTTTTACCTCTTGGTCGGGGCGGACATGGTGAAAGATTTGCCCAATTGGTATAAAATAAAGGAAATCCTGCAATCTGTCCAAGTCATCGGTTTGGGAAGGCCGGGCGTGGAGGTGGAAAGCTTGCCGGTTTACGTGAAAAATCGGCTTCATTGGATACCGGACCCGACGCTGACGAACATTTCCTCCACCATGATCCGCCAGCGTCTCAGTCAAGGGAAATCAGCGCGTTACCTTGTTCCGGATGCCGTTTACCAGTATATGAAGGAGCATGGGTTGTATGGATCTTGAGATTTTATTGCAAGCTACAAAAGAACAGATGCCGCTCTCGCGGTGGGAACACACCCTCAGGGTGAAAGATACCGCTTTGCAGCTGGCAGACCGGCTGGGCATGGACCCCCATCCCGTGACCGTCGCAAGCATTCTGCATGATTATTGTAAGTTCTGGCCCGACACCGAGCTGGCCGCACGGATTCGGCAATCGGATTTGCCGAAGGACCTGCTCCAATACAACAAAGAATTGTGGCATGGTCCGGTCGCTGCCATCGTGGCCCGCGATCAATTTGGCATAACCGATCCCGATGTGCTTCATGCAATCCAGTACCACACGTCGGGGCGCGAGGGCATGTCCCAGCTCGAAAAAGTGATTTGGCTAGCCGACTATATTGAACCGGCGCGCCAATTTCCGGGATTGGACGAAGTGCGGTTGCTGGCGGAAACGAACTTGGATCAAGCGTTGCTAAAAGCGCTGGAAAACACGATCCAATTCTTGATTCAAAAAAAGCAAAAAGTGTACCCACCGACACTGTTGGCCCGCAACTGGATGTTGGACCAAGTGGCGCAAACGCAAACGGAATCAAGGGAGGAATTTTTTTGAACGTAGTGGAAATCGCACAATTGGCGGCCACCGCTGCCGAGGAGAAAAAAGCTCAAGATGTGACGGTTCTCGACATTCGCGGGATATCGGGATTTGCCGATTATTTTGTCATCTGCCACGGGAATTCCCAAACGCAGGTGCAAGCGATTGTGACCGGCATCAAAGAGAAAATCGTCGAACTCAACCTACCACTCAAAGGAATCGAAGGATATCAGGATGCTCGCTGGGTTCTTATTGACCTCGGGGATGTGGTTGTGCATGTTTTCCACAAAGATGAGCGTGAATTTTACGGTTTGGAACGACTGTGGGGCGACGCTCAGCAAGTGAAAGTGCAATAAAGCGTTGACACTGATTTTCCCCTTTGCATATAATGATGAAAAACATATGATTTCACAGCTATGATAAGGAGTAGTACTCCGCTTGGCTCAGCACAGAGAGTTGACGGTTGGTGCAAGTCAATCTGAGGCGGTGGACGAACTCGCCTTATCGCCCTGGAGGGGAACGGACATTTAGTACCCTTCAGCGATTCATCCCCGTTACCGGATTTGAGTGAGTACTTGATTTGGTGCTAATTAGGGTGGTACCGCGGGAATTGGTTATCCAACCTCTCGTCCCTAGCTGAGACTAGGGGCGGGAGGTTTTTAATTTTTTAGGACAGGAGCGTACAGGTCATGAGAGAGTATACGCCAAAAGAAATTGAGCGCAAATGGCAACAGGCGTGGCAGGAAGCGCGCCTGCATCATACGGATGAAGATGAGAGCAAACCCAAGTATTACGCACTGGAGCAATTTCCTTATCCTTCCGGCGAAGGGTTGCATATGGGGCATATGCGGGTTTATTCCATCGGTGACGTGGTGGCTCGGTTTCGGCGCATGAACGGCTACCGCGTCTTGCATCCGATGGGGGCGGACGCGTTCGGCTTGCCTGCGGAAAACGCGGCGATCAATCGCGGCATCAATCCCAGAGAGTGGACCTTGTCCAACATGGAGCGCATTCGCAAAGAGCAAGCGCTGATCGGTGCTTCCTATGACTGGGACCGTTATTTGGGCACTTGTCTGCCTGAGTATTATAAGTTTACCCAATGGCTGTTTTTGCTGTTCTATGAGCGGGGATTGGCTTACCGCAAGAAGGCCTTCGTCAATTGGTGCCCCGATTGCAACACGGTACTGGCCAATGAACAGGTGGAAGACGGCAAGTGCTGGCGTTGTGATTCAGAAGTGACCAAAAAAGAGTTGGAACAGTGGTTCTTGCGCATCACCGACTATGCGGAACGCCTGCTGGAAGGGTTGGACCGGCTGCCGGACTGGCCTGACAAGGTGCGAGCGATGCAACGCAATTGGATCGGCAAGAGCGAAGGGGCGCATGTCACATTTACGGTGCCCGAATGTGACGATGAGCCGGTGACCGTCTTCACCACCCGGCCTGACACCCTGTTTGGGGTGACCTACATGGTGGTGGCGCCTGAACATCCCTTGGTGCCTCGTTTGGTGAAAGGTAAAGAAACGGAAGCAGATGTGCTCGCTTTCATCGAACAGATGAAAAAACAATCTGAGATCGAGCGCACATCCACCGAGGCAGAAAAAGTGGGCTTGTTCACTGGGGCTTACGCCAAGCATCCGCTTACGGGAGAAAAAGTACCCATCTGGGTGGCCAATTATGTCCTGATGGATTACGGTACGGGCGCCGTGATGGGAGTGCCTGCGCATGATGAGCGGGATTTCCAATTTGCGTCCAAATACGGACTGCCCATCAAAGCCGTGATTCAACCGGCGGCAGGGGAACCGTTGCCAGAGCCGCTCACGGAAGCGTATACCGAAGACGGGGTGCTGACTCGTTCAGGGGACTTTGACGGGATGCCTAACCGCCAAGCGGTGAAGGAGATTGCCAAGTTGCTGGAAGAGCGGAAGCAAGGCGGTTGGACGACGACATACCGCTTGCGTGATTGGCTCATCTCCCGTCAACGGTATTGGGGCACGCCCATTCCGATGATTTACTGTGACTCGTGCGGAGCGGTGCCAGTGCCCAAGGAGCAATTGCCGGTCATGTTGCCGGAAGATGTGGTGTTTGATGGAAAGCGCAACCCGCTGACCACTTCGGACACTTTTGTGCAGACGACGTGCCCGCGTTGCGGCAACAAAGCGCGCCGTGAAACAGATACGATGGACACGTTTATTGACTCTTCCTGGTATTTCATGCGTTACACGGACGCGCAAAATGAAGATGAGCCATTTACGCCGGAAAGCGCGGCCAAATGGTTGCCGGTAGATGAATATATCGGTGGGATCGAACATGCGGTGTTGCACTTGCTCTACTCCCGCTTCTTCACCAAGGTTCTCTACGATGCGGGCTTGGTGCCTGTGGACGAACCGTTCAATAGCTTGTTGACGCAAGGCATGGTGTTGAAAGACGGATTTAAAATGTCGAAATCCAAAGGCAACGTGGTGAGCCCGCTGGAAATCATCGAGAAATACGGTGCGGACACGGCTCGGCTCTTCATCCTGTTCGCGGCTCCGCCTGACCGCGATTTGGAATGGAGCGATTCCGGTGTGGAAGGCAGCTATCGGTTTATCAACCGCGTGTGGCGGCTGATCGCCCAGCATGAAGCGCTGTTTGCACAAGATATCCCTGTGCAGGGCGAACCACAAAGCGGCGAGGCGAAAGAATTGCGCCGCCTGATGCATCAAACCATCAAAAAAGTGACTAGTGAGATCGGGGAGCGTAGCCATTTCAACACCGCGATCAGTGCGATTATGGAATTGGTCAATGGGCTGTATGCATATCCCGAGCATGCTGACCGCGCAGTGTTAAAGGAAGCGCTGGAAACGCTGGTGGTCTTGCTAGCTCCGTTCGTGCCGCACGTGACGGAAGAGCTGTGGCAGTCGATGGGGAAAGAGGGCAGCGTGCACCGCGTTGACTGGCCCACCTACGATGAACAGGCGTTGGTGCTGGACGAGGTGGAAATCGCCGTGCAGATCAATGGCAAGGTGCGGGACAAATTAGTCGTCGCAACCGATGCCAGCCGTGAGGAAGTAGAAAAGCAGGCGTTGGAAACCGAGCGCATCCAAGCGTTGATCGAGGGGAAAACAGTGCGTAAAGTCATTGTGGTACCAGGTAAACTTGTGAATATCGTAGCGAATTAAGGTGGATTTAGCCAAGCAAGAGGCTCCGTTCCCGGTATAGGGGGCGGAGCCTTTTGTCGTTCTGGCAGCATGCAGGGGGGACGTCATCCCTATTGTGCAAATGGGGAGAAACGGGTATAGTGTGGGTAATTGGAAAAAAATGTCGGAGCGTGAAGGCGATGGTTTACTGGGATTGGACACCAAGGGAGAAGGGCTTGGCGATTGCGTTGGCGGGGGTGGTGTTGACAGTAGGAGCAGTCTGGCTATTTGGACAGGAAGAGCGTCCTGACAGGCAGGAGTGGATGGAATACCCGGTTCAGGCCAATCCGCCCGTGACCGAAAGACCTGAGGTAAACACGAACAAACAAGCGAGTAAGAAAGCGATCATCATCGATGTGAAAGGAGCGGTGCACAAGCCGGGCATATATCATTTTAGTTCGGAGGCGAGAGTGTATGAGGCGCTAGAGCGCGCTGGTGGGGCGCGGGACGAGGCTGATCTGGGACGGGTGAATTTAGCTGAGCCGCTCCGGGATGGGATGGTGCTATACATTCCCAAACAAGGGGAGCAGGTGACACCGTTTATGGAAACGGCGAAGGCTGACTCGGCGGATGCCGGCGGGAAGATCAATGTGAACACCGCGACGGTAGAAGAGTTGGACAAGCTGAACGGAATCGGTCCTAGCAAAGCGGAGGCCATCGTCCGCTACCGCGAAGAACACGGGCCGTTCCAATCGGTGGAGGACATCGCGCAGGTGCCCGGCATCGGCGAGAAGACAGTGGAGAAATTCCGCGAACAGATCACAGTGCATTAAAGGAAAAAGCGATCCAGGCAAACTGGATCGCTTAAAACGTGTAACGCTCTTATTTGGACATGATTTTACGCACTTTTTCCAGCGCGAGATCCAACTCTTCTTGAGTGATGGTGAGCGGAGGCGCAAACCGGATGGTGTTGTCGTGGGTTTCTTTGCAGAGCAACCCTTCTTTCATCAGTGCTTCACAGTATGGACGTGCTTTCTCATACAGTTCCATGCCGATGAAGAGACCTTTACCGCGTACTTCTTTAATGATCGGGTTTTCGATTTTTTTCAATTCGGTGATGAAGTATTCACCCAACTCGCGAGAACGGGTGGTGAGATCATCTTCCACCAGAACATCGAGTGCGGCGATGGACACAGCACAAGCGAGAGGATTACCGCCAAAAGTAGAGCCGTGCGAACCCGGATCGAAGACGCCCAAGATTTCTTTGTCGGCAGCGACTGCGGAGATCGGCATGACTCCGCCGCCCAATGCTTTACCCATAATGTACATGTCCGGCTTCACGCCTTCCCAATCGCAGGCGAAGAACTGGCCTGTCCGCCCGAAGCCAGTTTGTACCTCATCGGCGATGAAGAGGACATTGTGTTCTTTACAGATTTCCAAGGCTTGGCGCAGGAAGCCCTCCGGTGGAACGATGACTCCCGCTTCCCCTTGGATCGGCTCCAACATGAAGGCAGCCGTGTTCGGGGTGATAGCCGCTTTAAGCGCTTCCAAATCGCCATAAGGGATCACTTTAAAGCCGGGTGTGAGCGGACCGAATCCACGTTGGTATTCTTCGTTGGAAGATAGCGAAACAGCGGTGATGGTGCGGCCGTGGAAGTTATCTTCACAGACGATGATTTCTGCTTGGTTGTCGGCAACCTTTTTCACATCGTAAGCCCAGCGCCGAGCCGCTTTGATCGCCGTCTCAACAGCTTCTGCACCCGTGTTCATGGGCAGAACCATTTCTTTGCCGGTCAGCTCAGCGACTTTCTCATAAAACGTGCCCAATTGGTCGTTGTGGAAGGCGCGGGAAGTAAGCGTCACTTTGTCTGCTTGATCCTTCAGGGCTTGGATGAGTCGCGGATGACGGTGACCATGGTTGAGCGCAGAGTAAGCACTTAACATATCCATGTAACGATTGCCATCGGCGTCTTCCACCCACACGCCTTCTGCTTTGGAGATGACGATCGGCAGGGGATGGTAGTTTTTCGCTCCGTATTTATCCGTGAGTTCAATCACTGCTTGGTTTTTGGACATGGATGATGAACCTCCCTTGTAATTTACCCAATTAACCTCATTTTAGGTAATAAAGTGCGCGAAATCAATGAAATGTATACTATTTCACTGTTGCGCATAAATAACAGACTTGACGGATAAAAAAGGAGTGGGTATAATCACCTTATCATTAAAAATGCAAACGTAATAAACATTCATATTGTTTCTCTTATCAAGAGCGGCGGAGGGACTGGCCCGATGAAGCCCGGCAACCTCGGTGAGATGGTATCACCGGAAGGTGCCAAATCCTGCAGAACAAAAAGTTCTGAGAGATAAGAGGAGACGGTCCGTCCGCGCGCGCAAACCTCTTCTCTTGTCGGGAAGGGGTTTTTTGTTTGCCAAATTTCCGCATCAAAGGAGAGGAAACACCGATGAGAATGGAAACAGCGTTGGCGCAAATCGGGAACAGACAAGAACGGAATACAGGAGCAGTGAACTATCCGGTCTATTTTTCAACTGCATATGAGCATGTTGACGGGGTGAGCACTGGGTATGATTATTCACGCGCTTCCAATCCGACGCGAGACGTGCTAGAGGAAAGTATCGCCCGATTGGAAGGGGGGGACGGCGGATTCGCGTGCAGTTCGGGAATGGCGGCGATCCACACGCTGATGGGTTTGTTCAGCCAAGGGGATCACTTGATCGTATCGTTGGATCTGTACGGCGGAACGTACCGGCTATTTGAGAAGGTGATGACACGGTACGGTTGTTCCTTTTCTTATGTGGATATGCGGAACTTGGCGGACATTGAACGGTTCATTCAGCCTAACACCAAAGCGATCTTCATCGAGTCGCCCACCAATCCGCTGATGTGTGTGACAGATGTTGTTGCGGTCTGCCGGTTGGCTAAGGAACGAGGACTGATCACCATCGTGGACAATACGTTTATGACGCCTTTTCTACATCGTCCCCTCACGTTGGGAGCGGATATCGTTATTCACAGCGCCACCAAATACCTGGGTGGGCACAATGACGTGTTGGCCGGGTTGATCGTGACCAAGGGCGCAGAACTGACGGAGCGGGTCGCCTTTTTGCAGAAAGCAATCGGCGCGGTGTTAGCCCCATTGGACTGTTGGTTGTTGATCAGGGGGATGAAAACCTTGGCGCTCCGTATGAGGCAGCATGAGGCCAACGCTCAAGCGATTGCTGCTTATTTAGAGCGCCATCCGGTTGTCGACGCAGTATATTACCCCGCGCTGGACTCTCGGAGCAAAACCTTGCTCACTGAGCAGGCGGACGGGTTCGGCGGGATGTTGTCATTCCGCTTGAAGCGCAAAGAGTGGGTGCGTCCAGTTCTCAACAATTTGAAGATTATCACTTTTGCGGAAAGCCTGGGGGGCGTAGAAAGCTTGATAACCTATCCGGCCACGCAAACCCATGCCGACATTCCGGTGGAAATCAGGGAGCAAACAGGTGTCTGTGACCGCTTGTTGCGCTTATCGGTGGGGATTGAACACCAAGAGGACTTGATTGCCGACTTGGCGCAAGCCTTACCGCAAGGGTAAGCACGAAATTTGTTCCGCTGAGGGAGCTTTTACACACCGCCAAACGAGCACGGTAAGTTAAAGAAAGGGATGAGGATGAGATGAGGTTTGACACAAAGTTGTTGCACAATGGGAATGAGATCTGTTCAGTTACGGGAGCGTCGAGCATCCCGATCTACCAAGCTTCCACGTTTCACCAATTTTCGATTGACCAACCAGGGGAATTTGATTACGCCCGTTCGGGAAATCCGACCCGCCAGGCGTTGGAAGCGACGATCGCCCAACTGGAAGGCGGGTGTAGGGGATTTGCGTTTGCTTCCGGGATGGCAGCGATTTCCACGGTGTTTCTCCTCTTCTCACGCGGAGATCATCTGGTGGTTTCCCAGGATGTGTATGGTGGCACCTATCGCGTGTTGACCAACGTGTTTGAGCGGATGGGGATTGAGACGAGTTTCGTGGATACGACGGATTTGGAACAAGTGATGCAAGCGATCAAGCCTAATACCAGAGCGCTGTATATTGAGACACCATCCAACCCGCTGTTGAAAGTGACTGATCTTCGGGGAGTTGTCAACATCGCCCAAGCGCATGGTCTCCTCACGATTGTGGACAACACCTTCCTCACCCCGTATTATCAGCGTCCATTGGAATTGGGGGCCGATATCGTCATCCACAGCGCGACCAAATTCATCGGGGGCCACAGCGATGTGATCGCTGGATTGGTCGCAGTCAAAGACCGAGAATTGGCGGAGTCATTAGCGCAATTGCAAAACGCGTTTGGCGCAGTGCTAGGCGCTCATGACGCTTGGCTGGTGATGAGAGGGATCAAAACGTTGAAGGCGAGAATGGAGCTGTCGACAAGAAGTGCGGAAAAAGTGGCCTTGTGGTTGCAACAGCATCCCGATGTGGAACGGGTGTATTATCCCGGCCTGCCGTCGCATGAAGGCCACTATGTACAGGACGCGCAAGCCAGCGGGCACGGGGCTGTCCTCTCCTTTGATCTTGGCGAGGGAGATAAGGTGCGCCAATTTTTACAACGCGTCAAATTGCCGATCGTGGCGGTCAGCCTAGGTGCGGTAGAATCGATTTTGTCTTATCCGGCGCTGATGTCCCATGCCTCTATGCCACCGGAAGTTCGGCTAAAACACGGGATCACGGATGGACTGTTGCGGTTGTCGGTCGGTCTGGAAAGTGCCGACGACCTAATTGAAGACCTGGCGCAAGCGATGTCGTTTAGCGTGCCAATAGCCGTGGGGAAATAACGCCGTAGGAACTAAATTTTCCTGCGTGACATGACGCTTTTCGGGAAAGGGGTTTTTCACCGTTTCTATCTACACATACCCTATTCCGCAGTCTAATGCCTCCTTCACAGGGGGCGCTTTTCTTTTCGCCTAATTTATGTACAATAATAAAGAACGATCCAGCAGAGAAGGAGTTATCCAAGATGACAATCAAATCGGATAAATGGATACGGATGATGGCGAGAGAACGGAAGATGATCGAACCATTTATCGATCGCAATGTGGGAAAAGGGGAGGCCGTCAGCTTTGGCTTGTCCAGCTACGGATATGACCTCAGGGTGGCGGATGAGTACAAGATTTTTCACAATGCGTTAAATTCGGTGATTGATCCCAAAGAAATCAGTTCCGATTCTTTCGTGGACTTTCAAGGAGAGGTATGTATCATTCCGCCGAACTCGTTTGCTTTGGCCCGGTCGGTGGAGTATTTCCGCATTCCTGAAAACGTGCTGGCGATTTGCGTTGGCAAATCCACCTACGCGCGTTGCGGCATCATCACCAACGTCACCCCGTTGGAACCGGGTTGGGAGGGACATGTGACATTGGAGATCTCCAACACGACCCCCCTGCCGGCGAAAATATATTCCAATGAAGGATTGTGCCAAATCCTGTTCTTGGAAAGCGATGAAGCGTGCGAAGTTTCTTATGGACATAAGCAAGGGAAATACCAAGGCCAAACGGGCATCACGTTGCCGAAAGTGTAAAGCTTCAGATAGCGTGAACGTAAAAGCCGCATTGCCGGCAAGATTGAACACTCATGTGCGACATGGGTGTTTTTTTGTTGAAATTTGTTGGGGAAAGAAGGAAATAGGCATAAGGCGGGAAGAAAGAACTGGTGCGAAAAGGAGGTGGGAAAATGAAACGGCCTTTGGTGGTGTTAAGTTTGGCGTGGGTGCTCGGCTACTTCGTACATGGATGGTGTCGGCTCCCCGCCATGGCCTACCTGCTCGCCGCGCTGGCCGCACTGGTAGGTGGCGGGTGGGCATATTACCAATGGCGGAAAGGGGTTTTTATTACCTTGCTGTTGGTAGGCGTGTGCTTGTCAGGCGGGCGGATCGCATGGGTGGAGGGGCATTCGCCGTCGGCACTTTCGCCACTGATCGGGGCATCCGCCGAGTCCTCCCGATCCCTGCCGGTGGTAGGCAAGGTCACCTCCCTGCCTGAGTGTGACGGGGATCGCCTCCTGTTTGTGCTCGATGTGGAGCGGTTGCGTGTGGGCGGGAAGTGGCAGCATTTGCCGCAACGGGAGCCGGTGCAAGTTACGGTAGCTCTGTCCGACCCCAGCCAGTGGCGGCGAGCCACGCAGATCAAACCCCAGCAGACGGTAGCGATGCCACTCACTTTTCAACGTCCGCCTCTGCCGCGCAATCCGGGGGCCTTTGATTACAGGGAGTACTTGGCACGGCGAGGCATTCACTGGTTGGCTGAAGGAAAGTCGCTGTCCGATTTCCGTCTGTTGGCCGTTGCCAAATACCACCCCTTGTATTGGATGGGCGGAGTGCGGAACTGGGCAAGTGAAACCGTGAAACAGATTTATCCGGAGCAGACAAGCGGTGTGATGCGAGGCATTTTGCTGGGCGAGAGAAAAGCGGTTCCCGAACGGATTGAACAGGATTACGCTACCCTTGGCATCATCCATGTCCTCTCCATTTCAGGTTTGCATGTCAGTGTGTTGCTCGCAGTCGGGTATTGGGGATTGAAGCGGCTCGGCATGACCCGGGAAAAAGCGGCGGGCTTAGTTATGGCTCTTCTTCCGTTATACGTCATCCTGACCGGCATGGGCGCCCCTGTGATTCGGGCGGCCTTGACGGCCGGAATGGTTTTGCTCGCCACCCTTTTGCGCCGCCAGCAGGATGTGCTATCTTTCTTGGCCCTTTCATTTTTGCTCCAATGTGGCTGGAATCCGCATGTATTGGAAGAAGCTGGTTTTCAACTTACATATGCCATAACCGCCGCATTGGTCATTGGGACAGGGAGTTTGGGTGATGCCCTTCCTCTTCCCTGGGCTTGGGCGCGACAAGCATTAGCGGGAATGCTGATTGCTCAAGGGGTTTCGTTGCCGTTTGCACTGGTTCATTTTCATGAATATTCGCTTTTGTCTGGTGTCGCCAATCTATTGTTTGTGCCCATTGTCAGCTTAGTGGTGACGCCCTTGGGGATGGGTTCGGTGTTGTTGGCGGCAGTCTGGGAAACGGGCGCCCGTGCGGTGGCCGAGATGGTTACGCTTTGCCTGTATATCGTGGATGGGGGTGTCGGTGTGCTGGCGCAGATGACCCCGTTGCATCGCTTGTGGCAAACCCCACCGGGTTGGTGGCTGGTGGCGTACGCATTGGCAAGCTGGTATCTTTTTGCTGCATGGTGCGGGGCATTTCGCTTTCACAGCGGCGCGCATCGCGTCTATGGGTGGATTTGCTGGATCGGCTTACTCTTTATCGCCGCAAGCATGAAAATAGGGAGCGATGCGACGCGCATCACATTTCTAGATGTGGGCCAAGGAGATTGTGCGGTGGTTGAAGCGAAATCGGGGCAGGTGATTGTGATTGACGGCGGCGGGCGCGATGTGCGGGATGGGGAGGCTTCCTTTGATGCCGGCAAGCAAGTGGTGGTTCCTTTTCTTAAATTCCGTGGCATCAACCAGATTGATACGTTGGTGATGACCCACGGCGACTTAGATCACATCGGCGGGGTTAAGGCCATAGTGGAGCGCATACCGGTCAAGCGGGTGGTGCGCAATTCCTCCCCCATCCAATCTCCCATGGAGCGCGAAGTGATGACAGCGATCCGTCGCAGGGGCATTCTTGTGCAGGTACCGCGTTTGCATCGGTGGGAAAGGCTTGGGGAAGGCGTGAATTGGCAATTTTACCATCCGGGGATCAGCACGCGTCACGAAAGAAATGAAGATTCGCTCGTTTTTCTGTTGACGGTAGATGGCGTGCGGTTTCTTTTCACCGGAGATGCGGGAAGTCCGACGGAAGACCAGTTGCTGCGCCAACTGCGCCTGCCGGATATCCATCTGTTGAAAGTGGCTCACCATGGCAGTCGATCAGGCACGCAATCCAAGTGGTTGGAAGTGCTTAAGCCGGAGCATGCGGTCATCTCGGCCGGTAAGCGAAACCGCTACGGGCATCCCGCTCCAGAAGTGATCCGCCGCTTGCAGAAAGAACGGATACATATTTGGCGAACAGACCTTCAGGGAGCGATACAAGTGGAAGTGCAAACGGGTCGGCTACGGATTGCTTCCGTTTTAAAAGATGGCGGTTGACGCGTTGGAAAGACAAAAAAGGCAAACTTTTTTCAAAAGGGATCTGGCAAATTTATGGTACACTGGTTGCAACATCGATCTGAACGAGAAAGTCTAAATGGTAGGAGGGGTATTGTTGCTCGACTCTGATTTGATCCGGCGCGCGCAACAGGGAGACAGGCAAGCTGTCGTCCAAGTGTTGAAGCAACTGGAAGTCGCGATGTACCGCACAGCGTATTATTTGTTAAACAATGAGCAAGATGCTCTGGATGCAACACAGGAAGCCTTATTAAAGGTGTATAAGCATTTGCCGACATACAAAGGGGATGCCATGATCCACACTTGGGCGCAACGGATTGTGACCAATGTATGTATGGATATGTTTCGCAAAAGGAAGAAGGTGGTGTTAATGCGGGAAGATTTTTGGCGAGAAGATGTTAAGGCCGTCCGCGAAGTGGAAGGCGGCGCGATGATGACTGATCTGAAGCAGGCCATTTCCCGCCTGCCAGAAACGCAACAAACGGCGGTCGTGTTGCGGTATATTCAGGAGTACAATTACCAGGAGATCGCTGAGGCGATGGGGATGCCGATCAATACAGTCAAATCGCACTTGTTTCGGGCACGCAAGCAGTTGAAACAATGGCTGGCGGCTTATAAGGAAGGAGGGGCCACCACCCATGGATCGTGAAAAATGGATTGAATGGATGCAACGCGACCTTGATGGTGATTTGACGCAAGTGGAAAAGGAGATGTTGGAGAAGCATCTGGCCCGCTCGCCTGAAGATGCACGCATTTATGAAGGGTTTCGCTCCTTGTCCGATGAGCTGTCCCGTTTGCCGCAAGTGATGCCGCCGACTAGCATGGTTGATTCGCTCTTGGCGGAAATGGAAGACAAACCGTCCGAGTCCCGTCCGAATCCATCCGGCTGGATGGCGCGCTGGCGTCCGTCTCGACGAGTGGCTGTCGGCATGGCGGCTCTGTTTGTCGTGGGATTTGTGAGCGGTGCGTGGGTGAATGGATGGTTGATGAGCGATCCGCCAAAACAAACGATGACTTCGCGAGGCGACGGCAGTCCCTTCGATGGGAAAAATGCTAGCAAAGTTCCGCCTGATGTGCTCATCTCCATGAGCAGCGAAAAAGACGGACAGTCCCACATTGCGTTTTCCCCGGATCGTGAATATCAAGCGATCTGGACCGACAATCACCTTTTGGTCAAAACCAAGGATGCGAAAACCACCTATTCGCAAAAGCTGTCCGTCGGCGGGCAAAAGCCGCGCATGCAATGGGTTTCCGCTCGACGCGTCAAAGTCTCTTACCAGGATGAAAAAGGGGCTTCCAAGCAGCTCACTATTGATGTCGAGCGGGGCGAAAAGGTAAACTAGGGTGAAGAGGTGAAGTCAGTGAACCAGGAGCTTTTACGGGAGCTGAAGCAGAACAAGATTCACCCAGTTTACTTTCTTTACGGCACCGAGCGCTTTTTGATTGAAGAAGCGCTGTCGGGGTTGCGTGCGCATGTGATGCCCGAGGAAGATGAGTTTGGCAACGCGGTTACATTGGATTTGGAAGAAACGCCGATTCAGATGTTGGTTCAGGAGGCGGAGACGCTTCCTTTTTTTGGTGAACGCCGCTTTATCGTGGGCAAAAACGCGCAGTTTTTAACAGCCAGCAAAGGAAAAAGCGGTGTCTCCCATGATCCGGACGCACTGATCCATTATTTAAAAAACCCGTTGGAAACAAGCGTGGTGGTGCTCACCCTGCACGGTGACCATTTGGACAAGCGCAAGAAGGTAGTGAAGGAATTGTTGGCCGGCGCCCGCACGGCGCAATTTGACTCGCTCAAAGGCAAAGAAGCTGCGGAATGGGTAGTGCGCCGGTTGCGCGAGCGACTGGTGCGGATCGATGCCGATGCGCTGAAAGAACTGCTTGTCTTAGTGGGAAACGATTTGCACCTCTTGCATCAAGAATGCGAGAAATTGGCCACGTTTGTGGGTGAGAACGGAGTCGTCACCCCAAAGATCGTATCGGAATTGGTTCCGCGCACGTTGGAGCAGGATGTGTTCAAACTGACAGAGAAAATCGCGGAACGAAAGTTGGAAGACGCCTTTCATATCTGGCATGATTTGCTGTTCCAGAAAGAAGAACCCGTGCGGATCTTGGCGCTGGTCATTCGTCAATTCCGCCTGATGTTTCAAGTGAAGACGTTGGCAGGAAAAGGAATGAGTGAACGCGAGATGGCGCAACAGCTCAAAGTGCACCCCTATCCGGTGAAATTGGCGTTGCGCCAAGCGAGGGCTTTCAGTGAAAAGCAGTTGCGTTCTTTGTTGGCGATGGCCATTGCGGCCGACCAGGAGATCAAATCGGGAAAAGTGGACAAAGAATTGGCTGTCGAACGATTGCTGTTCCGATTGCATATGTCCGCTTGAAAGGAGCAATCAATGATGCAAGACCAACAACGACAAGCTTTGCGCAAACGGCAATGGCTGTATCTCAACGGGCTGTTTGTTGCCGTGTTACTTTTGTTGGGCCTGTTGCTGGCGATCAATGTCACCGCCCCGCAGTTTTTCTTAGCGCTGGGGTTGCTCTTTTTGGTGACGCCCGTCAGCATCTGGGTGTTTAAGGAAAGCAACCCCTTGTTGCGGGTGCTCCCCGGCATGGGAGAATTATCGCAATATGAACATGAGAAGCTGGGGGAAAGTTGGGGGAAATATCAGTTCTCCACCGCTTTATTGCAAACGGCCTGTAGCTTGTTCTTCTTTGTGCAGGCCGCGATTCGTGAGGGAGGGGCTCCATTTCGCGAAGGGATACCGATTTGGTATTTCATTGTCGTTCCGGTGATCGTGCTATTGATTATCAACTTAAACCATCGTTCGCACATTAAGCGGATGGATGGGAAGACGCCGGAACAACTGCATACTTACGCTGAAGAGAAAAGGTTATTTTCCATTGTGTTTGCATCCGTGACCTTGGGGATGACGTTGATCGGCACCTGTGTGGTCATGTTGATGAGTTGATGACAAATGCAAAAAGCCCGGCTTGCGAATAGCGAGCCGGGCTTTTTACGAATCAATCCTGTTCCTCTTCAACAGGGTGCTTCATGATGCGGCGGGTGGCTTCATAAGCGGAGGTGAAGGAAAGCTCCGACAGTTGCCCTTTTCCTTGACACCAGTCACCTGCGAAATAAGCGTTGGCCAGGCTGTGGAATTTGACCGGCATCAGCCGTTGGTCATCAATGCATTTGATTTCCTGTACCGTCGCTTTTTTGGACACACGTTTAGCTACAAGCCGGTCGCGCCAGCCGGGGAAGTGCTTGTCATAAATGGATTCGATGATGGCTACTTTCTCATCGGCTTTGTTTTGGGCGATCTCCTCTTCATTTAGATAGGCGACGGCTTGCATCAATTGTCCGCCCTCAGGTACACAGGTCGTGTCATAGTATGAAATGTCTGTGATGAATACCTTTTGCGCCTTTTGATAAATGTAAGTAAACGGGCTGGAAATCCGTTCGGAAAGGCCGACGTCGTACACGACCACACTGGTGGGGGAGTAACGAACATATTCTTCGAAATACTTTTGCAAAGGCGTTTCCGCAAACAATTGGCTACATTCTTTGGGCGGAATGCAGAATAGATAATGATCTGCGGTGTACACCCTTTCTTCTTTGCCGTAGATGGCTGTGATTTCCTTGCCGTCCAGGTCGATCCGACTCACTTTTTCTTTGGTGATGATGCGTCCGCCGTTTTTTTCGATGATGTCGGCGAAAGCCTGCACGATGGCTTGCCAACCGCCGCCGATGTAAGAAACGGCCCGTTGGGTCGCGAACAGGCGCCGGTAGTAATCGAAAAACAACGTCGAAGGAATGCGTTCTGGTTCATTGGTGAAAAAGTTGGATGAAGCGATGGTCAAAAGCAAATCGCGGACTTGTGGCGTTTCCTTTTGTAAATACTCACCAATAGGGATGCCTTCTTCCCCGCGATTGATGGAGGACATTGTTTTGAACACTTCATAAGCAAATCGCAATTTGTTTTGCGAATCCAGCACTTTGGTACGGTAAAGCCCTTCCAATGTTGCCGGCATCGGCGTTGTATACGATCCCATGTCATAAAAGGCTTTGGATGGGGAAAAATCTTTCCAATCGACGTTTAATCCAATTTCATGTTCGAATTTGCGCAAAATGGACTTGTCGCGGGCGTAAATGGCATGCGCCCCAAAGTTGAAATTAAATCCTTTCAACGGAATGGTAATCGCCCGACCACCCAATTTGGGCGCTTTTTCCAACAAAGTCACATCGTATCCATTGTGTGCGAGCCGAGCGGCGGCGCTCAAACCGGCCAAACCTCCACCCACCACAATCGCTTTTTCAGACACGTAGAAACACTCTCCTCCAGTAAACGGTTACAAAGCGGAAAAAAATGAGATATCTATCACTTTCCTATTTTATCAAGTTTAAAACACTTAGAGTAGGTTTTTATTTGAGTTCGGAAATTTCTTGCTAGTGCGTTCGATTTCCGGTCCGAAAGGGATGTTGATAAGGGCGTGGAGAAGGGGTACATTAGGGCGTGACGGATAATCAACTGGATGCATATGAGCGCTGGAGCATCTTCTCCCCGGTAAGTACCTCATCACGGGTGAAGCATAGGGGAAAGCGGTTTATAAGACGCTAGACTACTTGTCAGAGGTTGAACATGGAAGACAAGGGAAGGGATACGATGAAGAAAAAATTGGTGAGTGCTTGTTTTGCCGGTATCCATTGCCGGTATGATGGCAAGCACAATCGGGTGGAGCAGATTCAAGAACTCATTAAGCGGGGGGAGGCGGTGCCCGTCTGTCCGGAGCAGCTTGGCGGGTTGTCCACTCCACGCAAACCAGCGGAAATCGTTGGCGGCGATGGGCATGATGTGTTGGATGGAAAGGCAAAAGTGGTCACCGTGGACGGAGAAGATGTGACCGAAGCGTTTGTGCGGGGAGCTTATGAGGCGTTACGCGTAGCCCAAATGCTGGGGGTGGAGGAGGCAATCTTGAAAGAGAAAAGCCCCTCATGCGGCAATTGCATCGTATATGACGGCACCTTTCAAGGCGTGAAGAAAGCAGGACAAGGAGTGACAGCGGCATTGCTTAAGCGCCACGGGATTAACGTCGTGTCTGAGGAGGAGTGGAAGCAGGAGTCATGAGCAAGCCCTAATGGAAAACGCGTCCCGCAACTTTATGGCGCCTGGAAAAAAATAGGCCCTCCGATGAAGGAGGGCTTAACTTGTTAGGCTGTGGGCGAGGGGACGTTTTTCTGCCCAAGCTGTTCTTTGATCTTTTTATATTGGAACAGCATGGCGACGCGCCACGGCAACAACATGCCAAAGGCGAGGATGAAGAAAACGCCGCCTGTCTGGAAGATGCTGATATGATGTTCGATGTAGTTGTGCAAGGCGAGGCGCACCACAAACAATCCGCTCAAAATGACAACGAAGGCGCGGGACTGCTTCAGGTAAATGTCGTCCCCTTTAATTTCAAACGCGGATGTTTTGATGAGTGGCAACGAGAAGAACAAGGCTCCCACCAAAAAAGACAGGATCGCCCAAGAGAGGGGGATGCGGCATTCTGGAAACACGAACATCAGGAAACCGGTGCTCATCCCCAGGGGTGGTATGATAATTTTTTTTGCTGAAGTCGGCTTTTTGGAAGCTCTCAACCGCATGATAAAAAAAGTCGAAGCCATGGCGACCCCGATGATCGGCGCGATGGTTGTGAGATGAATCGGTAAAGTTTGTCCCATATCCGTCCCTCCTGATTCTAGAAAAAAACTAGCACATTCCCGGCCCTTTGTAAATAAGGGCTCGCTTGACTTTTTGGCAATATTGGAGCAAAATGAATATCATTAAGTATCATATGTGAATGGGAAAATTTTCATACGGCACAACGGCGATGATAAAGGGGAGTAGTATAGGAGCGGCCGCTTAAGAGAGTTGGCGGGTGGTGCGAGCCAACCGGCCCCCAATACGAATGGGCTTTGGAGCCGTTTTCCTGAACGCGGGGGCATGCGATAGATTCCGTCAGTAAGGAAATCCGGGTTATTCCGTTATGAATGAATGAAGTGTGCCCGAAGTGTGTGTTTTTCGGGCAAATAAGGGTGGTACCGCGAGTTCAGGCTCGTCCCTTACGGGGGCGGGCTTTTTTATTTTCTCTTAAAAGGAGTGTGTCAAGATGGAACGCGTATTGTCTGGCATCCAACCGACTGGCGCCGTGACCCTGGGGAATTATATCGGGGCGATGCAACGGTTTGTTCAAATGCAGGAGGAGGCCGACTGTTATTTCTGTGTGGTGAATATGCACGCCCTCACCATTCCGCAAGACCCCGAATTGCTAAAACAAAGAACCATTGATTTGGTGGCTATTTATCTGGCGACCGGGCTTGATCCGGCCAAGTCCACCATATTTGTCCAATCTCAGGTTCCAGCCCATGCAGAAGCGGCTTGGTTGTTACAATGCGTGGCCCGCGTCGGCGAACTGAATCGGATGGTGCAATTCAAAGAGAAGGGCAAAGGGTCCGAATCCGTCTTGGCTGGACTTTACACCTATCCCGTTCTGATGGCGGCTGACATTTTACTTTACAACCCCAAGCGGGTGCCGGTCGGTGAAGACCAAAAGCAACACTTGGAATTAACGCGTGAAATCGCGGAGCGTTTCAACCGCGATTATGCCGAGATTTTCACGTTGCCCGAACCGTACATCGGCGAAGTGGGCGCCCGGATCATGGGTCTGGACAATCCGACCAAAAAGATGAGCAAAAGCGCCGATAGCGAGTTCAACTACATCACACTGCTGGATGAACCCAAGAAGATTGAGAAAAAGCTGAAGCGCGCCGTAACCGATTCAGAGAATGTCATCCGCTTCGATCCGGTTGCGAAGCCAGGGATCAGCAACTTGCTCAACATCTACAGCAGCCTGTCAGGCAAGTCGATCAAAGAATTAGAGAAACAGTATGAAGGTTTGGGGTATGGTCAGTTTAAGAAGGATCTGATTGAGGTAACGATCGATCATCTCGCGCCGATCCAGTCGCGTTTCTATGAAATCCGCAACTCCGGCGAAGTGGAGCAAGTGCTAAAACAAGGCCGGGAGAAGGCGGCGGCGGTGGCTGATGAAACATTGAAACGCATCAAAGATGCCATGGGCATTATCTAAATGAAAAGATCTCGTCCCAAAACTTGGGGCGAGATCTTTTTAAATAAAAGCGACCCAACAAAGCGGGTCGTTCATAAGCTGCATTACGCTTGCAATGCTTGCAGTTTTTTTACGAGGCGGGATTTTTTGCGAGCTGCAGCGTTCTTATGGATCAGGCCTTTGGTTACGGCTTTGTCCAAAGTGCGAGCAGCCTCTTTGTACAGAACGGTTGCTTTTTCGTTGTCTTGTTGTTCAACGGCAACCAAGAACTTTTTCACAGCCGTACGCATAGCAGACTTTTGGGAAGCGTTGCGCTGACGGCGAATTTCGTTGGTTTTAGCGCGTTTGATTGCGGACTTAATGTTAGCCAATACATTCACCTCCTGTGGGATTCTGATCTCCGCATCCCATTTATGCAACATGCAATATTCTAGCATGAGCCATGGCAAAAAGCAATAACACAAGCCAGAGGAATAAATAAATCAACAAAAAGCAAACTATTAGCGGATTGTCGGGGAGGTGTCCCGAACAAAGGTGGCATCCACCTATGGATGCAACGGGGAGGAAGATTCATTCATGAACGCAGAGCGCACTGAACACCAAATCGATTTGTCTGGCTACTCTATTCGCACAGACCTGGCGCGGGAAGCGCATCAGATGGCGGTAGAAGAGCGGGGGGGCACAAGCGACATCCCCGGCGTACGGATGGAAGAGAACACCGATGAAGGCATCACCACCAGCTGGATCTGGATCGATGAGCAAGCGGGCAGTGAAGCGATTGGCAAAGTGCCTGGCACCTATCTGACGTTGGAAGTGCCGGCGCTTAGAAGCAGAGATTCCATGCTAGAAAAGCGCGTAAGTGAACACTTTGCCCAGCAATTCAGCCGTTTTTTGGATGAGGTTGGCATTGGCCTTGACGACTCCGGCCTGATCGTCGGCCTCGGCAACTGGAATGTCACGGCCGACGCCCTCGGGCCGCTCGTCGTCAAACACACCCTCGTCACCCGCCACCTGTTTGAGCTGGCGCCCGAGTCCGTCGCTGAAGGGTATCGGTCGATCAGCGCACTGTCGCCGGGCGTGCTGGGCATCACGGGGATCGAGACGAGCGAGATCGTGCGCGGCGTGGTGGAAAAGACGAAACCGGACTTCGTCATCGCCTTCGATTCATTGGCGTCAAGAGCGCTCAGCCGCGTGAACACCACCATCCAAGTGGCCGACACCGGTATCCATCCTGGCTCAGGGGTGGGCAACAAGCGCAAAGCCCTCACCAAAGAAACACTGGGTGTACCGGTGATTGCGATTGGAGTTCCTACAGTTACAATATTGCTGGTATGGAAACGATCCATTTGTTTAAAAGGATTGCTAGGACGTTCCCTATTCCCATCAAAAAACAGATGTTAATTAAAGTTGGTTGAGATAAAGATCTTAAAACTGATAAGACTTTTCTTTTAATTATGAGCCTGGCAAGTAAGTGCTGGGCTTTTTATTTTTCCCAAATCGTTTTGAAGTACCTTTTACATAATAGAGTATGAATTACTTAAAATGGGATAAAATATATAATCTGTTTATAAAAAATACTTAAAAACTAGATAAAAAATAATTGATTTATTATTTATAAGTAATTAAATTATATAATGTAGTTGTGACTATTTTGTGTCACGAAACAACTAGCATGTGAAGAAAGAAGGGATATGTTTGCAATTTTTTTATGCTGAACGATACGCGCGAATTCGTAGCATTGTATCGATTACTATTGTATTGGCATTGATCTTCACTCTCTGGCCGCAAGTAGCATTTGATGTATTGGCTGCTCCTGCACCCAAGCCAGTTGAATTGGAACACATGCGGACTGCCACTTCGAAAACTTATATATCTCCAGATAAAAAGACATATACTTTGGAAGAATATTTGGAGCCCATTCACTATAAAAAGGATGGTAAATGGATAGAAATTGATAACGAAATAAAAGAGATAAAAGATGTCAAATTAAAAAGAGCGGCCGCGGTGGACGATGCTGAACTTTCCCTCACAAATGGAGGAAACCAATTTCAAGTGGGGTTTGCCCCACGTAGCCGGGGCAAGAAAGTGGTTCGTTTGCAATTGGGACAAGCCCACATCGATTTCGGTTTAGTTGATGGTGCCGATGTAGCCGCGAAAAAAGCTAAGAACAAAGTGACGTACCCCTCGGTTTATCCATATACGGATTTGAGTTATTATGTCACCAATACAGGTTTTAAAGAGGCCTGGGTGTTGCAAAAATACACGGGACAGTCTACCTATACGTTATCTTTAAAAACGAAAAATGTGGATGTCAAACAAGAGAAAGACGGTTCCCTTTCATTTTTAGATAACAAGGGTAACACGGTGTTTGCCATTCCTCGACCTTTCATGGTGGATGCCAATGACGAACAATCCTTTGGTGCCCGATATGAATTGCGTGAGGAGAAAAACCAAACGTTTATAGATTTGAAAGTGGATACTGCTTGGTTAAAGGATGAAAAGCGGGCATATCCAGTGGTGATTGATCCATCTGTTTCGGTGCAAGGTGCACTTAAGACATACGATGCCACTGTCACAAATTCCACTAATGGTAAAAATGTCAACTTTGGCACTTCTTCATATTTGCTCACAGGGACCTATACTGATCCGACTTATGGTACGGGAGAATATCGTTCGTATCTCAAGTTCGCACTATCTCCATTGTTGAGTGGAGCGAACATTTCGTCAGCGACGCTTACATTGCATCAATACGCAACCACTCATACAGAGCAAGTCAATGTTTATCCAGTCACCTCGGATTGGAACTCTACTGATATCAAGGGAAGCAACCAACCATCATCTGGTACAACACCTATCTCCACGAAGTCGGTTGGAGCTGTGGGAGCTTATGATTTTGATATCACTTCACTAACAAAACAATGGTATGCAGGCACCAGCTCCAACTATGGGGTAATGTTACGCCTGAATTCGGAAAGCAATAACCGAAAAGGATTCCGTTCCAGTGACTATCTCGATCCTGATCCAAACAACTCGCAAAAGCCCAAGCTGACCATTACTTATACCATTGATCCGATAGGAGTAGAAAGTTTCTGGACGACGGCTGCTTCTAATGTGAACACCTATAACGGTAACTACTATTTGCAGGATACGGATGTCAGTATCAGTGGCCGCGGTCCAGGTTTGTCAGTGGAACGAGCTTATAACAGCCGTTCAAACAAAAGTGGTATTTTTGGCTATGGTTGGATCTCCAACCTAGAACAAAGTCTAACCATGGAATCTAGCGGGCCTGTCGCTTATACAGATGCCGATGGTACCACACATACGTTTATACCGGAATATGGATCGGGCGGAGTACCAACGGGTACCTATAAAGCGCCTGATGGAGTCAACTTAGAATTAGTGAAAAACAGTAACGGTACCTTTACCCTAGTCACATCGGATCAGACAAAATACAATTTTAACTCAGCCAAAAAGTTGGTTTCGATTGTTGATAGCAACAATAACACGACAACGATCGCTTATACCGATAACCTGCCCACGTCCATTACCGACGCGTCAGGTAGACAAATCACACTGGCTTATGACACCAACAACCGAGTCAGCAAAGTGACCGATCCCGCTAATCGTTCAGTAGAGTACACCTATGACGCGAACGGCAATTTGATTGGCATCACACACAAGGATGCAACAGGTTCGGTGGTGTCAACAGAGTCATATGGCTATGATGATAACCACAATTTGATATCGATCACCGATCCAAACAATCATACGAAAACAATCAGTTATGATACGGACAGTGACCGGGTAATTGCTGTTTCTTATCCCATCACAGTGAATGGTGCGAAACAAACGGCGAAATCAACATATAGTTATGATGCAGTAAACAACACCACCACCGTCACTGATCCAAAAGGAACGAAAACGATTTATACCCATAACGCGTATGGGAATGTGATCCAAACGACGCAAGATCCGACTGGTTTCAATATTAAGAACAAGTTTGATTATGACGACAAAAACCAATTGATCAGCCACAAAGACGGAAACGCCAACGCAACCGACGGCACGGGTACTTACAATTATACGTATGATGAGAAAGGAAATCTGACTAGCACCAGTACGCCACTCAACAACACGAGTAGCACCACTTATGACAGCAAGAACAATCCGGTGACGGAAACAGATGCCAACGGCAACACCACAACCAATGAATATGATGACAAAAATAATTTGACGGCCTCCACTGACCCAGTCGAAAAATCAACTGCGACCCAATACAATGCCTATGGCAACGTCTTGTCGGAGACATCGGCGATGAGCCCCGGCAACAACTTGGCTATCAATGGAAGCTTTGAACTGGATCGCAACAGTGATAATTGGCCGGACAATTGGAGCAAAGTGCCGAGTGGATCAGTTAATATCTCTTGGGATAGTACAGGCCTTACAACAGATGGCATTACTTTGGGGAATAAAAGCATCAAAATTTCCAATGTCTCTGGGGCTACGGCCATTGCCAGTGATAAAGTTGCTTATGATCCCAATAAAACCTATGTACTTAGCGGATATGTAAAAACGAGTGGTGCCCAAGGACGAGGTAGCATCTATGCGTTTGCGTTCAACTCTAAAACTGGAGCGTCCACAGCCATCGCCGGTGCTGGCATCACAGGTACGCAAGAAGCAACCCGCATCCACTTGTCTCTCGATCCGGGAACATTGACAGGATATGACCAGTTGCAAATACGCGGGTATATCAGCGGAATCAATGGTCAATATGGTGGAACGTACTGGTTTGATGGCTTGCAAATCGAAGAAGGGCATTACGGTGCCTATAACGTATTGGAAAACAGCGACTTTGAACGGGATCTCGATCCCGCTGGCGACAAAATTCCAGATCGCTGGTATTTGCAAGGAGACACAGCGGCAGGGGACGGCCTAGATGCCACAGAAACATATAGTGGTGCACGTTCAGTGAAGCTGGTTGGGGATTCGGCAAAATACAAAACGGTGTACCAAGATGTCAACTTAAAGGGTGGAGCGGGTTCGATTTTAACTGTATCTGGCTTTTCCAAAACGGAAAATCCGAACCCAAATGGCATTTACGGATACATTATCAATACCTATGATTCCAGTGTGGGAACTGATGTAGTGGAGAAGTTTACATTTAACTTTGATCGCTCAAAGTCTCACGATTGGCAACATATTGCCAGCGAAATAAAAACAACCAAACCCTTTGATCGAATCAGGGTGTACTATGAGTACAGCAATCAAACGGGAACAGCTTGGTTTGACACGGCTAAAGTGGTGCCGGATGCCATTACCACCTACCATGGCTATGACAGCAACAACAACTATGAAACGTCAACTACCGATCCTGAGCAACGGGTCACACAACGCACTTATGATACGGTTGGCAACACGACCAGTGAAAAGGTTGGATTGGACACGACGAAGTTCACTTACGATGCGCTGGATCGCCTGACCAAGGTGACTGATGCGAAAAATCACACCACCGAATACCAATACGATGCGGCGGGCAACAAAACCAAGGTCATCAACGCCAAAAACAAGGAAACGACCTATACCTACAACGAATTAAATCAAATAAAAAGTGTTACCGACGCTAATAACAAAACGACAACGTATGACTACGATATGAATGGAAACCAAACCAAGATCACATACCCGAACGGTAACAGTGTTTCGTATGGCTACGACAGTGTTAACCGACAAGACGTTATTTCCTACAATGGTACGCAAACATACACTTTTAACTATGATGCCAACAATAACCTCACCAAGGAAACCGATGTAGTTAGCGGCAAATCGACTGAATATGCCTATGATGCTGACAACCGCCTGAAACAAGTGAAAGAGCCAAATGGCAATCAAACGGATTATACCTATGACGCCAATGGAAACGTAACCCAACAAAAGCTGACCGCTGGATCTACAGTGATTACACAAGACTATGGGTATAATGGGAACAATCAACTAACCAAAATCACATCCAATGGTACCAACCAAGCATGGTTCAACTACAACGAGCAAGACCAAGTGGCTCGCCGTAAAACGGCTGACGGCAACATGACCTTCAACCGGTATAATGGCGCGGGAGATTTGATAGCACGCGACATTTTTGACAAAAACGGAAACCAGATTGACAGCTTTGTCTATACTTACAATAATAAAGGCAATATTACATCAGTCACATCCAAAGCGGGCACGACCTCGTATGTGTACGATGAACTTGATCAATTGACCAAAGAAACCCGTCCCGATGGCACGACTTATGAATACACCTATGATGCTGTGGGTAATCGTCTAACCAAAAAGGTAACGTCTCCAAGCGGAACGGTGACGACAACCACTTATACTTATGATGATGCAGATCAGCTTACTTCCGTCAACGGTACGACCTACACCTACGACACCAACGGCAACCTGCTAAGTGATGGCAACAAGACGTACGTCTATGACGTGGATAACCGATTGACCACTGTTAAAGACAGCGCAGGAAATACGATCGCTTCGTTCACCTATCGTGCGGATGGCATGTGGAAGACGATGACGACGGCATCGGGTACCATTACGTTCCATTATGATCAAAACAACAATGTGGCGTATGAAACAGATCAAAGTGGAGCGGTTGTAGCGAGCTACACCTATGGTTCAGAAAATGAACCTGTTAGCATGTTTCGTGGTGGAAAGACGTATTTCTATCAGTTGAACGGGCATGGGGATGTGGTAGCACTCACGGATCAAACAGGTGCTGTTGTAAACACTTATACCTATGATGCATTTGGAAACCTCGTCAACCAAACGGGTACGGTTGAAAATCCCTATACCTATGCCGGTTATCGGTATGATAAGGAAACGGGATTGTATTACTTGCAAAGCAGGTACTATAATCCAGAGACGGGAAGATTTTTGACGAGGGATACATTTGAGGGATTTGAAAAAGAACCACTGAGTCTGAATAAGTATACGTATGCAGAAAATAATCCTGTAAATAGCATAGATCCTACTGGACGATGGTCTTTTAAAAGATCATTAAAAAAGTTATTACATCGAGTTGTTTCTGCACTATTTAGTGATATGAGACAAAATACCCTTACAAACATTGCATTCTTATTTTTAGGAGGATTTGGTGCAGGGTTTAAGACATATAGAAAGTTAAGGTCTGAATTTCATCTGTTTGAAAAATATATTTTGCGAAGATCTTTCAAATCATTTCTTCGTGGAGCACTCGGAGGATATTTGCTTGGAAATGTAATAGGTACTGCCAGTAGAATAGCTTCTGCAGGAAACAAGCTATTTAATTACGAGGGCTGGTTTGATCGTACTCATGTAGGTAGATCGATTGATAAAGGTTTAACACGAGTAGAGCGGTATCTTCATAATCGAATTAACCGTTGGTAATATTGTAAGTTAATAATAAAGAGCTAGAAATAAATCTTTTTCTAGCTCTTTTCAAATGGAGGTTATATCATTGGGCTGGATCCGTTTATTTATCGGTGTTTTAGTAATTACTTGGCTTATTTATCAATGTTTTTTCAAAAAAATCCGTACCTTCAATGATATCTTAGAACGATCCCATAATTATGAGTTTCTTCTGCGAAATAAGAAATTAGCCATTCAAACATTGCAGGTGGGATTGAAACGAGATTTAAATGAGTTGGAGCGAGCAGTATTAAATTACAATATAGGAAGGCTTTATTATGATACGGGGGAAATAGATCAGGCCATCGTTTATTTTGATAAAGCCTATCCTATTTTGATTCAAGCGGAAGGGATAAAGGTGAAAGATCAATTTATCAAAATCATAATAGCATATTTGGAAAAAGGTATGAATGACAAAGCAAATGAGGTTTATCAATATTGTATGAAACATTCTTTATCTAAACGAAGATATCAAAGACTGAGAAAGAAATATACGCAGTTATTTGAAGACCAAGGATGAAAAATGTGTAATGGGTGTCTTGTTGAACATCCCAGGATTGTGCAGCTCAATCGGGCGTCAAAGTTAAATTGAACTCCTTTTTAATAAGGTGGTATGTAACAGTACTTGCCACCTTATTAAACAAAGGGGATTTAAGACGATGATCAATGAACTGAAAGAGAAGTTTAATGATAACTATCGAAAGGTAATTCTGTTTCTTTTTATTAATTATATTTTGATGTCATTTATTTTGGTGTGTATATATTTTAATAGTATCAAATATGCGTTGCTTTTATGTTTAATTAATGGGATAAATATTGTTTGGCTTGAACATAAGTGGAAGGTAAACGTTAAACTAAAAGGGACGATTTATAGAAGAATTGTAGATTACCCTTTATGTTTTATTTATATCATTATTTTCGTATTTAACTACAGAGTAATTACTATTTGGGGGAAACAACTAAGGGAGAAATAGAAATTGAGTAGAAAAGAAAAAATAGAAGAAAATGTAAGTGCAATAGGAAGTGCTCTAGTAGCAGGATTATTATTTATTTTAACGGATTATGTTCATGATGAACTAAAGTCGTTATTACAAGTAGGGTTTCTTTGGGTGGTTCCATGGGTATCGTTTCTGGTTAAATTTTTATTTGCACAGAATAAAAAGGATTATTTATCCCAGAACAAAAAGTTATTTTTAGGCTTTTTTATATTTGACTGTGTGCTTAGTGTTTTAGCGTATAAATATATGCCTATTTCATATTGATGCTCATGTTAAAAGGGATATGCTCTTTGAGCATATTCCTTTTCAGTTTAGGAGGGGAATGAAGAGTGGGATATTCCCTATAGGGTTTGGGGGTTAATATCAGTCGTAAATAAAAGGTGATCAAGCCTTAAGCCCGATTTGTTAGGTGTGAAGGAAGAATTTATCCAGCATGAAATGGTTGAAAGAGGAGAAGAGAATACCATGTTGGAAGTAGCACTTGCAATTGTGGTCATTATATTATTTTTTGTGGCCTTTGGTTTTATCTTATATCTAGCGGAATGGCGAAATGTAAAATCAGTAAAACTCTTGCTTTGGATTCCTGTTTATATCGGTTCCGTTATAAAAATATCGATCGATCTATCTACCAGTTTACTGAAACAGCAATATGTTGCTGCATATTTTAATTTGCTAATGTTATTGGTTGCGTTAATCATTAGTTTGTTTTTTATTCTTCGAGAATCGAATAAACTAGAGGAGACATTGGAGAAATGCTTTAAAAAAGGAGAGTCAGCATGAATACAGCAATGGTTATAGGTATGGTTGCAGCAAGTGTTTTCTTTATCTTATATCTATTTCTTTTTGTAATCGCTGAGAAACGCAAGAGCTCGTTTATGCGGCTTTGTTTAGAGATTCCGATTTTTACATCGATATTAGTCGATTTGTTTATGGACATGATGATAACTATCTCCGAACATCGTTATGCTATTGCTATGCTTTATTTATTTTTATTTGTGGGAGGAATTTTGTTAAGTTCCATAGTTATTATTTGCGAAATAGTAGGTGTATCTAGATTGAAAAAAATCATTCATTCGTTTACTAACACTAAATGAAAATGTGATAAAAGATATATAAATAGGATGCTATTTGATATATTTAATATATAAATTTTTTTGCGCAGGTGGTGCGATTGAAGTTAAAGCTAGTTACATTTGCTTTGTACATAGGAGCTTATATGTTGGTTATAAGCATAGTTAAACAATTCAATTTAAATGAAGATGAAATGCAGCTTTGTATTTTTTTAGCTCTGTTCTGGCTTTCCTGGATACTTATCCTTCCTAATAGGAAGGATTTTAAAAATAACGAATTTCTCGGCTTGCTGTTAAATTATGTTGTTATCACAGTTGTTTCAGTGTGTATATTTTTGTACCAATAATATACACGTAAGAATTAGGCATTAAGTTAGTCAAGGTGATTGATTAGAGCGTGTCTGCCCAATAAGTTGGCGGATAGAAGTGGCGGCCGATCAAGGGGATGAGACAAATGGGAGAAAGCCGTATACTTGAAGCTTTAAAGCGTTCGCTTTATAAAGGGATGATTGTTTCTGTTTATTCCGACCGGAATCAGCCGGGAAATTTCTCTGCTGGATTTATAGATGCGATCTCCGATGAGCAGTTTGTTATGAAACATGTAACTCCTGAGGGCACAAATGATGGTTATATCATGAGAAGAATCGAAGATGTCTTCAGAGTAGATGTTCATGGAGAGTATGAACAAAGGCTGAGACTACTGTACACGCTTCAAAAGCAGAGGCATGAGGATTTCTTAAACGGTGCCGTAACGGAACAATCTAATCTATTTGTAGAATCTCTCACCATTGCTCAAGCAAGAAATTTAATCGTAACCATTTGCATTGATGAAACTGAGAGCCAAGATGACATCACTGGATTTGTTAAAGAGATCAATACGGAAGAGGTTACGATTGCTCGCATTTCGTCAAATGGATCAAATGATGGAGAGTCCATTTTTTTAATTGAAGATATAACCAAAATGAATTGTGATACTACAGCGGAAAGATTGATTAAGCAATTGTACAATCATCAACATAAGTGCTGAAAATCAGTCAGGCTTAATGAACCCCTTACAAATCTTATAATGTGGATGTCATGTACAAAAGGGCACAATCAGATGGATTGTGCCCTTTGAAATAGAGTGGATATGGTGGATTATATTTTTGACAAAACATTTAGGGAATTAATCGGCTTTGGGAAGCCGTCTATTTCTCTTCAATGATCTATTTGTAAGGGTGATATTCGATTTTATATGTGTTTGCTAGTTCTTCGCTTAATTTTTTGGCTAATTTTTCCCCATCTGCATTTACCGATTCCGCAAAAGATGGTGTTATCCCATTGTAATGATGGGAGGCTAGATGGTTACCAAACGTGGTATTCCATTCATGTAATTCTGCTTTTAGCTCTTCTGATATGGGTAGTTCATCAAGATCTAAGTTTGCTTTACATGTGTTACACCAAATCGGATCAGCAGACACTTCCGCTTCAACAAGAATGTAAAAGGTTTCATCGCAGAAACATACATTTTTCATTTTAATTGCCTCCAGTGAGTAGATACTTAATTATCCATTAGATTTTACTAGAGCGTTGATGAATAGGCCAGTAGCTTCAAAATCGTTTTTCTTTTTGCTTCACATGTCTATCGGCCCTATGGAATGGCTACCGTCTATATAGGAAATAATGTTGATCAGAAGTGGAAAGGGCTGACATGACCATGACTGATTACAACATTAGAATAGTCCATGCAAAGAACAAGTTGTCATCTGCTGAGATTGAGCGCAGGGTGGATGATTTCCAAAAAATTTTTATCCAGGTCGCTTCCAGGTATTACAGCCAGAAGGCGAAAAATCAGCTGGGAAGGGGAGAGGATTAAATCTCTCCTTTTTTCTTTGTTTGCTTCCGTGTTCTCAATCGATGTATAATACCAGCAATAATATGACAGTAGGATAGAAAAGGAGATAGACAGAATGGGGGAAAAGCTACGAGTTGCTTTGTTCATGAGGGCGAGTACGAACAAGCAAACAAGCCAGGGGAAAAAGAAAGCAGCTTCCAGGACAGGGAAAATGTCCGCCAGACCCATTTCAGATGAGAATGATCTGCCCCTGCAAAAAGAGAAATGCATGGAATATATCGCGAATAAGCCGGATTGGATATTTACAGGGCTGGAGTATGTGGAGGCGGGCGTGTCCGGGTTCCACACGCATGTCAGCAAGAGAACGGGTTTGAATCGGGCGTTTGAGGATGCCAAAAAGGGCTTGTTTGACATTTTGTTGGTGTACAAGCTGGACCGAATCGGCAGACGATCTACCGAAAGTTTGAACCATGCCATCCGGTTTCTGCGGCATTGCCGCATATGGGTCGTGGACAAGGACAGGGAGTTTACCAATAACGGAGATGCGGATGAGATCTTAAACTTCATTGAGTTTTGGTCAGCCAAGAAAGCGTCCATGGACACCAAAGTGCGTGTCACTGACATGATGAAATTGATTCATAAGGAAGGGTTTTGGACTGGGGGCAACCCACCCTATGGATATATCAATCATCCTGAAATGTCCAATATGTTGCAGATTGAGCCCAAAGAGGCGGAAGTGGTGAAAGAAATATACCGGCTTTACACCTCTGAGGGGTATGGCATGTTAAAAATCGCAGGCATTTTAAACGAAAAAGGGTTAAAAACGAGAACCGGTAGAGAGTGGAAAGCAGAAGGGATTCGTAAAATTCTCCGCAACACCATTTACAAGGGGTATTTATCCTATGGAAAAACCAAAAAAGTAGAAGGAGAGTTTGGTTCCTATCAAAAGTACACCAAAGAAGGAGAGGAGCTTGTGTCCGAGCGGTACTGGGCTGAGTATGAGATTGTTCCTGCCGAGGTGTGGGAGAGAGCTCAGAAAATGAAAAAAGCCAGAGTAGATGTCGCGTCACATTTTGGTGGCAACACCCCCGTCAGAAAAGGAACGGGCAAAGGCCTGCTCGTGGGTGTGCTAACTTGTGAATGTGGGAGCAGCATGACTTATGGTAGCCGGAGGGATTGGCTTGACCATAAGAGAACCAAAAGAGGCGAATTGTATGGCATTTACAGGTGCCTGAAAAGGCTTAAAGCAGGGGTTCAGGCATGCGGAGCAAAGAAAGGTTCACACAGGGCGGAGAAGATCGAGTCTGCGGTGATTGAGAAAGTAAAAGAATATCTGAAGGAAATGGTAAACTCCAATGTGTTGGTGGAGATTCAAAAACAGACCTTAAACGCCTCCAAGGAGATTGAAGAGAAGCTAGCACAGGCGAAGCAAGACATGGAGCAATGGCAAAGGGCAAAAGAAAACGCCAATAACCATCTGTTGAAGATTTTGATGGGTGAGGAGTCCCCTTTTTCTGAAGCCCAGCTTAAGGAGTTGTATGAGAAAGCAGTAAAAGAGTTGGAAAACGCGCAAAGGCTGTATGAAGAGATGAAGGCGCTGAAAGATGCCAATGGGCTTTCAGAGATTGATGTGCTCAAGTTGCAAGATCTGTTGTTGGATTGGGGAGCGCTGTTTGACCAAGCCACCACGGAGGAAAAAAGACAAATGTTGGGAAGCATTGTGGATCATGTTACGGTCCGCGAGGAGACGATTGAGGTAGCGATTCACTTTGATGTGGTCAAGTTTTTTGAGGCGGTGAGTTGCGCGCGAGAAACGGTTGCGGCCTTTGATCATGCCGGCACAGATTCATACCGGCAAAATAATAACAGTAGGAGTTCCTACAGTAGTTGATGCAGTGACCATCGCCCATGACACGATCGATTATGTGTTGTCCCATCTGGGACGGGAAATGCACGGGGTGCGCGGCAATCCGCTGGATCCGCATAACCGGCCGAGTGTGCGGGACTTGCAAAATTACCAAGTGCCGCCGGAAACGCAGACGCGCATGATGGGGATGTTTGGGTCGCTCGATCCCGAAGAGAAGCGGCAACTGATCCACGAAGTGTTGTCGCCGCTCGGGCAAAATCTGATCGTCACCCCCAAAGAAGTGGATTCTTTCATTGGTAACATGGCCAAGCTGTTGGCTAACGGATTGAACTGCGCCTTGCACGGGGCGGTGACCATGGATAACGTGGCTTCGCATGTGGGTTGAGCGGGGCATTGTGGAAGATGGGTCATGAACGGCTGTTTTGCGCCGGCAGGGCCCTTTTTCTTTTGCCGAAGGATAAGGTGCTCTCTTTTCTATCAGCCTTTGAAATGAAGCGTGCTAGGTTCTACTTCGATTTCGTCTCTCATAAGTTGTGGAAGAGATGAATTGATAGAAGGTGGACCTGGTGAAAAAACGGTATCACAGCTTTATCACCGTCAACATGTCGCAACCTAGGACGAGACAGACGTTCGTCCTGCTCTGTTTTGCTGTCGCCTTCACTTTCGCTTTGGCGGGGGCGCTCGCCATGGGACAAGCCAAAAGCCGATTGGCTTCTGCAGAATTTAGCCGCATCACCTCCCATATCTCGTCCAAAACGCTGTTGATGGCGATGAGTGAAAATATCCCGTATCTGCAAGAAAAGATGCAGGAAGCCGGAATGGAAGAGATCGCGTCTCGAATGGCTCTGGAATTAGCCACTAGCATTGATCTGAGAGACCCGCGGACGTATTTAGGAAAGGAACTTCCCATGTATGACTTGTTTGACAGTGAAATCGATGTGGCGAGTAGCGATTTTGATTACACATCGATTCCGATTGAATCCCCGCCGCCTCCGGAATTGGAGCAAGAGATCATCAAAGCGATGGAAGACCCCGATGAAGATGTAAATGAACGTCCCACCGGTTCGATCAAAAATAAACAAGTGTTGATTTATAATACGCATTTTTGGGAGTCTTATCTGCCGGAGTTAGGAAAGAAAGACCCCCGCTTGGCTTCCGACGTACGCAAAAATATTACCACTATATCCAAGCATATGGCCAACCAACTGGAGAAGATGGGCGTAGGGGCGGTGACTGTCAAACGAAAATACACATGGAATTCCGGTTCGTATGTCCAATCGCGAAAAATGGTGAAGGCTGCCATGGCGCAACATGAGGATGTCACCTATTTGATTGACTTACATCGTGACGCCCAACGGCGACCCAAGACGACCAAAGTGGTTAATGGTAAAACTTATGCCCGGCTCGCTTTTGTGGTGGGCAGGGAAAGCAAGCATTATGAGGAGAATCTGCGGCTGGCGCGTGAGTTGTACAAACGGCTGAACGAGGTGGTTCCCGGAATTTGCAGCACAGTGATTATTAAAAAGCGCGAAAAAGGGAACAACGGAGAGTATAACCAATCGTTGTCACCCAACAGCCTGCTCGTTGAGGTTGGGGGGGTGGATAATACGTTTGAAGAAGCGAACCGTTCGGTAGAGGTGTTGGCCCGCGTCATCGCGGAACGAATCGGCAAGGCCAAACCTGTCTCGAACGGGCGGTGAGGTGAGTGAAGTGCGCGTCATACTGCAATGTTGTTGTCTCATCATCATGCTCATGGTTGGCATCGGCATCGGCATTAGCCATGCGGAAAAAAATATGCAGGCGATGCAAGGGACGGAGGGAGCGCCGCGTGCGATACAGATCACCCCGACAGCGCAGGGACGGATAGAAATCGCTGTCCTGGGGCAAACGGTAGAGACCGAACACCCCGCATCGGTGGCCAATCAGGAGAAAATGGTTGCGCAAGTGCGGCAGGGCACCAATCTCATGGCCGCCATGGGCAATGAAGTAGGCGCGGGGATTAGGCAATTCACACGCGAATTGGCTGCGTGGATGTTTCGTTGGGCTGATTGACAGCCTTATTTTTTTTGCCCGTTTATGGTTAACTGGTAGGTGAACAGGAAATGCATTGAAGAGCGGGGGGCAGATTGTTATAATTAAGCAATGCAGTCTTGCTATGCACGCAGGAGGGAAATGAACGGGAATGGATAAGAGAGAACGACAAGCAATCATCCGCAATTTTTCGATTATCGCTCATATCGACCATGGCAAGTCCACCTTGGCCGACCGGATCCTCGAGAAGACCGGAGCGCTTAGCGAGCGGGAAATGCAAGATCAGTTCTTGGACAAAATGGATTTGGAACGTGAACGCGGCATCACCATCAAATTGCAATCCGTGCGCCTGCCGTATAAGGCCAAAGATGGGAAAGAATACATTTTGAACCTGATTGACACACCGGGGCACGTGGATTTCACGTATGAAGTGTCCCGCAGTTTGCAGGCGTGCGAAGGGGCGCTCTTAGTGGTGGACGCATCCCAAGGCGTGGAAGCGCAAACGCTGGCCAACGTTTACCTGGCGTTGGAGAACGATCTGGAGATCATTCCCGTCATCAATAAAATCGACCTGCCCAGCGCAGACCCCGAACGGGTGAAGAAAGAAGTGGAAGACGTCATCGGTCTTGATGCCAGCGATGCAGTGCTCGCCTCGGCCAAAGCGGGGATCGGGATTGAGGAGATTTTGGAGCAGGTAGTGGAAAAGGTGCCTGCGCCAGAAGGCGATCCAGACGCTCCGCTCAGAGCCCTGATTTTTGACTCCGTTTACGATCCCTACAAAGGGGTTATCATCTACATGCGGGTGGTGGACGGTACGATCAAAAAAGGCATGCGCATGCGGATGATGGCCACGGAAAAGGAATACGACATCACCGAAGTGGGCGCGTTTGCTCCTCATCCGGTGATCATGAACGAGTTATCGGCGGGCGAGGTTGGCTTTGTGGTGGCTAACATCAAAAACGTTCGCGACACCCGCGTCGGCGATACGATTACAGATGCCAACAATCCTGCCGATGAGCCGTTGCCTGGATACCGGCGGATCAATCCGATGGTATTTTGCGGGCTGTATCCAGTGGAGTCCTCAGAATACGATGATCTGCGGGAGGCGTTAGAAAAGCTGGAGCTAAACGATGCTTCGCTCACCTATGAACCAGAGACGTCAACAGCGCTCGGCTTCGGTTTCCGTTGCGGATTTTTGGGGCTGTTGCACATGGAGATCATCCAGGAGCGGATCGAGCGGGAGTTTGGCATTCCGTTGATTACGACTGCGCCGAGCGTAGTGTACAAAGTATATCAAACGGATGGCAAGGTGCTAGAGATTGAGAATCCGACCCTGATGCCGGAAATGCAGAAGATCGAACGCGTCGAAGAGCCTTATGTGAAAGCATCGATCATGGTGCCTAACGATTATGTCGGCACGGTGATGGAGATTTGCCAGAACAAGCGTGGCAACTACCTCGACATGAATTATCTTGATACTAACCGGGTGACGCTAACCTATGAATTGCCGTTGGCTGAAATCGTCTACGACTTCTTCGATCAATTGAAATCAAGCACCAAGGGATATGCCTCCTTCGATTATGAATTGATCGGTTACAAGGCATCCAACTTGGTGAAGATGGATATTCTCTTAAACGGGGAAGTGGTGGATGCGCTGTCTTTCATCGTCCATCGCGATCGCGCATACCAACGCGGACGCGCGCTGACCGAGAAATTGCGCAAACTGATTCCACGCCAGATGTTCGAAGTGCCGATTCAAGCGGCGATTGGCAACAAAGTCATCGCCAGGGAGACGATCAGCGCGATGCGCAAAAACGTGTTGGCTAAATGTTACGGTGGGGACATCAGCCGAAAACGGAAACTGCTGGAGAAGCAGAAGGAAGGGAAAAAGCGCATGAAAGCGGTTGGAAGTGTGGAAGTCCCACAAGAAGCGTTCATGGCGGTTCTCAAGATCGACGACAGCAAGTGAGGTTAAGCCGCAGGCGGTAAATGAGTCCGCTTGCGGCTTTTTTGAGCAATCATTGCAATAAGGAGGAGAAACTTTATGGCTCCCCAAGCCGTCTATATACATGTCCCGTTTTGCACGCACAAGTGCCATTACTGCGATTTCACAGCCTATGCTGTGGGGGGACAACCTGTGGACGATTATGTGTCCGCACTGGATAAAGAGATGGCTCTGACAGTGGCCGACACCCCTCCGGGAATCATCCGGTCCATCTTCATCGGCGGAGGGACGCCAACGGTGTTGACGCCCAAACAGATGGAGCGCCTTTTGGCCAGTGTGCGGCGCCATTTTCCTAAATGGGACGAAAACATCGAATTCACCATTGAAGCCAATCCGGGAACAACCAGCCCTGAATTGCTTCGGGTGATGAGAGAAGGCGGGATCAACCGGATCAGCTTTGGTGCGCAAACGTTCCGTCCGGATTTGCTGGAACGGATCGGCCGGGTCCATGGGGTGGAAGAGATCAAACGCGGCGTGGAGTTGGCGCGACAGGCCGGCTTTGCTAATCTGTCGCTTGATTTGATGTTTGGTTTGCCAACGCAGACCGTCGATGACATGGAAACAACACTCAAAGAGGCGGTCGCATTGGCGCCGGAACACTTTTCTTGCTACAGCTTAAAAGTGGAAGAAGGAACATTATTTTATCACTTGCAGGAGCGCAAAGAGTTGCCGTTGCCATCGGAGGAAGCGGAGTTGGCCATGTACCAATTAACCCGCTCCTATTTGGCCGAACAAGGGTATGCGCAGTATGAAGTGAGCAACTTTGCCAAACCCGGCCGGGAAAGCCGCCACAATCGGACTTATTGGCTGAATGAAGAGTATTACGGCCTGGGAACAGGCGCGCACGGCTATGTGCGTAAACGGCGCCACGCCAATATCAAAGGTGTCAAAGAATATATTCAACGGTTGCAGGACAACCAACTTCCCATCCAAGAGAGTTATCAAGTGACTCACGAGGAAGAAATGGAGAATTTCATGATCTTGGGCTTGCGGTTGATGGAAGGAGTGAGCCGGGAGAAGTTTTCGTGCTTGTACGGGATGGAGTTGGAGCAGGCGTTTGGCCAGGTTCTGACACCGCTGATGAACAAAGGGTTGCTTGAACGGAGCGGAGATCGCTACCGTTTAACGGAAAAAGGATTGATTTTTGGCAATGAAGTGTTTGCCGACTTTATAGGTGGGATTGAATTATAAACGGATAGATTGACATCATTTCGCCCCTTTGGTAATTTAAAATTAGTATTTTAGCACTCGACCATAAGGAGTGCTAACAAAGGGGGGAGGCAGATGTTATCCGAGCGCCAAAAACGGATTCTCTGGGCTATTATCGATGACTACATTATCTCAGCAGAACCTGTCGGCTCACGTACCGTTTCCAAAAAGAAAGGGGTCAATGTGAGTGCGGCGACCATCCGCAATGAGATGGCCGATTTGGAAGAGATGGGTTTTTTGGAGCAACCACATACATCTGCCGGTCGCATACCTTCGCAGAAAGGGTATCGTTTCTATGTCGATCATCTGTTGAAACCTTATATGTGGTCGAAAGATGATCTGATGGCATTGCATGATTTTTATGCTTATAAAGTGGATCATGTGGAGCAAGCCATTAAGCACATGAATTCCATTCTCGCTTACTTGACCAATTGCATGACATTTATCCTGGGCCCCAACTTGTCAGAGAGTCGGCTTAAGCACCTGCACATCATTCCGCTGTACGACAGGCTGGCTGTGTCCATCTTGGTGACCGATACGGGCCATGTGTATCAACAACGGCTCTTGTTGCCAGAGGACATTCCGTGGTCGACGCTGGAGAAGTTGGTCAATCTACTGAATCACCGCTTAAGCGGTGCCTTGATCTCTCGTTTGGATCAGATCGTGGCGCAAGAGTTGACTGATGAGTTGCAACGGCATGTTGATCACTTTGAAAAGTTGTCCGACCTCACCAATCAACTATTGCACACGGAACAGGAAGACCGGGTTTACACGAGTGGGACGACGCGCATCTTGGAACAGCCAGAGTTTCGCGATGTGGATAAAATGAAGTCGATCTTGGATCTCGTGGAAGCCAACGATGGGCTGGTTCAACTGCTGAAGCATAAGACGGACGGGGTGCAAGTGCGAATTGGTTATGAGAATGATTTGAAAGCTGTGCAAGATTGTAGCGTTATCTCCGCTTCTTATATGATAAACGGCAAACCGGTTGGAACCATCGGGGTGCTCGGCCCGACTCGGATGGATTATGGGCGCGTCATTGGAATTCTTGATTTTTTGGCAAAAGATTTCTCCAGACAGTTGAGCACGCTCTATGAAAAAGAATAAACTAAGCATATTAGGATGCATCACGCGTATAAGGGGTTGCCAAAGTGATGCCCCCTGCGCCATATAGTGAAAGGAAGGCGAAATCCGGTGCCGGATAAAGTCCACTTACACCAAGACGAAGAAAAACCGTTCCTGTCAGCGCTTCAAGCTAATGCCCAAGCTGTAAAATCCGTCGCGCAAGCGGTTGCGCCTACGCTGGGCCCCAAAGGCCTTGACACGATGCTTGTCAACTCCAAAAATGAAGTGGTTGTGACCAATGACGGGGTGACCATCTTAGATCGGATGGCGATTAATCATCCAGCCGCCAAAATGATCGTCAATGTGGCCAAAGCACAACAGGCCGAAGTGGGTGACGGAACCACAACCGCCACCCTGCTTGCGTCCGCGCTTGTTGATGAAGGGCTGAAGCAGGTATTGCGGGGCGTCCCTGTGACTAAAGTGATTACCGGGATCCAGCGCGGAACCCGCTTCGCCCTGATTAAGATGCAGGAACGGGCCCGCATGATTTATGAGATGGATGACGAATGGTTGCAACGGATTGCGTTCACCGCTAGCCGCGAAAATGAGGACATCACTTTGGCCGTCATGGAAGCGGCGCATTTGATGGGACGCGAGAAGTTGTTGGAAAAAGGATTTAAGCTATCTAGTTGCGTGGTCGCCCATCCACGCATCGAAAGTAAGGTGTTCGCTGGGATCGTCGTCAGCAAACCGCGGATGAATTCCCAGATGCCGCGGATACGGCAAAACGCGCGGGTGTTGGTGCTGGCCGACGCCTTGGAGCCGGAGGCATTCTCCGACGATGTGCGGACGGATGAAGCGTTCAGCCGCAAGGAGCGCCTGCGAGAAGAATTTTATGTCATGCTGGAGCACTTGATTCATTTAAATGTAGGCCTTATCGTTACGGAAGGGGCCGTCGATCCCCATGCGGAAGAAGTTCTTGCAGACGCGGGAGTGATTGTGGCGGCCGAGGTGGCGAAAGAAGAGCTAAACAAAGTGTCTGAATATACTGGAGCGCGCCAAATTAAACGGAGCGGCCTGAAGAAAAGCCCGGAAGAGATTGAAGCCCTACTCGGTCTATGTGCCGAAGTGGTAGATGATGAAGCGCTGTCCAGAATCCGGATCAGCGGCGGACAAGGTATTCCGTTCGCCACGATATTGGTCGGGGCAGCGACAGATGAAGTGGTCGAAGAACGCGAACGGATTTGCAAAGATGCAGCTTCCGCGGTGCAAGCGGCCATTCATGGTGGATTTGTCCCGGGCGGCGGCGCCGTGGAATTGGCGATTGCCCGGGATGTTGAACATTTCCGTAACACAGTGCAGGGGATGGAACGGTTTGGCGTGTCGGCGGTATCCGAAGCGTTGCAACGCCCGATGAGCCAGGTCGTCGCCAACGCTGGGTTTAACCCCTTGGAAAAAATCGAGGCAGTCAAAGCGTTGCAATTAAAACGCCAGTCTGATTCCTTGGGAATCGATTGCGATCGGGGGATCGTTGCGGATATGATTGAGATGGGGGTAGTCGACCCTCTTCCGGTCAAAGCGCATGCGCTCAAAACGGCTGGTGAAGTGGCCGTCGCGATTTTGCGCATCCACACGATCGTGCAAATGAAAGAAGACCCTGTTTTCTAACATAGGAGGACCTGAATGATGAAGCATGAAAATGAAGAGCTTCAGCATCCAACTGGAAGCCAGGAACCTTCTAATGAAGGTCCATTCGAGGAGCAGGAAAGTATACATACCGGCGCCGAGGCATCCTCGCCCGAACAATCCCTAGAGCAAGAGCTGGAAGAGGCCAAGTTGCTGGCGGAGAAATGGAAGAGCCAAGCGGAACAACACCGCGAGCTTTATCTTCGCGCTCTTGCCGACTTGGAGAATTTCCGCCGCCGCGCCCGCAAGGATAAGGAAGACGCCGTGAAATATGCGGTGGTTCCTTTCCTAGAAAGTATCTTGCCTGTACTTGACAACTTTGAGCGCGCCTTGGATGCGGCCGATCAAAGTAAAGACGCGAAAATGTTGCAAGAAGGAATTGAGATGGTATATCGTCAATTCTTAAATGTTCTGTCCGAAGCAGGTTTGACGATGATCGAAACCGAAGGAAAGCCTTTCAACCCGCACGAACATAACGCGGTCATGCAAGTCGAGGCGGAGCATTTGGCGCCGGGTATGATTGTAGAGGAGCTGCAAGCGGGTTACCGTTATAAAGACCGTGTGATCCGCCCATCAATGGTTAAAGTGAGCCAATAAAAATACTACTTACGCAAAGGTTGAAGTAGGAGGTTAACAGTCAATGGGTAAAGTGATTGGAATTGACTTAGGGACAACCAACTCATGTGTAGCATTCATGGACGGCAATGAGGCTGTCGTCATCCCGAACGCAGAAGGCGGACGCACCACCCCTTCAGTGGTTGGGTTTTCCAAAACGGGTGAACGGTTGGTAGGGGAAGCCGCCAAGCGCCAAGCTATTACCAATCCAGAGAAAACCATCATTTCTATCAAGCGCTATATCGGTACAAACCACAAAGTGGAAATTGATGATAAATCATACAGCCCACAAGAGATTTCCGCGATGATTTTGCAAAAGCTGAAAGCTGATGCGGAAGCTTACCTGGGCGAACCGGTGACGCAAGCGGTAATCACCGTTCCAGCTTACTTCAACGACAGTCAGCGCCAGGCGACCAAAGATGCAGGTCGGATCGCTGGTTTGGAAGTACTGCGTATCATCAACGAGCCGACCGCGGCGGCGTTGGCATACGGTATGGAAAAAACGGAAGACCAAAAAATCCTTGTCTTCGACTTGGGTGGCGGAACCTTCGACGTATCGATCCTGGAACTGGGTGACGGCGTGTTCGAAGTGTTATCGACCAGCGGGGACAACCAATTGGGTGGTGACGACTTTGACCAAGTCATCATCGACTACCTCGTTCAAGAGTTTAAAAAGGAAAACGGCATTGACATCAGCCATGACAAAATGGCAATGCAACGCTTGAAAGACGCAGCGGAAAAAGCGAAAAAAGACTTGTCCGGTGTGTTGACGACAACCATCTCCCTGCCGTTTTTGACTGCTGACGCGACCGGTCCGAAACACTTGGAAGTTTCATTGACTCGCGCTAAATTCGAAGAATTGAGCGCTGACCTGATTGAACGCACCATGGTTCCAACCCGCCAAGCATTGAGCGATGCCGGACTCACGCCAAACGACATTGACAGAGTCATTCTGGTCGGTGGATCGACTCGGATCCCTGCCGTGCAAGAAGCGATCAAACGCCTGATCGGTAAAGAGCCGAGCAAAGGGGTAAACCCGGATGAGGTCGTAGCGATGGGTGCAGCGATCCAAGGTGGTGTCTTGTCCGGTGACGTGAAAGACATCGTTCTGTTGGACGTAACCCCGCTGTCACTCGGGATCGAAACCTTGGGCGGCGTCTTCACCAAATTGATCGAGCGCAACACGACGATCCCGACCGAGAAATCGCAAATTTTCTCCACCGCGGCTGATAACCAAACTTCCGTGGACATTCACGTTCTGCAAGGTGAACGTCCAATGGCAGCTGACAACAAGCCGCTTGGCCGGTTCCAACTGACTGACATTCCGCCGGCACCACGCGGTGTTCCGCAAATCGAAGTGACCTTCAAAATCGACGCCAACGGGATTGTGCACGTTTCGGCTAAAGACAAAGCAACGGGTAAAAGCCAAGCGATCACGATCCAATCTTCGGGCGGTTTGAGCGATGAAGAAATCGAACGCATGGTGAAAGAAGCGGAATTGCACGCTGAAGAAGACAAAAAACGCCAAGAGGCAGTCGAGCTTCGCAACAAAGCGGATCAACTGATCTTCACCACTGAAAAAACGATCAAAGATCTCGGCGACAAAGTGGGAGCAACTGAACTGGAGCAAGCGAACAAAGCGAAAGATGAGCTGAAAAAAGCTCTTGAAGACAATAATCAGGAAGAAATCAAAAAAGGTATTGAAGTCTTGGAGCAAGCTGTGCAACAATTATCTGTAAAACTGTATGAAAAAATGCAACAAGAAGCAAACCAAGCACAGGGAGCAGAAGCTTCTGCAAGCAAAAAAGACGACAATGTCGTCGACGCCGAGTACGAAGAAGTGAAAGACGAAGAGAAATAAAGAGGAGAAGGGAAGAGTTCTCCTCGACTGGAAAGTCAATGTCGAGGCTCTGCCTTGGCTTGGCTTTCCATTTTTTGTGGATATCGTAGCTTAGATGGGTTGAGATAGAAGAGGAGGTGACCCGGTGAGCAAACGTGACTTTTATGAAGTTCTGGGTGTCGGCCGCAATGCTTCTGATGATGAGATACGCAAGGCCTACCGAAAATTGGCACGCAAGTATCACCCAGACGTGAACAAAGATACGGATGCAGAACAAAAGTTTAAAGAAGTAAAAGAAGCATATGAAGTATTGAGCGATCCGCAGAAAAAAGCAAATTACGATCGCTTCGGTCATGCTGATCCCACCGGTGGTTTCGGCGGCGGCGGTGGCGGTGCCGGATTTGACGCTGACTTTGGGTTTGGGGACATTTTTGATATGTTTTTTGGTGGAGGAAGACGCAATAATCCCAATGCCCCACGTCAAGGCGCAGATCTGGAATACCGCTTGCAGATTGAATTCAAAGATGCCGTTTACGGTAAAACGGTGGATGTCGTCATTCCGCGTACCGAAACATGCGATCAGTGCCACGGTTCGGGAGCCAAGCCGGGAACCAAGCCGGAAACCTGTTCCGTCTGTCAAGGGAGCGGACAAACCGAAGTGGTGCAAAACACGCCATTCGGCCGCGTAGTCAATCGCCGAATCTGCCACGCTTGTAATGGGACGGGCCAATTGATCAGGGAGAAGTGCACCAATTGTTCCGGCCAAGGGCAAGTGAAGAAGAAGAAAAAGATCAACGTCAAAATTCCGGCTGGTATTCATGAAGGGGCGCAATTGCGGGTAAGCGGTGAAGGCGAACCGGGAGTGAACGGTGGACCGCCGGGGGACCTCTACATCACGATTTATGTCAAACCGCATGAGTTTTTCACGCGGGACGGCGATGATCTGACATGCGAACTGCCAATCACCTTCGGCCAAGCCGCTTTGGGCGACGAGGTGATCGTGCCGACCTTGAACGGGCGTGCACGCTTGAAGGTTCCGGCGGGTACGCAGACCGGTACGGAGTTCCGCCTGCAAGGAAAAGGGGTGCCGCGCCTACGCGGATATGGCGAAGGCGATCTGCGTGTCAAAGTGCGCGTAGTCACACCAACCAAGCTGACCGAAGAGCAGAAAGAAGCCCTGCGCAAGTTCAGCCGGCTTTGCGGTGAATACATTAACCAAGAGCAGTCCAACAACTTCTTCGATAAGATGAAACAAGCGTTTCGCGGCGAATAATGAAGGTAAACGGGCATCTTTGCCCGTTTTTCTTTATCATGTGGAGGGATTGAGTTGAATTGGATCGAGATATGTGTCCATACCAGCCAAGAGGCGACGGAGGCGGTTAGCTATATTTTGCAAGACCTCGGCGGCGATGGGGTTTCCATCGAAGACCCTGAAGTGCTTCACCGCGAGTGGGACAATTGGTATGGGGAGATCATCGAATTGTCTCCAGACGATTATCCGCAGGAGGGCGTGCGCGTGAAAGCCTATCTCTCATCGTTGGCGTGCCCGGATGCGGACGCATTTGTCGCGCAGGTGAAACAACGGTTAGAGGATTTGCGCTCTGCTGGATTCGACGTGGGGCCAGCCGCTGTCACGACACAAGAAGTGAATGAATCCGCGTGGGCGGATGAATGGAAAAAATATTACAAGCCAATCCGGGTGACCGACCGCATTGTGATCAAACCTCATTGGGAAACTCATGAACCGGCATCAGCGGATGAGCGTGTCATCGAGCTGGATCCCGGCATGGCTTTCGGCACCGGCACCCACCCGACCACTGTTCTGTCTATCCGTTTGTTGGAGAAATACCTTCAGCCGCAACAGCGAGTTATTGACGTGGGATGCGGAAGTGGGGTGTTGAGTATTGTTGCGGGCAAATTGGGAGCTGGACCGGTTTTGGCCTTGGATTTGGACCCGGTGGCGGTGGAAAAAGCGCAGGAGAACATCGCCATTAACGGATTGTCGGCACAAGTGACGGCCAAAGAGGGGGATCTGCTCAAGGGTGTGGCTGATACGGCCGAAGTGGTAGTAGCCAACATCCTGGCGGAAATCATATTGAAGTTCGTTCATGATTTACCGCGGGTTTTGGTTCCTGGCGGAGTGTTTATCGCTTCCGGTATTATTGAAGAGAAACGGGAACTCGTGGAAGAAGCGCTCACCATGATGGGACTTGAAGTAATGGAAACCATTCACCAAGACGGCTGGGTAGCCATTGCGGCAAAAAAATGGTAGACTGGTAGGAGTGTCAAATGCAAAGATATTTCATTGCTCAAGAACAAATCGTGGAGACATCCATTCGACTGGTCGGAGATGATGTCCATCACATAAAAAACGTGATGCGCAACAAACCGGGTGACCGAATCATCTGTTGCGCTGGACAGGGCTTAGACTATCTGGCGGAGATTGAATCCATCGATGGCGACCAGATCATAGCCCGCATCGTTGAGCGGACGCCTTCGCGGGGAGAGCCCCGGACGAAAGTCCTGATTGCACAATCCTTGCCCAAGGGCGACAAATTGGAGTGGATTTTGCAAAAAGGAACAGAGTTGGGCGCTTCCGCCTTTTTGCCGTTTTCGTCGGAGCGGAGTATTGTGAAAATCGACGCTCGCAAAATCGGCAAGAAACGGGAGCGGTGGGAGCGGATCGTGAAAGAGGCTGCTGAACAAGCCCATCGGGGCAAGCTGCCGACAGTGGCCACCCCAATGTCCTGGAAAGCGCTCTTGCAAGAAATCGGGAAACGGGAATGCGCATGGATTGCGTATGAAAAAGGAGGTCTCCCCTTGGCCGAAGCGATGGCCTCAGCCAAGGATGAGATCTTGTTGATCGTGGGCCCCGAAGGTGGGTTCACGGAGTCGGAGATCGAGGAAGCGAGGGAGGCCGGCGCGGTGCCGATCTCGCTTGGTTCACGTATATTGCGAACAGAGACGGCGCCGCTGATGGCGCTCTCGTGCATCTTGTTCGCAAGGCAAGATTTGGGGGGTGAATAACATGAGAACAGTTGCGTTTCACACGTTGGGATGCAAAGTGAACGCATATGAGACGGAAGCGATCTGGCAACTGTTTATGAAAGCGGGTTATACCCGGGTGGATTTTGAAGACAAGGCGGATGTGTATCTCATCAACACATGCACGGTGACCAACACGGGCGACAAAAAGAGCCGGCAAGTGATTCGCCGTGCGATTCGACGTAACCCAGACGCCGTGATCGCTGTGACCGGTTGTTACGCGCAAACGTCGCCTGCGGAAGTGGCGGCGATCCCAGGGGTGGACATCGTGGTTGGCACCCAGGGGCGCGACAAGCTGACGGAGTATGTAGAGCAGTATTTGGCTCAGCGCCAGCCGATCAATGCGGTTGGCAACATCATGAAACAGCGTGAGTATGAAGAGCTGGATGTGCCAGACTTTGCTGACCGGACCCGCGCATCGCTGAAAATCCAAGAAGGGTGCAACAACTTCTGCACATTCTGCATCATCCCGTGGGCGAAAGGTCTTTCCCGTAGCCGCAAACCGGAAAACGTCTTGAACCAAGCCCGCCAGCTTGTGGCTGCCGGTTATAAGGAAATCGTTTTGACCGGGATTCACACGGGCGGATATGGCGAGGACTTTGAAAACTACAAGTTGGCCGACCTGCTCTGGGATTTGGACAAAATCGAGGGGCTCAATCGGGTGCGGATCAGTTCGATTGAAGCGAGCCAGATCGATGAGCGCGTGATCGAAGTATTGAATGCGTCTGAAAAAATGTGCCGCCACTTGCACATTCCTCTCCAAGCTGGGGATGACGAAGTGTTGAAGCGGATGAGACGCAAATACACGACAGCGGAATTCAAAGAAAAGATCATGCAATTGCATGAGGCGATGCCCAATCTGGCCATCACCACTGACATGATCGTAGGTTTCCCTGGCGAGACCGAAGAGCAGTTTAACAACGGCTATCGTTTCGTCGAAGAGCTGAAACTGTACCAAATGCACGTATTCCCTTACTCCAAACGGACAGGGACGCCTGCCGCGCGCATGCCGGATCAAGTGCCGGAAGAAGTAAAACATGAGCGCGTTCGCAAATTGATCGAGCTTTCGGAACGCTTAACGCTGACATACGCGCAAAAATTTGTCGGCGATGTGCTGGAAGTGATTCCGGAGCGTCCATACAAAGAAGACCCGACGAGTGGGTTGTATATGGGGTATTCCGACAATTACCTGCAAGTGGCATTCCCGGCGACGGAAGAAATGGTGGGGAAAGTATGCCGCGTGCGGATCGATAAGGTTGCGTCGCCCGAATATTGCCTAGGCACATTTGTCCGCGTAGTTGATGATGTGCCGCGGCCAGCGCGTGTCGGTTAATGCCAGTCAAGCATGAACAGCCGTGAAGCTCCTAAGTGTGGGAGTCCGGCTGTTTTTTTGCATCCGGCAAGTCGGCATGCCAAAAGACAACACCGCGTGGTGCTTAATCTTGTGCCGGCTCCTTGACTGTGCTATGATCGCTGATGCATGGTGGCGTCAGCAACTTTGAATTGAGTGACACGCCTTCAACCAGAAGGAAAGGGAGGACGCATATGAAAGAGATTTCAGCAGGCGGCGTGGTCTACCGCGAACGGCCCCACGGGATGGAAGTCCTGATGATTGAAGACCGATTTGGCCGTTGGACCCTGCCCAAAGGCAAAAAAGAAGCCGGTGAGACGGATGAAGAGACCGCTTTGCGGGAAATTCTTGAAGAGACGGGTATCGAAGGGAAGATCGTTTCTTTCTTGCAAACGATTACATATGCATACACACATGAGGAGCATGGCGCCGTGGAAAAAACGGTCCATTACTATCTCGTCCGGGCCATTTCAGGCGAAGAAACCCCGCAATTGGCGGAAATCAACGGCGTTGTTTGGTGCTCGCTCGCGGAGGCATGGGAGAAACAAACGACAATGGGTTACGATAACAATGATGAAGTACTCAAATCGGCTCTGGACAAACTGGAGTCAATGAGAAAGGATGAGAGCAAGGATGAACGCTAAAGAGTTGGCAGCGATGATTGACCATACGTTGCTGAAGGCAGATGCGACCAAAGAGCAAGTGATCCGGTTGTGTCAAGAGGCAAAGGAACACGATTTCGCTTCGGTGTGTGTGAATCCATATTGGGTCAAAGAGGCGGCGTCCCACTTGGCGGGCAGTGATGTGGCTGTTTGTACGGTGGTGGGTTTTCCACTGGGGGCGACTACGCCTGAAACCAAAGCATTTGAAACCAAAAACGCCGTGCAAAATGGGGCGAGCGAAATTGATATGGTCATCAATGTAGGCGCACTCAAATCGGGCGATGTGAAAGCGGTAAGGGAGGATATCCGTGCCGTGGTTGAGGCGGCCGGTGGTGCGTTGGTTAAAGTGATTCTGGAAGCAGGGCTTTTGACAGGTGAAGAGATTGTGGCCGCGTGTGAGCAAGCCAAGGCGGCGGGGGCCCACTTTGTGAAAACGTCCACTGGTTTTGGCAAAGGAGGCGCCACAGTAGAAGCCGTTCGCCTGATGCGGCAAACGGTGGGTTCGGATTTAGGAGTGAAAGCGTCTGGAGGCGTGCGTGATAAAGAAACGGCATTGCAAATGATTCAGGCCGGCGCCAACCGCATCGGCGCCAGCGCCAGTGTCGCTATTGTCAGTGGCGGAAAAGGCGCGGATGCTTATTGACGCCGTGTAGCGGGGCCAGCAGTTGCCTTTTTCCACGCAATAGATTCATCGGGTACTAAGCGGGAAATGAATGACGCGAACTCACGGCAAAACGGCATCACGGCAATGGAGCAAATGATGTTGAACAGGGTTTGAATGTGTGCCACTTGTGTTGCGGGATCTGAGGACAGATAGGGACTGATTTCGCTGATGAACGGAATCAGAGGGGTGAAAATGGCTGCTCCGGCTACATTGAGCAATAAATGGGCGAGCGCGACTTGCTTGGATGCGATATTAGCTCCCACCGATGCGATCATCGCCGTGACGCAAGTCCCGACATTGCTACCGAACACCACCGCGATCGCAAATGGCAGGGTGATGACCCCCGTGGCGTAAAAGCCCATTGCGATCGCGATGCATGCGCTGCTACTATGGATCAGCGCGGTCAAGAGCATCCCGACAAGCAATCCGCTCACGATGGGATTGCCACTGTGTTGGATGAACCACTCCACCCAGCCCATTTCTTTCAAGGGATCGTTAATGGTTTGCATCAAGTGGATGCCCCAGAAGATCGCCCCAAAACCGATCAGGACTTTCCCTATGAGACGGAAGGTTTCACGCTGAAACACGCGCAGGATGAGGCCGATGATCATAAGCGGAACCGCGAAATCCTCAATCTTTAGTGTCAACAGTTGTGTGGTAACGGTCGTGCCGATGTTGCTGCCCAGAATGATGCCGATGGAGTGGGCAAAAGAAAGAATGCCCGCATTCACAAACCCGATCGTGAGCACTGTGACTGCGGTGCTGCTTTGTAGGCAGGCGGTGGTGGCGATCCCGGTGGCAAATCCCCGTATCGGGGTGCGAGTGAAACGGAGCAAGATGTGGTGCAATCGTTCGCGGGCGAGGGCTTCTAACCCCGTTCGCATCCACCCCAAACCGTATAGAAAAATGGTTAAGCCGATAAAAAACGGCAGGATAATCGCAGTCCAAACCATGGCGCACCTCCTTGTCCTTTTCACATGTATATGGTGGACAGGGAGGGGGAATGACCAGTAAAATGAAAATAAGCCCTTAGACCAGGGCAACCAAGCTGTGGACAATTCCCGATGAGCGAGATTTTTGAAAATCAGTGACTGGAAGGACTTAATCAAGTTGTCGCCGTAGAGCGGGTCATTCTGGTGATGGCAAGGACTTTGCCCGTTGCCAGCGTTCGGCGGCCGAGTCACTGACCGCATGATTGGACTCAAAAATCGGTTCCGGGCCACGTTGTCTGCCAGCTTCAAACCCTTGAACCAGGTCGTCATCCCATGTTGCAACTGTGCAGGAAGGAAGATTCACCGCTTAGTGTGCTTCGAGAATTTCGGGAGATAGGGTGGGCTTTCAAGCTCACTGAAATCTGGACGATACAACTCTGGAAATCCGGGCAGGGCACGAGCTTGTTCAGGACGAGCAGAGGAGCGGGGCTCTGTCGCGCCGAAAATGTTCCAAGTTCCAGTGTCCAAATCTTCTGCCAACCGCGGCGCGGTGAATTGGGCGAACAAATCGTCAGCCTCATGCTCGGTCTCTTGATTATTGAGCGGGTTTTCTTTTTTTTTGTACATGGAGGCGAGTTCTTCTTTGACGATTTTGCGAATCATTCGCGTCAGGTGCGATACGCGAGTGGAGGATGGTTGTGACATGACCTACGTCTCCTTCCTGTGCTAGAGTGTTATATCATATGTTCTTGGGAAAAATGGGTGAATGATCAGGTGTGTTTTTCCAGTGGAGGTTAACATGATGGAACAGTGCATTTTTTGTCAAATCGTCGAAGGGAAAATCCCATCCAAAAAAGTGTATGAGGATGAGCATGTGCTGGCGTTTCACGATATTTCGCCAGTCGCGCCAACGCATGTGCTAGTTATTCCTAAGCGCCACATCGCCTCGCTGATGGAGATTGCGCCGGAGGACCATGTCCTGCTGGGGAAAATTTTCTCAGCTATTCAGACGGTTTCCCGTGAATTGGGGCTTGCTGAAAAGGGCTTCCGTGTAGTAAATAATATAGGGGAAGATGGTGGACAAACCGTCCATCACATTCATTTTCATGTGATTGGTGGCAGAACTTTGACTTGGCCGCCAGGCTGATTTTGACAGAAGCCGGCATGCTAAGTTATAATAAAAGTTGACTGCTTACATTCCAACGGTTTTGTCAGGGTTTCTGCTCTGAAGTTGGGCATCGTTGGCAATTTCACATTTGCAGGTGTTGTTGGTGCTGATCCTCCTGAGGGGATGAGGCCGCTAACTGCGTGGAAATGTGTGGGTCTTTTCCTTGAGTTAGGTTGCCCGCCCAAGCGGCCTAACGGACCCGTGGAGGGAGGGAATAGCATGGTTGAAACCCGAGTGCGTAAAAATGAATCGCTGGATGCCGCTTTGCGTCGTTTTAAGCGTGATGTCGCAAGAGCAGGCGTTTTAAGAGATGTGAGAGATCGCGAACGCTATGAAAAGCCCAGCGTGCGCCGTAAGAAAAAAGCGGAAGCCAACGCTCGCAAAAACAGAAAGCGTAGCAGGTAGTGAGGTGTCAACAGTTGAGTCTTTCAACCCAATTGGATCAAGATATGAAGTTGGCTCTCAAAAATAAAGACAAAGGCAAGCTCTCCACAATCCGCATGCTCAAAGCGGCGTTGAAAAAAGTGGAGATCGATAAACGCCGTCCGCTCACCGATGACGAAATCCTTGACGTCATCACGAAACAAGTGAAACAACGGCGGGATTCCATCGCGGAATATGAAAAGGCCGGGCGTGACGAGTTAGCCGCAAAAGAAAAAGAAGAGATGGTTATCCTGGAATCATACTTACCTGAACAATTGAGTGAAGAGGAAGTTCGCGCAATTGTGGCTGAGGCCGTGAAGCAAGTCGGTGCTTCATCCAAAGCGGATATGGGTAAAGTGATGGGTGCCATCATGCCTAAAGTGAAAGGGCGCGCGGATGGCCGTTTGGTCAACCGTTTGGTGTCGGAGGCTTTGGGTTCGTAACAGCGTGTCCATGACACGCTGTTTTTTTATAACAAGCGAAGGGAGTAAGAACATAGATGGCAGAATTCGCTCAGTTGTTGACTCATCCCGTCGTCATGACGTTGCTCTTATCGGTTGGTTTGATCGGTTTGACCGTCGAATTGCTGTCCCCCGGTTTGATTTTCCCCGGACTTGTCGGTGGCATCATGTTCTTTGCCTATTTTTGGGCTGTCTGGATGGCTGAGCCCACGGGCTGGGAGCCGCCAAGCCTATTCGTGCTGGGTATCGTGCTGTTGATCCTAGAGATGCTGTTGCCCACGCTCGGGATTATCGGGGCTGTGGGGAGTATTGCCCTCATCGCCTCCTTGGTAATGACTGCCTCCAGCTTGTGGGTGGTTGTATGGGGCTTTTTGTTGGCCTTGGCTGTCATTTGGATCCTGTTTAAATTCTTCGGTCTGAAGATCGGTTGGAATCAGTTGGTGTTGCGAGACGAGCAGACAAATGAGGCAGGCTATGTGTCCGCGGAAGACCGAAAGTGGCTCTTAGGGCAGGAGGGAATTGCTATCACCCCGCTTCGTCCATCCGGATACGCCCAGTTTGGCGAACGCAAAGAAGATGTTGTGAGTGAAGGTGATATCATTCCCAAGGGAGCCAAAGTGAAAGTGATTGCGGTCGATGGCATGCGAGTAGTCGTCCGAAAAGAGGTTGCAGATGAATGAAAATCGGGTATGTATAAAGTGTTGGATCTCCGTGTTTGAAAGCTAAAAGGAGTGGTTATATGGAAACAAGCATCATTGGGTTTGGATTTATCGTCATCCTCGTCATTATCGGATTGTCTATCCTCTTTTCCTTTGTGCCGGTCATGTTGTGGATCAGCGCAATGGCATCGGGCGTATATGTGGGGCTTACCACGTTGATCGCAATGCGGTTGCGCCGAATTGTCCCTGCCCGCATTGTTAATCCGCTCATTAAAGCGCGCAAGGCGGGGTTGACCGTTGATTTGTCACAGTTGGAAACGCACTATCTGGCAGGGGGGAATGTGGACCGCGTGGTTGATGCCTTGATTGCGGCGCAACGGGCCAACATTGACCTCGTGTTCGAACGGGCTGCGGCAATTGACCTCGCTGGACGGGATGTGTTGGAAGCGGTACAAATGAGCGTGAATCCCAAGGTGATCGAAACACCGGTTGTTTCGGCGGTGTGTAAAGACGGTATCGAGGTGAAAGTCATTGCGCGGGTTACAGTTCGCGCCAATATTGACCGCCTGGTCGGGGGTGCGGGGGAAGAAACCATCATCGCGCGCGTCGGCGAAGGGATTGTTACCACCAACGGTTCGGCAAACAGTCACAAAGAAGTGCTTGAAAATCCTGACATGATTTCCAACATGGTCTTGTCCAAGGGGTTGGATGCAGGCACTGCTTTTGAGATTTTGTCCATTGATATCGCTGATGTCGATATCGGGGAAAATATCGGGGCGAAGTTGCAGATCGACCAAGCGGAAGCAGATAAGCGGATTGCGCAGGCCAAAGCCGAGGAACGCCGTGCCATGGCCGTTGCTCTTGAACAAGAGATGAAAGCCAAGGTGCAAGAGATGCAAGCCAAAGTGATCGAGGCGGAAGCGCAAGTGCCACTGGCGCTGTCAGAGTCGCTCCGGTCGGGCAAAATGGGATTCATGGATTATTATGCGTTGCAAAACATTGAAGCCGACACCAAGATGCGACGTTCCATCAGTCAAGATCAAGCACAGGATGGCGAATCATGAGGGACAAGGAACGTAACGGGCTGACAGTGGATGGAGCGCGGCGAGAGGTAACAACCCCGCCGACGAAGTTGCCTTCATTGGGAGCCCAGTCGTTAAAACAGGCGTTTGTCATCAAAGAAATCCTCGATCGGCCGCGTGCCCTGCGTCCGCATCGGCGATTTGGGTTGTTTCGGTAAGCTTGGAAACAATTATCCCTGTTAGTCCCATCTTCTTCTTTTCATACTAAGTGTACCAACATGAAGGAGGTGGGGAGGATGGCCCGATCCAATCGTAACCGCTTATTGGTGCCGGGTGCGGCTCAGGTGCTCAACCAATTCAAAGAAGAGATTGCGGCTGAGTTTGGGGTGAATCTAGGGTCAGACACGACGTCCCGTGCAAACGGCTCAGTCGGTGGAGAGATCACCAAGCGCTTGATATCTCAAGCGCAACAAGATATGAGAATCTAATACGTTGGTGCAAGCGGCACAACTTTGGTTGTGCCGCTTTTACTTTTCATAAACGAAGCCAACTAGGCATAAGAGTTAGCAAGAAGAAGAAAAGGGTGCAAACACATATGCGGAAATGGGCATCTGATTTTTTCGACTTGCCAGCGGATGTGACGCAAGAACTGCCGCGTGTAGAAATGTTGGGTAGCTCCCAATGCCTGGTGGAGAACATTCGCGATGTGGAGCGGTTTGAGCCCCAGCAATTGACGTTGAAGCTCACACAAGGGCGGCTGTCAATCCGCGGTCAAAGTCTGAACATTAAAACGATAACGCCTGGCATGATCTTGATCGAAGGCCAGATACATTCATTGAGTTATGAGGAGTAAGGGGCGAGCACATGTGCAATCCATCTACGGAAAAGTGGAATTGGTCTGCAAAGGGGAACGGTTACTCGATTGGATAAACCAAGCTGTGCAAGCACAAATCCCATTGGAACACATACGCTGGGAAAGCAGTGGAACTATTCGCCTCACTGTCCCCCTGCCGCATTTTTTTCGCCTGTACGCCTTGGGCCGGCAAACGGGGGTTCGGATGCGTATGGTGCGGAAAGAAGGGGCTCCGTTTCTATGGAAGCGGGCGAAGCGCAGGAAATTCTTCTACATCGGCATTCCTCTTTTTTTCTTGATGCTGGTGACGTTGAGCTCATTTGTCTGGAATGTTCAGATTGAGGGCACTGAACGCATTCAAGCGCAACATGTACAAGCACTCTTGAAACGGGAAGGTGTATATCGCGGCCAGTGGAAAGGAAACCTTCCAGACCGCGAACAGGTGCAACACCAATTGCTCATGCAGTTGCCGCAGGCAGCTTGGATTGGCATGCGCGTGGAAGGGACACGCGTAGTAATTACCGTGGTCGAAAAAAAAGAAGTGGGTCGGCCGGGGGGAGATGAAGCCGGGGCGGGTCCCGTTCATTTGGTATCAACCAAAAATGCGCTCATATACGATATGCAGGTCATCCGTGGAAATCCCCAAGTAGAAGTGAATGATGTGGTCAAAAAGGGGCAAATTTTGGTATCCGGCATCTATGGTAATCAAGGTGACCCCAAATCGGGAAAAATAGTGGGAGCCCAAGGTAAAGTGTGGGGGGAAGTGTGGTACGAATCAGATGTGTCCGTGCCGCTTGAGCGCAAGCGCAAAGTGTATACGGGCGCCAAGGTGAAACGGAAGCGCCCCTACCTGTTTGGCTGGGTGATTCCAAATCCATGGGGGGAACCGGTGGGTTTCGCCAAACACGAGACAAAGGAGCACGCTTACGCCCTGTACGTCGGGAAATGGCCCTTGCCGCTAGGATATAAAGAAGAAGAAATCATGGAAGTCGAATGGGTGGAGGAAAAGTGGGAACCGAAGCAAGCGATTCAGCTTGGACGCGCGAGGGCCAGCGACGAAATGCGGCAAAAATTGGGGCGGGACGGACGGATTCTTGGGGAAAAAGTTTTGCACACTCGCGTGGAGAATGGTAAAGTTTATTTGAAAGTACACTTTGATGTGATTGAGGATATCGTTAAAAAACAACCGATTCTGCAAGGAGAATGAGCCATTGCAAAATCATGAAACCACAGTGAAAATCAGAGTGCGGGATACCGCGGAAGCGCTTAGCCTGTTTGGGCCACAAGATGCGCATTTGAAGCAGATTGAAGCCAACACCAACGCAAAGATCCATTCACGCGGTGAAGAGATTGTGATCCAAGGGCCGAAGGAAGAAACGGACGTCTTGGAGCCGTTGTTCAACGTTTTGTTGAGGCTGATCCGCAAAGGAATGACTTTGACCGACCGGGATGTCATTTATGCCCACCGCTTGGCCAAGCAAGGCATGGTTGACGACTTGTTGGATCTGTTTCAAGAAGAAGTCGGCGTCACGCAAAAAGGGAAAGCGGTGCGTGTCAAATCCATCGGACAGCGCCATTATGTTTCCGCGATCAAAAAGTCGGACATCGTGTTTGGTGTTGGACCTGCGGGGACAGGTAAAACCTTTTTGGCTGTCGTGATGGCGGTGTCGGCATTGAAGTCACATATGGTGAAGAAAATCGTCCTCACCCGCCCGGCGGTGGAAGCAGGTGAAAACTTAGGTTTTTTGCCCGGTGATTTGCAAGAGAAAGTGGATCCGTACCTCCGTCCGCTTTATGATAGCTTATACACCATGTTGGGTACCGAACAAGTGAGCAAGATGATGGAACGGGGTCTGATCGAGGTTGCTCCGCTGGCGTATATGCGGGGAAGAACCCTTGAGGATTCGTTTGTCATTCTGGATGAAGCGCAGAACACCACGCCGGAACAGATGAAGATGTTTTTGACCCGGCTGGGCTTCGGTTCCAAAATGGTGGTGACGGGGGATGTGACCCAAGTCGATCTGCCCAGAGGAAAGAAGTCGGGCCTGAAAGAAGCCGAGCGCATTTTGGCTAGGGTGCCCGAAATTCGGTTCATCCATCTGGGACAGGAAGATGTTGTGCGCCACACGTTGGTGCAGAAGATTATTGACGCTTACGAGCTTGATGAAAATCAGGAATAAGAGATAAGGAGTCGGTTCAACGATGAAAGAGAAAAAGGAACCGTCATCCACAGGTGCGCTGTCATGGTTCACTGACAGATGGAAAACGAGCATACGCATGCATTTGTTGTTATACGCGATCTTTGGGATCGCGTTCTATTTATTGCTCATAAAACATATTTTACCTGAGCGGGTAGAGATTCAAACGGGCATGGTGAGTCCGGAAACCATCGTCTCTCCAGTGACTAAGATTGACCTGACGGCTACCGAAGAAGCCAAGAAACAGGCGGCAGAGAAGGTGGACCGGGTTTATGCCAAGGATGATCGGTTAACCAATCAACAGATAGACAAGATTGACCGTTTTTTCGCGGATATCCGCAAAATCCTTTCCGATGACGGCCTGTCCCAAGCTGAAAAGGAAAAACAAGTGAAGACGGTGTTGAATGAAACGATCTCGGATGATTTTCCAGAGTCCTTTTACCACACGCTGTCCACCTTGTCTCCTGAAGCGTTGACGGATGTACGTTTGAAAGCGCGTGAAATCGTTCATGACATTTTGGAAAAAGGCGTTCGCCAATCTGAATTGAAGGAGAAGCGCGAATCCGTCGACGACAAGATTTTGGCTACGATGATTGAAAATTCATTGGACTCCAAGGCGCGGATCGTCCTTAGGGAGATTGCCAAAAAAAGCATTGTGGCCAACGAATTTTACGATGTGAAGCAGACGGAACAACTGCGCGATGCGGCCAGAGAGGCTGTTCGGCCGATCCCGATCAACAAGGGACAAATTATCGTCGCGTTGGGCGAAGTGGTCACAGAAGACCAATACCGCAAGCTGGAGGAGTTGGGGTTGCTACGAAAGGACAGTAATTTCTTGCCCCACCTGGGCTTAGGCTTGCTGGTGATTTCCATGTTAAGTGCACTGTTCTTCTATATTCGCCGTTTTCACCGCTCCGTATTCCGCAACAACGCTAGGCTACTCCTGTTGTTCAGTGTGTTGTTGTTAACCCTAGTGGGGATGAAGTTTATCGCCTTTGGGCAAAATTTGGAATGGAGTATGATCGGTTATTTGGCTCCGGTCGGTTTAGGGACCATGCTGATCACCCTGCTTTTGAATATGGAGCTGGCCATTGTCTGCGCCATGTTGTTGGCCGTGGCCGCAAGCATGTTATTTAATGGGGAGAACCATTTGCTGTTCGATTTCCGATATGGATTGGTCTCTTTGATCAGCGGTACCGCCGCGGCGTTCGCTTTAACAGATGTGCGCAAGCGTGGCGCCATATTGCAGGCCGGGGCGGTTGCAGCGGTGGCGAGCATGTTTCCGATTACCGCTTTGCATTTCATGTTGCCTTCAGAAGGGACCTGGACGGTGTTACTCCAATCGCTGGCGTTCGGCGCGCTCTCTGGGTTGTTTTCTGCGGTGTTGACAATGGGCTTTTTGCCCTACTTTGAAACGGTATTCGGCATCTTGTCCCCTATGCGTTTGATCGAGCTCAGCAATCCAAACCATCCGTTGCTACGGCAGTTGTTGATCAAAACACCGGGTACCTATCATCATTCGATCATGGTTGGTAATTTGTCTGAGGCGGCGGCGGAAGCGATCGGCGCGGATGGGTTGTTGGCCCGCGTGGGTTCGTATTACCATGACATCGGGAAAACGAAGCGGCCGCAGTTTTTCATTGAAAATCAACTGAAACGCTTGAATCCCCATGACAAGATTTCACCTAACTTGTCCAAAACGATCATCATCTCCCATGCGCGGGATGGTGTAGAGATTTTGAAGCAACATAAAATTCCCAAGCAGATCCAGGATATCGCGGCACAGCACCATGGGACGACCTTGATCAAATACTTCTACTACAAAGCATTGCAACAGGAAAGAGACGGCGATCAGGTGCGACAAGAAGATTACCGCTATCCAGGGCCGAAAGCACAGTTTAAAGAAGCGGCGATCGTGGGGATTTGCGATTGTGTCGAAGCGGCGGTTCGTTCGTTGTCGCGGCCGACGCCGTCGCGCATTCAAAACATGGTTAACAAGATCATCCGGGATCGCTTGGAAGATGGACAATTCAACGAATGTGATTTAACCTTGAAAGAGTTAGAAATCATTGCTAACTCGATTTGTGAGACCCTGCAAGGCATTTTCCATTCACGAATCGAATATCCGGAAGAACCCGTCAAAGGAGCAAAACAAGGATGAAGTGTAAGATCGAGCTAAATGTGGAAATAACATTGACACCAGATGAACAACATGCGATCAACTGGGTGGAAGCCGCGCTCAATCGAGCGGCAGAGGTGGAAGAGCTACCGCCCGTCGAAGTCTCGGTAACCATTGTGGATAATGAACGGATTCATCAATTAAACAAAGAATATCGCGATGTGGACAGACCGACGGATGTCCTCTCCTTTCCGTTGTGGGAGCCGGATGAGGAATGGGTGATCGATGAGGAAGAAGAGCGAGTGGCACTCGGGGATATCGTGATCTCCCTTCCCAAAGCCAAGGAGCAGGCTGAAGCGTATGGCCACACCCTTGACCGTGAAGTAGGTTTTTTGGCTGTCCATGGCTTTTTACATCTGCTTGGCTATGACCATGAGACCAAAGAAGAAGAGGAAGAAATGTTTGCGAAACAGGAGGAGATTTTAAGCCTGGTTGGTCTCCATAGATAGGAGGCAAGCTTGTGTGGGTGACAAAACTGATTAAAAGCTTCATTTTTGCGTTGGAGGGATTAAAATATACGATCGGTACCCAGCGCAACATGCGGATTCATTATGTCGCGGCTTTAATCGTCTTATTACTCGCCATGTACCTCCCGATGAGCAAAGTGGAAGTCTTGGTTTTGTTTGTTACGATCATCTTGGTGCTGTTCGCCGAATTGATCAATACGGCGATTGAAGCGTTGGTTGATCTGGTGACCGAAGAGTACCACCCCTTGGCTAAAGTGGCCAAGGATGTGGCGGCCGGCGCTGTTTTGCTAACGGCGGGCCTGGCTGTGATCGTGGGCTTTAGCGTGTTTTATCCCTATCTTCAGTCATTGTTTTTTTCACTCAAGACGTCGGAAACGGCGTCCTATCCCGCCAATATGGGATTAGCAGTTATCATTGTGTTTAATTTCTTTTTGACGATGTTTCTCAAAGGGTGGTTGCACCGTGTGGATCTGGCTGGTTGGGAACCCAGCATGATCACGTCGCTCTCTTTTTGCGTGGCCGCTTTGATCATTGCGGTAACAGGGAACCTCTACATCGGGTTGTTGGCCCTGTTGCTTTTGGGTATGGTCATGGGCGTCCGTTTGCGGGATCAAGTGAACCGCAAGCCCATCCTGCTCGGCGCGGCCCTGGGAACCATCGTGGCCGGAATCGGGGTGCAATTCTTGTAATGCCCCCCTTTTTTTTTCTATAATAATGGAACCCTGTTAAGCATGTGATTGTCGTTTAAGGAGAAGAGGATGGAAATGGAAAAGTTGATCGAAGCTGCAAAATCGGCAAGGCAGCGGGCGTATGTGCCCTATTCCCAGTTTCCCGTCGGTGCGGCTTTACTGACGGCGGATGGGAAGATCATCGCCGGCTGCAACATAGAAAATGCGTCTTACGGATTGAGTAACTGCGCGGAGCGGACAGCGCTGTTCAAGGCCGTGTCGGAGGGGCACCGGGCGTTGGAGGGGATTGCGATTGTCGCCGACACCCCGGGGCCGGTTTCCCCTTGTGGAGCTTGTCGCCAAGTCATGGCGGAGCTGTGCCCGCCTGATATGAAAGTGTGGCTTGCCAACATGAAGGGAGAAACCACGGTGACGACAGTGGGTGAGTTGTTGCCGGGAGCGTTTGGAAAGGAAGATTTAGATGGCCATGGACAATAATTACCGCTCGGGATTTGTGGCATTGATCGGTCGCCCAAATGTGGGTAAATCTACTCTTATGAACCATGTGGTGGGGCAAAAGATCGCCATCATGTCAGATAAACCGCAGACGACCCGCAACAAAATTCGTGGGGTGTATACCGATGAGAGAGGGCAGGTCGTCTTTTTAGACACGCCGGGGATTCACAAGCCACATTCCAAATTAGGGGAGTTTTTGGTCAAGACAGCCCGGGATGCCCTCGATGAAGTGGATTTGGTGCTGTTTTTGATTGATGCCGCGGAAGGGTATGGGCCAGGGGATCGCTATATCATGGAAAATCTGCGCAATGTAAAAACCCCTGTGTTTCTGGTCGTCAACAAGATTGACCAAGTCCATCCGGACGAGTTGTTGCCGCTGATCGACCGTTATCGTAAGGAATTTTCGTTCAACGAGGTCGTGCCGATTTCGGCGTTGCAGGGCAACAATACCTCCACGCTGATGGATTTGCTGATAAGCCATTTGCCGGAGGGCCCACAATATTATCCCGCTGACCAGGTGACGGATCACCCAGAGCGGTTCATTGTCGGGGAATTGATTCGTGAAAAAGTGTTGGAGATGACCCGCGAGGAAATCCCTCATTCGGTGGCGGTTGTGATTGAGGAGATGAAGCGGCGTGAAGACAAAGACATCGTCGACGTCCGCGCGGTCATTTATACCGAGCGCCCCTCCCAAAAGGGGATTTTGATCGGAAAGAAAGGCTCATTGCTCAAGGAAGTGGGGAAGCGGGCCCGCGAAGAGATGGAGCGGTTGCTTGGAACCCGTATCTTCCTCGATCTGTGGGTGAAAGTGAAGAAGGATTGGCGCAATGAGGAGATGATGTTGCGGCAATTCGGATACCGCGAAGAAGAGTAATACCAATTTTTCCATCTAATACTCCTCGCCTTTCTAGTTCATCCTAAGTTTGTGTATCGCACAGCCGAAAGGATGATGCTAGTTGCAAAATCTGGCCTGGAATATCTTTCAGCGAACGGGGAGCGTTGACGCTTACCTGTTGTACAGAGATTTGGCAGTGCCCCAGCAAACGGATGGGAATGAACGCCCGGAAGAGGACGAGGAGGACGGTTAGGAGAAAGGGCGATTCGCTTGTTGAACAAATTTGAAGGGATTGTCCTGAAGGCTCGGGATTATGGGGAAAGCCATCAGATTGTGACGGTGTTCACTGAGTTTTTGGGCAAAGTGGCCTTGATGGCCCGCGGGTCCAAAAAAACGAAGAGCCGTTTCAGCGCCGTGACCGAGCCTTTCACCGTCGCCCATTTCGTCAGCTTCGGCGGCGGTGGCATCGTTTCCTTGTCTCAAGCGGATCTGTTGGATTCGCATCATGGGATCCGTTCTGATTTATTGCTTACTTCATACGGAGCATATTGGTTTGAATTGATTGATAAAAGCTTGGCGGAGAAAGAACCGCATCCCGCTTTTTACCGCCTTCTGAAAACATTGCTGTCCCGGCTGGAACAAGGGACTGACCCCGAAATTTTGACCAGGGTGATCGAGTTGAGAATACTTTCTCTAGCCGGAAGCGCACCCGTGTTGGATCATTGTGCGCATTGCCGTCAAGATTCGCGCCCGGTTCGGTTTAGTGTGACCCAGGGTGGCTTTTTGTGCGAAGCATGTGCCCACCTTGATCCACGCGGGCTTTCGGTATCGCCAGCAGTAGCCCGCATCTTACCGCTGTTGGGCCGCCTTGCCCCTGAGCGGATGGGCGAAGTGACGGTCAAAGCAGAAACAAATGAACAGTTGGAGGCGTTGCTCCGCGCGTTTATGCAAGAGCATCTGCCTTGGGAGTGCAAATCGCACGCTTTGCTTGACAGCATACGCAAAACTTGGGCTGGCGGATGATTGACAACGGCTTTTGATTTTGTTATATTTTTTGCCATGAAACGCTTGCTTGTGATATAGAAGCAAGCCGTAGGCTAGATCAATGCGAGCGTGCGCGAAGAAGGAAAAGGAGTAGCCAAGACGGCCGTGCAAAGCGAACCGGGGAGGGTGGAAGCCTGGTGACGGTGCTTGGTGAAGGGCAGTTCCGGAGCGCACCATACTGAGAGCGGGCTGGCGATACGTTGTCAGCCAAATAGGGTGGAACCGCGGGAAATAACCTCTCGTCCCTATGGCAAACACTTCTTTTGTCATGGGGCGAGAGGTTTTTTAGTGTTTAAAAAGACGTGGGGGGTTGTGTATTTCATGAATATGCAACAAATGATCAAACAGTTGCAGGAATTCTGGTCGTCGCAAGGTTGCGTCCTCGTGCAACCATACGACACGGAAAAAGGGGCTGGCACGCTGAATCCGATGACGTTTTTGCGCGCGCTCGGCCCGGAGCCATGGAAAGCGGCGTATGTGGAGCCTTCGCGCCGTCCAGCTGACGGGCGCTATGGCGAAAATCCGAACCGGTTGTATCAACACCATCAATTTCAAGTCATTTTAAAGCCGGTGCCTGAGAATATCCAAGAAATTTATTTAGACAGCTTGAAGGCGCTGGGGCTTGATCCGCTTCAGCATGACATCCGCTTTGTGGAAGATAACTGGGAAAATCCCACTTTTGGCGCTGCGGGATTGGGCTGGGAAGTATGGGTTGATGGAATGGAAGCAACCCAGTTCACCTATTTCCAACAAGTGGGGAGCATGGATGTAGAGCCGGTGTCGGTGGAGTTGACCTACGGGCTGGAGCGGCTGGCGCTCTACATACAAGACAAAGAGAATGTGTATGAGCTTGAATGGGTGGATGGCGTGAAGTATGGCGATGTTTTCCAGCAACCCGAATACGAGCATTCCAAATACACGTTTGAAATCTCTGATAAAGAATGGCTGTTCCAATTGTTTGACCAGTATGAGCGTGAGGCGAAGAGAGCGTTGGAGGAGAATTTGGTTTTCCCGGCATATGATTATGCGCTGAAATGTTCCCATACCTTTAACCTGCTCGATGCACGGGGAGCGATCAGTGTGACCGAACGCACCGGTTACATTGGCCGGGTACGCAACCTATCACGCCGCATCGCCCGCGCGTACATTGAAGAACGTGAAAAATTGGGCTTCCCATTATTGAAAGACAAGGGAGGGGAATCGAAATGAGCGAACGGGATTTGCTATTGGAAATTGGTTGCGAAGAGGTGCCGGCGCGGTTTATTGACGGGGCGGTACAGCAACTAGGGGATAAGTTGTCCGCTTGGTTGACAGAAAATCGCATTCAGCATGGAGCAGTGAAAACCTATGCGACACCGCGGCGCTTGACGGTGCTCATCAACGCTGTGGCTGAGAAGCAAGCCGACAAGGAAGAGGAAGTGAGAGGCCCAGCGGCGCGGATCGCTAAGACTCCGGACGGAGGCTGGAGCAAAGCAGCCGAAGGATTTGCGCGCAAAAACGGGCTGACCGTCGACCAGCTCACTTTGAAAGAAGTGAAGGGTGAGACCTATGTGTTCGCCCAGTTGCATCAGCCAGGTGAAGAGACGGTTGCCCAGCTGTTGAAGGGACTGCCGGAAGTGATCTCCAGTTTGCACTTCCCCAAAACCATGCGGTGGAATGACCGCACCCGATTCATCCGCCCGGTGCGCTGGTTGGTCTGCTTGTTCGGAGAAGAAGTGGTGCCAGTGGAATGGGCGGGGTTGAAGGCTGGCAATCTCACTCGAGGCCATCGCTTCTTAGGACAGGAAATCGCGCTGACAACGCCAGAACGCTATGTAGAGGACTTGCGCGGCCAATATGTGCTCGCCGACGTCGAAGAACGCCGCAACTTGATTTTGAGCCAATTGCGGCAGCTGGAGGAGACGCACAACTGGAAAATCCCCGTTGATGAGGGGCTGTTGGACGAAGTGACGCATCTGGTGGAATACCCGACTGCGTTTTACGGCACATTCTCCGCAGAGTACTTAGCAGTGCCCCGCGAAGTGCTGATTACTACCATGCGCGAACATCAGCGGTATTTCCCAGTGGAAGACCGATCCGGCCAATTGCTTCCTTTCTTCGTGGCTGTTCGCAACGGTGACAGCAACGGGTTGGAGAATGTGGCCAAAGGGAATGAAAAAGTGCTGCGCGCGCGGCTGGCCGACGCCCGTTTCTTCTACGATGAAGACTTGAAATTGCCGATTGAAGAGGCCAATGCGAAGCTAGCCAACATCGTCTACCAAGAAGAGTTGGGGAGCGTCGGTGACCGGATCGGACGGATTGGAGAGGTGGCTCGGATTTTAGCCGAACAAGGGGGCTTGCCCGTCGACCGATCCAAACTGAACCGCGCTGCCGCGATTTGCAAATTTGACCTGGCCACGCAAATGGTCGGGGAATTCCCGGAATTGGAAGGCATCATGGGCAGCCATTATGCGTTGGCGCATGGAGAAGACGCGGAAGTGGCAGAAGCGATTCATGAACACTACCTGCCCCGTTTCGCAGGAGATGACGTGCCGCAACATCTGCTCGGCGGATTGATCGGTTTGGCAGACAAAATGGATGCCATCGCCGCTAGCTTTGGTATCGGCATCCAGCCGACAGGTTCGCAAGACCCCTATGGCCTTCGTAGAAAAGCGGCCGGCATCGTGCAGATTCTGCTGAGCCCCTCCTTCCAGTCGCTTTCGCTCACTGCGTTGATCAAAGCGGCGGTGGATCAGTTGGCGCAGGCTGGTCTTCTCAAAGTGGAACGCCTTGAGGTCGAACGGGACTTGCTCCAATTCTTCGCTTTGCGCCTGAAAGCCGTCATGCAAGAGATGGAGATTCGCTATGATGTGATCGAGGCGGTGTTAGGAGGAGAACTGTCGTACCCAGCGTTTATCATCCGTAAAGCGCAAGTACTGATGGATCAGTTGGATCGAGATGCGTTCAAATTGGAAGTGGAAGGCTTCACCCGCGTGGCCAATTTGGCAGCCAAAGCAGACGATACAGCTGTGACGGCCGATTTGTTCGCTGATCCGGCTGAACACAGCCTATATGAAGCCCTTAACCGCGCCAAAACGGAGTGGGAGCGGGCAAAAGAGAACGATGATCCCGGCGCTCTCTATCACGCCCTGATGATCATGGTGCCGGAAATCCATCAATATTTCGATCAGGTCATGGTCATGGTTGATGATGAAACGGTGAGAAAAAACCGCTTGGCCCTGTTACGGGAAATCACGTCGTTGACAAGCGCATTTGCCGCGTTTGAACATGTGGTCTTCCCTGCCTGATTTGTATCCAAAACGCAAGCTTTCACTCGCTTGCGTTTTCTTTACAATGTCGGATTCCCATCACTCGCTGTGAAGGAGGAAGAGACCGGTGTTTTATTTTCCGGTGAATGAACAGCTTTCATTAAAGTTGCCCACGCAAGCAGATCGGGAAGAGTTATACGCGGTCGTCGATCAAAATCGCTGCCATTTGCGTCCTTGGTTGCCTTGGGTGGATGATATGAAATCACCCGACGACTATGAATCCATCATAAAAAAATGGTTGAACCAGTACGCTGACAATCAAGGATTCCAAGCGGCGATGGTGCTGGAAGGCAACATTGTCGGCATGATTGGTTTCCATCAGTTAAACTGGCTCAACCGCCAGGGAGAGATCGGCTACTGGCTTGCTGCCGATCAGCAAGGTAAAGGGCTGGCAAGTGCAGCGGTCCGCGCGCTTCTTGCTATCGGCTTTGAGCATTACGGCCTCATTCGCATCGAGATTCGGGTGGCAGCCCCCAACCATCGAAGCAGGGCGATCCCAGAACGATTGGGATTTCGGAAGGAAGGGATACTGAAGGAAGCCGCCCATCTGTATGGGCGATTTGAGGACATCGTCGTATACGGGATGACGGCGACGGAGTATCATCAGGGGATTGGAAGGGAAGGCGCAGGTTGTAACATAAAATAAAAGATTTAAAATAAGATGTGGAACCCTTATGTATGCTGATCAGCCATGGAATAGGAGGCAGTGATGGAAGCGGAAAGGGCTTTGCGCGCTATTCGCTTCCGTCTGCATCTATTAAAGGCGACAATCGGCATCGCTTTTGAAACCATTAGATACATGCTAAACGCTGGGAGAGTGTGATACCCGATCATGCCAAGAAAAAAAGAGACAACACCAAAGAAACCGCATCCGCATGAGCAGCTGTTGAGCCAAATCCTAAGTGAGACTTGGATCAATCTCGCCCGCACCAGTGTCGAGCAAATCGGACGCACACCGACATTGGAAGAATGGCAGGGCATCATGCAAGCCTCCCTCGCCATCGCGGGAGAACGCGCCAGTGACGAACTGGCTGGTAAGCAAGTGACCGATTGCAAAATTAAAGTGAAAAAAGCGCCCAAATCGGCCAAATCCGACCAAATTCAACCGGGTGATATCGTGGCTATACCGCTGTTGGACGGTAAGCTGACCGGATACGCCATGATTGTCCGCGGTGGGAAGCCAGATGAGCCTTGGTACCTCGAATATTATGACCTGTTCAGCAAAAGAGCGATGACCTTGGCCACCTTCAAGAAGAAAGAGAAAAAACAAATATTTACTTTGTGTACGGAGGCGGCGCCGATTCTGACTGGCGCTTGGAAACGGATCGGCAAGATGCCGTTTGATGAGGCAGCCTATCAACTGCCTGATTTTTATGGGTACGATATCACGTTTTTTGGGAACAGCCGTTTATATTATATCAGCCGTGGGGCGGCCAATTCGCCGGATGCCAGGGAATACGGCGTCTCCAAAGAGGAGGCAGAAGCAGTGCGTAATCCAGACGGCATCCATTCACGACAGCAAGTGGAAACCTGGTTGTATGAGGTATTCGTAAGCGCCAATCAATGAAGCGACCGAGGCCATGGGGAAAACGATCTTTCCCAATGGCCTCGGTGTAAAGATCATACCTATTATGTCCGTTTTAATTCATGAAGTGTGGCCAACGATTGCTGTAGCGCCTCTTTTCCGCCGACTGCCAGCACAATGGGGAGAGAGGGGTCGACTTGTTCAGCGAAGTCGATCAATTCATCGTAGGTAGATTCGGGAAACGGGATGTGACGGGTGGACGGGGTGTCCCCCCAACTGAGGGCATAACCCAACCGTACCAGTCCGATGCGTTCTTTGCACAGTTCGTGGAAGCGTAGCCAATGGTTTGGAGCGTGCAAAATCTCTTGCTCTGTGGCTCCGGCAAATAGGCTCCGAGAACGGTGCATATAAGTGAGCGCATTGGACGTAATCCGGGCATGAGCCGTGTCAAAACAGATCTGCACGGGGGCTTGCTCGGTTAATTGCAAGAGATGGCGGGGGGTTCGCAGAACTGGATAAAGCATGGAATGGCCCGGTTCGAAATATGCATCTCCGCCCATCGGCGCATTTTCGATGAACAACTCAATGTTGGCCGCTTTGCCGAGTTCGTGCAGTTGGTTGAGTTGTGCGGCGATGCGCTTTACCAACTCGCTTTTCATCTCTTGCAAGGAATGGAAATCGGTGGGGTGGTCATCCATGTATTCAAAGATCGCACCGAGTGGCACCGGAGCGGCGTGGCATACCAAACGGGGTCTTTCCAAGTTTAGCTGGGCGATGAGCGCAAGCCAATGTTTCCATTCTTCCAATGGAAAAGGGGATGTGCCCAATCCCAGGGAAACAGGGGCTCGGAAGGCGACCGGTGTGAGCTTTGACAGTTGCAGTAGCTCCGATAGCTCGGTGGCCGAATAGGGATCGTTAGGGAGTTGCAATTCAATCTGCGGGCAGCCGGCGTCCGCCGTTTGGCGCAACGCGTGAAAGTGAATGGGACAATATGCGGCAATCGGATTGGTGAACAGCATGTTATTCATCTCCTATGATTAATTAGAATCCATGTCCAATACTTAATCAGATTTTTGAAATCTAGTTGCTTATAGCGTAACCCGTGAGCCAAAAAATTGCAGTGGTAAAAACAGAATGATTTAGTATATACTATATCTAGATTATCATAAAATAGTATGTCATATTAAAATGAGATATTTTGCTCCACCAGGGGGTGTAAGCGTATCGAACTGACGAAGCGCCAAGAAAAAATCCTTGAGATCGTGAAGGCGGAAGGCCCGATCACAGGTGAACAAATCGCGGAAAAGCTGAAGTTGACTCGAGCGACACTAAGGCCTGACTTGGCCATCCTAACCATGGCTGGTCTGTTGGACGCCCGGCCTCGCGTTGGCTATTTCTATTCCGGAAAAACGACGAATCAACTGCTGGGTGAACATATCCGCAATTTATCTGTGCGAGATTACAAGTCTCTGCCTGTCGTGGTTCGGGAGGAAACATCCATTTACGACGCGATTTGCACGATGTTTTTGGAGGATGTGGGTTCCCTGATTGTGACCAAAAATGAGGGGCAATTGGTTGGCGTCGTTTCCCGCAAAGACCTGTTGCAGGCTGCAATGGGTAAACAAGAACTGCGTTCGATGCCTGTTGGCGTCATCATGACGCGCATGCCGAATATCGTCACGTGCACGCCCGATGACACGCTCTATTATGCGGCGGTGCAAATGATGCGGCATGAGGTTGATTCACTTCCTGTCGTGCGCCCGTTCCAAGATCGTCCCCAAGAGATGGAAGTGGTCGGTCGGATCAGTAAAACTACCTTAGTGAAAGCATTTGTCGAACTAGGACAACCGTAACCCGGTTGAAGGAGGGAAGCCCAATTCATGATTGAACATCAACCTGTCGTTTATGTGGTGTCTGACTCTGTAGGTGAGACGGCGGAGTTTGTGGTGCGGGCGGCATCCATCCAATTCAATGGAGCGTCCCTGGACATCCGTCGCATCCCTTACGTCACCGATAAAGAGACCATCAAAGAAACGGTGCAAGCCGCCAAAGAGGAAAATGCTCTGATCGCGTTTACATTAGTGTTGCCTGAATTGCAACAGCTATTGATTGAGGAGGCTGAACGGAAAGATGTGCCGTATGTGGACATCATGGGGCCGATGATCCGCGGCATGTCTCGCCTGTACCAAATGCAACCGCGCCAGGAGCCGGGCTTGATCCACAAGCTGGATGAAGATTATTTCCGCAAAGTGGAAGCGATCGAATTCGCCGTCAAATATGATGACGGCAAAGACCCGCGCGGCGTGCTGGGGGCGGATGTGGTGCTAATCGGTGTGTCGCGCACTTCCAAAACCCCATTATCCATGTATTTGGCGCACAAGCGGTTGAAAGTGGCCAATGTGCCCCTTGTGCCTGAAGTAGAACCGCCTGAAGAATTGTTTGAAATCCCGGTGAACCGATGCATCGGTTTGACGATTGATCCACAACAATTGAATAATATCCGCCAAGAACGATTAAAGTCACTGGGCTTGGCCACAGGTGCCAACTATGCGAGCATGGAACGGATCATTTATGAGCTGGAATACGCGGATCGCGTGATTCGGCGTCTCGGATGTCCAGTGATTGACGTTTCCAACAAAGCGGTAGAAGAAACAGCGAACATGATTTTGGATATGCTCAAAAAGGGGGGCACTCCGGCATGACTGTGAAAACCATTTATTCATTTGCAGAAGGGAAGGCCGAGTGGAAAGAGCTACTAGGGGGAAAGGGAGCCAATCTTGCGGAGATGACGCGGGTGGGGCTCCCTGTGCCACCCGGATTCACGATTACCACAGAAGCTTGCCGCCGTTTTTTTGCTGAAGGCGAACGGTTGCCGGAGCAAGTTGCGCGTGAACTGCGGGAAGCCTTGGACGCTTTGCAAGAACAGACAGGGAAGGTGCTGGGTAACCCCGACGCCCCTCTGCTGCTGTCTGTGCGGTCGGGCGCGGTGCATTCGATGCCAGGCATGATGGACACGATCTTGAATCTGGGCTTGAATGATGATACGGTGGAAGGATTGGCCAAGCAGACCGGCAATCCCCGTTTTGCGTATGATTGTTACCGCCGTTTGATCCAGATGTTCGGCAACGTGGTGTTGGGGCTTGATCACTTCCACTTTGAACAGATCATGGAGCGGCACAAGCAGGCGGCGGGTTTGCGCTTGGATACCGAGCTTTCCGCCAAGCATCTGCAAGCGATCATCGAAGAGTATCAAGGGTTTATCTTGGAAAAGTCAAAACGGCCATTTCCGCAAAATCCGCTGGAACAATTGCGGCAGGCGGTGGAAGCCGTATTCCTCTCTTGGAACAACGCTCGCGCCCGCGTTTATCGCAAGATTCACCGCATCCCGGATGATTTGGGCACGGCGGTCAATGTGCAGGCGATGGTGTTCGGCAATCGCGGCAACGATTCCGGAACTGGGGTGGCCTTTACGCGCAATCCCGCGACGGGAGAACAAAAATTGTATGGGGAGTTTCTCTTGAACGCCCAAGGCGAAGATGTGGTGGCGGGTATCCGTACGCCGAGGCCGATTGGGGAGCTGGCTGAGAGCATGCCGGAAGTGTATGAGGAACTCATGATGTTTGCAAAACGGTTGGAACTGCATTATAAAGACATGCAGGACATCGAGTTCACGATTGAACAAGGCAAGCTGTACATCTTGCAAACGAGAAACGGCAAACGAACCGCCCAAGCCGCGGTCAAAATCGCTGTCGACTTGGTAAATGAAAACGTTATCACCCGGGAAGAGGCCTTGACGCGTATTGAACCGGAAATGATTGAACGGTTGCTTCATCGCCAATTTGCGGAACTGGGCGAACGCAAACCCTGGGTTAAAGGTTTGCCGGCTTCGCCTGGAGCGGCGACGGGCCGCATTGTTTTCAGCGCTGACGATGCCGAGCGTTGGGCGAAAGCGGGTGAAGCGGTGATTCTGGTGCGGCCGGAAACGACACCGGACGACATCCACGGCATTCTAGCCGCCAAAGGCATTCTCACCAGCCGGGGCGGCATGACCAGCCATGCCGCCGTTGTCGCTAGGGGCATGGGCAAGGCGTGCATCTGCGGATGTGAGGAGTTGCGCATCGACGGTAAGCGAAAACAGGTAAGCGCGGCTGGACAAACCTTGCATGAAGGGGATCGCATCTCCATCGACGGTGGCACGGGGATGGTCTACCTGGGTGAGTTGCCGCTGATCGAACCGATGTTGTCAGCCGAATGCGAGGAATTGCTCGCATGGGCGGATGAAGTGAGACGCTTGCAGGTACGCACCAATGCTGATACACCGGAAGATGCCAAGAAAGCACGTGCGTTTGGTGCTGAAGGCATTGGCTTGTGCCGTACCGAACATATGTTCATGGATGCAGGCCGTTTGCCCGTTATGCAAAAGATGATTATGGCTGAGACGCTTGCGGAGCGCAAGGAGGCCCTAGAAGAGCTTTTACCGATGCAGAAGGAAGATTTCGTCGGGTTGTTCCGCGCGATGGAAGGATTGCCCGTCACCATCCGATTGTTGGACCCTCCGTTGCATGAGTTTGTGCCAGACCTGGAAGAGCTAGTGGTATCGCAGGCCAAGCGTGAAAGCATGGGTGACATGGACCCGCAACAGCGGAAACAACAGGAGCAGTGGATCAAAAAAGTGCGGGCATTAAGTGAAGCCAATCCGATGCTGGGACACCGCGGTTGCCGTTTGGCTTTGACTTACCCGGAAATCGCTGAGATGCAGGTGGAAGCGATTGGTCTGGCAGCAGCTGAATGCCTGTCCCAAGGCATTCGGGTGCAGGTGGAGATCATGGTTCCGTTGGTCGGCCATGTGAATGAGCTGAAGCGATTGCGCCAGATCATTGAAGGGGTGCTGGCACGGTATGAGGCGCCAAATGGTTCATCCATCGCTTTTCGGGTGGGAACGATGATCGAGGTGCCGCGGGCGGCGTTGACTGCTGATGAGATTGCCGCTGAAGCCGACTTTTTCTCCTTCGGTACCAACGATTTAACCCAGATGACTTTCGGTTACAGCCGTGATGACGCGGAAGGGAAATTCCTGCATGCTTATGTGGAAGAAAAAATCCTGCCAGAGAATCCATTTATGGTGCTGGATCGCGACGGGGTAGGCAAGCTGATCCGTTGGGCAGCCGAGCAAGGGCGGAAAACCAATCCGCAATTGAAGTTGGGTATTTGTGGAGAGCATGGTGGCGAACAAAAGTCGATTCAGTTTTGCCATGAGGTGGGGCTCGACTATGTGAGTTGTTCTCCTTACCGCGTTCCTTTGGCTCGTCTCGCCGCCGCGCAAGCAGAGATTGCACGACGCAGCCAGTAGGGGATCGTCGGCTTTAAGGACAGATAGATTGGGACAAGGCATCGGCAACGCCAGGCATTTTGCGATGTCCAAGATTTACCCGGAAAATTCCGGGTATTTTTTGTTGAAATGGTTCTATGATAGAAGTAAGATAAAAAGTTAAGGGGTAGGAAATGACATAACTCGACAACAAATTACAAAATCCGTCAATTGTAAAAAAAGGTTAACAGAAGGAGAACCTATATTTATGTAGAATAGGAGGATAGGATAAGTAAGTGCCAAGGATTGATCAGTAAATATTACCAATTGAATTTGAGGATGACTGAGAAGGACTTTGACGAATGTTGGCGAATAGATAACATTCGTTCCGCACATCACACTCCTATTTACATCTATCGGAAATGTACAGAAAGCAGTGATTCTGTATGGGGGGACGAATCCCTGACGAAGTGATTGACCAAGTACGGCGGCATTTTGATATAGTAGACATTGTTCAACAGTATGTATCTCTTAAGAAAAGTGGCCGCAATTATTTCGGATTATGTCCATTTCACTCTGAGAAATCGCCCTCATTTTCTGTAGCGCCCGATAAACAGATTTATTATTGTTTTGGTTGCGGCGCCGGCGGAGACGCAATTAAGTTTGTCATGGATGTCGAACAGCTCACCTTCGCAGAAGCGATACGCCATTTGGCTGACCAGGCGGGCATCCACGTTCCCGAAACGGGACCATCCGAGACGGACCCCGCTGAAATCGAGCGGATGGAGATGCGCAAGGCCATGGACTTGGCAGCGAAGCTCTACCATCATGTGCTGATGAAGACGCGCTATGGTGCAGATGCGCGCAATTATTTGGCAAAGCGCGGCGTTTCGCAGGAAGCGATGGAAGAGTTCCAGCTTGGTTATGCGCCCGCGTCGTTTGATTTTCTCCTGTCGTTTTTGAAGGGAAGGGGTTTCAACGAAGCGCTGTTAGAAAAAGCGGGGCTTTTATCCTTGCGTGAAGACAAAGGTATGAAGAGGTACTTTGACCGCTTTCGCGACCGCATCATGTTTCCGATCATGGATTCACAAGGCCGGGTCATCGCGTTTGGCGGGCGGCTGTTGGGCGAAGGGCGCCCCAAGTACATGAATAGCCCAGAGACGCCTATCTATTCAAAAGGGAATCATTTATTTAACCTCCATCGCGCACGTTCGCACATTCGCAAGGAACAACAAGCGATCTTGTTTGAAGGTTACATGGATGTGATATCCGCTTGGCAAGCGGGCTTTCCAGGTTGCGTGGCCACGTTGGGTACTTCGCTCACTGATGATCAAGCGCGGATTTTGAAACGCAATACTGAAACGGTCATCCTTTGCTACGATTCCGATCAAGCGGGTCAAAATGCGGCGGCCCGGGGGATGGAGCTATTGAGGAAGCAGGAGTGCACAGTCAAAATTGCACAAATGCCCCACGGTATGGATCCCGATGATTACATTCTCCGTTTTGGGGGAACAGCATTTAAGGAAGAAGTCCTGTCAGCGGCTTTGACATTAACCGCATTTAAACTGGAAAACCTAAAGAGAAACCACAATCTTCATGATGAAGACGACCGGATGAAATATTTGGCGGAAGCGATTGGCACGATTGCGGAATTGCCGCTGGTCGTTGAACAGGATCATTACCTGCGGCGATTGGCCGAAGAGTTTGGGCTTTCGCTTGACGCGCTGAAGGAAGACCTCAGGCGCGCAAAAAAACGGAAAAAGGGCGAAACCAGAAGGGATAAAGAGGGCTTCAGGTGGAATAATGGGTATCGAGAGCCTAGCAAACATTTGCTCGCTGGGACCCAAGTTCATTCCGTTGCGGAAAAATCGGAAATGTGCCTCGTCGCCCACATGATGAGGAGCCGCACGGTTACGGAATGGGTGAAAGAAAAGATCGGCGCAGATTTTAATACGGAGATATACGCAGCGCTTGCTGCCTATCTATATGTCTATTATGATCAGGGGAATCCCGAAGACATGGGTCGATTCATCAGTTCTCTCCCCGATCAGGCGCTTATTTCCAAAGCAAGTGAATGTGCGATGCTTGATGTACCTGAATATTTACCGGAAGAAGCGCTGTTGGATTATGTCCGGCATATAAAGAACGTCCCCATATTGAGAGATATTGAAGAAAAAGAAAAAATGGTTGAACGATTATCGCGTGCTGATGAACCCGTCAAGGCCGCGCAGTTGATGCAAGAGATCGCGCAGCTGAGGAAACAGCTTCAAACACGGATGAAGTAGGAGTTCATCAGAAAGGAGGAAATCGATCTTGGCGAAAGAACAAAATGTGGATACTGAGATGGAATTGACGCTCGACCAAGTGAAGGAGCAGCTTGTTGAGGGCGGTAAAAAGCAGGGTGTGGTCACCTATAAGACGATTATGGAGAGATTGGCTCCGTTTGACCAAGATTCCCAGCAGATCGATGACTTCTTTGAGCAATTGAGTGAGCAGGGAATTGAAGTAATCAACGAAGAGAACGACGATGAGTTTGAAAGCCCAGACGACGTGGAAATGGAAGAGGACGACTCTTATCTTGACGAAGATCTGAGTGTGCCTCCAGGGGTGAAAATCAACGATCCGGTGCGCATGTATCTAAAGGAGATTGGACGCGTGCCCCTGTTGACCGCTGAAGAGGAAGTGGAATTGGCAAAACGGATCGAGCATGGAGATGAAGAGGCCAAGCGCAGGCTTGCCGAAGCGAACTTGCGTCTGGTAGTCAGCATTGCCAAACGGTATGTTGGGCGCGGTATGCTCTTTCTCGATTTGATCCAAGAAGGAAACATGGGTTTAATCAAAGCTGTAGAAAAGTTTGATTTCCGCAAAGGATTTAAGTTTAGTACTTATGCCACTTGGTGGATTCGCCAAGCGATCACCCGGGCGATTGCCGACCAAGCGCGCACGATCCGGATCCCCGTGCATATGGTGGAAACGATTAACAAACTGATTCGGGTGTCTAGACAATTGTTACAAGAGTTAGGGCGCGAACCCTCCCCTGAAGAGATTGCTAAAGAAATGGGCCTAAGTCCGGAAAAAGTACGTGAAATCATGAAAATCGCCCAAGAACCCGTATCGTTGGAGACACCGATCGGTGAAGAGGACGATTCCCATTTGGGTGACTTCATTCCAGATGATGATGCGCAAGCGCCCGCGGATGCTGCGGCCTACGAATTGTTAAAAGAACAATTGAAAGAAGTTCTTGATACGCTGTCCGAACGGGAAGAGAATGTTCTGCGACTGCGTTTTGGTTTGGATGATGGACGCACCCGCACCTTGGAGGAAGTGGGCAAAGTGTTTGGTGTTACCCGTGAGCGCATTCGCCAGATTGAAGCGAAAGCGTTGCGCAAGTTGCGCCATCCCAGCCGCAGCAAACGCTTGAAGGACTTCTTGGAATAAAACCAAAACCCATCCATTCTGCTTCTTTTCACACCCTGCCTACAGGGTGTGTTTTTGTTTCGTTTGTTGATTCAATTTTAATCCTTTTCCCAGTCCAATGCAAATAAGTTTCGGACAATTCTCGGCTGAGTGTTGTTGCATTTTTGAAAATTATTGAATTACTCCAACAAATGAACCTATAATAGAAATGGAAACGCTTGCAACAAGTCAGCGAAGAGGAGTGGGGTTCATGAATTATGATTTAACAGCAGAACAAAAAATGATTCGCAAACTGTTACGTGATTTTGCAGAAGGAGAAGTGGCCCCGGGAGCGGATGAGCGAGATCGAAGCAAACGCTTTCCAATTGAAATATTTGAAAAAATGGCCGACCTCAATTTGATGGGTCTGCCTTTTCCGGAAGAAGTGGGCGGTGCTGGAGCGGATACGGTGAGTTTCGCGATCGCAGTGGAAGAGTTGAGCCGCGTGTGTGCTTCCACTGGCATCACCTATTCGGCACACATTTCGTTGGGTTGCGCCCCCATTTACCTGTTTGGAACGGAAGAGCAAAAGCAACGCTACCTCGTTCCGTTGTGTCAAGGAAAAACGCTGGGGGCGTTCGGCCTGACGGAACCAGGGGCGGGTTCAGACGCAGGAGGCACGAGAACCCGAGCGGTCAAAGACGAAAATGGCTGGGTGATCAACGGGAGTAAGTGCTTTATCACCAATGCGAGTTATGCCAAGTTTCTGGCGCTGACGGCGGTGACAGGCCAGTCGGACGAGGGCCGGCGGGAAATCACCGCATTTATCGTGCCCACAGATGCACCTGGTTTTCAGGTGTTGGATAATCTGAATAAGCTGGGCCTGCACAGTTCCAACACCACCGAGCTGGTGTTGGAGGGCGTTCGTGTCCCTGAAGACAGCGTGCTGGGGGAAATTGGGCAAGGTTTCAAGCAATTCTTGATTACGCTTGACGGAGGGAGAATCGGCATTGGGGCGATGGCAGTGGGAATCGCTCAGGGCGCTTATGAATTGGCGTTAAATTATGCGCGGCAACGCACGCAATTCGGGCGATCCCTGTCCAAATTCCAAGCGATTCAACATAAGCTTGCAGACATGCACATGTTGATCGAATTGGCCCGCACGTATGTGTACAAAGCGGCTTGGCTGAAGGATCAAGGGCGCAAATTTACCAAAGAGGCTTCAATGTGTAAGTTGTTTGCCTCAGAAATCGCGATGAAAGTGTGCAACCAAGCGGTACAAATCCATGGCGGCTGGGGGTACATTCATGATTATAAAGTGGAACGTTTCTTCCGTGATGTCAAATTGACAGAGATTGGTGAGGGAACATCGGAAATTCAGCGAAACATTATCGCGAGGGAAATCGGTTGTTAATGTAAAGATGGTTGTTTGAAGAAAATGCGAACTTATTTTTGCAAAAAGAGTAAAATGACGAAATGTTTAGCCGAATCCTGCGCGGATTCGGTTTTTTTAAAAAAAACGATTCTGTAAAATTTGGTTAGAGTCATATCAATGGAAATGGGGGAGTCTGTTTCGATGAAGCCGATGCCACCGATACTCAAAGATTTTCCCCATTCGTTTGAGACAGAACGGTTGCTGATCCGCCTTCCCCTTCCCGGTGATGGGAAGTTGGTGTATGAAGCGGCGATGGAGTCGCTGGATAGCTTGCGGCAATGGATGATTTGGGCCAACAAACCACTGTCGGAAGCAGAGATGGAAGCGAATGCAAGGCAAGCGCATTGCCACTTTTTGGAGCGGGTCGACCTGCGGTTTCATTTGTTTGACAAAGAAAATCAGATGTTCGTGGGGAGCAGTGGATTGCATCGGATTGACTGGAGCATTCCCAAATTTGAGATCGGGTATTGGTGCCGCACACAGTGTCAGGGAAAAGGGTATATTTCCGAAGCTGTTCGTGGGCTGACCGTGTTTGCGTTTGAGATTTTGGGAGCGAATCGGGTTGAGATCCGCATCGACCAGCGCAATGTACGCTCGCGTAAAGTAGCCGAGCGATTGGGGTACACGCTGGAAGGGGTGTTGCGCAATCATCAGTCCGCGGTTGATGGACGCTTGGAAAATACATGTGTCTACGCGATGGTGCCCGAAGAATTTCGGAGCCTTTCATTGCGTAAAAGCGCAGGCGCATCGCTGTGAATGCTTGCGCCTTTTTTTTGTGCGCGTTAATCTGAATATAAAGAAATATTTTTCATCGGGAGGGGTTAGCATGAGTAAGGAACAGATGATGCCTGAACTAAAAAATGAATTCTTCCCAATTCAGGATATTGATTATTTGGAATTATACACGGGCAATGCCAAGCAAGCAGCCTATTATTTTTGCCAAACCTATGGCTTCCGGTTAACCGCTTATTCCGGACTTGAAACAGGGCAAAGAGAAAAAGCCTCTTATCTGCTGGAACAAGGAAATTTCCGGTTGGTAGTCAGCGGCGCCTACTCCCCAGAACATGAAATTACCGCATTCGTCAACTTACACGGTGATGGGATTAAAGATATTGCCCTCCGTGTGGACGATGTGGAGCGCGCATTTTCGGAAGCGGTTTCAAGAGGAGCCAAAGTGGTGAAAGAGCCACATGTCGTCAAAGATGAGCAGGGCGAATTGAAAAAAGCTGTCATCGGAACATACGGCGATACGGTACACACATTGGTGGAGCGGAAACAATATCAAGGTGTGTTCCATCCGGGGTTTGTCGCCGTGGATAGCCACATTCCCTCCCAGTCGACCGGCGTATTGGGCATTGACCATATAGTGGGCAACGTGGAGCGAATGGAAGAATGGGTGGAATATTATGAGCGGGTGATGGGCTTTAAGCAGCTGATTCATTTTGATGACGAGGACATTAGCACAGAATACTCTGCACTCATGTCCAAGGTGATGCAAAACGGAACCGGACGCATCAAATTCCCGATCAATGAGCCGGCCGAAGGCAAACGTAAATCGCAGATTGAGGAGTATTTGGATTTTTACCGCGGTCCAGGGGTGCAACACGTAGCGCTGATCACCGAAGACATCGTGGCAACGGTGGAAGCGATGCGCAAGAACGGTGTAGAATTTTTGGACACCCCAGACACGTATTACGAGGAGCTGACCGAACGCGTAGGTAAAATCGACGAGAGCATAGAGGACCTCAAGCGGCTTAAAATATTGGTTGATCGCGACGATGAGGGGTATTTGCTACAGATCTTCACCAAGCCGATTGTGGACCGCCCCACCCTGTTTTTCGAGATTATCCAGCGCAAAGGTGCGAGAGGCTTCGGTGAAGGCAATTTCAAAGCGCTGTTCGAAGCGATTGAACGGGAACAGGCGCGCCGTGGCAACCTGTAAACACTAAATACGGCTGTGCCGTGAGCGAAGTTAAAAAATGCAAATGGGTCATACTTTAACCAAGAGTGGGCATCCTGATAAGAGCCCACTTTTTTGGTTTGAGGTGACTTGTTAATGAAGCATAGATTATTTTCTTTCGGCATAAGCTTGGTGATGGTTGCGATGGCGTTTGCCTCAACTTACAACCATATTGAGCAAGAGAAGCCAGCCACTTCGGCTCCTGCGATACATAAACCAAAAGCAACCGAAACACCCGAATCGGGGAGCCGGCCCTCCTACCGAATCGACGCCACCTATCACCCCGAAAGGGACGAAGTGACGGCCAAGATGGAAGTGACGGTTCCAAACAGGCAAAGCGAAACATGGCGAGAAATCTATTTTCATCTTTATCCCAATGTGTTTCGCAAATGGAAGTATGGAGAAGAAAGCAAACCGAGTAAGCCGGGTCATATCCAGGTGCATCAAGTCAAAGTGAACGGACAACCGGTGAAGGAGAAGCTGGTGCGCGATGAAATCATGAAGGTTCCTTTGCGCGAACCGCTCACTCAAAGCCGCACGGCACGGATCACCATGGATTTTACCCTGCGATTGCCGCACGGGGGAACGCGATTAAACACGTTCAAACAGACCGCCTTTTTGGCACAATGGTATCCTATGATGGCCGTTAAAGATCAGGGCGGGTGGCAAGTCGAGCCGTATACGACAGTGGGTGATCCGTTTTATACCGAGATATCCGACTTCACCGTTACGTTTCGCATGCCCAAGGGGTACCGCTTGATCTCGACAGGCAGAAACGCAGATACTACTAGTTCCGTTGTGACCGTGAAGCAAGACCGGGTGCGGGACTTCGTCGCCGTCTTGACCAAAGATTATCGCAAGCGGAGCGCCAAATCAGGCCGAATCGACGTCAATCTTTGGTATTTGCCGGACATGGAGCGATCAGTAAAACCCCTTCTTGAAGCGGCGGTGCAAAGTATGGATTTCTTTGGGGAGATCTATGGCGCCTATCCGTATGACGAAGTGGATGTGGTGTTGGGAGAAACCGGATTTGGCATTGCGGGCATGGAATATCCCGGATTAATCACTTCCATTCCGACCATGGCGACAGAAAAAGGCATTCAACCGGCGGTCAGCGTGGTTGCACACGAATTGGCTCACCAATGGTGGTATGGGGTGGTGGGCAATAACCAGGCTAAAGAACCGTGGCTGGATGAAGGATTGACCACGTTCTCTGAATTCCTGTTCATGAAGGAGAAGATGAAATCCGATGAGCAAGAATTCTTGCGCCGGGCTACCCAGAAAACAAACGAGATTCACCAGGCGGCGGGCATCACTTGCGTGGACACCCTTTATTCTTATCCCGACATGGTTTATGGACTCATGGTGTATATTCGGCCGGCAGCCATGATGTTTGAGTTGATGGATGAAATTGGGCGGGAGAATGTGTTGAAAATCATGCGCGCATATTATGAGCAATATCAATTTAAAACCGCGACGACGCAAGACTTTATTCGAGTGGCCAATCGCACCGCGGGCAAAGAGTTGACTCCGTTTTTCCACAAATGGTTGTATTTCGGGAAATAATGCGGAAAAAGCCGGGACAATCCCGGCTTTTTCTTGTGGATGGAGATGATGTTATAATGAGAGAGGCGAAGGACTGTTAAAAAGGAGAGACATGAGCGGATGGAATCGAGTATCAAGCTATGGCAATTGTCGGAGCGCTTAAAGACGATTGCTTCTTTTATTCCCGATCATAAGCGGGTCGCCGACATTGGAGGGGACCATGCTTTGCTCCTCACACAAGTGGCTAAAGAGAACCGCTTGCAAAAAGGCATCGTCGGGGAAATAAACCGTGGCCCCCATCAAAACGCCAGTGAGCGGGTGAAGCTGGCGGGCCTGGCCGATTTGATCGATGTGCGTTTGGGAGATGGGCTCGCCGTTGTTCAACCCGGAGAAGTGGATGTCGTGGTTATTGCTGGCATGGGCGGGGCGTTGATCGCTTCCATCCTGGAGCAAGGTAAGGACAAACTGGCAGGGGTTGAGCGCCTGATCCTGCAACCCAATATCGGGGAAAGCCGGGTGCGATTGTGGTTGGAGGAAAACGGGTTTCGCTTAGTGGAGGAAACGATTGTGGAAGAAGTGGGGATTTATTATGAAATCCTAGTGGCCGAACCAGGAAAGCCGGGCTATGTGGCAGATTCAATATTGGGCCGGGACATGGCCAGAGAAGTGGGGCCGCTCTTGTGGGAGAGGCGACATCCGCTGTTACATAAAAAATTGCAGGAGGTTGTGGCTGGCAAACGGAAGATCCATCGCCAACTGAACCTTGGGAAAACAGAGCAAGCTATCGCGCGCAAACGGGAACTGGAGCGGGAGATTGAAGCTTGGGAGAGGGTGATTCAATGCCTATCAAAGGAAAACAATTGATACAAGTGCTGGAGGCGTTTGCTCCGCCGAGCCTTGCTGTGGAAAAAGACCGCATCGGCCTACAGGTGGGAAATCCGGACAGCGAGGTTACCGGTGTGCTCGTTACATTGGATGTGAATGAAGACGTGGTCGAAGAAGCGATCCGTCAAAAAGCCAACTGGATCATCGCCCACCATGCAGTGATTTTTCAGCCACTGAAGGCGTTGCGCTCAGATCAGCCAGCGGGGCGGTTGTTTCACAAATTGTTGAAGCATGACATGAATGTCTACATCGCTCACACCAATCTGGATGCGGCGGCTGGCGGCGTCAATGATGTGATGGCAGAGAAGTTGGGTCTGGGTGCGGTAGACGTGCTGATCGGCTACCGTGAAGACAAACTAAAGAAACTGGTCGTATTCGTGCCGGAATCGCATCATGAGGCGGTGCTTGATGCGATATGCGAAGCAGGGGCAGGTTGGATCGGCAACTACAGCCATTGCAGTTTTCAGGTGGAAGGCACAGGTACATTTATGCCCCGTGAAGGCACGAATCCTTATATTGGCCAGCGGGGTACGCTGGAGTGGGTCAATGAACGCCGGATCGAGACCGTTGTGCCGGAAAGTAAGCTGGCACAAGTTCTTGCGGCCATGTTGGACGCCCATCCATATGAAGAGGTTGCCTACGATGTCTACCCGCTTGAGCTCCAAGGTAAGAAACAGGGGTATGGACGGATCGGAGAGTTGCCTGCTACGCTGACCCTCCGCGACTTTGCCGTACAAGTGAAGCAGGCGTATGGCGTGGAAGGATTGCGTGTAGTTGGAGATCTTGACCACAAGGTGAAGCGGGTAGCGCTGGTAGGCGGTTCGGGAAGTCGCCACATCGAAGATGCCAAACGCGCAGGTGCGGATGTTTATATTACCGGAGACGTCGATTTTCACACGGCGCAGGATGCTTTGGCAATGGGCTTGAGCATCATCGATCCGGGTCATCATGTCGAGCATCATGTGGTTCCGCGCGTATGCGATGTTCTGAAGCGGGGACTGGGAGAACAGGTGCCGATCATGGCTTCAACCGTCAATACGAATCCCTTTCGCTTCCTCTAATGTTTCCAGTGTTCACCAGTTGCTTTGCCTGTGAGTATTTGATACAATGAATTTTGCTTGAGACGGGAAAGTAAACAAGGCAATCGCCGGTGGAGTGCCGCAAGGCCCCACGGGAGGAAAGTCCGAGCTCCATAGGGCAGGGTGCCGGCTAACGGCCGGTGGGGGCAACCCTAAGGCTAGTGCCACAGAAATGTAGACCGCCGATGGAGGTGTCTCACCTCACAGGCAAGGATGCAACGGTGCGGTAAGAGCGCACCAGCAGCATGGAGACATGCTGGCTAGGTAAACCCCACCTGGAGCAAGACCTGATAGGAGATCGGCGCGCGTAAGCGCGCAACTGTTGCCCGCAGTGATCTCGGGTTGGTCGCTTGAGCCTTGCAGCAATGCATGGCCTAGATAGATGATTGCCACTCCAATGGGTGGAAGACGTCCACAAGCCGTCGTTATACCACTCGGAGAACAGAACTCGGCTTATTGTTTGCTTTCCACAGGTAGCTTGTGACACCAAGACGCTAAGGCGTCTTTTTTATTTTCTCATTTTGACCGAATATTCTATCGTTTAAAATCTGTAGCGGATCAGCCATGCTGGGGATGGATCACCCCAATTTGGTGGAGATGAGGAAAACCGCCTGATTTGCATAGGGTGGCTCGCATAATGACATGCTAAAGACAAATCCCTTAGTGAAGGTTGGTCGTCTATGCATGATGATTTCGCTTCTTATGAAGCTTATCTAGAACGGTACAAGATGTTTTATGACGAGGAGGGGGATGGCCGTCCTCCCATCGTGTCGCGCGAGCAGTTTGCGGAGACTTTCCGCTTGCTCAAGGAAAGCTACCAAGCGTATGAGGATATGCTCCGCATGGGGCACATGGATCAAGCGGCCAATTATTACACCCAAGTGATCAATAAATTGGAGAACACCTTGGCTATCGCCGATGCTTCGGACAATTTCCACAAACAAATCCTCAATGATTAAGCCGTGTCCCAGTTGGGCACGGCTTTTTTTGCGTTGCCTACCTTACTCTTCATCTAGCAGATGATGTAATTGATGGGCGTCGCGAATCAACGCTTCTTTGCGGTGATAAGGAATCTGACGGTCAAACAGAACCAGACCGGGCAACTCCTCTAACAGATGGAGGGCGAAAGGGAGACGATCTAATAAGATGCAAGTGAGCAAGCGGTCTGCTTTGCGGATTAACAGGGGGTGTTCGGCCCACTGTGTCAAATCTTCATGCAGGCGAAATGTTCGGTACATCCGGCGCACCGCTTGAAATGTTCGGAAACGGCGGCTTGGGTCGTAGCGCAAGACTTCCCCCATCAAGTTTCTAGTGCTGGAAATCAGTTCCCATTCATTCCCCTGATATTCAAAATCGCCGTTTTGCAATGAAATACCTGAAGCAGATAAACAGTCAAAACCGCTGTAAGTCCAAGGGGCTGGCCCTTTTTTCATTTTGGTGAGGCGAAGGGACAAAACGGCTTGCCTTTTGCCCCGCAATACCCGCGTCAGATCTAATGTGACGGGCACCCACGACTCAGAAGCATGACTGGTGATGTTGCTTTGCCAAACGACGCGATTGTCGATCAGCACTTGCTTTGTATACGTTCCCGCCGCGGTGTTGGGGGGATAAACGCTCATATGCCAAAAAGACAGTTTGGCCTGTGTGCGCGGGTCCAAATAAATACGTTGGCGCCATTCCACATAGTGGCCAAGCGCATCATCGTGGGACGAAACGGCCGGCGCGAAAAGATTGGCATAACTAGCTCCTGATTTGGCGACAGCATCGCCCTCTTCCTGAAGAAACTCTTTGTGTAGCACATAGGTGACCACCCCATCCAACCGCTGCAATTTCAACCGGCTCAAGGCTAGTTTCAGGGCGTTAGCCACATACTGCGCACTCGGATTGGCCGGGGTGGCAGAAAGGCGGCTGGCGTAAATCATCAGGATGAAGGGGAGACGGGCTCGCTCCAGACGGGCTTGCACTTCATCCAATTGTTCAATCATGCGATCGGTTTTTTGCGTGTTGCGGTAATGATCATCACGAAAGGACATGACCACCCCGTCAAAGAGATGCCGGTAGTGTGTGAGCAAGGCGGTGTCGAGGGCTGGGTAATAAATTTGCGGATAAAACAGAAACCCTGGATTTTCTCTACGTCCCGCTTCCTTCGCTTTGGCTAAATAAGTCGGGGTGAAGAAGGTCAAATTGTCGTTGAAATCATCCATCACGATGCCTTTGAGATTGGGGAAATGCCGCCCGAGCCGGCCGACGGCACGGAACCAAGCGACATAATCCGTGCCAAATGGCTCCGACCGTTTCAATTGTGCTTCGGAAGGGGGCACCAGATAGACCCATACATTGATACCGGCTTGGCGGGCGGCCGGCAAAAACTCTTTGCGCAAATCGTCCCAATCCGACTTTTCATGCCAGATCAGGTAGAAGTACGTATTGGCATGCAACTCTTTCAACCGCTGGATGGTCCGGGGGGTGTCCACGTGAACCAATCCGTCGGCCCGCGGCTTTTTTTCCCTGATTTCGCCGCCGTAATCCCCAAGGATAGGATAAGGGGAAGGGGGAGCGGCTGTGACGGAGACGGGCTGAATGAGAGTGAAGATCAATGCATAACACAAACTGACGAGCCAACACCGACACTTCCAGTTTCGTTTGAACAGCCAACTCACCATGGTTACTTTCTCCTAAAGTAAGGACATTCTTCTGCTTAGTGTGAAAGCATCACCGAAAGAATATGTATGAACATAGAAAGAGGATCGAAAGGAAACACTGAGAAACAACCGGGGAGTTTTCCCATAAGAAGATTTTTATGAGGAAGAGGTGTGTCAATGCGTTTGCTACAAGAGTTGACGGAAGCCAAAGGTGTTCCGGGATATGAACAGGAAGTGCGCGCCATCATGGAGCGTGAATTAAAAAAGCAAGATGTGAACTTGATCACGGATGGATTGGGTGGCATCTTCGGCGAAAAAAAGGGGACAGGCGACCAACCCCGGATTTTGTTGGCCGGGCACTTGGATGAAGTCGGGTTTATGGTGACAGAGGTGACCAAAAGCGGTTATTTGCGGTTTGCGCCATTGGGTGGATGGTGGAGTCAAGTGTTATTGTCGCAGCGGGTGTCGATTGTGACAGAGAAACGGGTGTTTACTGGGGTAATCGGTTCCCGCCCGCCGCATGTATTGACATTAGAGGAACGCAACAAATTGGTGCCCATCCGCGAGATGTTTATCGATGTGGGGGCTCACAGTGACGAACAAGTAAAGGAATGGGGAATCCGGGTGGGTGACCCGATTGTGCCCATTTGTCCTTTTGAAATTATGCCTGATCACGACACTATCCTAGCCAAGGCGTTGGACAACCGGATAGGTTGCTATTTGTCTATCGAAGTGTTGAAACGCTTGCAAATGGAGAGCCATCCCAATACAGTGATTGCCGGTGCGACCGTACAAGAGGAAGTAGGGTTGCGGGGGGCGGCCACCGCACCGTATGTAGTGGAACCAGACATCGCGTTCGCTTTAGATGTGGGAGTGGCAGAGGATTCCCCGGGCAATGAGGGGAGCGGCAAGGCCAAGCTGGGCAAAGGGCCGTTGATCACGTTTTTGGATGCTTCGATGATTCCCAACATCCAGTTGCGCAACTTGGTGATCGATATCGCTGAACAAAAGCAAATCCCCTATCAAGTGGACACGATGACGGGAGGTGGCACTGACGCCGGCAAGTTTCATCTGCACAAAAAAGGGGTTCCCTCTTTGGTGATCGGGGTGGCAGCCCGTTATATCCACAGTCATGTTTCTATGATCAGCAAGTCCGATTTGGAACACGCCGCCGAATTGTTGGTGGAAGTGATCAAAACACTGGACGCTGCCAAAATGAAGGAGATGACCCGTTTTATCTGACCCATTCCTTCTTTTAAAACAAGCTTGTCTTTGTTAAGATGAGAGCGAATCATCTTAAAAGCGGAGGCGATCCAGTTGCAACATCATGTTGAAGCCATTGGTCATATGGAGCGGGTCGTGGCTGAAGCGCCCGTCTGGTCCATCACTCAGATTAAGGACCAATTGGGGGCCTGGGAACGGGTGTATCTTGTTTTTGTCGATGTGTTGAAAGGGTTTTGCGATGTGGGGCCTTTAGCCAGTCCGCGCGTGCGCGAAATGGTGAAGCCGGTGTCAGAGCTAGCCCAAACGCTAATAGCGCAAGGCTTGCCGACGGAAAATATCATTTTCCTCAATGACGACCATCCGGCTGACGCAATTGAATTCACCGCATTTGCTCCCCATTGCGTGCAAGGCACAGTGGAGGCGGAAGTGGTGGATGAATTGAAGCCAGTCTTTGACGCGCCGGGTGTCCAATTGTTCCGCAAAAACGCCACCAACGGGTTGTTTGGAGTAAATCGAGAAGGCGTCCGGTTTTGCGACTGGTTGGACCAGGTTTTCGCCGCCGGCCCCAGCTCTTTTATCGTGGTAGGAGATTGCACCGATTTATGCATTTACCAAAATGCGATGGGCATTCGGTTGCTAGCCAATCAAGTTAACGCCCAAACGCAAGTGATTGTCCCTGTTTCCCATGTGCGGACATACGATTTGCCGGTGGAGACGGCCGAGCAAATTGGGGCGATGGCCCATCATGCGGACCTAATGAACACCGTTTTTCTTTATCACATGCAGTTGAACGGGATTAAGCTTATCTCCGGCTTCACCGACTGACCATGGGCGGGATCGCATCTTTTGCTGGACGGGAAAGTATGATATTCTTAAGTTGTTTGTACGTATTGGGTAAACGGGGTTAGACCATGGAACAAACATTACTGGAGCTGTTACAACAATACGGGTATATCGGGATTTTTTTCTTTTTAGTGTTGGGGATCGCGGGATTGCCGTTGCCTGATGAGATCATGATGACGTTTCTCGGTTATCTCACCTCAACGGGTCAACTTAATCTCTACCTCGCTTTCCTCAGTTCGTTCTTGGGATCGGCTTGCGGAATCAGCATCAGCTATTATTTGGGGGTGCGCTTGGGGTATCCGTTCCTCAAGAAATACGGTGGCAAGATTTTTATTACGCGCCGCCGCTTGCGTATCACACAACTCTTGTTCCGCAAGTATGGAAACTGGTTGCTATTTGTTGGATATTTCATTCCTGGCGTACGCCATGTCACCGCTTACCTCGCCGGTATTTCCAAGATATCGTTAGCCCGGTTTTCCCTGTTCGCCTATACGGGGGCGTTTTTTTGGTGCGCCACCTTTATCGGTCTGGGGCATGTGCTTGGCGCGAATTGGGAAATGGTTTTCGGTGTGATGCACAAATACGGCGCCCGATTGTTATGGATTGTGCTTCCCGTTGTGGTGATCTGGTTGGGTTGGTACTTATGGAACCAAAACAACAACAACTCCTATCACACGAAGCAATAAATAGCAAAGCAACACACCATCACATGTTGACGTGATGGTTTTTTCATGGGGGAGGGCTAAACAATGGCTAAAGTGAGTATCCACATCGCCGGACAGACGAAAGAAATGGAAGTGGCTGAAGGAGCCAACCTTTTGCTGGAAGCGGCGTCGCGGTCGATTCCGATTCCGTTCAAGTGCACGACGGGTCGGTGCGGGACGTGCCGCGTGCGTGTGATCGAGGGTAGCAGTCAATGCAGTGATTACACAGAGCCGGAATTGCACCATTTGAATGAAACGGATTTGGCGTCCGGCCGGCGTCTGGCATGCCAAACGTTTATTCATGGCGATGTCGCCATAGAAATCCCTTAAGGAGCGAGTAGCCGATGATGCGCATACTGGACATGAAAGATCCGGTTACATTAAGTCGGATCGTGGAGATCCAACAACGAGCCTACCGTATTGAGGCCGAGATCATCGGTTGTGATCAATTGCCGCCGCTAAACGATACAGAAGATTCGCTGAAATGCTCGCCGGAAACCTTTATTGGTTATTATGAGCAGGATGTGCTGGTCGGCGTCCTTTCATATGAACAGAATGGGCAGCTGGTAGACATTTGCCGGTTGGCGATTCACCCGGCGTACTTTCGGCGGGGAATTGCTTCGCGCTTGCTATCGCACGCCTTGGAACTGGATGGTGCCGCCATCTGGGAGGTGCAAACGGGACAAGCCAACCGCCCTGCAATCAACTGTTACTTAAAGCATGGATTTACGATCGTGGAATCATTTGCTACGCCAGAAGGGATACAATTAGTGAAGTTGAGAAAATAATCGTTTTGATTTAAAATGAGATTGGACAAATGAATAAGTTGTCGTACCACTAGGGGTGCACAGGTTGTGCTGTGCTGAGAGGAACAAGTCGGTTCCAACCCTTTGAACTTGAACTGGGTAATGCCAGCGAAAGGAAGTGGGGAAGATCGTGAACCCTTTTTTGATCAGTAGCCCGATATCCCCATGGATATCGGGTTTTTTATGTTGTGGTGATGAAATTGGAATTGCACGTGATTTCAAGTTCTAAGCAGACCGTGCAGGAGTTGGCGCGATGTTGGCTTCGACTCGTGCCGGAGGTGGATTGGTTTCATTTGCGGTACAAGCAGCTGTCGGATGACGAGTTGATGCAAAGAGCCAAAGCGCTGTTGTCTGCTGGCATTCCGGCGAAATCGTTGATCGTCAACAGTTCCGTGACCGTGGCGGAAGCGCTGGGACTGGGGGGGATTCATCTTCCTGAGCGGATGCCGTTTCCGCCCGCTATGTCCCCGGCGATTCGGGTGGGAAAGTCGGTTCATTCATTGGCGGCGGCGGAGCGGGCCGCGGACGAAGGTGCCGACTATCTGATGGTCGGCCATATCTTTCCTTCTGCTTCCAAACCGGGATTGCCGCCGTTGGGAAGCGGCCAGCTGCGGGTGTGGGTGGAACAGGTTAAGATCCCGATGATTGCCGTCGGAGGCATCGGCACGGGCAACGTGGCAGAGATCAAGCGTGCCGGTTGCCATGGCATCGCTGTCATCTCTGCGGTGGTCGATCATGAACAGCCGGAGCGTGTGGCCAGAGAGCTGAGAAGAAGGTGGGAAAATGCAGACTGCTGAGGTGTTGATTATTGGGGGAGGCGTGATGGGATGCTCCATCGCCTTTCATTTGGCCCGACGGGGGATCAAAAGCGTGGTCGTCGAGCGAGACGCAATTGGGAGCCACGCTTCATCCGCGGCGGCGGGCATGCTGGGAGCGCAGGTGGAGATGGATGAACCCGGGCCCTTGACCGAGTTTTGTTTACAGAGCCGCTCGATGTTCCCGGCGTTGCAAGCGGAGTTGCTAGAACGGACCGGGGTGGACATTGAGTTGAACCGGGCCGGGTTGCTGAAGGTGGCCCGGTTTGAAGAGGATGTGAAGCGTTTGCGGGAGCGTCAGGCATGGCAAACCGCTTATGGGCAGACTGCGCGTTGGCTGGAGCCGGAGGAATGTTTGGCGCTCGAACCGAGTCTCCACCCGGAAGTGAGGGGAGGATTGTACCTACCAGAGGATTGGCAGGTATCCGCTCCCAAGTTGACACAGGCATTGGCGTCAGCGGCGAAACGGCTGGGGGCCAATCTGGTGGAAGGCACCGAGGTACGGGCGATTGAGCATAGCCCCGACGGGACGTGGCACGTTGATACCGCGCAGGGGCATTGGATTGCGGACTGGATTGTTATCACCGCAGGGGTATGGAGCCAGTCCATCGCCCAGAAATTGGGTTGGCATTTGCCGATGACGCCGGTCAAGGGGGAGTCATTGGCATTGCGACCAAAACAGCCGCTGTTCAGCCGGACGCTGTATGGCCCGGAGTGTTACCTTGTGCCCAAGGCCAATGGTGAAATCATTGTGGGTGCGACGGAACGGGATGGGGCATGGGACGAAGAGGTGACCGCCGAAGCTGTGCAGAGATTGTTGCAATCTGCTTTTAATTTGGTGCCTAGATTGCGGGATAGTCTGCACACCCGTAGTTGGGCCGGATTGCGGCCCGGTACGCCAAACCGTTTTCCCTATGTCGGGCAGTTGGGCGATGAGAACCGGGCAGTGATTGCGACTGGTCATTACCGGAACGGCATTTTGCTCAGCGCTGCCACAGGCGATGCCGTTGCTCGACTGCTTCTGGGAGAGCCAGTACCCGAATTGGCCGCGTTTGCCCCGATGAACCAGGCGGATGTACAGAAGTGGGAGGAGGGATAAATGTGATCATTCAGTTGAATGGAAAGTCATTCACTGTGGCTGAAGGCACCGAGACGGTGGCTGATTTGGTCGCCGCCTTAAATTTGGCGTCGCGCATTATCGTCGTGGAACACAATCGGACGGTATTGACGCGGGACGATTATCCGCGTGTGGGATTGCAAGATGGAGATCAAGTAGAGATTGTTCAATTTGTAGGGGGAGGATGAGCCACATGCTCAAAATAGGAAATCATACATTTCATTCTCGTCTGTTTTTGGGAACTGGCAAATTCCCATCGTTTGAGGTGCAAAAAAAGGCGGTGGACGCATCAGGAACGGAGGTGCTGACATTTGCGGTGCGTCGCATGAACATTTATCAACAAGATCAGCCTAATTTTTTGGAGATGCTGGATTTGACGAGATATAAGCTCTTGCCGAACACAGCGGGCGCACAAACGGTGGACGAGGCGGTGCGGATCGCGCATTTGGCCCGGGCTTCCGGTTTGTGCGACATGATCAAGGTTGAAGTGATCGCTGACACGAAGACGCTGCTGCCTGATCCCATCGCCACGCTGGAAGCGACGAAGATTTTGGTCGAAGAGGGGTTCACGGTACTTCCGTATACTTCTGACGATCCGATCTTGGCACGCAAATTGTGGGAAGCAGGTGCCCACGCGATTATGCCGGGGGGATCTCCTATCGGGTCGGGGCAAGGCTTGTTAAATCCGTTGTACCTCCGTTATATCATTGAAGATTCCCCTGTGCCTGTCATCATCGATGCGGGCATCGGTTCTCCGGCCGATGTGGCACAAGCGATGGAATTGGGGGCCGACGGGGTGTTGTTAAACACGGCTGTGTCGGGAGCGAAAGATCCGGTCAAAATGGCACAGGCGATGAAATGGGCCGTTGAAGCTGGACGGCTGGGCTGGGAGGCTGGCCGTATTCCCAAAAAGGTTGTGGCCACGGCCAGCAGTCCAAAAGAGGGCATGTTGGACTAAGTGCATGAAAAAGGCCAAATCGGATGACGCATCCGATCTGGCCTGGTTTCACATATGGACAGGTCGAGCGACGGTGGGGCGCTTGCCTGTCTTTTCTTTTTTGGTGCGATAGCGAGAGATGTTAAGCAACATGCCTAAACCGATCATTTTGATGATCAGAGCCGTCCCCCCATAGCTGATCAGCGGCAGAGGAACGCCGGTCACGGGGAGCAGAGCGGTGACAACACCTAAGTTAAAGATCGATTCGATGCCCATCAAGGTGACGATCCCGATCCCGAGCAGTGTGCCGAATTGGTCAGGCGCCTGCAATGCGATCAACACCCCGCGCACGATGAATAGGATGAACAACAAAATCACTAACGATCCCCCGACAAAGCCTAATTCTTCCGAGATGATGGAGAAGATGAAGTCGGTGTGGGCTTCAGGCAGATAAGCGAGCTTTTGGATGCTTTCGCCCAATCCTACTCCTGTCAAGCCACCAGGGCCGATAGCGATGAGCGATTGAATGATCTGGTACCCTTCATCATTGGGATTGCTAAGCGGGTTTAATAACGTGTGCAAGCGCTCGATCCGGTAATCGCTAGTCAGCATGATTAAAATCATGGCTGGGATGCCGGAAAAGAGCAACAAGGCTAGGTGCTTGATGCGCGCGCCGGAGCAAAAAATGATCACAAAGCAGGTGGCGACGATGATAACAGTCGCGCTGAAGTGGGGCTCCAATACCAACAAGGAAGAAACCAAGCCAATAACGATCAGCGGCGGCAACAAGGCCCGCTTGAAATTATCCAACAGGGGTTGCTTTTTTACCATGATCGAAGCGGTATAGATGATCATGCCGAGCTTCACGAGTTCCGACGGCTGAAAATCGATGAAGCCCAAGTCGATCCAGCGGCGCGCGCCGTTGCGCACTTCGCCGAACAAAAGCACGGCCAATAGGAAGAAGAGTGAAAGGAACAAGATGATCCCTACGTATTTGCGGTAAAATTGGTAGGGGATGTTGGAGACCGCAAAAAACAGCACCAGTCCCAACAAACCGTAGACCAATTGCTTTTTGAAAAAATAGTATGAGTCCTGCAAATCCACATAGCCTTTAAAATAACTGGCGCTAAACACCATGATCAGGCCGATACCTAATAGGGTAAAAGTGATCAAAATCAGCCAAAAGTCAGGTTTGCCGCGTTTCATAACTACAATCTCCTTTTAGCGAAGAGTTATCCTTTATCATGAATTGCGTGATGGTAAACTGCTCCGCCTCCTACGATGGCGGGGACATCAGGAAAATAGGTTTACCAACGCATGTTCGTTTGTTAAGCTGTGATTAGTTGTGGCGGGACTGATGACAAGCGTGTCCGCGGATGCAGGGGTTGTACCTGCCAAGCCGCGCACGGGGCGAATCGGCGTATTCCCGCGCGCTGTCGTCAGGAAGTGTCACATGTGATGGTCAGACTCTGATTGTAAAAAAAGGGGCAAGGGATCATGAGAACAGTCCAAAAAAAGAGGTTCTTAATTCTTAACATTGATCCATTTATCATCATGATGGTATTGGTGTTGGCAACTATCAGCATTGTAGCCATATCGAGCGCAACTTACACCGATGACCCCACTTATGTAAATAAGCAGATTGTATGGTATGTAGTGGGTTTTCTATGTATGTCTATTTTTCTCCTGTTGGATTATAAAATTTTGTCACAAGGGAGATTTCTGTACATTTTGTTTGGTTTCAGCGTGTTGCTGAACTTGTTGGTGATGGTGCCCGGTTTGGGGGTCGAGGTGAACGGCGCCCAGCTGTGGTTTCGTATCGGTGGTTTTCAGTTTCAACCTTCGGAAATGATGAAGCTGGTCCTGATTTTGATTTTAGCGAAAGTGTTGGCGGAGAAAAAGGGTCACCCTTGGTCCGACCTATCTTCTCTAGGACGCATTTGCTGGTTGTTTGGGGTGCCGTTTCTCATTATTTTAGCACAGCCTGACTTGGGGACGGCACTTATCCTCTTTGGCATTCTGCTCAGCATGTTGCTGGTGAGTGGACTGGATTGGAAATGGTTTGTGAGCGGGCTTTTGGTAATTGGTTCAATCGCGGGCAGCGTTCTTCTTCTGTATGTTACAGACTCTCCGCTGTTGCACGTCATTCTTCAGCCGCACCAGGTCAAACGGATTCAAATTTTCATCGATCCGGCTTCTGATCCGTCGGGAGCGGGCTACCAATCAACACAGGCAAAGATCGCGATTGGCTCCGGTATGTTACATGGCAAGGGCTTCCATCAAGGGACGCAGGCGCAAGGGAATTGGATACCGGAACCGCACAATGACTTTATTTTCGCCGTCTACGCCGAGGAATTCGGGTTTATTGGCGCCAGCATCCTCATTTGCGCCTATCTGCTATTGATATACCGCATGTTGGTGGTCGCCTTGCGCTCGGATCACCTATTTGGAACCTATATTGTGGCGGGAGTCATGGGGATGTTTGTGTTTCAAATCTACCAAAATATCGGGATGACGATCGGCTTGATGCCCATCACGGGGATTCCCCTGCCTTTGATCAGCTATGGCGGCAGTTCGCTTTTGACCCAAATGCTGGCGATTGGATTTGTGGTCAATGTGGGCATGCGTACCCAGACGGATGCACTGTCCTTTTGAGATCCTATATCACTTTCACGGCACCTGCGGCTTGGAAGCCCGGGTGTGATTTATTTTGTTTTGGAATTGGAAAAACAAGCCTATATTTTTACAAATTCTTGATTTCTATCAAATCGCTGTCATGTTTTTGGATGAAACGGGGTAAGGTTATGATAGGGGGGAAGGACAGAGATGATCAATGCATTGTTTGGTTTCACATTTGTTGTCGGTTTGGCGTTGACCTTATGGGCTCAGTGGAGAGTGAAAGGCAATTTCAACCGCTGGTCGCAGGTCGCAGCCAGATCGGGAATGACCGGGGCTGAAGTCGCCCGGCGCATTCTTGACGACAATGGATTACACCATGTACCTGTTCAAGTGGTGCCAGGACGTTTGTCGGACCATTATGACCCGACCGCGCCTGCTGTCCGCTTGTCCGAAGATGTCTATTATTCAAACTCGATCGCGGCCATTTCAGTGGCGGCGCATGAGTGCGGCCATGCCTTGCAACATAAAGAGTCCTACGGGGCATTGGTATTTCGCCACCGCATGGTTCCGGTACTGAACTTCACATCCGGCGCAGCGCCGTTCCTGCTGTTTGCTGGCGTGGCTTTCCGCATGACCGGCCTTCTGGTGTTGGGTCTCATTTTCTTTTCCACAGTGGTTCTTTTCCACTTGGTGACTCTGCCAGTGGAGTTTAACGCCAGCGCCAGAGCCAAACAAATCATGGCGCGGCAAGGGTTCATCAACGGTGTTGAGGAAGAGCGGGGAGTGAACCGGGTGTTGGGTTCAGCTGCATTCACCTATGTTGCCGGAGCGTTGGTCGCTTTGATGGAGTTGTTACGATATATTGTACTTTTATTTTTGCAAAATAGCAGTGATGATTGATACGGGAAAGCAAATGGGCTTTCCCGTTTTTTTTGCCATTAACCTCCTTGGTTTCCTGATTCTCGGCTAGCGATTAGACACATAATCGCCGGAGTGAAATCCATACTAACCCTGAGCGGAACCAGTTGAACCAAGGGAGGCAGATCGCGTGAACAGTAGAAAATGGATGACGGGCGTAGTCGCCGCCGGGCTGTTGGTAGCGACGTTGACCGGTTGCGCTACCAATAACAAAGAAGCGGTGGAAAAACGGCAGGATCAGGGGATGCGGACAACGAGAGTGACCGACCGGACTTACAGACAAATTAATCGTCCGGAGTATCCCAATGTGGCCAGAGACCGCTATGACACCTTAGATGACAACATGGCGAGGGGGATTCGGTTGGCAGACAATGTGGCACACGAAGTGGCCCGCATGCCTCAAGTGGACACCGCCTCGGCGATCATCATGGGCCGAACCGCTTACCTTGGCGTGATGCTGAAAAAAAGGGTTGGGGACGGGCAAATGTCCCAAGACCTGAACCGACAGATTTCCGCTCGGGTGCGGGCCGTTGATCCTAGCATCCGCCGCGTGTATGTGTCGCAAAACCCCGATTTCGTCAAGCAAATGAACAACTATGCCCAGGATTTGCGGCAAGGTCGCCCAGTGCAAGGTTTTTTCAAAAACTTGATGGATATCATTCGGCGGACTTTTCCAGAAGCCAGATAATGGATTTTAGGGCGGGAGAATTTCAACCGCCCTTTTATTGTTTCTATAAAAATCACTGGGACTTTCGCCATTCGGTCGTTGGTTGGAACAGCTGGCGTTGCGGGGCCGAGGCGGAAGCCGGATGGGTTCGCTGTGGGCATGATGAAAGGGGCTTCATTGGTGTGACGGGTTTTGTAGGGAGTTATTATCGAAAAATTGACTAGAACCGTGTCATTCCAAAAGGAAAAATGAACTTTTAATAAATTTCACTCTTCCTTAGAAACGGAATCTTGGTTATTCTATAAAATAAGATGGGATATATTCATCAACGCATCTGAATCTTCATACAAAGAAGATGTTTCATCGAAAATGTTTTTATATAATGAATGTAAATGGAATGTGAAGGGGAGCGTGTTGTCAATGAAAAGAATCACTCCGATGGAGATCTTTAATAAAGATTTCAAGCATGCCATAAGAGGGTACGATATCGAGGAAGTGAATGAATTTTTGGATTTGATCATAAAAAGCTATGAAGATGTATTGCAGGAAAACGAATATTTGAAGGAACAGCTTAAAAAGGCCAAAAGTGCCTCCAGTCGGCGCACGGGTAATACAGCGCCACATTCGACTGTCGGTAAGAGCGGTGGGGAATATGATGAAGTAATCAAAAACATCCTTAACCGGTTGGAACATCTCGAATCATTGGTGCTCAGATAAAAGGGGGATGGTGATGTGTCCAAGCTACAGCGCTTTTTCACCGGCGTGGTGGAAACCAGTGACAATGCCAAGGAGAACGAGTTGCGAACGAGGTATTACTGCGACCGTTTGTCAAACGCCGTGGCCGCGCTCAAACAGATTCCTGCTCAATCCCCTCGCTTTCGGCTGATTCATGTCGATGGCACCAGGGGAGAGGTTATGCTGGAATACGCCAATGGATTGGGGTTGAAGCATGATTTGGTGGTCACTGTGATTGAGGTGTCGCCAATGCGACTGGCGGTAGATGTGCATGCGGCTTTGCGGGCTCGTTTTGTCGATATGGGATGGAATGTGCAGGCGATCAGCGTCATCTATGCCATGCTGGATCGGCAGTTGGCTAAAGACGAGCGGTTGCATTGAAGGCGGCATGAGGAGTGCGCCTGCGCACTTCTTTTTTCGCAACAATATTCAGTTTATTCTATTTATATAATATAATGTGGTTATTCCGGTATTTATTGCGAAAAGTGAAGGGATTGGCGAGGGAAAAGGGGGAATCGATGTGAAACGTATTGGATTTATATCGTTGCTTATCCTTTTAGTGGCAAGCGCATGTCTTTCCGGTTGCACCTCTGGGGCCGGTCAAGGCACGGCGGACGACAAGACATTGCAATTAATTTTGAGCGGTGAACCAACTTCGCTTGACCCGGCTGATGCGTTTGACTCTGATACTTTGGACGTGACGCATAATTTGTTTGAAGGGCTGATGCGCTTGGACAAGACGCACAAGCCGCAACCGGCCGTCGCGGAAAAAGCGGAGTTGAGCGCAGATGGCCTTTCCTACACATTCAAGTTGAAAAAAACCTATTGGTCCAATGGCGATCCATTGACAGCCCATGACTTTGAGTACGCTTGGAAACGTGCGCTCAACCCGAAACGAGCTTACCAGACCGCTTTTTTGTTTTACTTTATCGAAGGGGCGGAGGAGTATAACACAGGCAAAGGTACGGAAGATCAGGTTGCCGTGAAAGCGGTTGATGATACGACGCTAGAGGTGAAATTGAAACAACCCACTCCGTCTTTTTTGGAATTGGTGTCTTACCCCGCTTTCTCACCGGTTAACCGGAAAGTGGACGCGCAAAATGCAAATTGGCATGCCGAAGCGAAAACATATGTGAGCAACGGCGCCTTCAAATTGACCGAATGGAAGCACGACGCTGAACTGAAGGCGGAGAAAAACGAAAAATATCACAACCAAGACAAGGTGAAGCTGGCCACCCTCCATTATTCCATCATTAACGATAACAAGACCGCCTACACGATGTTCAAAACGGGTAAGTTGGACGTTGTGTCTAAGTCGCAGGTTCCAGCCGACTTGGTTCCTTCCCTGATAGAGAGTGGGAAGCTAAAACCTTCTGATGGAAACGGACTCGCTTTTTTCCGGTTCAATGTTGAAAAAGAGCCGTTTACCAATCAAAAAGTGCGCAAAGCGTTCGCCCTTGCCATTGACCGTAAAACGATTGCCGAACAGATTATCGCTGGGGGAGAGCAACCCGCCTACGGCTATGTGCATCCATCGGCGCCTAACGATTTTCGCCAAATCGGTGGCAATATGATCCAGGATAATCAGACCGCCGAAGCGAAGCGGCTGTTGGCCGAAGGGATGAAAGAAGAGGGCTGGGACAAGTTGCCGGAAGTCACTTTGCTGTACAGCAATTCCAACGAAAAGAATAAGAAAGTGGCGGAAGCTGTCCAGGAGATGATTCGCAAAGGCTTGGGTGTAAACATCCGGTTGCAGGCCAAGGAGCGAAAAGTGTTCTTCGCCGATGAGCGGTCGCAAAATTACAAGATGTCCTTGGCCAGTTTCTTGGCGGATTATAACGATGTGTACAACTATCTGGAAAGCTTCCAAACGGGACATTCCATGAACCGAACCAATTGGAGCAATGCTAAATATGACGAGCTGTTGAAGGAAGCGGCCAATACGGCAGATATCAAAGAGCGAGACCGGTTGCTCCATGAAGCGGAAAAAATCCTGATCGAGGAAGCGCCGTTAACGCCTTTGTATTTCTATACGAATGCGGTAGTGGAGCAACGGGGGATTACCGGCATCCTTCGCCATCCGGTAGGTCCGTCAGATTATACGCAAGCCGACAAGGTGAATGAAGGCAACGATTAATATGTGTGGGAATAGAGACGGATTCCCATCTGTTTCATGCGCGTCGGGGGCGCTCTCTTTTACCACTCATGCGCCAGCTCGGATGCGCCGGGTGCACGTTAACCTGTGTTGAGGGTTGCAGCCACCGTAAGCAATCAAAAAACAACTTGCAAATAAGCCTGTTCCGGGTTTCCCTGGAAAATAAAAAGCCCGCGTGGTATTCCCGCGGGCTTTTTGCTTTTTTCGAATGGGGTTTATTAACAGGTAGAGCCCGAGGAAAACGGAGCATACTAACTGCAGGAAAGCGAGAAAGGAGGGGTAAGATGGCTGACAGACCAAATCATCATACAGACGAGGAAGAACGAGTGTCCAAATTGGATCATGATGAGGAAGTGGCGGCAGAGTTTTCACCGACTCCTGCGGGCATTCCCATTCGTACCAAAAACAAGGAACGTAATGAGGGAGAAGATGCGGATACAGAGAACAGCGGGGTGGGACTGGGAATTACCGCGCTTATTTTAGCAGTGCTCTCCTTTTTTATGTTGCCGTTCCTTCTCGCACCAGCGGGAATTATCATCGGTGCGATCGCGGCACGCCGTGGGAGCAGTTGGGGAATCTGGGCGGTTGCGGTCGGCATCATCGCGGTGATTGTTTCCTTGATCGTTTTGCCATTTCGGCTGATATTTTAAGCTCCCCCAAAAAGCTCCCGTTTTGGGGGCTTTTTGTGCTTGCCAACAGATTGGTTCTCTGTTAAAATATAAATTGTCAGCGAACATATTAACACGCGGATGTAGTTCAATGGTAGAACTCTAGCTTCCCAAGCTAGCAGCGCGGGTTCGATTCCCGTCATCCGCTCCACATTTTTTAGGAGAAGAGATGCCTGCAAAGGTATCTTTTCTTTTTATTTAACGCTAAAATTAATTTGTAGGATCACCAATTCAATAAAGGGGAGAAGTTGCTTGCGGGAACAAGAATATGTTCGTTCGCTATTCGCCCAAGAAGATGAAGTGCTTAAAAGCATCGCACCCGGTTTGGATGAGCGGGGTATGCCGCAAATATCGGTGCCGCCGGAAGTAGGCAAAACCCTATATCTGTTGGCCAGTTTATCGGGAGCCAAACGTGTGTTGGAAATTGGAGCGCTGGGCGGATACAGTACGATCTGGCTGGCGCGTGCACTGCCTGCGGACGGGCAAGTGGTTTCGCTGGAATTGAAGGAGGAGCATGCGGCATTCGCGAGGGAGAATGTGACCAAAGCGGGGTTGGCAGATCGCGTCACGATTATGGTGGGTGATGCCACAGAGAGTTTGGCCACGCTGGTTGACAAGCAAGAGAAATTTGATTTTTTCTTTCTCGATGCTGATAAGCCTAACTATCCGCACTACCTGGAACAAGCGATTACATTGGCTTCGCCCGGCGCGGTGATTGCTGCCGATAATCTTTTCCAAAATGGCCGGATCTTTGATGAATCCTACCAAGGGCCTTCTCCAGTGACGATTCGTCGGTTCAACCGACAACTTGCCGAAGATCCGCGGTTGGAATCCATCATCCTGACCATCGGGGACGGCTTAGGCGTGTGCCGCGTCAAAAAATAAAAACTTCCCTGTGATGGGAAGTTGCCTTTGGTGATGCGGAAGTGTAGACGATCATCACTAAACCGGCGCCTACTCTGCGAATTGCGCAGGATGGGATGCGCCGGCGCCCAGCAAAACATTTCAAAAATCGGCTAGCAGAAACGTTCTTCTCAAGGAGCGCTGTCGCGCGTGAAGTGGGAAAAGGGGATGGCAACAGCTTTCATTCTTGGTCGGGGGAATTTGCACCCCAATTGCGTTTTTTCTTGTTGGGAGGAATGATCCAGCCTTCCACTCGATGAATCCAAGAGTCGAATGTGGCCGACAGCTTGGGGTAACGCGATTTCAAGCGTTCCAGCCATCGCTTGGCCCAAGGGGAGCTTTTTGACAAGAGATAAAGCCCAATCAAAAGGAAGAGGATACCCTGCAAAAACGGAAGGAATAATCCAAGCACGCCGAGAATGAGAAAAAACCAGCCAAAAATGTTATAGAGCAACATGCGTTTCGTCGAATTCATGCAACGAATCGAACTCCTTTGTGCGTGTTTTTTAACAGTATACCCGAGCCGCGCATGGATGAATATGAAGGATTTTTGGCAATGAACTGGGGGGATTCTGATGAGCCAATTGGAAAACATTTTGCAACACAATCGTGAATTTGTGGAGAATAAAGCCTATGATCCATATAAAGCAAACCGTTATCCCCTCAAGAAGCTGTTGGTCGTCACTTGCATGGACACGCGGTTGGTGGAATTGCTTCCTCGGGCGCTCAATCTCAAAAACGGGGATGCCAAAGTGTTGAAAACCGCCGGTGCGCTGATTTGTCAGCCATATGGTAGCATCATGCGTAGCGTGTTGGTGGCTGTCACGAAGTTAGAGGCTCAGGAGATCATGGTTGTCGGCCATCATGATTGCGGCATGGTCGGTCTGACTGCGGAAACGGTGTTGGAGGAACTGACCGAACGCGGAATCACGGACGCCGATCTTACCCGCTTGAGCGAAGCTGGGGTGGATGTAGGCACATGGCTGTGCGGGTGCAAAGATGTGGAGACAGGCGTGATGGAAAGTGTTAAAATGATCCAAAACCATCCTCTGTTGCCCAAAGATGTGCTTGTGCACGGATTGGTGATCCATCCGGAAACCGGAGAATTAACCTTGCTTCACGATGGAAGAAAATGAGTGGAGGGTATGGATATGGCATTGGCGACATTTGGTGCAGGATGTTTCTGGGGAGTAGAAGAAACGTTCCGCAAACTACCGGGAGTTTTGAACACCGCCGTCGGTTATATGGGCGGAACGAAAGAAAACCCCACTTATGAAGAAGTGTGCACAGACAAAACAGGACACGCAGAAGTGGTGCAAGTCGAGTTTGATCCGGAACAAATCACGTATGCAGATCTGCTGGACGTGTTCTGGAACAACCACAACCCAACCACTCTCAACCGCCAAGGCCCCGATGTGGGCACTCAGTACCGATCTGTCATTTTTTATCATGATGAAACGCAAAAGAAACTCGCGGAGGCTTCCAAGCAAGAGTTGGATCGCTCGGGCCGCTTTAAAAACCCGATCGTCACCCAAGTGGAGCCGGCTACAACTTTTTGGCGGGCTGAAGAATACCATCAGCGCTATCTGCAAAAGCGTGGCATGGATTCTTGCCATCTGTGACGCTACACCCAGCGCGATGGGTTGCCTCTTTGGGCCGGACCGCGGGCTGAAAGCCATTTTATATCTTGGAGTTGGGCCGCCCTGTTGGGCTGGCCCTTTTTCGTTCTCAGAAGGGAGATGATCTAGTGGGCGGGGTGTTTATTCACGGAGCCGTTGTCGACGAAGAAACCCGATGCGTCCACTATCGCAGCGAGCGGGATATCATCGCGATCCGTTTCGCGTGTTGCGGTCGTTATTATCCGTGCATCAAATGCCATCAAGAGGCGGAAAGCCATTTGGTCAGAACCTGGAAACCGGATGAGTGGGATCAAAAAGCGGTTTTTTGTGGCAGTTGCAAACAAGAGCTGTCCATACGGGACTACCTTTCAGCCGCAGGGGCTTGTCCGTCGTGTGGTCGACCGTTTAATCCGGGTTGCCAAAAGCATTGGCACCTGTATTTTGAGATCGGGCAGCAGCCTGGATGCCCACGGTAAAAACCTTTTCGATCGCTTGCAAGCTGGTTTATCGCTGTTTAACCAGAAAATGTGCGGGTAACTGGAGTATAATGAAGGTGAACAATGATGGGTGAAGGAGCGCTTTTATGGTTACAATCAAAGATGTTGCAAGACGGGCGGCTGTTTCCCCTTCAACCGTTTCCCGTGTGATCGCGGGAAGCAACCGGATCAGCCTTCAAACGAAGCTGCGTGTGCAACAGGCGATGGAGGAGTTGAATTATGTTCCCAATGCTATTGCTAGAAGTTTGGCCAGAAGCCATACGCGTACCATCGGTTTTACGGTTGCCAGGCAAGCGGATGAAGCTTTTGCCAACCCTTTTTTTTCAGAAGTGATGAGAGGGATGTCTACGGTTGCCCAAGCGCTTGACTACAATATTTTGCTGTCGATTAATCCTTCCGCGGAGGAGGAACGGGAAAAATGTATGCGCTTGATCAAAGAGCGGCGTGTCGATGGGTTAATTGTTTCTACCTCCCGGATGAAAGACCGCTTGATTGACGCCTTGGCAGAAGAACAGATTCCGTTTGTGCTCATCGGACGAAGTGCGGAAAAGCCGGTGCTGTCGGTCAACAATGACAATGTACAAGCGGCACGAACGGCGACGGCCCACCTGTTTGAACAAGGCTATGAACGGGTCTTGTTTCTTGGCGGAGACCGCCGCCTTGTGGTGACGCAAGATCGCCTGGCCGGTTACAAGCAAGCATGTTACGAATGGCAACGCGCATATGATGAATCCCATGCGCTTGAAGCAGAGTTTTCGATCGAAGGTGGGTACCGGGCGCTTTTGGAAGCAAAAGAAAGAGGGATTGCCTTTGACGCTGTGCTAGCGGCGGACGATTTGTTGGCGCTGGGCGCGCTCAAATACGCTGAGACAAGCCATTACCGGGTACCTGAACAATTGGGTGTGGTTGGTTTCAACGACTCTCCGCTCCTTTCGTTTGTACGCCCCCCGATGACCAGCGTCAGAATATTGGCATACGAATTGGGGATTGAGGCGATGGAGCTGTTAATCGACACGTTGGAAAATCCGGCCAAGGCGGGGATGAAAAAAGAAATTCTGCTCCCTTCTGAACTGATCGTGCGCGCGTCAAGTGTTCGAAGCGGAGGAGAGAACACCGCCGGAAGGTAAGGAAGGTATGCTAGGGTGCGTCTGGCAAATCAAGTTGGTGGGGAAGAAGCACCGGAAAACCCTTTTCTCGAGGAGCGCTGATAAACAAGTGTAGCGAATGAGAAAAGGGTTTTGGAGCCCCTGGCCTATTGATCAGAAACGCCCTAGTGGGAAGAAAACCGTCAACATGAGACTGATTTGTCAATAAGCTCACACCTGACTGTCATGTCAGGTGTTTTGTTTTATGTTAGAATGGTGAAGTTATAGAAGTGAGGAGAATGAAAGGAGGGTTGTGCGATGATCTATTTGGACAACAGTGCGACGACGCAAACGGACGCCGACGTGATCAAGGTGATGGCAGATGTGATGGCCAATGTGTACGGAAATCCGTCTTCTCTGCATGGGCTGGGGGTCAAAGCGGAACGGTTGATGGAGCAAGCCCGTAAAATCATAGCTCAAGAGCTCGCTGCCAGTCCGCAGGAAATCATTTTCACCTCGGGCGGAACCGAAGCAAATAATATGGCGATCAAGGGAGTGGCCGAAGCGTATCAGCACCGGGGCAAGCACATCATCACCACCGAGTTGGAGCACCCTTCAGTCTATGATACATGCAAACAGCTGGAACAGCGGGGATGGCGGATCAGCATGCTCCCTGTTGACCATTTGGGCCGCGTCAGCCCTGAGTTGGTGGAACAATCCATAACAGAAGACACTGTGCTTGTTTCTGTCATGCACGTCAACAACGAAATCGGAACCGTCCAGCCAATCAGTGAGATTGGGAAACGGTTGAGGCGTTATCCCAAAGTTTTGTTTCATGTGGATGCTGTCCAATCGTTTGCCAAGTTTCCCATTTATCCTGAACAATGGGGGATTGATCTATTATCGGTGTCAGGGCATAAATTTCACGGGCCGAAAGGGATCGGCTGTTTATATAAGCGGAAAAATCTACAATTGACTCCCCTTCTTGCCGGCGGTGGACAAGAGCAAGCCTTGCGATCGGGCACGCAAAATCTGCCCGGCATCGTCGGTTTGGCTAAAGCGACTGCGCTCGCAGGCAAACAAAGGGATGCCTTTATGGAAAGGTGCCGTGCATGGAAGGAGTGGCTGATTCAGCGCATAACCGCTGAAATCAAGGGGGTTCGCGTCAATGGTGATGTGACCGGTAACGGTGGGGCTCCCTACATATTGAGTCTCTCTTTCCCCGGACTGAAATCAGAGGTCATCGTGCATGCATTGGAGCAAGAGGGAGTGGTCGTTTCCAGCAAATCGGCGTGTTCATCCAAAAAAGAGGTGCCCAGTCGGGTGCTCAAAGCGATTGGCTTGGAGGATGAAGCAGCGGTGGGCTCCATACGCATCAGCATGGGCTTGATGACGACGGAGGAAGAGGTGCGCCATGCGGCGGATGCCTTGCTAAAAGTGATTCCATCATTACAACAAGTGATAAAGGTGCGTAAGAGATGAAAAGAAACTGCATTTTGGTGCGATATGGTGAGCTGGCCTTAAAAGGCAAAAACAAAGCGGAATTTGAAGACCGCCTGGTAAAAAATATCCGTGACAAAGTGAGACGGTTTCCAGGCGTTCAAGTGAACAAAACCCATGGGCGCATTTTTATTGAGTTTGGGGAACAAGCTGTCGAGCCTATTTTGGAAGAAGTGTCTCAAGTGTTTGGCTTGGTAGGCATCAGCCCGGCGATTCGTGTCGCCTCTGATTGGGAAGAAATTAAAGGGGCCGTGCGGGAGTTGGTTGAGTCACAACGCGATGCCGTCCGCACGTTCAAAGTGAACAGCAAACGGGCCAACAAAACGTTCCCCATCGGCTCGCAAGAGATGAATCATCGGTTGGGTGGCTATCTGTTGGGGATGTTTCCGCAGCTCAAAGTAGATGTGCACAATCCGGAGCTGACCGTTCATGTCGAAGTACGTGGTAAATATTCTTACGTTTACGGCAATGACATCAACGGGCCAGGAGGCTTGCCTGTCGGTGTGAGTGGGCGCGTGATGTTGCTCTTATCCGGCGGGATTGACAGCCCTGTCGCAGGCTACTTGGCGCTGAAACGCGGCGCTGAATTGCATGCGATCCATTTTCACAGTTATCCGTTTACCAGCGAACGGGCCAAACAAAAAGTGATTGACTTGGCGCAGACGCTTACGCGTTACGGCGGCCGCATCAAGTTACATGTGGTGCCTTTTACCGAAATCCAAACGGAAATCAACAAACACTGTTTTGAGTCGTACTCGATCACCGTCATGCGGCGCATCATGCTACGGATATCCGAAGAGGTGGCTAAGCGCAATGGGGCGTTGGCGCTGGTGACTGGGGAGAGCTTGGGCCAAGTGGCCAGTCAGACGCTTGAGAGCATGAATGCAATTAATGATGTAACCCGGATGCCGATTTTGCGCCCGGTGATCGGAATGGACAAACATGAGATCATGAATATCGCCAAGCGCATCGGCACTTATGAAACATCGATTTTGCCTTATGAAGACTGTTGTACCGTCTTCTTGCCCAAAGCGCCCAAAACCAAACCGGATAAAGAAGTGGCCCGTGCGCAAGAAGCGAAGTTGGACTTGGAGCGGTTGATCCAAGAAGCGGTTGATGGCGTCGAAGTGATTGATTTAGTTCCGGAACAGCCGGATGAGGAACTCTCTTATTTCTGAACGATCGCAGGCTAAAGTGCTGGGAAGCAGGCTACTTACGGTTGTACGCCTTCCTGTCATCGCGCGACCCTTTTTATCATAAGGATAGGGTGACAAGCCTCCCGGCGCCCTTTGACCGGGGCAAGTGCCGGCCTGCCGGTGTGAATCGTTCATTTGTGAGTATCCGTGTTTCGTCCCGGGTTGGGGGATGAGGATTCGGGGTGGATGGATTTGCAGATTACTGCTAGATGAGGGGCTGAACAATGGAAGCGATTGGGTTTATGGATTTGAAATTTTGGGTTGGTTTTTTCAACATCATTATCTTGGACCTTATTTTAAGCGGCGACAATGCGGTAGTCATCGGCATGGCTGCGCGGAATCTGCCAGAGCAGCAACGGAAGAAAGCGATTCTCTTTGGGGCGGGGGCGGCGATTCTGTTGCGGGCAACCTTGACCGCCGTTGCCACATATCTGTTGGAAATCCCGTTGTTGATGACGATTGGCGGGTTGTTGCTGTTGTGGATCGCCCTCAAGCTATTGCTGGAAGAAGATGAAGGCCCTCATGTTTCCGTGGGTACCACCTTGGCTTCGGCTATCAAAACGATCATCATTGCCGATGTAGTGATGAGCCTTGACAATGTGGTCGCCGTAGCCGCCAGCGCGCATGGGAACGTATTCTTGGTGCTGTTTGGACTGGCTCTTAGCATACCAATCATCATGTGGGGTAGCGGATTGGTGGCAAAGGTGATGAACCGCATTCCATGGTTGATGTATGTCGGATCAGCCATACTGGGTTATACAGCTGGTAGTTTGATCGTGGAAGACCCTTATGTTTCCAAAACATTGCTGGAAGGGCAGGAAGGCTGGAGCATCGGGATTCCGATCGTGCTGGCGGTTTTGGTCGTCTTGATCGGGTATACGCTCAAAAAAAACATGGGCAAACATAAAACGGCATAGTCTGTGAAGAATGGCTTCCATCTTGGGGAGCCATTCTTTATTTGTAAGTGTAGAATGAAAAAAGTGGTTGTCCCATATGGGTCAACCACTTTTTTTGGCTGGGGAAGTAGGATTCGAACCTACGCATCACGGAGTCAAAGTCCGTTGCCTTACCACTTGGCTATTCCCCATCGCCGGCATCATTATTGTATGCCGAAGGGGCCGATGTCATGCACCATCCATGAATTTTTTTATTCTTATTTTTTGAAATGGAACGAATAGACGTTCTGTTGTTGGTGAAAAAAGGCAGGATTTTTCATATTAAGGGAGAAAATGTCAAATTGACTCCAAATTTGCCTGGATGAAATGGAGAGATGGGATGGTGGGGAAGAAACACGATGTCATGCAGTTCATCAATCAGTTATTGACTAAAGCGAGCAAACAACGGGCGAGTGACATTCATATTGAGCCGCAGGCAACGCATGTGCGGATTCGACAACGCATCGATGGATTTTTGCTTGAGACGGATCAGATAGCCAAAGCATTTGCCAATGCCCTTATCTCCCACATTAAAATCACCAGCCAACTGGACATCGGAGAGAAGCGGATGCCCCAGGATGGAGCGATGCGGTGGGAGGAACAGGACGTTCGCCTAGATGTCCGTGTGTCTACTTTGCCGACGGCCCATGGCGAAAAAGTGGTGTTACGATTGCTCAAAACCGAGCAACAAGCCTATCAGCTGGATGATTTGGGAATGCCACCCGCAGAACGGGACAGAACGGAGCTTCTCTTGCGGCGGGGAAGCGGACTCGTCATTGTGTCGGGGCCAACTGGATCAGGCAAAACGACCACCTTGTACGCCATGATTCAAGCATTAAACCGGACAGAGGCCAATATCGTCACATTGGAGGACCCCATTGAATTGAAGCTACAAGGAGTTAATCAAGTCCAAATCCGCCCTAAAGCAGGTTTGACCTTTGCTCGGGGGTTGCGGTCGGTGTTGCGCCAAGACCCTGACATCATCATGATCGGGGAGATCCGGGATGAAGAAACGGCCAATATTGCGATAGGCGCGGCGCTATCAGGTCATCTGGTGCTCTCTTCGCTACACACATCTGACGCCATTCGGGCGGTCACCCGCCTGGTTGACATGGGCATCGCACCGTACCGGGTCGCAGCTGCGTTGTCGGGGGTGATCGCGCAACGGTTGGTGCGCCTGGTTTGTGACCAATGCGGTGGCAAGCGGTGTTCTGTCTGCCAACACACGGGATATCATGGGCGAACAGGTGCGTTTGAAGTGATGGGAATGGATGAGGATCTGGAACAGCTGATTGCTAAGGGCGCCTCGTTGGCCGACATGCGGGCCCTTTTGCGGGAACAAGGGGTGAGGGGGCTCAAAGAAGCGGTGAAAGCGTTGGTAGATCAGAATCGAACCACTTATGAAGAATGGATGCGGGTGATCGAAGGTGTGGAGAAAGAACAAATGGAGTGCTGAACAGTACATGTTATACAGCCAGCAGATGGCCCATTTGCTGGACAGTGGAATCCCGTTGTTGACCAGCCTGGATGTGCTCAAAGAACAACGGTTGATCTCCAAGCGGTTTTACAAGCGGCTGATCCATCTGTTGAATCAGGGATTCAGCTTGTCCATCGCTTTGGAAAAGTTGGCTTTCCCAGCTCTTTTCATCTCATTCATCCGGGCGGCCGAAGAACATGGGGATTACGCACATGGTTTTAAACAATGCGAGTCTTACTATGAGACGAGAGCCCGCTGGACCCGCGAGCTCGGCAAGTCGCTCATCTATCCGCTATTGGTGCTGGCGATTGCTAGTTTGGCCTTATTGTTCCTGTTGGGGGTCGTGTTGCCCCGGTTCACCGAACTGTACCAGATGATGGACGTGTCGCTTCCGGGACTGACCGCATGGCTGTTTTCCGTGCATGCTTCCGCAGGGGCTTGGATGCCCGAGGTAGCGGTGTGGGCCGGGGGCGGATTGACTGCTTGTGTGGGGACACGTATCGCTCCCAGACCGATTCGAGCGTGGTTGGCTAGAGGCTTGTTTTGCTTGCCACTGGTGGGAAGCATGCTGAAACATCGGCTGACCCATTTTTTCGCCATCCAATTGGGTTCGCTTTTAAAGGCAGGGGTTCCGTTGCTTGATGCGCTTCAGGCTTTACGCAAGATGACGCCGTGGCCGGTGCTCGATAGGGTTCTCGACGCCATCGTGGACAGTGTGATGGGCGGTGCTTCACTGTCGGAAGCGATTAGCAAAAGCGGTCGCGGTTTGTTTTTACCGTCGCTCGTGAAAATGGTGGCGTTGGGTGAGGAAAGTGGGAAGCTCGACCAAATCCTGCTCCATTTGTCTCATGGAACGGGGATGGTCATTAAAAACCGGTTGGAGCGGTTCACCCGCAGTGCTGAGCCATTGTTCATTTTTATCATCGGCTTGTTTATTGCCGTAATCATCATAGCGATGTTTTTGCCATTATTGCACCTGGTGCGGGCGATTTAAAGGAGGTGGAAGGATGAAAGGCAGGGGCTTTTTCGATGAGAGGGGTTTCACTTTGATGGAGATGCTAATCGTCGTGTTCATCATCGGCGTCATCTTGACCATTGCGTCTCCCAACTTGCTGGTGGCGGGGGAGAAGGCTAAACGGCAGGCGGACCGGGCCAACCGGCAGATGATCGCCGCCCAAGCCGACAATTATTATCTGGAGTATGGAGAATATCCAGGTGATGTGAAGGAGTTGGTACGCCGCGGATACTTACGTTCCGCTCCAAAATGTCCCTTCGGTGGCGAATATCAGATACGACGCTCTTTAAACATTACGGCGGAGCAGAGGGTGGTATGCGCCAAATGAAGGCCGGGGAACGGGGATGGACGCTGATTGAGTTGGTTATGGTTATCATCGTGTTAGGATGGATGTTTTCTATCACTTATCCCGCTTTCGCAACCATGGGGGAACGAACAGAACGGCAATTTTTCCTTGGGGCGTTGGCCAGTGAGCTGTCTTTAGCGCAGACGGAAGCCGAGAGCAGGGAGAGGGAAGTGACGGTAATACTTGATAACGCTCGCAAGCGAATCACGGTTAGCCAAGGTACTAAGCGCCAAAGAATGTTGCTTATTCCGCCTAAATATGCTGTCACCAGCAATTATCCGAGCAATCAGATTATTTTTCGCGATACCGGACAAGTGCGTGGGGGGACGATCTGGTTAAAGCGCGAAGGGAAACCGATTGGCAAAGTCGTGGTCCATGTGGCTTCGGGCCATCCGAAGGTGGAGTTGGGGCCATGAATTGGCGGGAACGTGGCTTCACCTTGGTCGAGACGATGATGGCTTTTTTGGTGTTTGGGGTTTTAACTGCTTTTGCCGTTCCCTTGTGCCGGGAATTAAATCTGCAACTTCATGAACAACAAATGGAGATGGAGATGGTTCGCATCTTGGAACATAAAATGGAAAGTCTGGCGAGCGACGTGGGATTGGCGGGTTCGGGTGCGGAATGGCTTCCTGGTCGGACAGAGGGAAGTGGACCCTACCACGTTCATTGGCGGACGGTTGAGATTGAACCACGTCTGTATGAAGTGTGGGTGGAGGTGAAGGGAAAGGATCGTGGCGGGAAAATCCATAAAAAACGCTGGGTTACGCACCGGTTTGTCGAAGCGCGGTGACGACGCCGGCTTCACCTATGTGGAACTCATGATCGCCTTCATGCTTTTGTTGCTGTTGTTGCCGGCCCTGTTCTTCATCGCCCATGCGTTTGAAACCAACCTGAAGACGTTCGTCGGGCAGCAGGAATTACAACTTGAGTACATGGCTTTCCGGCCCTTGGTCGAGCGAGACATTGCCCAAGCGATACATATTGCCACCATGGAAGGCGGAGTGCTGGAGCTGATCCATCCCGATGGGAAAGCTGTTCGATACCAGACGAGCAATCGGCAAGTGATCAGGCGAGTCAAAGAGGCCGGTGCGAACCGGTTTTCAGGGGCGACGGTCGTGCTTCGGCACGTGTATTACATGGGGTTTCATCCCGAGCGGCGGGGCGTTCGATTGGATATGGGATTGCAGAATTGGCTGGCAGATTTGGATATAAAGATCTTCATTGCGGGAAGGATGGGCGTTCACCATGCGGCAGACCGATGAGCGGGGCATGGCGTTGCCAGCAGTGACGGCCGTGACCACTCTACTGTTCACCTTTGCAGCTCTTGTGGCCACCATGGCTGTGCGCGCTGATAAGGCAGCAACGCTGTACGAAGAGCGGATGAGGGTCAAATACGCGACCGAAACAGGGATTGCCAAAGTCCAACAGGAGCGGTCATTGGGAAAGCGCCAGGCGGAGACGCTACTCAATGTGGGGGGCGTGATGGTGGTCGTTCAGACCGAAGAAAAAGAAGACGGCACCTTGCGGGTGGTAGCGACCGGTCACGGCGAACAGGGAGTGCGGCAAACTATTGCCGTTTTGCTGGATCAAAAGACGCTGGCGATTATCAAATGGATTGGGTAACATGGTTAATAAAAAACGGAGGCAACCATGCAACACAACAAACGGCATTTGGCACTGATCGGGATGATGGGGACGGGGAAGACCACGGTTGGACGGGCGGTTTCAGAGCTACTTGACATGACGTGGAGAGACACGGATCAGGAATTGGTGGCTAAATGGGGATGTTCCGTTGCCGAATTTTTCGCCCGTTATGGGGAAGAGCGGTTTCGAGAGGAGGAAACGGCGATGCTACGCGCCTGCTTGGAAGAACAAAGGCTCCTGTTGACGACGGGTGGAGGGATCGTCTTGCGCGAGCAAAATCGTCAACTCTTGTCCCAATGGGCTTATGTTGTTCATCTAGACGCTGAACCTCATGAAATCATTGAGCGACTGCGACGCACAGAGGAGGAGCGTCCCTTACTCCGCGGTGATCTGTCTGCACGGGTACACGCTATTTACCAAGCCCGACGCGACTTTTATCGCTTCGCCGATTTGCGGGTGGACACGACGGGCCGCGCGATCAGCGATATTGCAGAGGAGATCGCCCGTGCATGGCGGGAGCATGTTTAAAGGCGGACGGCATCGGCTATGCTAGTGGTGAGGTGGGGCGATATGTCTTTCAAGGATTGGGTCTGTTATCTGCTGGAACGCTGGCTTTGGTACGTTGAGACACCCAAGCACGAACGGAAAGAATTAAAACAGATGAGCAGGGTGCCATGGACGGTCAGATGGTTTGGATTGATTCCTTTTTCTATGAAGATGGCCGTTGACAAACAACGGTCGCGGCTAAGAAGTCGCACCATGGCTAAGCGTTCCATCAGAGAAGCCGAATGAGTTGGCGCACCGCAAATGAAGTTGAAAATGAAAGATTATGTGAAGGAGCAGTTGATGCTCCTTTTCTTTATATATGTGTGGTATACTTTGTAATTGAAGTTTCCAAGTCCTAATTGATAATCATGAAACATGACGCCATGTTGTTGTAAAAAGGAGAGAATCCTTTATGTATCATCGTACGGAAACAAGAGTGGTTAAGGTCGGAAACATACAAATCGGTGGAAACGACCAAGTGGTCATCCAAAGCATGACCACAACCAAGACACATGATGTAAAAGCCACTGTCGCGGAAATCAAGCGTTTGGAAGAAGCGGGTTGTCAAATCGTGCGTGTCGCTTGTCCGGACATGCGTGCCGCGGAAGCGATTGCGGATATCAAAAAAGAGATAAACATTCCGCTTGTTGCTGACATTCATTTTGATTATAAGCTGGCCTTGAAAGCGATTGAAGGCGGCATTGATAAAATCCGCATCAACCCGGGGAACATTGGGCGCCGCGAAAAAGTGGAAGCGGTAGTGAAAGCGGCCAAAGAACGGGGTATTCCGATTCGGATTGGAGTTAACGCCGGCTCATTGGAAAAGCGGATTTTGGATAAATACGGTTATCCCACCGCAGATGGCATGATTGAAAGTGCCAAGCATCATGTGGGCATTCTGGAAGATCTCGATTTTAAAGACATCATTATTTCCATGAAGGCGTCGGATGTGCGTTTGGCGATTGAAGCGTACCGAAAAGCGGCGGAAACGTTCCCTTACCCATTGCATTTGGGAATTACCGAATCAGGTACGCTTTTCTCCGGCACGATCAAAAGTTCTGCCGGATTGGGTGCCTTATTGGCAATGGGCATCGGTAACACGGTTCGTATCAGCCTGAGCGCCGACCCTGTGGAAGAAGTGAAAGTGGCGCGCGAGTTGTTGAAATCGTTTGGTTTGGCTGCCAATGTTGCTACGTTGATTTCTTGCCCCACGTGCGGCCGGATCGAAATTGACCTCATTAGCATTGCCAATGAGATTGAAGAATACATTTCGACCGTCAAAGCGCCGATCAAAGTGTCCGTGCTGGGATGCGCAGTCAATGGACCCGGCGAGGCGAAAGAAGCGGACATCGGGATCGCCGGTGCACGGGGAGAAGGGCTATTGTTTAGACACGGCCAGATTGTGCGCAAAATCCCTGAAAAAGACATGGTTTCCGAACTGAAGAAAGAAATTGACAAACTCGCTGAAGAGTATTACCGCAAGCAAGCGGCCGACGCCAAAGAGAAAGTGGAGGCGTGAGGGTCGTCTCATGCGCCCCTGTCAGGGCATCTCGTCCTGGCGGGGGCGTTTTTGCGTCATGGCGGGATGGTTATAAACTCCATGGCTTTAAGCCATACTATGAGTAGACCTCGCCATGGAAAGGAGGACAGGGAATGAGAAGTTTTGCCCTAACCTTGGTTATTATCGGAGCGTTGAATTGGCTGTTGATTGGATTATTTCAGTGGGACTTGGTAGCGGCGATATTTGGCGGCGACACGATTCGGGAATCTTCCGCATTCAGTCGGGTGATTTACAGCTTAGTTGGATTGGCGGGGATTTACGCTATTCGTTTCTTCTTTGATGAACGGGCGACAGTAAACGATTGAGTGACATGCGATATATGGAGCCTCAGGTAGATGCCTGGGGCTTTTTTGAATAACATGAACTTTCTCTTGAAGGGGAGTTAAATATCTAACTTAACATATGGAAGAACTCTTTTATAATGGAGGTGAATACACTGCATGCAAATGATTCAGACAGATGGAAATATTCGGTTCAACATGCGTCCGCAAACATGATGAATCCAGACTGGGGAGTGTGGAGAATGAAACCGATCATTGGGATAACGATGTCTCGGGAACACGAACAGCAACAGATCCTGTCAAGAGCATACAGCGACGCAGTCATCCAAGCGGGCGGTGTGCCCCTGTTAATCCCGTATACCACTTCGGACAAGGTGATTAAAGAGATGAGCCGGGTACTGGACGGTCTGTTGTTGTCGGGAGGAGGTGACATCGACCCCACATTGTTTGACGAAGAGCCTTTGCCAGGATTGGGGAGGATCGATCCCGACCGGGACGAGATGGAGATCGCGCTCATTGAACAATTCATTTCTCAAGATAAACCGATCTTGGGCATTTGCCGTGGGTGCCAAATCCTGAATGTTGCTCTGGGCGGCGGGATGTTCCAAGATCTTCCCTCACAAAAGAGCGACTTGTTGCAACACGCTCAGCAAGCTCCGCGATACCACGCCTCCCACACCATCCACATCGAAGAAGGCACCCTTCTCCACCGAATTTATCGCAAATCGGTGGCTAAGGTTAACAGCTTCCATCATCAAGCGGTCAGGGAAGTGCTTGCTCCCTTGCGGGTAAGTGCGGTGTCCCGGGATGGCGTGGTGGAAGCGTTTGAAAGCGAACAGCATCGATTTGTGATGGCCGTTCAATGGCATCCAGAAGAGATGGTGCGCATCGATTCTGATGCTGCCAACTTGTTTTCGGCGTTTGTGGAAGCGTGTCGACAACAACCATAATCTTCGATGTGCATGCGAAAAGCCCCCCCGGTGAGTGGCCAGGGGGCTTTGGAATTATTTTTCGCCGCGCACATATTTGGCGTTAAACAAGAACAGCCACATCAACAGTGCGATGGAAGGGATGAGCAAGAATAGACCGGCGATAAAGGCGCCTACCAAGGCCCAACCCATGGTGCTGTTTGTTAGCGCACTCGAAATGGTGACGTAATCATATAACAGGTAAGGCATATGTGACATTCCGTAACCGAAGAAAGCGTAAGCAAATTGGAACATGACAAAGATAAATTGAATTCCTAAGTTCTGGCGCTTCCACATCAGATAGACTGCGACACAGAAACAGAGGAAGGAAGCGCCAAACATCCAGCCAATGGAGAGGGCATTCTCGAAATGAACCGGATTATGTTTGGACAAGCTCCAAAATACCAGCAGACTGGCGAGAATGGTAGGGCCGCTCCAGAATAAAGTGTATTTGCGCAACAGCTCGCGAGCAGCCGTGTCTCCAGCCCGATCAGCATAAAATGTGAGAAAGCTGGCGCTGATATACAAAATGCTCACCAGAGCTAAGAACACCACGCTCCAAGAATAGGGGCTGGTCAATAGGCGATCTGCGTGGAAAACCACTTCCGTGCCGACTTTTTCAATAAATCCACCTTCCGAAATGGTTAAGACGGTGGACAACGAAGCGGGAATGAACAAGCCGGTCATGCCATACAAGAACATATACACGCGGCTCTGGCGGGCGCCGTAATTGGCAAAAGCGTAAAAGGAGCCGCGGATCGTCAACAGGATCAACGCGATGGAACCGGGGATTAACAAAGCCGTGCCATAATAATAAGCGGTGTCTGGGAAGAAGCCGACGCATCCGACGACAAAAAAGATGAGAAAAACGTTGGTAACTTCCCAGACCGGCGACAAATAACGGCTGATAATGTTATTGATGATATGGTCTTTTTTGGTCAACATGCTGTAGTACGAAAAGAACCCTGCTCCAAAATCGATCGATGCCACAATTAGATACCCGTACAGAAAAACCCATAGGACCGTAATCCCGATGATTTCTAGTTTCATGATCTTTCACCCCTTTAGTTCCCCTGCGAAGGCATGTTCTCAAGCTCCGCTTCAGCGGGTTGGTTTTTGAAGAGGCGATTGAGAACGACCAATGCGACAATGGTCAGGATGAGGTACAGGATAGAGAACAAAATAGTCATCAGCGCGACACTGTCAGAGGTGGTCGCAGCTTTGTCCACGCGCATGATGCCGGTGATAATCCAAGGCAATCGACCGACCTCGGCGAATATCCAGCCACATTCAATGGCGATAAATGAAAGCGGACCCCCGAGGATAATTGCGCGCAACAGCCATTTGTTCCATTCGCTCCCTTTTTTTCTCCACCAACAGTACAGGAAGACGGCGGAGACTAGTGCCAGGTATACGCCGATCGCCACCATGATGTCGAAGAGATAATGGATGTACAGCGGTGGATGGTTCTCCTTTGGAATATCGTTTAAACCAATCACTTCCGTTTTGGTTGAATTGCCTGCCAGGATGCTTAAGGCATTCGGAATTTTGATGGCGTAGCGAACTTCGTTCGTTTCCTTATCCAGCACGCCTCCAAAGTAGAGGGGCGCTTCTGATTGCGTCTCAAAATGCCATTCGGCGGCGGCCAGTTTGGCGGGTTGGTGTTTGGCCAAGAACTTGCCGGAAATGTCTCCGGCCACAAATGTGAGCAAGGAGAAGATGAGACCGGCGATCATGGTTAACCGCAATGCTTTTTTATAATAGACGTGTTTATTGCCGCGCAAGATATGGTATGCCGCGATGGCAGCCAACAAGAAGCCGCTGGTCAGATAAGCAGATGAGACGACATGGGCCACTTTAGACGGTGTGGCTGGGTTTAACATGGCCGCGATGGGATCGATATCCATCAGTTTGCCATCGGCAGCGATGGTGAATCCGGTTGGCGTGTTCATGAAAGCGTTTACCATCGTGATAAACACGGCGGACATGGTTGAGCCGATGATGATGGGAATGGAAGTCAGCCAGTGGTAAATCGGCTTTTTAAACGTATCCCATGTGTACAGATAGATGCCCAAGAAAATCGCTTCAAAGAAAAAGGCGAACGTTTCCATAAAGAGTGGCAAGCTGATGATGTTTCCAGCTAATTGCATGAATTTGGGCCACAGCAGGGAAAGCATGATCCCGATGCACGTTCCCGTCACCACACCGACAGCCACCGTGATGACAAAGCCGCGGGTCCATCTTCGGGCAAGCAGGATATAGTGGGGATCTTTGGTGCGGATTCCCCAATATTCGGCAAGGGAGATGAAAACAGGTACACCCACCCCGATGGTCGCCCAGATGATATGGAACGCTAATGTCGTTTCCGTAAGTACGCGACTCCAGAATACTGAATCCATCCAATCACTTCCTACCTGTTCATTTTCTTTTTCATTATACGTTCACATAACTACTTTGTACACTGTTTCACTAATTTTGACAACAAAATTCAACAATTAAACATACAATTACATCTTAAATGTTCAATAATGAACATGAATACGCCAGAATACCGCGCGTCCAATTCGCCGGCTCTCTAGCACACCTATTGATCCGTCATCACTGCTTGATTGCGAAGGTCATAGCCTGGGTCGGTTTGATGCACACTAAGCGAAAAAAGGGAGTGCGGCGATGAACAAGAAAACGCATGTCATTTTGCTAATTCTCTTGGTGCCCTTGTTGATCTCGATGCCGTCTGTGCCTGTTGTGGCCGCGTCTTCTCCTGAGCCGGCGGCAGTGGATGCCGATTTATCTTTTGTTCCCACCTTGGTGTTGGAACATAGGGGCCAACGCTGGGTTTTCCCTTTGCGCGACATTGGGTTTGATGGGATTGATCCCACCACATTGAACCGCACGTTGGCGTTGGAGTGGATTGCCGGCGTTCTCGAACGAGACTTGAACCGTCCTGCGCGCTCCGCTTACTATCACGAGCGGCGGATTGTTCCAGAACAAGCGGGGTTGAAAGTGGATCGCCAACGCATCGAAGCGTGGTTTGATCGCATCCATGAAGTCATGGGCCAACCGCTCGCGGTTCCGGTCAACATAGTCAAACCAAGGCTGACTGCGGCGAAACTGCGGCGGTTGAAAGAGAAACAAATCGGGAGTTATCTTACTTATTACAATGAATGGAACAGAAACCGTGCGCACAATATTCATCTGGCGACAGAAGCGATTGATCATAAAGTGTTGATGCCCGGTGAGGTGTTTTCGTTTAATAAGACAGTCGGGCCGCGCTCGCAGGCCAGGGGTTACCGTCTCGCCCGCATCATCGTCAAAGGAGAATACAGTGAAGGGGTCGGCGGTGGGATTTGCCAAACCTCGTCCACTTTGTACAACAGCGTGGACAAGGCCGGGCTCAAGATCGTGGAGCGGCAAAGGCATAGCAAACAGGTGGCGTATGTGCCGAGGGGCCGGGATGCTACAGTGTCTTGGGGAGGGCCGGATTTTAAGTTTCAAAACCAGCTGAATGAACCGATTTTGATTGTGGCTAAAGCCAGCAACGGCCGATTGCTCATTTCTATTTATGGACCGGAAGAAATTCATGCCAAACCGCGAAAGGTTCCGGTTGCGCCCAAACAGGCGGCTCTACTAGAAGAAGTGGAATAAATTGCCGCGAGCGGTCATAAGCCGGGCTCCGTGGGCATAAATCTCAATTAAAATGGATGAATCTATGACAATCCTGCTAGAGTCATAGATAAGGAAGAAAACATCTGCTATAATGGCTTCATTGTTTAGGCTTTACTGCAGAAGGAGGATGTCGATGAAAAAGTTCCTTCTACCCAGCCTCGCGATGTTTTTCATCCTGCTCACGGGCTGTTCCGGTTCCTCACAAACAGTGAAAATTACTTTCAGCGATCAAGATAAAGCACTGCAATTTGAACGCTCAAGCGATACGTTGGCAGAAGCGCTGGAAGGCCAAGGCCATAAGATTGACGAATTGAAACAGCGCTACCAGCCAAGCATCGGTTGGGATCAAAAAATCGAAGGACACAGCGAGATCACATTGAAGTGCAAGTGCAAAGTCTCTTTGCGTGTGGCGGGCAAAGACCTCGGCACCTTTGAAACCTTGCAATCCACAGTAAAAGGGGTTTTGCAGGAGAAAAAGGTGGTTCTGACCGAGTGGGATGAGCTAAACATGCCGCTGGATAAGAAGATCATGAACGGTACCAATATCGTGGTCGATCGCATCGAGCAAAGGCTGCAGAAAAGAGTGGAAGAAATCCCTTATAACACGAAAGAAGTAAAAACAGATAAATTAGCAGAAGGAAAAAAAGAAGTGAAAAAAGAAGGGGAGGAAGGGAAGAAGATTTATGAAGTCCTCCTCGTCTACAAAAACGGCATGCCAGTCACGGAAGACGGTAAGCCTAAAGCGACGGAAAGACTTGTCCAAACAATCAAACCCGTCGACAAAATCGTGAGCATTGGCACGAATAAAGAGATGACGAAAAAAGACGATGTGGATCTGACTTCAGCCAAGACATTAACAGTGGAGGCGACGGGTTACACCCATACCGGAAGCCGCACGGCGACCGGCACCTACCCCAAGCGGGGCACCATCGCGGTGGATCCCAGCGTGATTCCGCTCGGAACCAAGATGTATATACCGGGCTACGGCTACGGTGTTGCTGAAGATACGGGTGGCGCGGTCAACGGGCACATCATTGACCTGTTCTTTGAAACGCGGGCTGAGGCACTCAAATGGGGTCGCCGGACAGTAACCATCAAGATTTTAAAATGAGTGAAAAAAAACCTTGCGATGAGCAATTCATTGCAGGGTTTTTTATTTTGACATGGAATCATTAAATAAGAATCTTCCGTGGCTCCCTTTATCTCTCAATCATCCCTTTATCCAACTATCCATTTCTTCCATCCCTCGGAAAAAATTTCTTCAAAAGCGCGTTTTAAATCGTTAAAATAAAGGTATAGTTACTCAAGAATACAAAGCATTGGGAAAATGGCGTTTAGGATAAGCAGAAGCATGAATCGACTCCGGGGTCATGTTGCCGCCCCGATAGTGTGATTGTCCAGCGAATGGACAGGTGAGAAGGATATGTAAGATGGGTTTTAATGGAAAAACTCTTTGTCATATCCTAACCTTTCATATATACTTAATGGCAAGGAAACTAGCATCCGAGGTGTGAGTATGGTAGGCCGGAATGAACCTTGCCCCTGCGGCAGTGGGAAGAAGTATAAGAAATGTTGTGAGAGAGTTGTAGCGCTTGATTCAGTGGAGAAGGCCAGAGCTGAAAGAGAGAACCGCTTAAAACACGACCTCTTGGTCGATCTGCAACATTGGTTTACAGGGCGGATCTCACCTGAGATGCAGAAAGAATGGGCACAACGCTTTAAAAAACTCATGCAGTTGCCTTTGGACCAGCCGATTTCCCAAGAATATGCCACTTACTTTCGCTTTTGGCTCCTGTTTGACGCACCTTGTTTAAACCGCCGGCGACCGGTAGAAGTGTGGCGCTCTACCATTCGCAATGCCCCGCACAAGGAACGTATGGCCCGCAACATGAGCGAGTCAACCTTTACCTGCTACGAAATTTCACAGACCGACGAACACACCCTGACATTGACATCCTTGACAACGAAAGAGCAAGTCCAGATTCAAAAAGGGGAATCGATTCCCAGGGAAAAGCTTGTTTTTACTCGATTGCTTCGTGTTGGTCAACGATATGAATTCTTTGGCCCTTATACATCTTTCGCGCATGAGATGAGAGGGGAGATACTCGTGCAGCTTGAGAAATACAATCATCCAGAAGAAGAACGTCAAGAATACACCACCTGGGAAAACGGTTGGAAGGTTTTCGGTTGGTCTATCAAACGAACAGAAGAGGTTGAGCAAGGGATGTTATCTGCGCCTGTTGTGACTGAGCACATGGTGGAGGAGACGGCTTTTTGGCCGGACGTAGAGCCGAAGGAAGAGGAATTGCCTTTGCGAGTGATGCAACATTTGGAACAGTTTTATTTCAACCATGTGGCCACATTGCAAAAAGGAACGCAAACTTTGTATAGCCGTTCATTGGAATTGTTGTACAAGTATTTGTCTATGCGTTTTGGTCAATCGTTCGACTGGTCGATGCTGGATGAGGAAGTCCTGTGCCATTTTTTGAGCGTATGGTATTTGGATCAAGGCAAAGTAACTGCTCCCGGTTCAAAAATCTTCCTCAACACCCTGAAGCATCTGTTCCGCTGGTTGAAAGAGGAAGGCATCAGTGATGCGTACCTGTCATTCAGAAAGGTATATGCCTCGTTGATCCGTGCGTTGCCTGTCGCGGTTGAAGCTAAAAAATGGATGGAAGAGAATGGTGTCAAGCCAGACTATCGCAACAACGAGCAAACTGGTTCCACACAGATGGTGATGTTGGCTTTCTCTTCAACAGGTCCGGCGCTATTGATCGAAGACAAATGGCTGCCAGTGAATCTGCTTGGCGTGCCCACCATGTGGAGTGAGCATCGCTTCTGGGTTCACGGAACTGTGCAAATGGAACCGTCCGGCTGTTATTTCACACGGATCGATGGGCTTTATCCAATCATTTCATTGGACAACCAATTAAAAGTGTTAGGCCACAAGTGATAAGGTAGCCGTGCTGAACCAATGCATGGGCTACCTTATTTTTGCATGAACCTCTCCATCTGTTGAGATACTAACAGTACACTCAGCAAAGGGGGACTCTTCGCATGTTCGGCTTTTTGCGTTCAAAAAACAAGTTCAAAGAGATGATAAATGAAATGGCAAAAGAACTGGGGATCAAACAAGACGCGCGCGGCAAAAACGGCCAAGACGTGACCCAGCTCGCCGAAGAGTTCGGCAAGGAATTGGGTTTGAAACAGAAGCGCACCCCAGCGGGCCAAAAGGACTTGGTAAAAGAAGTCATGACCGAAGCGGGAAAAGAGTTGGGGATTACGGAGAATACGACTTCCACCAACATGAGTTCCGACCAGTTGGCCCAGCGGATCAATGAAGAGATTCAAAAACGGAAGAAATCACGCTGAGTGAAGCGAGCACCCAAAAGGTTCGGGTGCTCGTTTACATTACATTCACGATTTGTCTATTTTAGATAAGAAGCGATTTCTTCTAATTTCTCTTGAGCCGCCATAATTACCTCATTCGGAATCGACAGGTTGCGCTGATGCCGCCGTAAATGGGACGCCGACTCTAATGTCGGTTGCTCGAGGCTGAGTGTGGTTTCATGGCGGGTTTTCATTTGTCGGGTAGGAAGGGAAAGGCGATAGACTTGTCCGGAGGCCAGGTCTCTCATATGCAAGCGATAAATGGGTGCATGAGAGCGAAAACGGCAGAAACCTTGCATTCGCATTATTTTGTCCACTTGCTCATAGGCCGCACACACATTTGTCAGCGCTTTGGCGCGCAATTGCATAAAAATCCCTCCTTGCCGTTGTAACCGCTTTATTACCCTCGTCAAGAGATATGTAATCCTCTTTTTTTGGGAAATTTCCGCATGGTGCGGTACAATGAAATGGGTAAGGTGGCGCATCAGCCCAACAAGTCGGAAAGAATGAACACATTGTTTGACAGGAGGAATGAAGCGTGGGACGTGTAGATTTGCATGTACATTCGACGGGATCGGACGGATTATTTTCTCCCTCCGAAGTGGTGAAATTGGCTAAGGAAGTGGGGCTTGCCGGCTTGGCGATCACTGACCACGACTCGGTCAGCGGAATAGAAGAGGCGTTATCTGCAGGACGCGAATGGGGTGTCCATGTAGTCCCGGGAGTTGAAATCAGCACGTTGTGGCAAGGGAAAGAGATTCATATGTTGGGATTACATATCGATTATCGCGACCCGTCTTTACTTGAAAAGTTGAAGCGGCAACGTGAGGTGCGACAGACGCGCAATCGCATGATGATCGAAAAATTAAATGAGTTGGGGATTGAAGTGACCATGGAGGAAGTCATGGCCAAGAAGAAAGGGGAGGGCCAAGCTGACAATGTGGGGCGGCCGCATATTGCTGAGGTGTTGATTGACAAAGGGATTGTACAATCAATGGATGAAGCGTTTGACCGATATTTAGGGCGGGATGGGCAAGCTTATGTAACGCCGCCGCGCATCAGCCCGATCGAAGCGATCCAATTGATCCACCAAAGCAAAGGGAAGGCCGTCATCGCTCATCCCGGATTGTATGAGCAAGACGACTTAATTCCTTTGTTGGTGGAAAATGGATTGGACGGCATTGAAGTGAACCATCCAGATCACACGGATGAAGCCAAACAGCGGTATGCCGAAATGGCAAAAACATTTGGGCTTTTCGAGACGGCCGGATCGGATTTTCATGGGGAACGGCACGGCTCGATGTACCATGCGATGCTTGGCACATGCACGGTGGATGAAGGGATTTTGACCAAGCTTTAAATCAGCTTCTTCTTCATCGACACGTGCGGGATACCCGCATCAACAAACGGCTCATCCATGACGTGATAGCCCAGCTTCTCATAAAACGGGATCACCGGCATTTGGGCGTGGAGGACGATCGCGTGGGCCTGTTCTTGGCGGGCTTGGGCTTCTAACGCTTCCATCAAGAGGCGCCCGGCGCCGCTGTGGCGTTTGGATGGTAGCACAGCGACCCGTTCAGCTTTGGCCACGTTAGGGTTAACCCACCGCATCCGGCAAGCACCCACCGGTTGCCCGTCCTCAAGCGCCACAAAATGCAACGATCGCTCATCATATTCATCTGATTCCCGCGTTTCAGGTACTTTTTGCTCTAGCACGAACACCTGGCGGCGAATGGCAAAAGCCCATTCCCTTTCCGTCGGTGTTTGAGCGATGATGACGGTGACGGCCATAGGACGACATCCTTTCGGATCAGATCATTTTTTCAACAGGAATGTTTGATGAATGCTCCAAGAGCCGTTTTCCAGCTGGTACATAAGGTGGAAACGGTCGATTTTCGATTCCAATTCAAATTGTCTCAACCGTAGGGTGCCATACACATCATGTAGCTCTTCTTCCGACATTTTCTGCCCAATGGTGAGATGTGGGATGTAATCATAAGGCATTGGAATGGGATCCAGCGAAGCACTGATCTGGTTGTGCAACGTTTCCAAAGGTTTGCTGTCTTTGATCGCCAGATAGATGGTATGGCTGGTAGGATAGAAATGGCTCACTTTGTGGAACTGGATGGTGAAGGGCTTGTTTTGCTTGGCGATTTCTTCTAATCTCTGGACCGCGTCTTCCACTTTTTCATCAGGCAGTTCGAACTTTTCCCGCAACGTGATATGGGGTGGAATGAGGCTGTAATGCGGGTCGTACCGCTTTCTATAGGAATTGACAAGGTCTTGTACGTGTTTTTGTGGAAAAACAGCAATGCCGAAAAACATAACACATTCCCTCCTTGAACAGAAAAATGGCGCATTTCTTATATTATATCTTTAAATTTTGGTTCACGCATCTTTTGTGGGCAATTGATTATGGTAAGATGGCTTATGGGAGGGAAACAAATGAGAAGAGTACACAGCAGTGAAGTGAAACGTACAGTGATGAAAAGCCTGGAAGACCGCGGAGTCAGTATCGAAGCAATTGCTGAAATTGTTCACGAAATGCAGAGCCCTTATAACCCGAATCTAACCATGGAGCAGTGCGTCGACAGCGTGCTGGCCGTGCTGAATAAAAGGGAATTGCAACACGCCATTCTAGTAGGAGTCGAGTTGGACCGCTTGGCGGAGCAGAATATATTGTCTGAACCGCTCTTATCCCTTGTCAAAGGGGATGAAGGGCTGTTTGGTTGTGATGAAACATTGGCCTTGGGCTCCGTTTTGGGCTATGGGAGCATTGCCGTCACTACCTTCGGTCACTTGGACAAGCATAAAATTGGGCTCATTCGCGAGTTGGACACCAAAAAAGGTGGGCGGGTGCAGACGTTTATGGATGATTTGGTCGCCAGCGTCGCGGCTGCAGCTTCAGGGCGTTTGGCTCACCGTCTGCGCGATGAGGAAGAGCGGGCTTCAGCCCAACAGCTGGATGGCTAAAGCAAGTAGCAGGCCTATAGATGCAAATAAGCCGTTGTCACAATCGACAACGGCTTTACCATTTGGCCGTGAGGAGGGAATATTGGTCGGCTCGTGAACAGTTAAGCCCGACAAGGTTGCTTGGGTTAATATAGCATATGCGGAAAGGGGCTGCCCGCTCTGGACGAAACGGAAAATGTGCATGCGCCCTTAGGCATGAAAAATGGAAAACAGTGAAAAATAAGAGATGAAAGGAGGAAAGCATGATGCAATGGGTATATTGGGCCAAATTATATGACAGCCGCTTTCAAGCGCGGTGTTTGGCAGCACGAATGCAAGAGGACTGGTGGCTGTACGGTTATGATAGCCCGGAGCGAGTGGAGGTGTTTCGCTCCAAAAAAGGGCGTTATGGAGTTCGTTATATTTGGGATAAAAAATCTTAAAAAAGGCCTTGCACTTTTGAAGAAATTGATGTACATTAATAAATGTCGCTGATGGTGATTAAAACAATTGATATCGCGGGGTGGAGCAGTCTGGTAGCTCGTCGGGCTCATAACCCGAAGGTCGCAGGTTCAAATCCTGTCCCCGCAACCAACTTGGAGCTGTGGTGTAGAGGCCTAACATGCCTGCCTGTCACGCAGGAGATCGCGGGTTCGAATCCCGTCAGCTCCGCCACTTCACCATCATGGGCCTATAGCTCAGTTGGTAGAGCAGTCGGCTCATAACCGATCGGTCACAGGTTCGAGTCCTGTTGGGCCCACCAACTTATCTAAAAACTACATATTTTCACTTGGGCAGTTAGCTCAGAGGGAGAGCGCTTCCTTGACACGGAAGAGGTCGTAGGTTCGATTCCTATACTGCCCACCAACCAAAACCCTTGCATATGTGCAAGGGTTTTTTGTTTGGTAGAGGAGTAAATCGCGTTTCTTTATGGTGACTTCGTTGAAGAGAGAGTTAATAAATATTGGATGAATTTATTATCCATATAAAACAATGAATTATAGAAAAGGATGTATGTAGTTATTGGAGGGATATGGAGTTCGACAATCTCTGATTGCATCCTGTATTGTGCATATATAAATCATACTCCTTAGTATATGCTGATTATAATAACTGCTTTGCAAAATAGGAGGTGCCAAAATGCTAAATGGAGATCCGAAGGTTGTTTATTTAACACTAGCGGCTGTCTTTTTCTTAATGATAGGCTAGGGATTAGAGCCTTATGTTCAATATTCGATTACAGTAGGTGTGTTGATTTCTTTTATCTTGATTGTTATCGCAACCATCCTTGCATTTAAAAACGCGCGCGGGAATAAGATTTGAACAGATACTGAAATAAAGGTATATATCTTTTCTAGGCTACTGCGCACTTTTGATAAAAATACTCAAATTCTGTTTTGAAGTGATGAAGTGAAAGAAGAGATAAAGACGACAGTAAGCATATGTATGGTGTGGGCTAAAGGCACAAAAAAGGTCTCCGCCGAGGGGGTGCGCTAGAATGGATCGACGGAGACGAGGAAGAGTTAAGTAAACCATTCATTGTGGGGATTCGAAGATAAGCGAGACAGTGCTATCCTCGAACGCTATTAAGTATAACATATTTATTCAATATGTTACAGTTTTTAATTGAGGAATGCATAAATTATTGATACTTATTTGCTCATAAATAGGAAATAAATACATGATGGCATCATCCATGCCCAGCACCCCTGAGGGCGAATGAAAGTAAAGGTGATTGGAAAGTTGGCGTTTTCGCTGATATGCATGCAGATGCGCTGGTGTTTGTGATGGTGGACGCTCTTCTTATTCACGGTGCGAGGCGACGAGGGTGGAGGTGGAATGTCTTCCCTGCTTGCGGGCGTGGTGAATCGCAGCTTCAAGGATCACGAGGGCGCGGATCAATTCTGTGTGGGAATGGAAGGCATGGATGGAAAAGCGGATGCCTTCCGGGCGCGGCAGATGGCGAATGTATAGATGGTGCCGCAGACAGTAGTCCACGATTTCCTCGTGGGCAAGGCCTTCTATACGGAAGCATACCAAACCGGAAGCGGGAAAGGCGAGGTCGGTGAACAGAGTGACACCCGGCAGAAGCAGAAGCTGCTGTTTGAACCAGGCGGCCAAATGATGGATCCGCGAGGTGATCGCGGGAAGCTGGTATTGCTCCAAGAGTTCTAAGCCGCGGGTGAGTCCGGCTACCAAGGCAATGTTTTTTGTAGAGCCTTCCATTTTTTGTGAATCCATCTTCCAGTCTATCTGCCCGTTAAGGGAAAAGCCGGTGATGGATTGATAGCCTGCTGCAAGGGGCCATAGTTGCTCAATGAGCTTGGCGGTGATATAGCAAGCCCCGGTGCCGGTGGGACCCAGCAACCACTTGTGGCCGGAGAGAGCATACGCATCGCAACCGATGGCTTTGACATCGACATTTACGTTTCCGGCGCTTTGCGCTCCGTCGATAAGGGTGAGCATGCGGTGGTCCCGGGCTAGTCGGCAAATGTCAGCGACAGGCAGGATGCGACCCGTGTTCCAGGTGACGTGGCTTGCGACGATCAGGCGTGTGCGTTGATCGATGGCATTTGCTAATGCGTCGATCAGCTCTTCATCTGTTTTGCCTTCGGGATCGACAAGGGTGACAAAGAGACCGTACCGTTTTGCGATGTTGAAGCATGGCACGAGACTGCTGACATGTTCGTGTGCGGTGACGATCATTCCATCTCCCTCTTGCCAAGGGATGCCGGCGATGATGGCATTCATGCTGAACGTGCCGTTTTCCGTCAGCGAGATTTCGCTAGGGTGGGCCCCTAACAGAGATGCCAGTTTCCGGCGGGCTTCCATAGAGACTGATTCGGTAACCAACCATGGCTTGGGAGATGGGGATTGAAGGGAATGGTTAGCTTGGGTGATCGCTTCATGTATCGGTTCCAAAAGCGGTACGCATGTTCCTATGTTAAAGTAGAGGCTGTCACCCAAAGGGGGGCATAGGTCTTGGAAGTGTGGCCAACGGGTTGGCATTCGGGCATCATCCTTTTTATATAACTTGAAATTCGTTGTTTATATTATATAAATTTGCAAATAGAAGAACAATTCGCTTTTTATATGAGTTGGTAAAGTGGTCGAAAAATGGTTAAAACATTAATAAAATCGTGAGAATTCATCATGTCTGATCTGATTCTGGAGATGCCACGCACAAAGCGTCCTTCTCCTGCAAGGGGAAGCAAACTAGAACGACTAGAATTCTAGCTGTTTTGCTGGGGATTCACCAAAAATTTTTCCATGTGATGGAGCGGACGCGTAGCCTCACCTTGGTGAAGCGGAGCTAAGGCATGTAGAGACAACCTCCTTTTTAAATGGTCATTTCCGGCGTAATGAGCGGGGAGGAGGGGCATACTGAAGCAAAAAAGGAGGTTGCCATGAACAACAATCAACAGCAAAGCAGATTGGAAGGACAGATTGAGGAACAGGCGAAATGCTCGCCGCGGATGGAAGAAGAGTGTCAGGATATTCGCATTCCCGCGCATCTGGTGGCGGAAGTGCAGGATGAGGAGCCGACGTCATCATGATTGACCGCTCCTGCCGTTACGGGGGAGCGGATAGCTAAGTTAATAAATGGATTGACAAAATATTATGTTTTCTCTAATATTAAAAAGAACCCCTGCTGATTGGACATGATGTGCCAACGGTTTAACCTATTCTTCTTAAGGTTAGACCAACGTCTTCAGATTTCCGCCAGAGGTATGCCCACCCTACGGGAAATAGCGTGCGTCCGTCGTGTCATCTCCAGCAATTATGATGTGAATACTCGGTTCAGCGATGAGTCTGTTTTGCGGTGAGGAAGAGCTAGCTTGTCAGCCAGCTCAGTGTAGACGAGCCCCTGCAGGAGCGAGATTTTTGAAAGCGGAGTCGCTTGTCGCTTAAGCAAACCACGGAACGCAGGCTCAAAAATCAGCTCCGGGCCACTTTGTCAACAAGTTCGAGCTTGCTCGCTGGGCAAGCTCGGTGTGTTCACACATCTTGGATTGAAAGGGGAACGTTTGGGTTGAGCATCTTAATTTTCAATCGCTTGCCTTATTATGATGTACCCTATGACAAATGGCTGGAGGACTTGAACGAACCGTTGGTGATCCTGACGGAACAAAAATTGGCGCCGGCGTTTCAGGCGAAAGCGCGCGCCTTATCTTTTGAAAATTATGACTATAACAATGCGGTTGAATTTGTCGCTTTACAGATGGCGAAAAAGAACCCATTTCGCCGGATTGTTGCTACTGCTGAGCGGGATATTTTGCGCGCGGCAAGACTTAGGGAGCATTTGGGGATCGAAGGCCAGTCGTTAGAGAGCGCGATCGCTTTTCGTGACAAGGTGAAGATGAAGACGTTACTCAAAGCGGCCAATGTAAAGGTTCCCCCGTTTGCTGAAATTACTTCGGTGATCGATTTGGTTCGTTTTATCGAAGCAGAGGGATATCCCGTCGTGGTGAAGCCAGTCGATGGCATGGGCTCTCGAAATACAACGATTTTGCATGACGACGAAGACACCATCGCCTATTTAACAGAGGGATTAACCCCTCATTTGGAAGTGGAGAAGTTTATCGAAGGTGAAATGTACCACATTGATGGTGTTGTGCTTGATGGAGTGATTGAGCTCTGTTGGCCTTCCAAATACTTGAACAACTGTCTCGCATTTCAGGAAGGGAAATATCTCGGTAGCTATCTGCTGGAGCCAGAAAATCCGCTTACGCCCCGTTTGCAGCGTTATGTTACGAACGTGCTTCATATCTTGCCCACGCCGCAATACACCACGTTTCACGCGGAGGTGTTCCACACCCCCGAGGATGAGTTGATATTATGTGAAATCGCTTGCCGGACCGGAGGTTCCCGCATTTGTGAAGAATACCGCCAAGCGTTTGATTTGGATCTGACCAAACTGGCGGTGCAAGCCCAATGCGGATTGGCCGTGACTGTGCCCGAGCAAGTGCGGAGCGGGCGGGGACCTAAGACGCAGATTGGTTTTATCGGCATCCCGCCGAAGCAAGGGGTTTTTCTCTCCGCCCCCAAAGCGGACGAGCTTCCTGATTGGGTGACGGAATACCGTTTGCTGGCGGAGCCGGGCCAATATTTTGATGGGCCGCATACCAGTGTGGATTATACGGTGACGTTGGTGGTGACCGGGGAGACCGAAGGGAAAGTGTTGGCGAGGTTAGAAGAGGTGGCTGACCTGTTTGAACGGAACACGGTCTGGCAATCAAAGTGACGTGAACAGCGTGATCTAACTGCAACAAAGATGCCTGAGCAGTTGAAAAAGGAGCCGGGCCCTTTTTCAACTGCTTAGGCTTTTTTATGGGCGGTGAATGCGGTTTTAGGTTTCATTCCCGCTCGTCATTGGCCGCGAGTGGCAAGGCTTCTGAGCTACCGAGCTCGGGAAGGTTTTCCACCCGGTTCAGTTTCTTTTTCATCGTCTCCGTTTGCTTGGTCGCTTGGCCGATCGTTTTGCTGGCCTCGTCCAACTTGCGCTGGGCCTTGGCCAAGGTGTCGCCAAACTTAAACAATTCTGTTTTTAACAGGCTCAACCATTTCCACGCTTCATTGGTGTGCTTTTGGATTGCCAGCGTGCGGAAGCCCATGTGCAGGCTGGTCAAAAAGGCGGACAATGTGGTGGGGCCGGTAATCGCGACTTTGTATTGGCGCTGGATATGCTCCCACAGTCCGGGCCGCCGTAAGATCTCGGCGTATAAGCCTTCAATCGGCAGGAAGAGGATGGCGAAGTCGGTGGTTGTCGGGGGATTGATGTATTTATCCGCTATTTTTTTGGCTTCTTGCTTAATCCGTGCTTCCAAGCTTTTCAATGCTTCTTGGGCCTGATCGGCTTGTCCCCGCTCTTGTGCTTCAGTGAGGCGCTGGTAATCGTCCAATGGAAACTTGGAATCGATCGGGAGCAACAGATGTGAGCGTTCCGCGTCTTTGGCGGGCAATTTGATTGCGAATTCGACATTCTCTTTGCTATTTTCTTTGACCGTGGCGTTTTTGCTGTATTGATCCGGCGTTAGCAATTGTTCCAAAATGTTTTCCAGCTGGATTTCCCCCAAGACTCCACGGTTCTTCACATTGGACAAGACTTTGCGGAGATCGTCGACGCCAGTGGCCAGATGGTGCATTTCCCCCAAGCTTTTATGAACCCGTTCCAATCGCTCACTGACCAATTGAAAAGATTCACCCAGCCTTTGTTCCAACGTTTGGTGCAATTTTTCGTCAACCGTCTGCCGCATCTGCTCCAGCTTTTGCTGGTTGGCTTCCTGAAGCTGGTTCAATTTTTCTTCCACTTTGTCTCGTAGCAGTTCCTGTTTGCGTTCGGTCATGATGGTCATTTCGTTGAGTTGCTTGGCAAAACTGTCCAGCAGGTCTTTTTGTTGACGTGAGCTTTCACGAATGGTGGTGATGGTGGATTGGGTGAGATTGCTGAAGGAGTTGCTCAGATCGCGCCGGTTTTCAATGATCGAGCGGTTCCATTCCAACCGGTTGGCGGCGAATTCTTCGCGCATCAATTTTTCCAATCGCTCTTGGTTTAGTTCCAATCGTTCCACTTGTTTGCGCAAGGATGAACCACTCCCTTCGCGATCCGCCCGCCGGAAGATGAGATACAGAATAACCGCGTTCAAAAGGAGGGAGATGATCCCGATGATTGTCGACATGTCGAACACCTTCTTTTATGGAATCGAGCACCTTCCATTATAACTGATTTGGAAAATATTGTTCAGGTTCTTTGGCTGGCGCGCTGGTTCTTGTTTTCCCAAGGAGGCGCTTTCTTGCGCGAATATGGTAAGATAATGAACGTATGCAGAGTCTAGACTGAGTTCAAAAGGAGAAGCGCACTTTCATGATTGACGTGAAATTCCAACCGGTTTTGCACCGCTTGGCGGCGGTGGAACAAGCCATGGGTGAGCGCCATGATGAAGAGCATCGGGAAAAAATGGCGGATTTGATGCGGAAAGTGGCCAAAGGGGAATGGACCATCGCATTTTGCGGGCATTTTTCGGCTGGCAAATCTTCTATGCTCAATGAGTTGTACGGTGAGTCGATCTTGCCGACCAGCCCGATTCCGACCAGTGCCAATGTGGTGAAAATCATGGCTGGCAAGGATGAGGTTACGCTATTGTTGAGCACCGGAGAAATCCATCGTTTTGCTGGGGTCTACACTGAGCAAGAGTTGAAGGCCTTGTGCAAAAATGGGGAAGAGGTGCTGGCAGTTCACATCAAGCGCGAGACGGAAGCTTTGCCTGAAGGTGTCGCGCTGTTGGACACCCCGGGAGTGGATTCCGCCGATGACGCGCATCAGGCGGTTACCCTTTCTGCCTTGCATCTGGCGGATGTCATCTTTTACATGATGGATTACAACCATGTGCAGTCAGAAGGAAATCTTTCATTTATTAAGCAGCTGATCGCACGAAAAGAGGAAGTTTATCTGATCATCAACCAGATTGACAAACATCGCGACGCAGAGCTTCCGTTTGCCACGTATCAAGCGAATGTGGAGAAAACGTTTGCCGAATGGGGAATTCAGCCGGCTGGCGTATATTATACTTCGCTTGCTGATCGGTCGCATCCGGCCAATCAATTGGCGGAATGCAAGGAACTGATCCGGCGACTGATGCGTAAGAGAGATCGTATGGAAGAGAGCGCGCGCAAAGAAGCCGAGTATCTGATCGGTGAACATCTGGACGCGCTTAGGGTGCGAGAGCGTGAAGAACGGGCGAAGCTAGAGAAAATGTTGCACGCGGTTACGCCGCCTGCTGGCCGTAGCATGAGCGAGTGGCTGGCTGATTGCGAAAATGAGTTGAGCCAGCTTGCCGGGCAAAGCGAACGGGAACGGGAGGCGTGGGTTCACGGCTTGAACCGTTTGTTACAAAACGCCTACCTGATGCCGGCAGATCTGCGCGAGGCCGCCCGCGCCTACTTGGAAACGGTGTTGACGCTGTTCAAAGTGGGTTTTCTGTTTAGCGCCAAAAAAACGGAACAAGAGAAAGAACGGCGTCGCCTTGCTTTTTATGAACAATTGCGCCAGACGGTGGAAGCGCAACTGGAAGTTCATCTCAAGGCGCATCTCATGCAGTTCGCCAAAGAGCGGCAATTGGACACGGACCCCATCAGTGAAGCGATTTACCAGCCTGTCTCATGGGTGACCCCGGAATTGCCGGCCCAAGTGATCAAACCGGGAGCGGAGTGGTCAGGCGCCTATGTGTTGACTTACGCCGAAGATTTGGCGCAAGCGATCAAGAAACGGGCGCGCGAATGGGCGGAAACCATCTATGACCGTATGGCGGGAGAACAGGCTGATCGGATGCAAGCGCAACAAATGCAATTGACTGCCCAAATCAACAACATCAAGCAAGCGTTGGCAGCGGAACAGCAGTTGGCGGCGAAAGATCGAGAGCTGGCCGAATATGAAGCATATCTCCTTCAGGTAGTGCGTGGCGACATTGACGTCGCCGAGTCTGATCTTGCTTACCTGCTTCATGAAGAGATCCCAGGTGCTCGGCAACGCTATGAAGTGAAGCTGGCCGAAGAGACGGTTGCACCAGAGCAGCCGACTATCGCGCGGGTGGCCGATGCGCCGCAAGCACCTAAAGCGGCGATGCGGACGAATTGGGTGCTACAATTGGTGAAACAAGCGGAACAAAGCTTGCAAGAGTTGCCAAACTTCGCTCAGTTGCGAGAGGAGTGGGCGGAAAAACGGGCTCGCATCGAGGGAAAACAATATACGGTGGCGTTGTTTGGCGCGTTTAGTGCCGGGAAATCCTCCTTTGCCAATGCGTTGTTAGGTGAGCGCGTATTGCCGGTGTCTCCGCATCCTACGACGGCTACGATTCACCGTATCTGCCCGCCGACAGAGAGATATGCCCATGGGGAGGCAGTCATTCGTTTCAAATCGCGGGAAGCCCTTTATCAAGACCTTAAGCAAGTAGCTGCCTTATTTCAGCGTGAAGTGGAATCCCTAGAGGCGGCGGTGGCGGGGATCGAGGAGCTGTTGCGCGAACCGACCACTTTCACCAAGCAGAAGCTAGCGCTTCCCTTCTTGCGGGCTATTCAACAAGGATACGGGGAGTTAGCGGGCGAGCTGGGTGGCGAAAAAGTGGTTTCGCAAGCAGAGTGTGAAGCCTTCGTAGCTAACGAAGCGAAATCGGCGTTTGTGGAATCCGTCACTTTGTATTATGATGCGCCGTTGACCCGCCAGGGGGTTACCATCGTGGATACGCCCGGAGCGGATTCGATCCATGCGCGTCATACGGAAGTGGCCTTTCAATACATTAAAAATAGCGACGCCATCATTTATGTCACTTATTACAACCATCCTTTTTCCCGCGCCGACCGTGAATTTCTCATTCAGTTGGGCCGGGTGAAAGATGTCTTTTCCCTGGATAAGATGTTTTTTGTGATCAATGCCGCCGACCTGGCTTCGTCCGAAGAGGAGCTGGCCATGGTGCGTCAATATATCGAAAGCCAGTTGCAACAATACGGCATTCGTCATCCGCGCTTGTTTGCTCTGTCCAGCTTACAGGCTTTGGCCGATTCCGAAGACGAGCGTATGGCACAGTTTAAGCAAGCGTTTCTGTCGTTTATTCTGTACGACCTGACAGAGGTTTCATTGAAACAGTTGGGGAGTGAAGTGCAACGGACCGAGCACATGCTGGAACAGATGGGGCAAGCTCTAACGCAGAGCAAAGCGGAAAAGGAAGCGAGCAGGCAGGCGCTGATTGCCGAGCGGGAAGCGATGGAACGCATCATCAGTACCAGTGGTGGGAAAGCAGAAGAGCAGGCCTTAGAAAAAGAATTGAATGAGTTGTTCTATTATGTGAAACAACGGATGTTTTATCGCTACCATGATGTGTTCACTGAGATATTTAACCCGTCGGCGCTGAAGGAAGATGGACAGGTCAAAGAGAAATTACAAGGTTGCGTCTGTGAATTGGTTGAATTCATCAAACACGACCTGTCTCAGGAAATGCGGGCGACGGCACTTCGGATGGAAAAATGGATTGTACGGACGGAAAGTGCTTTGGCGCAGACCATCGCCAAGCGTTTGGAAGCCGTACGCCCTGACTTTCAAACCACTTTCCACAGTGAGGAGGGCATTGCTTCCCCCGTGCTGAAAGAACCGATGACCAATCTATCGCCCGCCTCGTTTAAAAAAGCGCTCAGCTTGTTCAAAAGCGCCAAAGCCTTTTTTGAAAAAGGGGAAAAAGCGCGGATGGAAAGCGAATTGAAGAGCGTGCTGGAACAGGAAGTGGCCGCCTATCTGGAACAGTGCAAGGCGGAGTGGGGCCGGCACTATGCCATGGCGTGGCAAGCGGCGGTGGACCGGGTAAAACAAACATTGCGCGATCAAGTGATTCATGAATATGAATGGCTGTTACAAGGATTTGACGAAACCCTCCCACTCGATGTGTTCATGGCAGCCCAACGGCGATTCGTCGAAGTGAGCGCGGAGTTGAACAAGGTATTGACTGAATAAGGCTATATGCGGCGAAAATGCCTGCTTGCGAAGAAGCGGCGCTTGGCTGCTCCGGTTACGAAAACCCTTCGCTCATGAGGTGCGAAGGGTTTTTACGGTTGAACGCAGGGCAACGCAATTTCATTGAATCGAAATATTTACGCTACAGAGAGCGGTTGACCCTCCATTTCGACTCAGCTTACAATGGTTAGGCAAAAGGGTAAATGGCTTGCATACGTCAAGCTTGCCTATCGGTTATTCCAAAAGCCGCCGTTTAAGAGAAAAAGCCATTTTCCTTTCTCAAGATGTTGAAATAGCTTTTTTGTTCCTGACTGATGAGAAAAACGGCATGATCAAGGAGATGACCATGAACAAGGCATCTTTATTCATAACGATGGTAAGCTTGTTCGGACTGATTGTCTTTATGCCTCCAAGCAATAAAGCGTGGTTGCAAATGATGGAGGAATGGGTCAAAGCTGATTTGACGTCAACGGAATCCCCACTCTCGTCTGGGGAAAGACCCAAACCGATTGCGAAGCCCAAGACGCCTCCTGTCACGGCTAAACCTGATCCCAAGCCCGACGATGAGCAACCGAACCCTGGCAAACAGCAGGGCGTCGCTTTGACGGTGATCCACAAAAACGGGTCCGCCTACATCAAACTGGCTGAGGTCAAACGGCACCTGCCGATCAAGGGACGGGTTGATTTGCGGTCGGGCAAGATGACGCTCACCTACCGCGAGGCCCGGCTTGAGTTGGTTCGCAACATTGCGGTCATGAATCTGAACGGCATTTACGCGCCACTCAAGGAGCCGCCGCTCATCGAGGAGTCGGAGGTTTTCATTCCCGTGTCTATCCTGCAAGAGGTGTTCGGGCAATCACTCAATATCGAAGGTGGCAAGACGATATGGATTGCGGATGAGGATGCTGTACCGGCGTTCGCCCAGCAACCGGACTTGCCAAACTTCTCTGTCAAGGGCATGATCCGATATCTGTCTTTTGTCGAAAAGCCGCTTAAGGGCGCGCATGTCAGCACCAGAGCTTCCCATTTGCCTGGCGCTCCCCGGACATATCGCAATGGGGTGCATGAAGGGCTTGATTGGTATAGTTATGGCACCGGTACTCGGATCGACCGCAACACGCCCGTTTATTCCATCGCTGATGGAGTGGTTGTGCGGGCAGATCATGATTATCGGGAAATGACGACGCCGGAGAGGGAAGCGTTGTTGGCGAAAGGGGCCGAAAATGATGGACAAACCCCTGAGGACATTCTTGACCGCATGCGGGGCCGCTCGGTTTGGATTCAACATGACAAAGGGTTGATGGCTCGCTATGTGCATTTAGATCGGATTGATCCCCACGTGCGGGTAGGGCAAAAAATCAAAGCTGGTGACATCATCGGTTATGTGGGGAATTCCGGAACGAGTGACGGAGCGAAGGGCAACGACGAGGGATTGCATTTGCACTTAGATCTGTTTCTCTATGGTGAATGGTTCTGGAAACAATATAGTTTAAAAGAGCGCAGGATGATTTTGGAAGGTGTTTTCAATTGATAAACATAGACATGGGTGTTGATCTTCCGGCAAAGATTAACACCCCATTTACCTTCTCTTCAACTAATTTGATTACCATGGCAATGTATGGGAATTTTACGCTGAAGCGGGCGGAGGTGAGGCGGTTTGAAAGGGATTGCTTCGTGGGTGACCCGATATGACCATTCATTGATTCAACTGGTCAATTGTCATTGGAAATGCCGTTGGTTGGATTGGTTGATGCCGCGGATTACTCATCTGGGTGGCCCCACAGCTACGATCGGTTTTCTGCTTGTGTGGTATCTGTTTATGCCCGAAGAGTTTAAAACATGGGCGGTTGAAGGTGTGATCGCCCTCGCGGGTAGCCATTTGATCGTGCGCGTGCTGAAGATGTTGATGCCTCGAATCCGTCCTTATCTGCGGTTGGAGCATTTGCATACGTTCCCCAACCCGCTGACGGACTATTCTTTCCCGTCGGGGCATACGACGGCGGCGTTCTCCGTCGCGATAACGTTTATCCTGCATTCGACGGCATTCATGGCTATCTTACTGCCGTATGCCATCATTGTCGGATTTTCTCGCATGTACCTGGCTTTGCATTACCCCACAGATGTGTTGATTGGAACTTGCTTGGGTAGTGCGTTTGCTGCGGGTTCAGTTTACTTGTTTCAAGTGATATGAACCCCCTTCAGCCCCTTTCCTGGACAAGCTGCCTAGGAAAGGGGCTGAATCCTTAGCATTGACACTTACCATACACCGGTAATTATGCTACAATATAGAATAGACCAACTTTTCTTCATGCCCCTACCAGCCGAGTTGATGGGGCTTTTTTCTATCCAAATATGTCATAAACTTTCCCACTGATAAAAGTGATTGTTTCATCCATTTTGACCATGTGTCCATCGACAAAGTGGATGTGAATCTCCTCACCTGTGTCTGTGATCAACGTGATATGCAGTGGATTGCGATGGGTTGGTACAAACTGAAGCTGTGCTTCCACCTTTGCTTCTCCCGTTGGGGAGGGGGATTGTTCAATAGTGTGCAATTGCATATGATATTGTGGTTGTGTGGCAAGGTCAAACAGGAAGGGGTGTAGTTCTGAAGGTTTTCCGGAGATGAGCAATTTCAGCATCACTTCAATCCTTTCGTTTTATTTTACTGAAAATTTATTATTGTGATACGAAGAGTATACATCCTGGAAAAATTTATGTCAAACCGCCCTTCCATTTGAAACTCTAATAATCTTTCTATCAAATGGTTAGAATGCGGTAAAATTTCAATTAATTTGTTGGGGTTGCGATGCAATCCTTGATGAAGAGGTGAATGAGCGAATGGAGTATATTCATCCCAGCCAAATTGGTGAATTGTTGCGCAAACGGAGGAAAGAACTGGGTCTGAGGTTAGAGGATCTGGCCGATGACTTTATTTCCCCTTCCACGATCAGCAATATTGAGCGGGGCATCACCTATGTAAACGAGGAAAAGGTTCGGTACATCGCTGACAAACTGGGAGTGAACCTAGAGCAGATTCATGAATTGTGGGCAAAAGAAAAGCAGGAAGAAGAGCAAATGGAATTAAAGCTGGCAGCGGTGGAAAGTATTGTTGACTTGATGAATCCCGACAAAGGCTTGGAGAAATTGCGCAAATTGGCAGTGCCTAACAATCACTTGTCCACAGCCTATGTACATTTTTTGCGAGGGAAAATCTATTTGCAGAAGAAAAATTGGGTTAAATCACAAAATCATTTTCTAGAAGCGATTCGGATCGTCGACCAGAAGGGGGAGTGGCAGAAAAGCAACATAAAAGCGGCTAGTTATCATGAACTGGGGCGCATTGCGATGGAAGTGCATGATGCGGACCAAGCCTTGAAGTATGTAGAAGAAGGCATAGAGCATTTCCAAGAGGCGGGTGAGCGCAGCGATTATAAAAGCATGTTGTTAGCGGCGAAGGTGAAAGTGTTGGAAAAGCTGGATCGGATCGAGGAGGGACTGCGGCTGATTGAAGATTTGTGGCAACAGATCGATGAGATCAAAAATGTGGAAGTGGCGCTAAATTTGTCGCAGTCACGGGTTTCCATGCTGACCAAGCTCAAATTGTATGATGAAGCGGTTAGCCACGCTACCGCAGGGATCGAACTGGCCCGTATCAACAAAAAGCCAGAACATGCATCCGAGCTGTGGATGATGCTGGGCGGTATCCATTTGCGCAAGGGCCAATGGGATGAGGCGGAGGATTGTTTCCGCACGGCACTCTGCTTGCAAGAAAAAATTAAAGCGGATGAATTAAAAATAAAAACGCATACATATTTGGGGATGGTGTTGCTGGAACAAGGCAAAAGCGACGAAGCCAAACAAGTGTTGGAAGAGGCTGTGGCTATTTGTGAACGAAATCACCAAACCATGCCGCATCGGGAAACGTACATTGTTTTGGGGGACTGTCACGCTAAGCAAGGCGCTTACAGTGATGCGATTCAAGTGTATGAGAAAGTGTGGAAGATGGCGCGCAAAAAAGGGGACAAGCCACAAGAGCACAAGGTGATTCTCAAGTTGGCACGCTGTTACGAGCAACAGGACAAAGAGAAATTTGCCGAGTTTTTGCAAGAGTTGTACCGCGTGGAAAATGAGCTTGATCTGGAGTTGGATGTTCTGTATTGACAGTGAAGCTGATTCGGCAGGTCAACCGCTTTGAGCGCAAGTGAAATGAAGGCGCCCTGGGAGATTCCCAGGGTGCTTTTCATTTGCGCGGATTGTAATAAATGATGCGGCCGTTGAACAAGTGGAGTTCGCCTTTAAGCTGTTTGGCTATGTACTTGGAGAATTCGTTTCCTTTGGCGAGGTCGCCGTGCGTTGCTTGTTCCGGCAAAACCAATTGGACGTAGGGGATGCCGGAATCTTCTTCCTGGCTGACGCCAATCACTAAGCCGCGGTACAAGTGGGTTTCCGTTCCTTTCAGTACCAGATAGGGGACGCCGTCTTGTTCCTGTTCTTCGATGGTGTAAGGGAAGGCGGCCGCTTGATAATCCCAGTCCAGCTGTTGGCCGGTCAGCGAAGTCATATGTTGGTAGCGAACCAAGAGTTCCTTCACATCGGCCAGAGTAACGTCAGTTTGCGCAGAACCTTTCACCAGCTTGATGTATGCGCTTTTATTCAATGAAAACTCGCTCCTCATCCATGGCTAATGTTTTTTTACTTCCATCTTAGCACGGGGCGAAATGGTTGCGCAAATCAATCAAATCTCATTATTTGGACACTGATCGCATTGCGATGGTTTGAAGAGTGCTTTGCCGCAACATGTTTGAGGTTCGTTTTTTTCGGAAATAGGAAGGTAACGGAAAAATCGCGCGATTTTTGCAAGCTTCATGATGGATTCATCACGTTTTTAAAAAAATTGAAATATAATGACTTGTCCCGTGTATGCGGTCATGTTAAAATTCTTTCTATTCTACGGATTTGGAGGCTTTCTGATGCGTAAAGTGGATTTGCTCGACGAGTTACGCTCAGAGATCGGCGTCGTTTCAGATAAATGCGCGGATCAAGTGAACGATCTTTACCAATTTGTGTGTGAGTCATTGCAAAAAAAGATGCCCGGTTACCAATGGGTAAGCATATATTTGGTTCAGGATTATGCTTTTGTGTTACGTCACGATGAAGGGGAGCGACTTCTGCCACAGCGCATTCCTTTCGGGGAAGGGTTGATCAGTGTAGCTGCAGCTAGGGGGAGCATGGTTCGCGAACGATTGTCCGGAAGGGTCGAAGTGTATATGCCATTCTATCGAGGGCATCATTTGATCGGCGTGCTTGTTGTGATCGCCAGACGTGCTAATGTGATTGATGAAGAAGATGTTTCTCTGTTTATGGAGTTGGCGTCTCTTTTTGAAACGAAAGTAGAAAAATATAATTCATGAAAAAAAGGTTTCATTGATACGCGGGTGGGGAAATAGATAATAGCCCTGTCCCACGGGCTTCTGTGGAAAACTACTTGACCGAGGACATTGCTTGTTGCAATGTCTTTCCCATTCTTCAAAGAAAGTGAGGAGGAGATTAGATGAGTCTTTATGAACGACTGTATGACGAGTCCGAAAAAGCGAAAGTGCGCTTCGTCGGTTTCATTTCCGAGCACGGCCGATACGATTTCGGAATCGTGTACACCCACATGTTTTTTGGTAAACCGCTTGTTGTTTGCATGCAAACCGGACGCTCCTCTCTGCTTTCAATGGAGGATACTGAGAATTTGGAATATCTGCAGAAGATTTTCAATCTTCGTTCACGGGAAGAAGCGGAGGAGATTGCGTTGTTTTTCAGAAGCAACCTTCCCGCGATTACAATGGAAATAGAAGCGGAGCATTGACAGTGAGAGCAAGTCTTCGGATTTGCTCTTTTTTTTGTGCGCTTTTATTGGGAAATGGGCAAAATAAATCACCCTTTGACATAAATAGTATGTCATAATATAATATAAGTGACATCATAATAAGAGCGCTTACAAAAAGCTTGCAAATCAGTTCGGGAGGGAACTTCAATGGAAGCGATTGTGTGCCAAACATGTGAAGAAGTGATTACTTATGTGCCGGCAGAGAAGGTGGGCACGTTGTATGGCAAATGCCCGGGCTGCGAAAATACGGAAACAGCTGCCACCGCGAAAAGCGAATAAGTGAGCGAATGGTCAGCTGGATCATGGCGGCCAATTGGCGCTGTGAACGTCTGTCACGATTTGCTAACGGGAAGATTGATCAAATAAAAAGCCCGCCGTTGAAACAGCGGTGTGGTTCACATAAACGATGAAAGAAAGCCACCGTCAATTAGACGGTGGCTTATTTGATTACCCGAATCATGCGCATAGTGGGGTCTTCCGGCCCTTGGACGGGGAGCCCCGCTTGGAGATGTTCTTCGATATAGTAGATGTTTTCTTCGGTGATCTCTTCGCCTGGCGCCAAGATGGGAATGCCGGGAGGGTAGATCATGATGAACTCGGCAATCACCCGGCCGACTGCTTCCTTCAGCAAGATGGATTCTGTCTCACTGTAAAACGCTTCGCGCGGAGATAGCACCAATCTAGGAATCTCAGGAAGGCGAATCTCCACCGGAGAATGACATTTGTCTTGGTAAAAGCGATCAGCCATGTCCTTGAGCGCATTAAGGAGTTGATCAATGGTGTCTTGGGTGTCTCCAGGTGTGATCAAGCAGAGCAAGTTGTGCAAATCGCTGAGTTCTACTTCGATCTGGTAGTTTTCGCGCAGCCAGTTTTCTGCTTCATTCCCATTGATGGTCATGTTTTCCAAATGAATGAGAAGCTTGGTTTCATCCAAATCATAAAGCGCATCGCTTCCCAGCCATTCTCGGCCGACGCAGCGCAATCCGGCAATTTCATTGATTTGCCGTCGGGCATAATCGGCCAGGCGCAGGGTTTCTTCGATGATCGCTTCGCCGTTTACGGCCAAATAGCGGCGGGCGGCGTCCAGCGATGCCAACAGGATGTAGGACGTAGAAGTCGTAGTCAACATGCTGATAATGGATTGCACGCGCGCCGGGTTAACCAAACCCTCGCGCACATTTAACACAGAGCTTTGAGTGAGCGAGCCACCCAATTTGTGGACGCTGGTTGCGGCCATATCGGCCCCGGCATCCATTGCTGAGAGGGGCAAACGGTCATGGAAGTGGGTGAGTACCCCATGTGCTTCATCGACGAGCACGGGAATGCCGTGTCGGTGAACCAGATCGACAATCTCCTTGAGATTGCCAGCAACGCCGTAATACGTGGGATTAATGACCAACACTGCTTTGGCTTCCGGGTGGAGCGCCAACGCCTTTTCCACTTGGCTGGCAGTGATGCCGTGGGCGATACCCAAGGTTTTGTCCATTTCCGGATGCACAAAAATGGGCAATGCTCCCGCCAAGATGATCGCCGACAGGACGGATTTGTGCACATTGCGCGGCACGATGATTTTATCGCCGGGGCCGACGACGGACATGACCATAGTCATAATCGCTCCGCTGGTGCCTTGGATGGAGAAAAAGGTATGATCCGCGCCAAAGGCTTCTGCCGCCAGCTGTTGGGCTTCTTGAATAATGCCCTGGGGATGGTGCAGGTCATCGAGAGGGGCGATATTGATCAAGTCGATCGACAAGGCGTTCAACCCGATGAAATCGCGGTATTCGGGATCCATGCCCTGCCCTTTCTTATGGCCAGGGATGTGAAATTGGATCGGGTTGAGGTTTGCGTGTTCTCTCAATTTCGTAAATAAAGGAGTTTGGTATTGTTTATTGTTCATATGCGTTGCCTGCCTTTACCTTTATCGCTTTATCACATAAACCGCATGAACATACGGAAATTGTTGAGCATATGCACGACCGTTAGTATAACAAAAACGAAACGGCAACAAAAGAAAAATTTCATAAGTAAAATTAGACAGTTGGTTGAACGGGGAAAGGGAGGTGAAATACTGCAAAAAGCGCCTGTAAGATGGCGTTTTTAGACTGCGGAGAGTGCTTGGGGGCAAGGGAGTTGAAAGATGTAAGCGGATTTCGAAGGAGTTTCAATGTTAAATGCATGTGGGAAAGCGAAATGGGAAATGACGGGGCAATGGATGGGCTGGTTGACCGCCACTGGACCTTCTTGCGTAAACATATCGTTCTAACACGTGTCTGATAAAGGCAAGCGGCTTCAAAACCGTTTTTCTCATGCGCTTTACACGTGACGAGGCGCTCATCGAGAAAAGGGTTTTTCCACCGCTTCTTTTCGCCAACTTGATTTGCCAAACACGCCCTAGGCAGCGTTGTAACCAGGCTCGATCTGGTTGCACAAGTGTTTCTAAAAAGAGGTGGCTGGTTTATTCCATCGCCAAACGGTACAGCGGGTTTAGCGTTTCGCAAGTGGATTCGATCTGCTTGATCAAATCGTCACCTGACAATCGACAAGCTTCTTGCCGTGGAATGACGCGGCCGCACAAAAACTCCGCCTTTTTCACTTTTTCCAAGCGCTCGAGCATCTTGTGAGCCTGCTCGTCGGTCAAGTCCGCTTTGCGGATGACATCGGGCCGGGTGTGGTCTTGGGAGAAATAGTATGTATCGGGAATCAGGGCCCAGTAGCGGTCGAACTCTTCGCGCAACCGGCGGGCAAAGGGTTGCTTCCGGTCGCATTCGTAGATCAGGGCGAACCAGATGAAGAGATGATTGTCGCGAATGCCTAATTGAAAGTGGGGCAATCCCTTGTATCCACGCTTGCTCGTGGACCAGGCTACCCAGGTTTCGTCCGGCGGATTGACGGTGCGGCGGGCGTGTTTGGCGATATGCGTGCTGACGGGTTCGCCCAATTGCACAGTCAGAAAGGAGGAAAGATGTTGCCCGATGATATCAAACTTGGGTTGAATGTGTTGTTTGATCGCGTTCATGCGAGGTTCGAGTCCATCAATGTCAAAAATCTGAAAGTCTTGTTCAATAAAACCGGGTATCGTCATGATCATCACCATCCGTATCATCAAACTGAGTCCGGCGGCTCAAGGACGTTGCCGGGACCAAAGAAAAGCGGTTGCGGACTTATCTTACCACATTCACGAGATAGATAAAAATTTTAGAGAGTTAATTTCTAAAAATTTAAAAATATATTTGAGTGGTTCACCGTGCCCCTTGCTAGGATGATAGCGTAACATAATTGAGAAAGTTGATTCGTGTTCCCAGGTTTAATTCACCTTGGTTGGGGCAATGCTGTATCCAAGCTAACCTTTAAGGTCGGCGGTTGGGACCCAAGCCCAAGCATATAAAAGGGGTGTAGTGGACCATGGAAGAGGTAATCAGAGTCTATCGTTGCCAAGATGCGGAGGAGCGCATTCCGATTCTGCGAATGGAATTGGATGAGGAGTTGGAGAAGCTGTACGAAGCCCTTAAAAACAACAACTTTCACAGGATTGATCAAATTAAAGCTAGACTGGAAGAAATAAGAAAAGAGATGCTCATGTTGGAAGTTTTATAAAACAATTCCGTCTATTTTTGGAGAAAAGGAAATAAATTAGAATTTGTCGAAAGTGTAACATGTGAAATTCTAGATCGTGTGTTACACTTTTTATTTTTTTCTACTTATTCCAATTATTCAGGAGGCGTAATCATGGAGTGGAAATTGACGAGAGAGCCGTTGGCCTCTGTGGCGACGGACGCAATTATTGTATTTCATTCCAAAGAAAGAGAATCGACACAAGGCATGGCCCGTGAGATTGATGAGGCCCTCGGTTTTCGGATTTCCAGCCTGATCACGGCAGGGGAGATAACTGGCAAACTGGGGGAAGTCACCCAGTTGCACAATTGGGGTAAGATTCCGTCTGGGCGTGTGATTGTGGTCGGTTTGGGTGAAGGGGACCAAACTGATCTTCACCAGTTCAGACATGCGATTGCGGCGGCGAGCCGCGCGGCCAAGCAAAAGGGGTTAAAAAGCTTGGGTATTGGGTGTCCTTCTTCCATCATTGACCGCTATAACGCGGTTGATGCGGTACAAGCGATTGTAGAAGGCATCGAACTTGGGACGTATGAGCACCAGAAATACCAATCCGAAACGAAGAAGCGGGAACTGAAATCGGTGCTAATCAGTATTCCGCAACTGAATGAGCAAGCGGCTCAAGCAGGAATCGAACGGGGGCAGATTTTCGCCCGCGCCACCAATTTCGCTAGGTATTTGTCCCATGAACCGGCTAACTTATTAACACCCCAACAGTTTGTTGATCATGCCAAACAAGTCGCCGAAAAACGCGGATTGGACATGGAAGTGCTGGATGAATCGCGCTTGGCAGATTTGGGCATGCAAGCGCTATTGTCTGTGGCGCGTGGCAGTGAAGCTGGGGCGCGCATGATCGTGCTGTCTTATCGAGGGGCGCCTGAGAGCACCGAAGTGCTCGGACTGGTTGGCAAGGGTGTGACTTTTGATAGTGGCGGCCTCCAGTTGAAACCCTCACCGTTCATGTTGGACATGAAAGAAGATATGGCTGGCGCGGCGGCGGTGTTGGCGGCGATGGATGCGATTGGGGAATTGCGTCCTCACAGCAATGTGTTGGCGGTGATCCCCGTCTGCGAGAACATGGTCAACGGCCAAGCGTATCGCCCGGGCGATGTGATCCGGTCCTTCAGTGGCAAGACGATTGAAGTGGCTCACACTGATGCCGAAGGGCGGATTATTTTGGCCGATGCAATCTCTTATGCTAAACGGAAGGGAGCCACCCGCTTGGTCGATGTGGCTACACTGACCGGCGCCGTTGTGGTTGCCTTGGGGCATGAAGCGACAGGGATGATGAGTAACGATGAAGAATGGGCCGATGAAGTGAAGTCGGCAGCTCGCATTGCTGGCGAACGGATGTGGGAATTGCCGATGTACAAAGAGTATGGCATCTATGTTGAAAGTGAGATTGCCGATGTGAAAAATGAGGGGGGAAGCCCGGCGGGATGCATTCAAGGCGGCTTGTTTTTGCAGGCGTTTGCTGAAGAAACCCCTTGGGTGCACTTGGATATCGCCGGATCAGCCACAGCGCCGCGCGAATCAGGCATTTTTGCCAAAGGGGCAACGGGAGTGGCTGTGCGGACACTCATCCAGTTGGCGGTTCGTTTCGGTTAGGGCGAGGTTAATCGGAGTGATGGAGCGGATGCTCCTCCGCTCCGGTTTTTTTGTGTAAAATAGATGGGAATAAAAGAAAAGCGGGGCGGTTGAAATGCATATCGAGATATCCGCTGGGGCTCTCTCCCGGCTGTTGGAAGCCAAGCCGACAGAGGAAGCCGCATTGCGCGTTGCCGCGATCACCGAAGGGTGCGGTTGCGGTGCCGATGTCGTGTTTGAGATGAATTGGGATTATGTGAAGCCAGATGACTTGGTGGTGGCAGTGTCACCTGCCCTCCGCATGGTGTTGGACCGCGAGAGTGCCCAATTTTTCGGTGCTGATTTGGCGGTGGATTGGCATGACCGGAACCAAGCATATGTTTTGAAAAACAAAGAGCAGATCTTCAGCAACCGATTGCTGCTCTACTGAGGGGCCTGTTCAAAGCCAAAGTGGAAGAGTTGTTGCCCCCTACGGAAGATGTTACAATGGAGAAAGTGGAACGGCGCCCGAAACAGCGGCGCTTTTTGTCTTTCAGGAGGAATCGAGATGAAAATAGGTTGCCATATCAGTGTTGCCAAAGGATTCGCCAAAGCGGCATTAAAAGCTAAGTCGCTGGGCGCCGAATCGTTTCAAGTCTTTACGAAAAATCCGCGCGGTTTAAGGCCGAAAAAGCTGGACACCGTCGATGCGGAACGAGGAAAGAAATTTTGTGAAGAGCATGGGATCGTGCTGGTTGCGCACACCCCTTACATCACCAATTTGTCCACCCCCAAGGCGGATTTGCATGAAGTGACGATTCGTTCAATCAAAGAGGATTTGTCCATTGCAGAGGCATACGGTGCAGTCGGGGCGGTCGTTCATTGTGGCAAGCATGTGGGCGAAGGGGAAGAGTACGGACGCAAACGGATGGTTGAGACGCTCAACCTCATTCTGGCTGAATACGATGGAAGCACCAAATTGCTTTTGGAAAACACGGCGGGCCAAGGTAGCGAGCTGGGATTGACGATCCGTGAACTGGTGGAAATCCGTGAAGCGACGGATTACCCGGAAAAAATCGGTTTCTGCTTTGACACGTGCCATGCTTTCGCCGCCGGGATCTGGACGGAGGAATCATTTGCGTCGATGGTACAGGAAATGAAGGAGACCGGCTATCTTGAACAGCTAGTAGCCATTCACTTCAATGATAGCAAAGCGCCTTTTAACAGCCGCAAAGATCGCCACGAAAAAATTGGCAAAGGTGAAATCGGCGCGGCGGCTTTAGCTTTGTTTTTGCGTGATGAGGCGTTCGCTCACCTGCCGGTCATTCTGGAGACACCGGTCGACGATGAGTCGGAATACGCGGACGAAATTCAGTATTTGCATCGATTAAGACAAGAGGGCTGAGGAGGGAGAAGCGAGATGGATGCTGTGCAAACTTGGCTAAACAGCCTGTCGCCGTGGACGATCTATTTCATCATTGTGGTGTTGGCGGCCGTGGTGTATAAGGTGGCTTTCGCTATTCGTCTGCCGCTGTTGAAACAAGTCATCGTTTATGTGGTGCTGGCGGTGGGGTGTCTTTTGTTGACCTTGTTCCATTACATGGGCTTCCCCGTGATTCCCATTCTCTTTTTCACCGTTATCCTCATTGCTGTCACAAGGATCAGGCTCTATTTTGTGCGAAAACAAAATTAGTCAGGGGGTCGGCTAGAGCGATAGGTCAGTAAGAAAAGCGTTCTGGCCGCTCCCGATCCGCGGAAAAAGGGGCAACCGGACAAAGCCCCTTTGCGCCGCCAGGAATGGGAGAGGAGAATCAACATGCAATTGAAAGACGCATTGTTTAATTGGTTGCAGATCCAAGTGGTGTGGGACAAACGGCCCAGCGACCGTTCTGCCAAGGAAACGGTGCATTTTTTTGAAGAAATGTTGCGTGAGGATCATCAGGTGACGATTGTGGAAAAAAAGGCGGAGGGAGACAATTACCTCATCACCTATGAGCAAGCGGGCGAGCCGTCGCAAATTGCATTTCCGCGTGATCAGGCGGACAAATTGTTAAACGACATCATCAATGAACCGAAGTACAATCAATCTTTCGGGGATTGACTGGATAGAGGGTCAGCGGGGTGGCAAAGTGTGCTTCCCGTCTGGCCAGCAAGCCTTCGCTGCTCCACTTGCTGAGTAATGCGTTGGCGGCAGTCCGGGCAGATTTGAATGCGGTGCGGATGTTTCCTAATTTTTTTGGCGATCAGCTTCTCCGGTTGAAAAGGCTGATCACACAGGATGCAGATCACTTTCACGACGATTCAGTCCTTTCCGTGCAGATGGTTACAGCTAGGATGTGTCTGGCAAATCAAGTTGGTGGGGAAGAAGCGGCGGAAAAACCTTTTCTCGAGGAGCGCCTCGTCACGCGTGAAGCGAATGAGAAAATGGTTTTGGAGCCGCTGGCCTATACATCAGACACGCCCTAGTATACTACATGTCCGGGAGCTGAAGCCAACTTGGGTTGAAGCTTAAAAACGCAACAAACACAACTCCGCAAGGGAAGCCTGCGGAGTTGTGCCGTTTTGGGGTGTTTACAGGAACGGCAAGATTAAGGTCACTGACGGGCAGGGGCTCGCCGGGACTGATTGAGCCGTTCCTGATTGATTTTGTCCGGTTTCTGTTCGGACTTCTCCGTCTCCCGGGAAGGCAACGGAGCGATGCGGGCGGCGATTTCGGCCAGTTCTTCCATCAGTCCGGCGATGGGCCGGCCTCGCCGGATGTCATCGTTTAGCTCACGGATGCGTTGCACCAGGTCGGCGTCAGCGGTAACCAGCGCTTTCGCCCCTTGCGGATCTTCCCGCAACGCTTCCGCCACCGTATATTTGATGGTGCCTACACGTCCCCGGTCCAAAGTGGGTTCCAGATCGATTCCCACCAGCGTGTATCTACCAATGACGATGGCATTGGCTCCTTTCACATGGGGCACGCTCGTCGCGATGCGCACCAACCGGTCGGCCACCGCCTGAGGAGAACGGTCACGGCGGGGTTCAGGTGCTGTTTGTTTGACACGGCGCACCTCAGGAATCTGTTTGTGTGTACCAGGAGCGGATTGATTGGCCGGAGGCTTATTCTCTTGCTGGCAACCCGCCAAGATGGCGAGTGAAACGATGAGTGGGATGGTCAGTCTACATAAAAACCGCATGCGCCACCTCTTCCTTTCTACGCGTTTGTCCCATAGTCTAACCCGTTTGTGCCGCCGCCATGTACCAGCTTTGAACCGAAGCAAAGTTCGTGTAGAATGGGGGATGGAAGAGTGAGGTTAGGAGGCTTAAGCATGAAAATAGAGACCTTTGTCTTTGGTCCGGTGATGACCAATTGTTATTTGGTGCATGATGAAGAGAGCAGACGGGGATGGGTCGTCGATCCTGGTATGAACCCAGATGCGTTGCTCGCGCGTATCAGAGAGCTTGATATAAAGGTGGAAGCGATTTTGTTGACCCACGCCCATTTTGACCATATCGGTGGGGTTGAAGCGGTGCGCGAACGCTCAGGGGCACCCGTTTACGTGCACCGCGAGGAAGCGGACTGGCTGACGAACCCGGAGAAAAACGGTTCCCTTTTTTTTATGGGAGTGCCGATGAAGTGCCAGCCAGCGGAGCGAGTGCTGACGGGCGGAGAGTCGATCGAACTGGTCGGCCAAACGTTGAAAGTGTTGCACACGCCTGGTCATTCCCCTGGCAGTGTAACTTATGTCTGGGATGACGTGATATTTAGCGGGGATGTGCTGTTCCAACAATCGATCGGGCGAACCGATTTGCCCGGTGGGGATTATGAAACGCTGATGAAGTCTATCCACCAGCAATTGATGAATTTGCCCGAAGCAACCCGGGTGCTGTCTGGTCATGGGCCAGAAACGACGATTGGTCAGGAACAAATGACCAATCCTTTTGTCACGGGCGGCTTGACTAACAGGTAAAGGAGTCTAGGGGGATGAAAGGAAAAAACCTGATCATCTTTTGTGTCTTGCTCGTGTTAGTGGGCATAGCGGTGTGGACGGGGATCGAGGATCGGCAAGCACCGGCGAGCGGCGGCACGAAAACAGATGCAGCCATCCAGTGCAAAGGAGAAAGCAGGCCGGAAGAGGGGTACTGCGCGCCAAACTTCACTTTGCGTACGATCGATGGCAAAGAAATCGAGCTTTATCGCAACCAAGGAAAGCCCACCATCATCAACTTCTGGGCGACATGGTGCCCGCCGTGCAAAAAAGAAATGCCTTATTTCCAAAAGGCGTATGACCAATACAAAGACAAAGTGAACTTCATCATGGTCAATGAAACATCGCAAGAAAAAGATGAAACCAAGATCAAACCCTTCCTGGACAAACACGGGTACACGTTCCCGGTGGTGCTTGACCCGCTTGAAAACAAGCGGACGGTCGGATTCGACCAATACGGATTGTATGGCATTCCCGCGACTTATGTAGTGGGGGCCGACGGGAAAATCCAGTATCGCTTCATCGGGGGCATGGAGGAAGAGCAGATGGCCATGCTGATGCAAGAATTGTCTAGGTGGTAATGGGAGGAGAAATCATGGCAGGGTTAAGTGTTTGGCTGGCGTTTGGCGCGGGGATTTTGTCATTCATCTCGCCATGCTGCTTGCCGCTGTACCCTTCGTATTTGTCGTATATCACCGGGATTTCGGTGGCACAACTCAAAGAGCGGGAACGGTCCGCAGAGATAAAGAGAAACACGATGTTGCACACGCTTTTCTTCATTTTGGGTTTTTCCTTGCTTTTTTACGCGATCGGCTTCGCGGCCAGTTGGGTGGGTACGGCATTCAAAGCATATGACGATCTGATCCGGATGATTGCCGCGGTTTTGCTAATTGCGTTCGGGCTGTTTATGCTCGGCGTCTTCCAGCCGTCGTTTTTGATGCGCGAGTACAAATGGCAAGTGACCAAGAAAAACGTCAGTTATTTTAGCTCGTTCATCGTGGGGATCGGTTTTGCCGCCGGTTGGACACCCTGCGTCGGCCCGATCTTGGGGAGCATCATCACCATGACCACCCTCCGTCCGGAAATGGGCTTCACGTATTTGACTTCTTACATCTTGGGCTTCGCCATTCCGTTTTTTATCATGGCTTTTTTCATCGGCAAAACGCGCTGGATTTTGAAATACTCCAACCAAGTGATGAAAGTCGGGGGCGGCCTGATGGTTTTGTTTGGCGTGCTCTTGTACACCGATCAGATGTCGGTCATCGCGGCTTGGTTGACGCAAGTGACCGGATTTACCGGGTTTTAGCTGAAGTGGTGCGCCATTTCAGCTTTTTTGTTACAATTTGATGGGAAAGACAGGTGATGAATGTGAGCAAACAAACACGGTATTGGGTCAGACGCCTTTTGTTTGTCGTGATGCTGGGGTTGGTCGGTTATGCCTTGTACCAATCTGTGGCCCAAGGGGAAGGGAACCGTCCCGAACCGGGTCGTCCTGCTCCTGTTTTCCAATTGACGACGCTGGACGGCAAAGAGGTTTCGCTTGAAGATTACAAAGGAAAAGCGGTTATGCTCAACTTTTGGGGTTCGTGGTGTGAACCGTGTACCAAAGAGATGCCGGCTTTGCAAACCGTTTATGAAAAATACAAAAACAAAGGCTTTGTCGTGCTGGGTGTCAATATCGCGGAAACGGATTTCACGGCCAACGCATTTGCCAAACGGATGGGCATTTCGTTTCCGGTACTTATGGACCGGCAACGTGATGTGGTGAAATTGTACGATGTGGTGCCGATTCCTAGCTCATTCTTCATCGATCCAGAGGGAACGCTGAAGCAGAGGGTGGAAGCTCCACTTACGGTGGAACAATTGGAGCCGATCGTGCAGTCGATTTTACCAAAAAAATGATAAGGAGCGGTCATGATGGGACAATACAAAGATATTGAAGCAAGTCGGTTAAGCGAAGCGGCGGATGAATTGCAACAATATGTGCTAGTGGACGTGCGCACGGATGAGGAATACCAGGAAGGGCACATTCCGGGAGCGATTCACATCCCGCATGATCAAATGGAAGCGCGGCATGAGGAACTGGCACCGCACAAAGGGCAGAAAATCTTGTTGATTTGCCGGAGCGGCCGCCGTAGCGTGTTGGCGGCTCAAGTGCTGGCTACGCGCGGATACACGGAGTTGTACAACCTCAAAGGGGGAATGCTGGAGTGGACGGGTCCGCAAACCAAGGAGTAGAAAGCAAATCACAGCACGCGCGGGTGGCCCAGCAAGTGCTCGATTTAATTGGAATGACGCCGGTGGTCAAGCTGAACCGGCTGGTTCGCCCAGAGTGGGCAGAAGTGTATGTAAAGCTGGAAAAAATGAATCCGGGCGGCAGTGTGAAAGATCGAACCGCCTACAACATGATTCGCGATGCCGAAGAAAAGGGCCTGCTCAAGCCGGGTGCGACCATTATCGAGCCGACGAGCGGCAACACGGGGATCGGCCTGGCGCTGGTCGGTGCCGCCCGTGGGTACCGGACGATTCTGGTCATGCCCGACACGATGAGCAAAGAGCGGGTGATGCTGTTAAAAGGGTATGGCGCAGAAGTAGTGTTGACGCCAGGGAACGAACGGATGCCGGGTGCGATCAAAAAAGCGGAAGAGCTGGTGGCATCGATCCCTGGTTCGTTTATGCCATCACAATTTGAAAATGCCGCCAATCCCGATGTTCATCGGCGCACGACCGGCCCGGAAATTCTCAAGCAAACGCAAGGGCGGTTGGACGCGTTTATCGCTACGGCGGGAACGGGCGGCACCATCACCGGAGTGGGCGAGTATTTGCGTCAACATATGCCGGGCATATTTATCGGTGTGGTGGAGCCTAAGGGATCACCGGTGTTGGCCGGGGGCGTACCGGGGCCACATCAAATTCCGGGTACCAGTCCCGGTTTTGTGCCGCCTGTGCTAAACCGCTCTGTTTTTGATGAAATTTTCCATGTGAGCGATGAGGAAGCCCTCAAAGTGACGCGTGCCCTTGCTTGCCAAGAAGCGTTGCTGTTGGGGCCTTCTTCCGGAGCTTCTGTTTGGGCGGCGCTCAAAGTGGCCGAGCGCCTCGGCAAGGGTAAGCGGGTCTTGTGCATGGCCCCAGACACGGGTGAACGTTATCTGAGCACCGAAGTGTTTAATTTTTCATAAGAGAGGGCTGTGCCATGACCCAACCGCTCTTAAATGAAATCGTCGCAGAGATCGAGCTTTCCCCTCATCAGGCCATTCCGTTTTCGCGCTACATGGAATTGGCTTTGTACCACCCGGAGTGGGGTTATTACCAGACGAATCGAACCAAGTTGGGCAAAGAAGGGGATTTCTTCACCAACGCCCATGTCGGAACAGTCATGGGCCGGGTCTTGGGGCGTTTGTTCTGGCGTATGGTGGCGATGACGGGAAACGAAGAGGAATGGGTGCTGGTGGAGATGGGCGCGGGAGACGGGCGTTTGATGGAGCAAGTGGCCAATGAATGGCTGGCTCAGGGCGGGAAGCCGGACAAGTTGCATGCGTACTTGGTGGAAACAAGCCCCCATCACCGCCGATTGCAACAAGAACGCCTGGGTTCGCATCCTATCTCGTTTCATTGGTCTAGGCGCCTTGAGGAAGTGCCACGGGCCAAATACTCTTTTTTATATACCAATGAGTTGGTTGACGCCTTCCCGGTGCATCGGATAAAAAAAGAAGGGGGAGCCATTTGGGAAGCGTATGTATCCAAGGGGAAGAACGGACGCCTAAGCGAATGTTGGTTTCCCCTGAAAGAATCTGACGATCCCGCCGTATGGGAGAGGGGCCGGCTTCTTGCGGAGGGGCAGATTACCGAAGTGCCCGTCGCTGCCCGTGAGTGGCTCAGTCAAGTGGCGGGCTGGTTGGAAAAGGGAATTCTCTTGACGATCGATTACGGCGGAGAAACGGAAGAACTGCTGGCCCGGAGGGAAGGCACGCTACGGGCTTACCGCGAACACCGGTTGTGGACAGACCTCTATCACACACCGGGGGAGATGGATTTGACAGCCCATGTGGATTTCACATTGCTTCGGCTGTGGGGGGCGGAGTTGGGCTTACACACATTTGCCTGTCTGTCCCAAGCCGAGTTTTTGCTCAGGGCTGGCGTATTGGATCTGCTACCGGCCACTCCGGCGCGTGACCCGTTCAGCGCCGAGGCGAAACAAGCGCGGGCCGTCACCCATTTGATTCATCCGCAAGGGATGGGCGAGCGCTTCCGCGTTTTGTTGCAAGGCAAAGGCGTGTCCGCGTCCGACATGGAACGGTTGGTTCCCAATTTATGAAAACGAAAGAGGATGGAAAATGATCATTAAGCCTAAATTCCGTGGTTTCATTTGTACGACGGCACATCCGGAAGGCTGTGCGCAACAGGTGCGAAACCAAATTGATTATGTTAAAAGTCAACCGGCCATCAATGGCCCGAAAAAAGTGTTGGTGATCGGTGCTTCAACCGGTTATGGATTGGCTTCCCGCATCACGGCAGCTTTTGGCGCTGGGGCGGATACGATCGGTGTCTTTTTTGAACGTCCGAGCTCGGGCAACCGCACAGCTACCGCAGGGTGGTACAACACGGCAGCGTTTGAGGAAGCAGCGCGCGAAGCGGGGTTGTTCGCCAAAAGCATCAATGGGGATGCTTTTTCCAATGAAATCAAACAACAAACCATCGAAATGATCAAACGGGAATGGGGCAAAGTTGATTTGGTGGTATACAGCTTGGCCGCTCCCAAACGGGTTCATCCGGAGACAGGAGAAGTGTTTTCATCCGTTTTGAAACCGATTGGACAAACGTTCTCCAACAAAACGGTTGATTTCCACACCGAGGAAGTGTCGCACATCTCGATTGAACCGGCAACCGAGGAAGAGATTCGCCATACGATTGCAGTGATGGGCGGAGAGGACTGGAAGATGTGGATCGATGCTCTCCAAGAGGCCGACGTGTTGAATGAAGGTGCCAAAACGGTCGCATACTCGTATATCGGTCCTGTTGTGACGCATCCCGTGTATCGCGAGGGAACCGTGGGTCGTGCCAAAAACCACCTGGAGGCGACGGCTCATGAGCTGGACAAGCAGTTGAAGAAGATTGGCGGCGAGGCGTATGTATCAGTAAACAAAGCGCTTGTTACCCAGTCCAGTTCGGCGATCCCAGTAGTGCCGCTGTACATATCGCTTTTGTACAAAGTGATGAAAGAAAAAGGCCTGCATGAAGGATGCATCGAGCAGATGTATCGATTGTTCAACGAACGCCTGTACACCGGCGGCGAGGTGCAGGTGGATGAGGAAGGGCGCATCCGTATCGACGATTGGGAGATGCGGGAGGATGTGCAAGCGGAAGTGTCAGCCCGTTGGTCCAAGGTGGACTCGGATAATCTGAAGGAGCTTTCGGATATTGAAGGGTACCGCAGAGATTTCTTCCAACTCTTCGGATTTGAAACCGATGGGGTTGATTACGAAGCGGACACTGAAGCCAATGTGACGATTCAGAGCTTGGCCTGACGCATGTTGGGAAGGACTCGGACTCTTGATGTGTTCCGAGTCCTTTTTTGACCATAAAAATAAGCTCCCTGTGAATCCGGGAGCTGTGCACTGATTAATGCATCATAAATGTGGAATACCAGACCATGCCGACAAACGACACGAACATATATCCACCGAAAAGATACATATAGGTTCTTTCGGTCAGCTTCAGGTAGCCTAACACGACAAACAGAATCGTTTGTACCGCGAACAGGGCCGCCGGAATGTACATATGACCCGCTAAGAACATGAGTGCAATCACGAAAGTCCAGAAGCCGAGGACGCGAAACATGCGGTCCATGTGCCACACTCCTTCCTACTTGGATGCGTTATGTAAGGGCATCCACTGTCGCCATATTCTAACATGCTTATTATACCCTCAGGCATCGCTTGTATCAAGCAAAAGGGAAAGGATGTTCAAAATGCAGACACTTCTTGTGCGAAAACAAGGGCCGATCCAATGGATCCGTTTTCACCGCCCAGATGTGAGAAACGCGGTCAATCCGCAAATGATGGGGGAGCTAGAACAAGTCTTGACTGAGATCGAACAAGATCCACAGTGCAAAGTGGTCATTTTCTCCGGAGATGAGCGAGCTTTTGTTTCCGGTGGGGATTTGGATGCGTTGCACCAATATGGGCACAAACATGAAATCCAGCCGATCATGGAGCGGATGGGACGAATTTTGGAACGGGTCCATGGATTGGCGCCATTGACGGTTGCATTTGTCGAAGGGGCGGCTGTTGGTGGGGGCTGCGAAATCGTGGCTAGTTGCGATCTATGTTTTGCTTCGGCGACGGCCCGGTTCGGCATGATCCAAGTGAAGCTGGGCATTACCACTGGATGGGGAGGAGCGGGACGCTTGATGCGGAAGATCGGGCCAGCACGAGCTCTGCCCCTGCTACTGACAGGACAGATTCTGTCTGCGTCCGAGGCGAAGGCATCCGGGTTGGTTGATGTGTTGCTCGATGGAGAGCGGGCTGACCAGGCTGTACAGGAGTTCGCCGAACAAGTGGCGAAGGCGCCGCTGGAGATCATCCGATTTTATAAGGGGCTGGCTGAAGAGGTGAATCGGGGTGTGCCCTCGGCGGAGCTGTATGCCCGGGAGGCGGAACAGTGCGCCAGTCTGTGGGAATCAGAAGAGCATGCGCAAGCGGTACGCGAATTTTTGGCGCGGCGGAAATCATAAGCTGCAGCCAAACCGCTTAGGTTAAGGCGTATGACACCGGTAAGCCGCGGGGAATCGTGTATACTTCCTCTTCCACATGGCAATAAAAATTAGTAGAGCCATATACTATGTTTTATATCAATTGCATAAAGATAAAACGGAAACGTTTGTTAGACGCGCATGAGCTGTGGAAGATGGGAGGTACTCGTATGGCTGTAAAGCGCCAGGATGCGTGGACACCGGATGATGATATGATCTTGGCCGAAGTGACGCTCAGGCATATCCGCGAAGGCGGCACGCAACTCTCGGCATTTGAGGAAGTGGCGGAAAAGCTGGGGCGGACACCGGCTGCTTGCGGTTTTCGCTGGAACAGCACCGTGCGAAAAAAATATGAGGCGGCGATTCAAATTGCCAAGTCGCAACGACAGAAGCGATTGCAAGAACGGAATCGCAGCCAGTCTCACCGGGTCAAATCCGGCGAGGATGCGACCGGCGATTCCTTGTATACGATTGACAATATCATCCGTTTCTTGCGGCAATACAAGAATGAAGTGGCTGAGCTAAAACGCCAACAAAAATTGTTGGAAAAAGAAATTGAGGAGAAAGAGGCGCTTCTTAGCAAGCTAGAGGCCGAAAACAACGAAATGAAAGCGCATCTGGAACACGTGCAGAGTGATTACCGACTGGTGAACGATGATTATCGGACCTTGGTGCAAATCATGGAGCGCGCGCGAAAAATGGCTTTGCTGACGGAAGAAGACGAGGCACTCAGCAAAGCGAAATTCCGGATGGAGGAAAACGGCAACCTGGAGCGTCTGGACAAATAACGAAAAAAGACCCGCATACAACGTTTGTGTGGGTCTTTTTAAACGTTAATCTCTCCGTTCATCTCCTGGCGGGAGCCAGACATAAGGGCTTTCGTCGCGGTCGCGGGAAGGGGGGGCATAGACGGGGACAAAGCCCATTTTCAACCAAAACGGGCCAGATCGCCAGCGAGCGTTGGTTTTGATGGGCAACCCCATGCTTTGGGCGTGGGCGACCAATGCCCAGCCAAGTCCTCGCCCCCGATATTGCGGCAAGACTTCTAGTTTCCAGATTTCGTAGTGGTGTTGGGCTGGTTGGAAATAACGGTCGTATTTGGCATCAATCAGATACAGGCTGAGGCGTGCTGCCAGCTCCCCTTCTAGGTAGATGCCGTAGAATGGGGAGTGGCTATCGTTTTCGACCAGATTGGCACGTAGATCGTCCAACATGGATAACTCTTGCAAACCGTATTCGTAGAACTGAGTGAATTGTTCTAATGTTTTGTAATTGATCTTGAGGTGTTCCACCTGAAAAGTTTTCATGCGCTCCCTCCTAGGGATTCTTCGTTTTTCATTGTATCCTAAAAGTGATCATGTTATTCTGAGAAGGATTAAAATAAATAATTGTCGAATTTTTTGCGATAGAAATATTTTTAATAAGAATGCAATCAGGTGAGGTGAGGCTGGATTTGCGAAAAGTGCTGATTGCCAACCGTGGGGAAATCGCTTGTCGGATCATCCGCACGTGTCAAGAGCGTGGCTGGAAAAGCGTGGCTGTTTATTCAGAAGCGGATCGGATGATGCCGTTTGTGGAGATGGCGGATGAAGCCATCTGCATTGGGCCGCCGCCTGTGGCCAAAAGTTACCTCAACCAAGAGGCGATTTTGGATGCGGCTAAGCGCACCCAAGCAGATGCTCTGCATCCCGGATACGGTTTTTTGTCGGAAAACGCCCAGTTCGCCAAACGGGTTCAAGAAGCGGGGGTCCGATGGATTGGACCGGAACCGGAAGTGATCCAGATGATGGGAGACAAGGTGACGGCTCGTGCCACTATGAGTCAAGCAGGTGTGCCGATCGCTCCGGGGACGGGGGCGCTTGCATCGTTGGAGGAGGCATGCCAGGCCGCCGCGGAAATCGGTTATCCCGTCATGATCAAAGCGAGCGCTGGCGGCGGCGGAATCGGGATGCAAGTCTGTCCGAACGAAGAAGCGCTGAGGCAGTCGTATGCCTCGATTCAAACCAAAGCTCGCGCCTATTTCGGCGATGCGGCTGTTTATATTGAAAAGTGGGTCTCACCTGCCCGCCATATTGAAGTACAGATCGCCGCGGATGCGGATGGACAAGTGATCCATCTGTTTGAAAGAGACTGTTCTGTGCAACGGCGCAATCAGAAAGTGATTGAAGAGAGTTTGGCTCCAACGCTGGATGTGACGATAAGGAAGCGGATGTACCAAGCTGCCGTGGCCGCTGCCCAAGCGGTGAGGTATACAGGAGTGGGAACGGTTGAGTTCTTGCTCGGTTCGGATGGGGAGTTTTATTTTTTGGAGATGAATACGCGGTTGCAAGTGGAGCATCCCGTGACAGAAATGATCACTGGGTTGGACCTGGTTGCGATGCAATGTGATCTTGCTTGCGGAGTAGTGCTTGCTCTAAAACAAGAAGATGTTTCGGTGCAGGGACATGCGATCGAATGGAGGATTTACGCGGAAGATCCAGTGACGTTTTATCCTTCTCCGGGCATGATCACGGTGTTTGAACCGCCTACGGGTGAAGGGATTCGCGTCGATGCGGGAGTGAAGGAGGGCACGATGGTGTCACCTTACTATGATCCGCTCTTGGCCAAATTGATTGTAAGCGGTTCCAACCGAGAAGAGGCTCTCGCCAAGAGCCACCAGGCTTTGGAGGCCTTTAAAGTGGAGGGGATCAAAACCAATCTGCCCTTGTTACGCCGATTGGCCCAGGAGCCGATGTTTACGTCAGGCAAATACGACACGCAAATCATATCTCAACTCAAATAGGAGGGAATGCGTATGGCACAAGTAAAATCGACAATGGCAGGCGTGGTGTTAGCGATTCATGCGCAACTGGGGGAGCGGATTGAAGTGGGGCAAGATGTGATCTTGCTGGAATCGATGAAGATGGAAATTCCTATTCAGGCCGAAGTGGCAGGTACTGTGAAAGAAATCAAGGTGCAAGTGGGTGATTTTGTCGAGGATGGAGCGGCGTTGATCGAATTGGAGTAAGCCAGGGGGGGAACGCATGCAGATCAAACTAGTAGAAGTGGGCTTACGGGACGGATTGCAGAATGAACGGATCATATTGGGAACGGAAGACAAAGTGAGAGTGGCGAAAGGGCTTTTGGCCGCGGGTGTTCGCCACCTGGAGGTAACTTCTTTCGTCTCTCCGCGTTGGATTCCGCAGTTGGCTGACGCTACCCAATTGGCGCATCAATTGCCTTCTCTTGCCGATGTTGTCTATCGAGCGCTCGTTCCGAATCGCAAAGGAGCAGAGCGGGCCGCGCAAACGCCCATTCACGAGTGGGCTGTCTTCATGTCGGCTAGTGAGACGCACAACCGCAAGAACATCAACAAGAGCATCAGCGACACGTATCCGGTGTTGCGTGAAGTCATGGAGATGGCCAAAGAGCAAGGTATCCGTGTGCGAGGGTATGTTTCGACGGTATTTGGTTGCCCTTACGAAGGAAAGGTGTCAACAGCGCAGGTGTTGCGCGTGTGTGAGCAATTGCTCCAGATGGGGGTGTATGAGATTTCGCTTGGCGACACGATTGGCGTAGCTACGCCCAAAGCGGTGAAAAGCCTGTTACAAGAGTGTCAGCAACATATTCCCCTGACGCAGATCGCGGGCCATTTCCATGACACCAGGGGCACGGGGCTGACTAATGCCTATACGGCGCTGGAGATGGGTGTGCGCACGTTGGACACATCCTTAGGTGGATTGGGCGGATGTCCCTACGCGCCAGGCGCATCAGGAAACTTGGCCACGGAAGATGTCTTATACCTGTTGCAACAAGAGGGAATCGATACCGGCATCGATCTGGCGCGCGTCTGCGAAACGAGTGAATTTGTGCAGACCAAATGTCGCCGGCCGTTGCCTTCCAAAGTGTTGCAAAGCCATCTGGCGCAAAAAAGACAAGAGAAAAGGGGAGATGAGTCATGAACGCGATCCGCTTGGAACGGCGCGACGGAATTGCCTTGGTAACGCTTAATCGACCGGCATCCCACAATGCATTAAATCGCCCGTTGTTGCAAGAATTATCCCAATTGACGGAAGTGCTGCGGGAGGAGCGCGATACGCGCGTGGTCATTTTCACTGGTGCTGGGGAAAAGGCGTTTTGCGCCGGCGCGGATTTGAAAGAGCGCCAGACGTTCACAGAAGAGGATGTGCGCCAGTTTATTGTGCTGATACGTGACACTTTCACCCGCATCGCGGAGTTGCCTCAGCCTACCATCGCGGCGATCAACGGGGTTGCATTCGGCGGGGGAATGGAACTGGCTTTGGCGTGCGACTTGCGGTTGATGGATGAGGCGGCACGGATGGGATTGACAGAGACATCGCTTGGCATCATTCCGGGGGCGGGTGGAACACAGCGCTTGCCGCGGTTGGTCGGCGTGGCCAAAGCGAAGGAACTGATCCTCATGGCCAAACGGTTCGGTGCTGCCGAAGCATTGCAGATGGGTCTGGTAAATGCGATTTCAGCACCGGGGGAGGTGCTGAGCCTTGCTTGGGAGTGGGCTGAAACCTTGAAGCAAAATGCCCCATTGGCATTGATACAAGCCAAATGGGCCATCGACCACGGATTGGAGACGGACATAGGTGAAGGGCTTTTGTTGGAAACCAAAGCCTACGATGTCTTGATCCCAACCAAAGATCGCCTGGAAGGCTTGGCCGCTTTTCAAGAAAAGAGAAAACCGCAATATCGCGGAGAATAAGGGGTGGAACCGATGAATGACCAATTGATAGCGAAACTGGCTGAGAGCGAAACCCGAGTGAAAGCGGGGGGAGCGCCCAAATATCACGAAAAATTGCAGCAACAGCAGAAACTGTTTGTGCGCAAACGCTTGGAGCTATTATTTGATGATGATTTTCAGGTGGAAGACGGGCTGTTCGCCAATTTTTCAGCGGGTGACCTGCCGGCAGACGGCGTTGTGACGGCCATGGGCAAAGTGAACGGACAAATGGTTTGCGTCATGGCTAATGATAGCACGGTGAAGGCTGGCTCATGGGGCGCCCGAACAGTCGAGAAAATCATCCGCATTCAGGAGACGGCGGAGAAGTTAAAAGTGCCGCTGATTTACCTAGTAGACTCCGCGGGGGCGCGGATCACCGACCAGATCGAGATGTTCCCAGGACGCCGGGGAGCAGGTCGCATCTTTTATAACCAAGTGAAACTGTCGGGCATGATTCCGCAAGTGTGCGTCCTGTTTGGCCCGTCTGCGGCGGGAGGAGCGTATATCCCAGCCTTTTGCGATATTGTCATCATGGTCGACAAAAACGCGAGCATGTACTTGGGATCGCCGCGGATGGCAGAGATGGTGATCGGGGAAAAAGTGACGCTGGAAGAAATGGGCGGTGCCCGTATGCACTGTACAGTAAGCGGTTGCGGCGATGTGTTGGCAGTCAGTGAAGAAGAGGCCATCGCATCCTGCCGCCGCTACTTAAGCTATATGCCCGCCAACTATCAAGCGCCGCACCGACCTGTTGTAGGCAAGTCGCCCGAACAGGGAGTCCGGCCGCCGTCCAAAGTAATCCCCGATCACCAGAATGCGCCATTTGACATGCAGGAGCTGATTCGGGGATTGATTGATGAAGATTCCTTTTATGAAGTGAAGGCATTATTTGCTAAAGAGATGATCACTGGCTTTGCCCGGATTGACGGCCGGCCGGTGGGGATTATCGCCAACCAGTCCAAAGTGAAAGGCGGAGTGATATTTATCGACTCCGCGGATAAGGCGACGCGATTTATCAATTTATGCGATGCGTATAATATTCCTTTATTGTTCTTGGCTGATGTGCCGGGTTTCATGATCGGCACACAGGTGGAGCGGGCCGGAATCATTCGCCATGGAGCTAAGATGATATCGGCAATGTCGGAGGCCACAGTACCCAAAATCTCCGTCATCGTCCGCAAAGCGTATGGCGCCGGCTTGTACGCCATGGCTGGCCCGGCGTTTGAACCGGACTGCTGTTTGGCCTTGCCCACGGCGCAGATCGCGGTCATGGGCCCCGAGGCGGCTGTCAACGCCGTGTACAGCAATAAAATCGCCGAACTGGAAGAGCCTGAACGAACCGAATTTGTCATGGCCAAACGGGAAGAGTACCGTAAGGACATCGACATCTACCGGTTAGCGAGTGAATTGATTGTGGATGGAATTGTAGCCCCAGATGATTTGCGTGGGGAATTGATACGGAGATTTTCCGCCTACGAAAGCAAGCAAATGAAATTTAGTGAGCGAAAACATCCGGTTTATCCGGTGTGATAACATGTGTATGATAAAAGAGGAGCCTTCAGCTGTTGGCTCCTTTTTCATATGAGAGGAGGGGGCGAGATGAAAACGGCCATCATCGGTGGCGGCGCGTTGGGGCTTTTGTGGGGTGCCCGATTGGCACGGGCGGGTTTTCCGGTGACAATGATTGTGAGGACGCAAAGCCAGGCCGCCACAATAAAGAAGATGGGAATCACCGTGCAAAGCTTGTCGGGCGGCGAATGGACCGTGCCGGCAGAAGCGTGTGCCAGCTCATCCCTTCCAGCCGGTAAAGCTGACAGTGTGTTCGTCATGGTGAAGCAAATGGATCTGCCGGCGGTCACCCCGGTGATTGCGGCCTTGACCCATGAGGAAACGCAGGTCTTGTTTTGGCAGAATGGATGGGGGCATGGGGAAATAGTCAAGAAACTGTCTGCACAGGCTTGCACCTACTTGGCCGTGACCACGGAAGGCGCTTTGCGGTTGGGGGTGAATCAGGTGGCGCATACCGGCAACGGCGAAACGTGGGTCGGCCCGTATCCAGATTCGCGCAGGGAACCGCATCCCGCATTGGAGCGCTTATGGCAACTGGAACAAAAGATTGCATGGGATCCAGACATTTTGGTCCGGATCTGGGAAAAACTAGCCGTAAATTGCGTCATCAATCCCTTGACGGCATTGGAGGACGTGCCAAACGGCGAAGTGGGACATCCGCGGTACGAACAAATGAAGCGGGCGATCATTGAAGAGACGGTTCGCGTTGCCCGCGCGGAAGGCGTCCGGCTTGACCCAGCCGCTGTGAAGGAAAGGGTGGAACGGGTCATTCGTTTGACCGCTCGCAACCACTCGTCTATGTTGCAGGATATGAAGCGAGGACGGAAGACGGAAATTGCCCATATCAATGGGGCGGTGGCGGAACTAGGCGCCAAATGGGGCATCCCCACCCCCGTCAATGCAGAGTTGATGCGACGGGTTCAGGACAAAGAAGCGTAGATTGGATGTTGAACACGCTGGAGGGAGTATGTTGACACGTTTTAAACGGTTCACGTTAGAAACGTATATAGTGGCGATGGTTGCGATCACCATCGATGCGATCATCCTGGCTCCGGCCTTGCCTTTTGTGATGAGTGAGTATCATGTGCCCATTCATTGGGGAGTGTGGACCATCTCGTTGCACCTTGCTGTTTTTTCCATGGCTTTGCCGGTGATGGAAAATGCGGCGATGAGCATAGGACGCATGAAAATATTGCATGTCGCGCTGGGGCTTTTGTTTGTGGGAACGTGGATGGTGTTCACGGTCAAGTCTTGGATGTGCTTGATGTGTGGAAGAATCATTCAAGCAGTGGGCATAGGTGGTGCCATTCCCTATATTTCCGCGCAGGTTCGTCGCATCATGGCTCAACAAAATCGACAATGGCAATGGATGGCCATGTTGGTGTTGGGGAGCGCGGTGGCTGCCACCCCGTGGTTGGTTTCAGGACTTATTGAGTTGCTCGGATGGCGGTTCGCCTTTTTGTTCCACGGGTTGGGAGGCGTGGCTTTGTTTGCCGTATCCCGCAGATGGGTTTGTTCCGACCGCCCTCAACGAATGCGCGCTACCGGAGGGGCGTCCATTTTCTTTTTCGGGCTGATCTTGTTTTTCGTCATGGCTGGATTGACGAAGACGGATTTGTTGGGTGGATGGCGTGCTATCGCGCAACCGGATGTGTTACCTTTGTGGATCATGGGCGTGGGAATGATTGTTCCGTTGTTGATGGTGGAACGGCAAAAAAACCAACCGTTTTTTGAACCGCATCTTTTCGCCAATTGGCGGTTTTGGCTTCTGTACGGCCAAGCCGGACTATCTGGATTCATTTGGACGGGGTTCGTGCTAGTACCTTTTTGGGCTGCGTACAGTTACGGATTTGATCATATCACTGCTGGCGCATTGTTCAGTTACTTGTTGCTTTGCTCTTTGTTTGCACTGTCATTGGTGCAGTCGGTGGCGAGAGCATGGGGCTTTCGGTGGACGGCAGTGTTCGGGTATGGATTGAGTGCACTGTCTTTTCTCGCTTTGGCGTTAAACCCGCCGTTTGTCTGGTCATTCACCGCGTTTGGTTTGCTTAGTTTCGGCCTGAGTTTTGTGCTAGCTGCGCCCGTTCATCAGCCGCTGTTTGCTTGGATGCCCAATCGACGCATGCGCAGCGGCATGATGGCGTTGGGGATGTTTCGCGTGGCGGGGGGAGCGATCGGCCTTCTCACCGTGAGCCGAATTTTCACCGCGGCTGATGCCCGGCTGTTGTTTTGGACAGCGGATGTGGCCTTGCCTCCGCAAGTGGTTGCCGCGGGAGTGTCAAGTGTCTATTGGTTTTCGGCCTTTGCATCGCTCGCAGGCGTTTTTCTCAGCATGTTGGTGCGATTTCAGCGTCCCGTTCTATGAACTTTTCGTGATATACTATAGAAAGGTAAGCAAAGTATACGATAAAGAAGGAGTCACATATGGAAATCAAAGCGAGCAGGCTACCCGTTGGCAACCCGTTTATGGAGCGTTATCTAGCTGATGACGAATGGGTGCGGGCTTTTTATGAGTATAATCCATGGGATGAATGTAGCGTTTCGAGTCGATTGGAATACATTGAGCGGGAGTGGCGCGGTGCAGATCGGGCCGAGCTGGCCGAGGTCATACGGGCGTATCACACTCCAGAGCTGTTGCATCCGGTTGTCGAGCGCAACCTGACCCGCTTGGCAGATCCCAAAAGCTTGGTTGTTATCGGTGGGCAACAGGCGGGGTTGATGACTGGCCCATTGTATACCTTGTATAAAGCGATCACACTGATCCAGTTGGCGAAACAGGAAGAAGCCCGATTAGGGCGCCCTGTCATTCCGGTGTTTTGGATTGCGGGTGAAGACCACGACAGCGAAGAAGTGAATCACATCCATGTGCATGACCGCCATGACGGCTTGACCAAAGTGGAATGGACGGGGCCGCTGTCAGGCAAGCAACCCGTGTCCATGCAAATGATGCAACCAGAGGAGATGTCAGCCTACCTGCAAACATTGACCCAGATCATGGGGGACGGTGCGGCGAAACGGGAATGGCTGGAGGAGATGCAAGAGTTATTGGAGGGCCCCGTCGGCTGGACACGGCATTTCGCACGGATCATGCACCGCCTGTTCGGTCGGGAAGGGCTTCTGTTGATCGACTCGGCTGATCCTGGCTTGCGCCGCTTGGAAGCGTCGTTTTTCACTGTTTTGATTGATCAAAGCGCATCAATTCAAGAGCGGGTGCAACAAGCGAGCGCCGGATTGGTGGCGTCCGGCCTTACCGAACCAGTACATTTGCAAGATGGGCAAGGGAATCTGTTTTTACTGGAAGCGGGTGAACGGCAAGCCTTGTACCGCGGTGTGGGAGGCTGGGTAACAAAAAACGGCGAAACGCGGTTGACGCAAGCCGAACTGGTCAACATCGCGCACGAGGCGCCGGAGCGATTGAGCAATAACGTTATCACCCGGCCATTGATGCAGGAATATCTATTTCCAACTCTTTATTTTGTGGGTGGGCCCGGTGAAGTGGCTTATTGGGGTTTGCTCAAGCAAGCCTTTGCACAAGTGGGTTTGCGCATGCCGATCGTGCTACCCCGCCTACAGGTGACGATTCTGGACCGCAGGGTGCAAAAGCGCATGAATGAGTTCGGGCTTTCTGTGACAGATGTGCTGGCCGGCCTCGATGACAAACGGGAAGCGTGGTTAGCAGAGCGGGTACCCTTTGCACTTGCGGAACGCTTTGCCACGGCCAAACAGATCATCGAGCAGGAATACGAGGCGCTGATAAATGATCTGGAGCAGGGGATTGGCAGAAATACGCGGGAAATCGGGCAAAAGAACCTGGGCAAAATTTTGGCGCAAGTAGAGTATTACCAGCATTTCGCTGAGAGAGCCGTGCGGGAGAAACACCAGGTTGAATTGCGCCATTGGGAGGAGCTGTCGCTGGCCGTCACGCCTGACGGCAAATTGCAAGAACGGGTGTATAACTTCCTTTCCCTTTGGAACGCTTGGGGATTGGATTGGCTACACCGCCTGTTGGAAACCCCGCTGGTCGGCGAAGGGCGGCGGCATGTGCATTATTGTATGTTCTTATAATCCGAATTTGTTAATGGGATTACTTGATGTATAATATATCTGTTGGTGAATAAAGTAACGCATGCATTTGAGGAGGAGCGACATGAATAGTTTGGATAAAAGCACCATCCGCGATGTTAACCTAGCTCCGGCGGGACGCCTGAAAATGGATTGGGCCAAGGAACACATGCCCGTGTTAAACCGCTTGCGCGAACGGTTATCGGTGGAGAAGCCTCTGGCTGGCAAAAAAGTAGCGATCTCTTTGCATTTGGAAGCGAAAACCGCTTGCCTGGCCGAATTGATTCGCGACGCTGGTGCAGAAGTGATCATCACCGGGAGCAATCCGCTTTCTACCCAAGATGATATTGCGGCGGCACTGGCGGTAGCGGGGGTCACCGTTCATGCTAAATACGATCCCACGCCGGAAGAATACAAAGAACACCTGATCAAAACCTTGGAAGAAAAGCCGGATTACATAATTGATGATGGCGGAGACCTTGTGGGAATCCTGCATAGTGAGCGCCCTGACCTCCTGGAGAATGTTAAAGGCGGTTGCGAAGAAACCACGACGGGCATATTGCGCCTACGCGCGTTGGAAAAAGCAAAAGAGTTGCGGTTCCCGATGATTGCCGTTAATGACGCTTGCTCTAAATTCTTGTTTGACAACCGGTATGGAACGGGCCAATCGGTGTGGGACGGAATCAATCGCACCACCAACTTGGTGGTCGCCGGCAAAACCGTCGTCGTGGTCGGCTACGGCTGGTGTGGACGCGGCGTGGCTATGCGGGCCAAAGGGCTTGGGGCTCGCGTCATTGTGACCGAAGTTGATCCAATTAAAGCGACTGAGGCGTACATGGACGGATACCTGGTCATGCCGATGAGCGAAGCGGCGAAGCAAGGGGATTATTTCGTGACCACCACCGGCAACAAAAACGTGGTGAACGCCGACCATCTCCGCGAGATGAAACATGGTGCGATTTTGGCCAATGCCGGCCATTTTAATGTGGAAATCGATGTAGAAGCGCTGGAGCAAATGAGCGTCAGCAAACAAACGGTACGCAAGGACATTGAAGAGTACACCCTTGCCGACGGGCGGAAGCTATACCTGCTCGCTGAAGGGCGTTTGGTCAACTTGGCCGCGGGTGATGGACATCCAGCGGAAATCATGGACATGACCTTTGCTCTCCAAGCGCTCTCGCTGTTGTACGTGGCGGAGAACCATGAACAGATCGGTCCGCGCGTGCTGGATGTACCGTACCAAATCGATGAGCAAGTCTCCCGGTACTTCTTGGAGGCTAACGGTGTCCAAATCGACAGTTTGACCCCGGCGCAGGAAAAATACCTGGCTAGCTGGGAACTAGAATAAATGGAAAATGATGTAAATCGGGCTGTTAAATCCTGCACATGAGTGCAGGATTTTTTAATGGGCGTGTGGTATAATTACCAATGTGGTGGAAAGTGGAGGGAAGTGGTAGGGAAGGGGGAGAGAGGGGAGTGACAGTGGGATGTTCATGGGTGAATTTCGGCACAATATCGATGAAAAAGGACGGATCATTGTGCCAGCCAAGTTTAGAGAGGGACTTGGCGATTCATTTGTTATAACCCGCGGATTGGACCACTGTTTGTTTGCATACCCTCAATCCGAATGGAAACAATTAGAACAGAAGTTAAAAACCCTTCCATTTACCAAAGCAGATGCACGTAAATTTACGCGCTTTTTTTTCTCAGGAGCTTGTGAAGCGGAATTGGACAAACAAGGCCGCGTTAACATACCCAACCATCTCCGCGAATTTGCTCAACTGACAAAGGAATGCGTCATCATCGGCGTCTCCTCACGCGTAGAGATTTGGTGCAAGGAGCGGTGGGATGAGTATTATGAGAGCTCCGAGGAATCATTTAATGAGATCGCAGAAAGCATAGTAGATCTGGATCTGTAGTCAAAGGATGAACAATGTGTTTGAACATGTAACTGTATTACGAGAAGAAGCAGTGGCTGGTTTAAATCTGAAGCCGGACGGGGTGTATGTCGACTGCACGCTAGGCGGGGCGGGGCACAGTCGCCTCATTGCTGAGCAACTGGGTCCGTCAGGCACGCTGATCGGTTTGGATCAAGACCAGATGGCGCTTGATCATGCCGAGGAGCGCTTGGTCGGCGTTTCTTGTCGGCTCCATTTGGTCAAAACCAATTTTCGGCACATCTCCAGTGCCGTTAAAGGGTTGGGATTTGAATCGGTTGATGGCATACTGTTTGACCTGGGGGTATCTTCTCCGCAATTGGATCAGGGAGAAAGAGGTTTTAGCTACCACCAAGAAGCCCCCTTGGACATGCGAATGGACAAAGAGCAGGAGTTGAGCGCCTATCAGGTAGTGAATGAGTGGCCTGAAGAGGAGCTTGTCCGCATCCTGTTTGAATACGGGGAAGAGAAGTTTTCACGCCGCATCGCTAAAATGATCGTGAAAGAGCGTAGCAAGGCGCCAATATCGACCACACTGCAATTGGTCGACATCATCAAGCAAGCCGTGCCCGCGCCAGCGCGCCGAACGGGGCCACACCCTGCACGACGCTCATTTCAAGCGATCCGTATCGCCGTCAATGATGAATTGAACGCGTTTCGCGATGCGCTTGCCGACTCGGTCGGGCTTCTCCGCCCACAAGGCCGAATCAGCGTCATCACATTCCATTCGTTAGAAGATCGCATATGCAAGCAGTTTTTTCTAGAAGAAGCCAAAGGATGCGTTTGTCCGCCTACCTTTCCGGTCTGTACCTGCGGACAGACACCGCGGCTAAAGATCATCACGAGGAAACCGCTTTTACCAACAGATAAAGAAATAGAGAGAAATCCAAGAGCACGTTCTGCCAAATTGAGGGTCGCAGAGAAAATATAAAAAAGAGGGATGAAGGAGAAGTCGGTAGCGTGAGGAGGATTCATATATGAGACGGGATCAATATAACGTTGCGGTTGCCCGCCCCTTTGAGAAGCCTTATACGAAAGTGCGGGACAAAAAACAAAAAGCGCCCCGCACTACCGTCACGGTGGGCGAAAAGTTGCTATACCTGTCTAGCGTCATCGTCTGTGTGGCGTTAGCGTTGGTGGTTTTGTCCAAATATGCCAAAGTCAACGAATTGAATGTGGCGTTGCAAGAAACGAACGCGGCCATTGAAGAAGCGCACAAGGTCAATTTCAAACTGGAGACGGAGAAAAAAAAGCTGGCGGATGTTGAGCGGATTCGAAAGTTTGCGGAGAGCAACGGCTTGGAATTGACCGCCCCCAAATACCTCCCGTCGATTCGGCCATGATGAGAGATATTTCATCGACTAACAGCATCACCAAAGAAATGGATTCGTAGATGGGAGAGGCTGAATCATGGGCTCGCTGATTAAGAAGAGCAAAGAGCGTTCTCTTCTGATCGGACTCCTATGGTTGCTCTGTTTGGTTGTGCTGATTTTCCGCCTGTTTTGGTTGCAAACCTTTAACCATGATGAGCTGTTGGCTCAGGCGAAAGAAGAGTGGATCAAATCAGAAAAGATCAAGCCGAAGCGTGGCAGTATCTATGACCGAACCAAGGGACAACCATTAGCATGGGAAGTGGACGCTTACTATTTTGTTGCCGATACAAGCAAAGTCAAAGATGTGAAGGGGACGGCAAATGCGCTGTCGCCCATTCTGGGGATCGACCGGGATGTGTTGATTCGCAAATTGAGCGTGAAAGATAGTTCAGTTGAGCTTAGGGACAAAGGCAAATACAAATATCCCGAAAACGTATACCGTCAAGTCGTAGCGTTGCGGGAAAAAGGGAAGATCCATGGTATTTATGCCTTTTCAACAACAATGCGTCAGTATACCCGTTCAACAGCTGCGCATCTTTTGGGGTTTGTGAATGTGGATGGCAAAGCCGTCGGCGGCGTCGAGCAGGTATATGACAAGCTGTTGCGTGGCGAAGCGGGCTATGTCAAATATCTCAAGGCGAAAAATGGCATGATGATTTCGGACACGCCAGATCAAAACCAACCGCCGCAACAAGGGAAAGATCTCGTACTTACTATTGATTCTCAAATTCAATCGCAGGTCGAATTGGAGCTGGAAGAAGCGATCACAAATTATCAAGCCAAAGGCGGAACGGCAATTGTAGCAGATCCTCACACTGGCGAGATTTTGGCCATGGCCAGCCGACCGACATTTGATTCAAACTCGTACGCATCCACATTGAATGACGAAAATCGGACCAACCGAGCGATTGAAAGCCAATTCGAACCGGGGTCAACCTTTAAAATCGTGACATTGGCCGCGGCGATTGAAGAGGGGATCTTCAACGCAAACAAGACTTTCCAATCGGGTGCGATCAATATCGCTGGCCAAATCATTCGCGATTGGAATGGCACCGGATGGGGGGAGATCAGCTTCCGGGAAGGTGTCAAGCAATCGAGCAATGTGGCATTTGTTCTGCTGGGCAAGGCGTTGGGGCCCAAGAAACTGGCTGATTACATTGACCGGTTCGGCTTCGGCAAGATTACCGAGCGATTTGGTAAAAAGACCGGAATCGATCTTCCGGCAGAGGCACGGGGCGTGTTTTTTGGTCGTGACCTCTATCCGGCAGAATTGGCCGCCACATCTTTCGGGCAAGGTGTATCTGTCACCCCGATTCAACAGGTTGCTGCTATTTCCGCTGTGGCCAACGGCGGAAAATGGATTAAACCCCATGTCTTGAAAGAGGTGTGGGAACCTCAGCTTAAACGCAAAGTGAAAGTGGTCAAGCCCGAGAGTAAACGTATTATTCAGGAGTCGACGGCCAAAAAGGCCCGTGAGCTGTTGCGTGAAGTGGTGCGCAGTGGAACGGGAACTAAGGCTGATTTGGCAGGCTATCGCGTAGCCGGCAAAACAGGCACAGCCCAAAAGCCGGACCCTGCCGGCAATGGATATTTGAAAGGCAAGCATATGGTCTCATTCATTGGTTTTGCTCCTTATGACCATCCCGACCTGGTTGTCTATGTGGCCATTGATGAGCCGTTTGTGGAAGGTGGAGAGGCGTCAGGCGGTACGGTAGCCGCTCCCGTCGCCAAAAGCATCTTGGAGAAAGCCCTGCCGATTCGCAAAGTCGAACGAAACCAGTATGCGGACGGCGTAAAATGAGAAGCGCTGCACTCCGTTGAAAGGCGGTCGGCCGGTCAATGATATAGATGGAAAGCCTGGCAGCGAGTCGGGCTTTGCCAATCAAACCACCAGTTGCATCAAGGGCAACTGGTTTTTTGTTGCCACGGGAAGCTTGTCATTTTTCTTTTCTCGTCCACATAGCTTGAAGGTAAGAAGAGACTCCGGAAGAGAGGAAGGAAAACATGCGTGGTCGACGGGTAGTAGTCAGGAAACGGTTGTTCTCCTTGTTACTCATTGCCGTCTTCATATTGACGGCGTTGATGGGTAGATTGGCTTATGTCCAATTATTTCAAGGTACGTGGTTAGCGGAAAAGGCGAAAGACCTGTGGAGCCGCGACATTCCTTTTGAAGCGAAGCGGGGGAAATTGCTTGATCGCAATCGAAAAGAGCTCGCTTACAATGTGAGCACGCCATCGGTCATGGCCATACCGGCACAGCTCAAGGACCCGGCCAAGACGGCGAAAATACTGGCCAGCATTTTGCAGGGGCCTGAAGAAAAAATCTATGAACAAATCACCAAAAGGGAAGTCATCAATCGCATCACGCCGTGGGGTCGGAAAATATCCGAAGAAAAGGCTCGTGAGATTCAAGGGCTTCGGTTGCCGGGAATTGCCGTCGTGGAGGACAGCAAGCGGTATTATCCGTACGGCTCGATGGCAGCGCATGTCCTGGGGTTCACAGGCATTGACAATCAGGGGCTGGCGGGCATTGAACTCATTTATGATGAAAAGCTACGCGGAACCAAGGGCTACGTGTCATTCAGCACCAACGCCAGGGGGGAGAAGCTTCCCGGTGGAGTGGATCGCTACACACCGCCCCGTGACGGAATGAACTTGGTCACCACCTTGGATTATCAGATCCAAACCATCATTGAACGCGAACTGGATCAGGCGATGGCTGAATACCAGCCGGAGAATATCTTGGCGATCGCGATGGACCCGCGGACGGGAGAGTTGCTGGGGATGGCCAGCCGCCCTACCTTTCGCCCCGATCAATACCGGACAACCAATCCGTTGATCTACAACCGCAATTTGCCAATCTGGAAAACGTACGAACCCGGTTCCACCTTCAAGATCATTACTTTGGCGGCCGCATTAGAAGAGAAGAAAGTAAGTCTCAACGAGTCATTTAATGATCCTGGGTATATCATGGTCGGCGGTGCCCGCTTGCGTTGCTGGAAAGCGGGTGGGCATGGACATCAAAACTTTCGAGAGGTTGTGGAGAATTCCTGCAACCCCGGTTTTGTGACCCTGGGGCAACGCTTGGGCAAAACCACCCTTTTCTCATACATCCGCACATTTGGGTTTGGCCAAAAAACGGGCATCGATTTAAACGGTGAAGCCAAAGGCATTTTATTCAAAGAGAGCCGGGTTGGGCCAGTGGAGCTGGCTACCACCGCTTTCGGGCAAGGAGTGTCGGTAACACCGATTCAGCAAGTGGCCGCTGTATCCGCGGCGATCAATGGCGGAGTGCTGTATGAACCGCACCTGGCCAAAGGATGGGCTGATCCGGAAACAGGAGAGCTGGTGGAAGAAATTAAACCCAAGGTTAAGCGACGCGTGATTTCCAAAGAAACGTCCTATCAAGTTCGCAACGTTCTAGAAAGCGTAGTGGCACGGGGTACTGGCCGCAAGGCGTTCGTCGATGGATACCGGGTGGGTGGTAAAACGGGAACAGCACAGAAAGTAGGGCCAGATGGACGGTACATGAGAAACAACCATATTGTTTCGTTTATCGGGTTTGCCCCCGCCGATGATCCCCGTTTGGTGGTTTACGTCGCGGTCGACAACCCGAAAGGCATCCAGTTTGGCGGTGTTGTCGCTGCGCCGATTGTGGGCGACATCATTGAAGACAGCTTGCGTTATATGAAAGTGCCCAAGCGCAAAAATCAGATTCCACCAGAAGACACACCGCTGACTCCGGCGTTGGTGGGCACACCCAATTTGACCGGACAAGATATTGAACGCATTCGCAACAGCTTGTTCTCATTTCCGCTTCAAGTGTACGGAGAGGGGCGCATAGTGGTCGATCAGATGCCAAAACCCGGCCAGCGGGTGAAAAAGGGCACCACAATTAAGATCTATCTGGGTGATGGGGAGAAGAAAAATGGACGGACTTCTGCACCAAAGCAGGGAAATCGGCCCGATGCTTTGTGATTTCTTTGCAAACAATTTGCAAACAAAATGCAAACGGAGAGAAAAGGGAAACGGGTGCAGTTACTGGGTTTCCCCTGTTTGTCTGGCGTGAGCGGCCTGTCAACGCGCCGCCGCGGATGATGGCGTGACAAGTGACAAATAAAACAAAGGAGATTAAAATAGTGGATGTGCATCATCTTGTGCCAGGAATGATGAACCTGGCTTTTTGCTTGTCTGTCCGCTTTTTTGAAAAGGAGGAGCAACATGCAGTTGAAAGAGTTGATCCGGCCGTTGCTGGTACATACAGTGACGGGAGATCCCAATGTGGAAATCACCGGCATCCAAATGGACTCCCGTCTTGTGAAACCGGGAGATTTATTTGTTGCTGTGCGTGGTTTCACAGTTGACGGGCATCAGTATGTACCCGCCGCCATTCAAAACGGGGCTGCGGCCGTGATGGTGGAAAGTCCGGTCGACAGCGACGTGCCGGTCATCATGGTGCCGGATAGTCGGCGGGCGTTGGCCGTTGTCGCGGCGGAATATTACCGCCATCCAACGCGTGAATTAAAATTGATAGGCATCACGGGCACCAACGGAAAAACGACCACTTCCTATCTCATCGAGAAATTGCTCGGTGACGCCGGACATCCCACGGGGGTGATCGGCACAGTCCAGATGAAGATCGGAGACAAGATTTTTCCGGCCAAACATACGACCCCGGAAGCGCATGATCTGCAAAAAGGATTTCGGATGATGCGGGACGAGGGTTGTGAGTATTCAGTCATAGAAGTCTCTTCGCATGGTCTGGCATTGGGGCGGACACGCGGTAGTCAATTTCACATTGGCGTGTTCACCAATCTGACGCAAGATCATCTGGATTACCATAAGACGATGGAAGAATATCGCCAAGCTAAGGGGCTCCTCTTCAGCCAATTGGGCAACCGTTATGCGAGCGAGCCGGGGGAAAATGCGTTTGCTGTGCTGAATGTGGATGATGAGGCATCGGCCCACTACGCGGCGATCACACCGGCGCAAGTGGTTACCTACGGGATCGATCGCCCTGCGGATGTGCGCGCCTCGAACATTCGCATCACCGGGCGCGGGACCGCGTTCACATTGGAAACATTCCGCGGTTCTTGCGAGATGACGCTCCAATTGATCGGCAAGTTTAACGTGTACAATGCTCTTGCCGCTATTAGTGTCGGCTTGATCGAGGGATTGCCATTGGCTGAGATCAAACGGAGCTTGGAGCAGATTCCGGGGGTGAACGGCCGATTCGAGCCAGTGCATGCGGGCCAACCTTATACCGTATTGGTTGACTATGCCCACACACCGGATAGTTTGGAAAATGTGCTTACCACCATTCGCGAGTTTGCGCAGAAGAAGGTTACTTGCGTGGTGGGATGCGGTGGGGACCGCGACCGCACCAAACGGCCGTTGATGGCCAGAATTGCGGCCAAGTACAGTGATTGGACGATTTTCACTTCTGACAATCCTCGTTCGGAGGAGCCGGAAGCCATCATCGAAGACATGTTGGCAGGCATCGACCCGGCTGAGCGGGACAAAGTTGTCACGATTGCTGACCGCCGCCAAGCGATCACAGAAGCGATCCGGTTGGCCGAGCCGGGAGACATTATTTTGATCGCTGGGAAAGGGCACGAGACGTACCAAGAGATTCAAGGGGTGCGGTACGATTTTGACGACCGCCAAGTGGCTCGGGAAGCCATCGAAGCGCGAACGGAGGGAGGAAACGGCCAATGAGCATGGAACGGACATGTGAGTGGATAAGCCATGTCACAGGGGGAAAACTTATCGGCACCCCCACGGCGCGGCATCTGCTTGTGCGGGGAGTGTCGACGGACACCCGGACGCTTCAGGCCAACCAATTGTATGTCCCTCTGGTCGGAGAGCGGTTTGATGGGCATCAATTCCTGAATCAAGCGGTGGACAAAGGGGCGGCCGCGGCATTGTGGAGTTGTCAACAACCGTTGCCGGAAACACCACCCATCCCGCTGATCGTTGTGGATGACACATTGTCGGCCTTGCAACGCATCGCCTCTAGCTACCGGGATGAGATGCAAGTACGGGTAGTTGCAGTGACCGGCAGCAACGGGAAGACGACAACCAAAGACTTGATCGCAGCCGTGTTGTCGGAAGCGTATCGGGTACATAAAACCAAAGGAAACTTGAACAACCACATCGGGGTTCCCTTGACGTTGACGTCCATGCCGGAAGATACCCAAGTGGCTGTGGTTGAGATGGGCATGAACCATGCTGGCGAAATCGAGGTTTTGTCGCACCTCGCTAAACCGGATGTGGCCGTGATTACCAACATCGGGGAGTCCCATCTGGAGTTTCTCGGTAGCCGGGAAGGAATAGCCAAAGCCAAATTGGAAATTAAAAAGGGACTGAATGAGCGGGGGCCGCTCATCTATGACGGAGACGAGCCGCTGTTGGCGGGATTGTTGGCCGATGATCCGCATCCTAGGGTGCGTGTGGGCTGGTCCGACGAGCTGGATGAGTCACCGGTGGATGTGGAGATGGTCGGCGTTGAAGGGTTCCGTTTCCGTTCGCGTCGGTGTGGCACGCCGTTTGTTTTGCCACTTTTGGGCAGGCATAATGTCAAAAACGCCTTGATGGCCGTTGCGGTCGGCCGGGCTTTGGGCATGGAAGAGGAGGCAATCGCCCGCGGATTGGCCAAAGTGCAACTGACGGGGATGCGCCTAGAATTGAAACAGGCAGCCAACGGCATGGACATCATTGATGATGCGTACAACGCCAGCCCCACATCCATGCGCGCAGCCATCGACTTATTGATGGAGCTGGCGCCGGAGAAGGAAAAGTGGGCGTTGCTCGGCGACATCAGAGAAATTGGGAGCATGGAAGAGCAATACCACAGGGAACTGGGAGCTTATGCCGTAGAAAAAGGGGTTTCGCGACTGTATACAGTCGGTGAACGGGGCCGCTGGATCGCCGAAGGTGCGTGGTCGGCCGCTTCAGGGAGTGCGTGCGTCATCCACCATTTCTCTTCCCACGAAGAAGCGGCGCATCTGCTGTCCGCTGAGGGGAACGCGCATATCCTGTTGCTCGTAAAAGCTTCCAGAGCAGTGCAATTAGACATCGTGATACGAAAATTAACAGAAGGAGCGTAGAGGGAGACAATGGGGAATATAGATTATCGCATCTTCTTGGTTCCGCTTGCAGTGGCGTTTGGAATAGCGGTGATATTAGGCCCGGTGATTATTCCGATTTTACGCAGGTTGAAGTTTGGGCAGAGCATTCGTGAAGAAGGCCCACAAGCGCATTTGAAAAAGGCGGGCACGCCGACCATGGGCGGGGTCATCATCATGACGGCGATCGCGCTTACGGCGGTTCCGTTTAGCAGCATTCAACTGTTGAACAAAAATGAGTCCGTCATTAACGCCGACTTATTCTTCTTGCTGTTTGCTACCCTGGGTTACGGGATTCTTGGGTTTTTGGACGATTACATCAAGGTCGTGATGAAGCGCAACCTGGGTCTGACGGCGAACCAAAAATTATTCGGGCAATTATTTATCGGTTTGGTCTTATTCTGGGTGTTGTTGCAAGTACGTACACCAAAGGGCGGGTTCATCTTTGACGTGACGGTTCCGGGAACGGAATGGACGATTCAGCTCAACTGGCTGTATCTGCCGCTCTTGTTGGTGATGATGATCGGGGCGTCTAACGCCGTGAACTTGACTGACGGCTTGGACGGCTTGGTTTCAGGTACTGCTGTTTGTGCCTATGGCGCATATGCCATCATTGGTTATATGCAAAGCAATCCGACGGTTACCATCTTCTCTGTCGCTGTCGTCGGGGCGTTGCTCGGTTTCTTGGTTTTCAACGCCCATCCGGCCAAAGTGTTTATGGGGGACACCGGTTCCTTGGCCTTGGGTGGGGGGATCGCCGCTTTGGCGGTTATCACCAAAACAGAACTCTTGTTGCCGATCATCGGTGGGGTGTTTGTACTGGAAGCCATGTCCGTTATGATCCAAGTGGCTTCGTTCAAGTTGCGCGGCAAACGCGTTTTCCGCATGAGTCCGCTTCACCATCACTTTGAATTGGTCGGTTGGTCCGAATGGCGAGTGGTAACGACTTTCTGGTTGTGGGGATTAATTCTCGCTGTGATTGGAGTCGTGTTAGAGGTGTTCATTAAATGAGTCGTTTGACGAAGGAAAACTGGACAGGTCGTTCAGTTGTCGTACTGGGATTGGCAAGGAGCGGGGTGGCTGTCGCCAAGCTCCTTCACCGTTTGGGGGCGAGGGTCGTGGTCAACGACTTGAAACCACGTTCGGCTTGCCCAGAAGCGAATGAGCTGGAAGCGCTCGGCATTCCAGTCATTTGCGGTGAACATCCTGATGATTTGATTCACGAGCAAGTAGAAATGCTGGTTAAAAATCCGGGCATCCCTTACCGGGCCAAGCCCGTTCAGCAGGCGTTGGCGGCCGGCGTGCCTGTGGTGACAGAAGTGGAAATCGCGGGCGCGCTGTCCAAGGCGCCGATGATTGGTATCACCGGCTCTAACGGTAAGACCACCACGACGTCGTTGGTAGGGCAGATCTTGACGCGCTCCCAAGTGAAGTGCACAGTAGCCGGCAACATTGGACAAGCGTTGGCCGATGTGGTGGAACGGGTGACGAGCGACGAATGGTTGGTCGCCGAATTGAGCAGTTTCCAATTGAAGGGGACCGAACAATTTCGCCCACGTATTGCGGCTTTGTTAAACGTATTTCCTGCCCACCTCGATTATCACGAAACCATGGAAGATTATGTGGCGTCGAAGCGTAAGATTTTTGCCAACCAAGAGGCCGGAGACATTGCTGTTTTAAACGCCGATTCACCGGTTTGCCGGGAAGTGGCGAAGACGATTTCCAGCGATATCTGGTGGTTTAGCCGCACCGTCCCGGTGGAGCAGGGGGTTTATGCACAAGATGGTGTAATCTACGTGATTAATGGCGGTCAGACGCAGGCGATCTTGCCTGTGGATGAAGTTGCGCTACATGGCGATTTCAATTTGGAAAACGCGTTGGCAGCTACTGCGATCACACTGGCCGCTGGGGCCAGGCTTGATGCGGTGGCGCAAACGTTGCGCGAGTTTCACGGCGTGGAGCATCGGCTGGAATATGTGGCGACCATCAACGGTGTACGTTATTACAACGACTCTAAAGCGACCAACGCCCAGGCGGCCATCAAAGCGCTAGAGGCTTTCACAGAGCCGGTCGTGTGGATCGGCGGGGGTTTGGATCGCGGTGTTGATTTCAAAGAGCTGGTTCCGGTGTTACGTGGCCGCGCTAAAGCTGTCATCACTTATGGGCAATCCAAGTCGATTTTGGCTGAACGTGGACGCGATGCCGGGGTACCAGCCGTGCAGGTGGTCGATGATTTGGAAGAAGCGGTGAACAGGGCCGCTGGTCTGGCTCAAGACGGGGATGTGGTGCTTTTGTCGCCGGCTTGCGCCAGCTGGGATCAATACACCTCTTTTGAAGAGCGGGGTAGCATATTTAAACAAGCCGTGCATAGGCTTCAAGTATAAGAAGCTTGCCCAAATCTGTAAGAGGTGAAAACGCCCATGAAAAATGTACGGACTTCTCCCGATTATGTGATTGTAGTCGCGATCTTGCTCTTATTATCCATCGGTGTCCTGATGGTTTACAGCGCGAGCGCTGCATTTGCTTATCACAAATACGGAGATGCCTTTTATTTTGCCAAACGGCAATTTCTGTTTGCCGCGTTGGGCGTTTTCGCGATGTTATGGATTTCTCGGCTGGATCCGCAGAAGTTTTATGAGTGGTCAAAACCCGGCCTTATTATATGTTTTGTTTTATTGATTGTCGTATTGATTCCGGGTGTCGGCATCTTGCGCAACGGAGCGCGCAGCTGGCTGGGGATCGGGGCGTTTAGCATCCAACCTTCGGAGTTTATGAAATTGGCGATGATCGCCTATTTGTCAAGGATGTACGCAAAACCCGGATTCCCCATAGCATCGTTTGCCAAAGGATTTGTGCCTGGGCTGACTTTGCTGGGGCTGGCCTTCGGAGCCATTATGCTACAACCGGATTTGGGGACGGGAACTGTCCTGATGGGGACGGGTCTCGTCCTGATCTTTACGGCTGGGGCGCGAATGAAACACCTGGTGGGCTTTATGCTGTTGGGGATTGTGGGTTTCGTAGGCCTCGTGCTGGCCGCTCCTTATCGAATCCAACGGATTGTGGCATTTCTCAATCCCTGGGAAGATCCGCTGGGTGCGGGCTATCAATTAATTCAATCGCTGTATGCGATCGGGCCGGGGGGATTGCTCGGATTGGGATTGGGAATGAGCAAACAGAAGCACCTTTATCTCCCGGAGCCGCATACTGATTTCATTTTTTCAATTTTGGCGGAAGAGCTGGGGTTTATTGGCGCCGCAACAGTGATCTTGTTGTTTGCTATCATCGTGTGGCGCGGCGTGCGCGTGGCCATTACATCACCTGATCTGTTTTCCAGTTTGGTTGCGATGGGGATTACGGCGATGATTATGATTCAAGCGGTAATAAACATCGGAGTGGTATCAGGAGCCTTTCCCGTGACCGGCATCACTTTGCCGTTTTTGAGTTACGGGGGGTCATCGCTGACATTGACGTTGGCGGCCGTCGGGATTTTGCTGAATTTGTCCCGGTTTTCAAACAGATGATTCGGGTGAGGAGGAGAGAGGATGAAGCGCATTTTGCTATCTGGTGGTGGAACGGGTGGACATATTTATCCAGCATTAGCCATTGCGCGCACAGTGAAGAAACGATATCCTGATGTAGAAATTGCTTATATTGGAACAGAAGATGGACTGGAATCACGAATTGTTCCCAAAGAAGGGAACATTCATTACTATACAATAGAGATTCAAGGATTCAAACGGAGCATTTCTTGGAAAAATGTAAACACGATTCGTACATTCATCAGCGCAGTCAAGCGATCCAAAGCATACATAAAGGAATTCCAGCCGGATGTGTTTGTGGGTACGGGCGGCTTTGTTAGCGGCCCGCCGGTGTACGCCGCCCACCGCATGGGGATTCCTACCCTCATCCATGAGCAAAACGTCGTGTTGGGAATGACGACGAAGTTTTTGTCCCGATATGTGGATGTGGTGGCCATCAGCCTGGAGGAGTCGCAAAAATATTTGGGGCGCGCTAACCGCATTGTGTTTACGGGAAACCCCCGCGCGACCGAGGTGGTGCAGGCCAGTGCCACCCAAGGGCGAAAATCGTTGGGGATCGCCGATGTGCATCAGCCGATTGTCTTGCTGTTCGGCGGTAGCCGCGGCGCCAAAGCGATCAATGAAGCGGTCCTGCAGATGGTGGACCGGATGAAAGAACTTCCCCATGTGCATTTTGTCTATGTCACGGGGGAAGTTCATTTTGACACCATCCGCTCACGGATTCCGATGGAAGAACTCCCAAACCTGTCTGTCAAGCCGTTTTTGTACAATATGCCAGACGTTCTTGCGGCGACGACCCTTGTTGTGGGACGAGCTGGGGCTTCCACCTTGGCGGAACTGACGGCGCTGGGCTTGCCTTCGGTGTTGATTCCCTCGCCTTATGTGACAAATAATCATCAGGAAGCCAATGCGCGATGGTTGGAAGAGCAGGGCGCTTCTAAAATGCTGTTAGAGAGCGAATTGTCCGGAGAGACGTTGTGGCGAGAAATTAAACGCCTGCTTGAAGATCCGGAAGAACATCATGATATGAGTGAAGCGGCACGTCGGTTGGGACGACCGCAAGCAGCTGAGGTGTTAGTAGATGAATTGGAGAAAATCGCAACAGCCCGCTTTTAACAAGCGGATGCAAGCCAGTGGGCTTTTGTCACATTGCCTGCTCACTGGCATAAACTGTGGTAAACCACTGTCGGTTGGGCTGCAGTCGGAGATGTTTGGTGAGGGGGGACATAGTAAATGAAGCAAGTGATCGAGGAATTGAAGTTAGCGGGTGTGACCGATGTAAGAGAAAATGAACCGTTGTCCCGCCATACCACATGGAAAGTGGGCGGGCCCGCCGACATGTTGATTTATCCGCGCAATGAAGAAGAGTTGGAGAATGCGATGCGGATTGTAAGAGAGCATCGGTTGCCTTGGCGCGCGATTGGTCGGGGTTCTAACCTGCTCGTCCGCGACGGGGGCATTCGCGGCGTTGTGTTCAAGCTGGACGAAGGATTTAACAGTCTTGCAATCGACGGCACCAAAGTGGTTGCGGGAGGAGGGTATTCCACTATCCTGCTGGCCACGATGACCGCCAAACAAGGCTTGACCGGATTGGAATTTGCTGGGGGCATTCCGGGCAATGTCGGGGGCGCCGTCTACATGAATGCCGGAGCACACGGTTCAGAGATAGCCCGCGTGCTGGAATCGGCGAAGGTGCTTTTGGAATCAGGCGAATGGGTGACACTTTCCAATGCGGAAATGGCGTTTAGTTACCGGACTTCCATTTTGCAAACGAAGATGAAGGGGATTGTCACTGAAGCCACTTTCCGTCTGGAACGGGGCAACAAGGAAGAAATCACAGCCCAATTGGCCAAGTTCAAAGATCGCCGCAGACAGACCCAACCCCTGCAATATCCATGCGCGGGCAGCGTTTTCCGTAATCCTCCTGGCGACTATGCGGGACGGCTGATTCAGGAAGCCGGGCTCAAAGGGTACCGGATCGGAGATGCGGAAGTGTCCGAGATGCACGGGAACTTCATCATCAACCGCGGCAACGCGACGGCGGAAGATGTGTTGAACTTAATTGCTCATGTGAAGAAGACAATCGAAGAAAAATACCAGGTGGTGTTGGAGCCTGAAGTGCAGGTGGTGGGTGAAGCGTAAACGGAGGTGACATATTGGAAGGATTTGTCATCGAAGGTGGGACGCCATTAACAGGGCGGGTGCGCGTACAAGGAGCGAAAAATGCGGCCCTTCCTATCTTGGCGGCTACCGTGCTCGCTGCCGGAACGTATGAAATTCACGATGTGCCCCAACTGACGGACATCGATGCGATGTGCCGCATCTTGCAAAGCCTTGGCGCCAAAGTGGAACGCACCGGGCACCGGGTCACAGTGGATACGATTGGGCTCAATCAAACCCACATTCCGGATGAGCTGATGAGCCGTATCCGCTCATCCATTTTTCTGATGGGGCCCTTGCTCGCAAGATTGGGCAAAGTGACCATATCGCGCCCCGGAGGTTGCGCCATTGGCAAACGGCCGATCAATTTACACTTGAAAGGATTGGCTTGCTTGGGAGTGGAAGTGGCGGAAGAGGGGGACATCATCGCGTGTAGTGCCCCTGAACTGAAGGGTGCAGAAATTACCTTGGACTTTCCTAGTGTTGGAGCGACTGAGAACATCATGATGGCCGCGGTGTGTGCCACGGGGGAAACCGTGATCACCAATGCCGCGCGCGAACCGGAGATTGTCGACTTGGCCGCTTTTCTCAATAAGATGGGAGCCAGAGTGCAGGGGGCGGGTGAGTCCACTATCGTCATTCAGGGCGTCCCGAAGGTGCAGGCTACGAATCACTCGGTCATGCCAGATCGGATCGTCGCTGGAACGTTGATCATCGCGGCCGGAGCAACTGGTGGCGAGGTGGAGCTTGACAACGTGGTGCCGGAGCATCTGGAAAGTGTCATTGAATCGCTACGGCAGACCGGGCTCGCAATTGAAACGGCAGAGAGGGGATTGCGGGTGCAGGCGGAGCGAAAGTTAACTGGCATTCCGCACATCGTCACCACCCCTTATCCGGGTTTCCCGACGGATATGCAGCCGCAAATGCTAGCGCTACTCACCTTGTGTGAGGGAACAAGTCGCGTGACGGAAAAAATTTTCGATTCCCGCTTGAAGCACGTGGAGGAGTTAAAAAAAATGGGGGCCGAGATTCGGCTGGAAGGGGATACCGTGACTGTCCACGGTATCAGACGGCTGACGGGTGCCCATGTATGCGCGACAGACTTGCGCGCCGGTGCTGCCTTGGTGATCGCGGCGCTGAACGCGCAAGGAAGATCGGTGGTTGCCGGGGTCGAACATATCGATCGGGGATATGAGCGGCTCGATGAAGTGATCGCGCAACTGGGAGGACAAATCCATAGAGTGGCCTTGAAAAAACAGTAGCACATCCCGTGCTTCTGTTTTTTGTGTTAAAATTCATGTGAGCCCCGGTTGTTTGTGGTAATATATAGGGAAGACTATAAGATTTAGTGTGAATGAACAGACAGGCGATTGGTGTTGTGGAAAGGAGTCACTACCATGGATGAGCGTATTCCTCACTTTCGCTCACGGGTAGGAAGAAGACGTTCCCCTGCACCCTGGTTGTTCGTGTTCATCTTTGTGTTTTTTTCGGGAATGTTATTTATCCTATTCTTGCGTTCACCGCTTAGCAAAATAGAAACGATCCACATCAGTGGTCATCATCTGGTGAAAGCGGATGAAATATTGGCGAAAACACGGATGAAAAAAGGAATTTCTTATTTCAGCATGGATGGCGCACGCGCAGAGCAAGCGCTTATGCAGTTGCCTGAAGTGAAAAGGGCCAGCGTGATCACACGCTTTCCCAATCAGGTGTACATACGAGTAGAAGAGTGGCCTCCCGTCGCAATATTCGAAACAAATGATCAAAAACTCCTGCCCATACTCTCAAATGGAACGATTCTTGCCGCAAGGCCCTATCTGACGAGTCGGCCGCGTCAGCCGATTTTCAGGGGATGGGCCCGCATTAACCCGACTTTCACCTCAGCAGTAAAGCAAATTGCTCGATTGCCCGAACCAATACGTAAAAAATTTGTCACCATTTCCCCTGCCGCTACCGATGCGGAACAGGTGGAAATTCAGAGTGACCAGCAACACCGGATTTATGTCCGAGCTAAAGAATTAGCTACCAAATGTCAATATTATCCCTCATTTTACCAGCATCCGCCAGGAGCGATCTACTTGTTGGAGAGCATCTGGTTTGCGCCGGAGAGGTCAGGGAAGCCCCAACTTCAAGCGGAGATGGAATGAGGATATTTCCATGATTGGGAAAATATGTAAGTTTGAGGAAGAAAAATGAACAGTTTTAAGAGGGGAAATTCCCCCGGCTGTTGAATATGGTTTGTAAGTATTTCCTCCCTTTCCCTACTTACAGATCTCTTTATTCAAACAGAGTTTTACTTCTCGGGCAAGGAGGTGCCCAGGATTGAGCAATGAAGATTTTGTGATTGCTTTGGATTTAGGCTCATCACAGGTTCGCGTTATCGTAGCAGAAATCAATCCGGACGGAACAACGCACATTGTTGGTGTTGGAACAGCTGATTCACTGGGGATGAAAAAGGGAGCCATCATCAATATCGATCAGGCGGTTCAATCCATTCGTGAAGCGGTAGACCATGCCGAACGCATGGTTGGAATAGAGATTTCGGAAGTCTATATCGGAGTGTCTGGGCATCATGTCTCATTGCAACCCAGTCATGGTGTGGTAGCAGTGGCCAGTGAAGACAGAGAGATCGGCTATCATGATATTGACCGTGTTTTACAGGCAGCCCGTGTCATTGCCATACCGCCGGAACGGGCAATTGTCGAAGTGGTTCCGAAACAATTCATCGTTGATGGATTAGATGATATCCGAGATCCGAATGGGATGATCGGCGTTCGTTTGGAGGTAGACGCGCTCATTGTCACCGGAGCGAAAACGATTATCGAAAATTTACTTAGATGCATCGAACGTGCGAATTTGAGCATCGCGGGCATGGTTTTCTTGCCATTGGCGGTAAGCGAACTCTGTCTGTCCACGGATGAGAAGAACCTTGGCGTGGTCGTGGCTGATATCGGCGGTGGGACGACGACGTTGACAGTGTTCCAACAGGGACATTTGGCCGGCACTTCGGTGATACCCATCGGAGGAGAATTCATCACCAATGACATCGCCATCGGCTTGCGAACGCAGACTAGCACCGCGGAAGAAGTGAAATGCAAATACGGTGTGGCCAGCAAGGATTTTGCCGATGTGAATGAAACATTTCAAGTGCAAACGATCGGCACGACGCGAGAGCGAACGGTCACCCAGCTGGAACTCTCGCAAATCATTGAACCCCGGTTGGAGGAGATGTTTCATCTGATCAAGCAGCAAGTCAAAGCGATGGGATTCTCAGATGAGCCCGCTGGAGGGTACGTATTAACAGGGGGGGTCATGGCCACCAAACAGATCATTCATGTCGCCCAGAGCCAATTGGGTGCCGCGGTACGCATCGCTGCCCCTAAAAACATCGGTGTCAAAGAGCCGGCGTATACGGGAGGGGTGGGGATGATCCACTATCTGCAGAAACGGGGCGTGCTCCAGCCGACCAACCCGAGACCTGCCCACCCTCCGCGACAGAAAGGGAAACGGCCGCCTTCTGCGTTAGAGAGAGTGAAGAGTTGGTTAAGTGAATTCATCTAGGTCATTCGATTATTGTTACATCAGTAGAGATTGTATTGGAGGGACAAGATCATGTTAGATTTTGATCTGGAAATGGAACAAATCGCCCAGATTAAAGTGATCGGTGTTGGTGGTGGCGGTAGCAATGCGGTTAACCGCATGATCGAAGCGGGGGTGCAAGGGGTCGAATTCATCGCAGTTAACACTGACGCCCAAGCGCTCAGCCGCGCCAAAGCCCCTATCCGTTTGCAAATCGGGGAGAAGCTGACACGTGGCTTGGGGGCTGGTGCCAAGCCGGAGATTGGCAAAAAAGCGGCCGAAGAGAGCCGGGAGCAGCTTGAAAATGTATTGAAAGGCGCAGACATGGTGTTTGTTACCGCGGGCATGGGAGGCGGAACAGGAACGGGAGCTGCACCGGAAATCGCTTTGATCGCTCGGGAATTGGGTGCACTCACGGTCGGCGTGGTAACCAAGCCGTTTACCTTCGAAGGAAGACGGCGGGCGAGCCAAGCCGAACAAGGGGTAGCCGCGTTGAAAGAAAACGTGGACACGTTGATCGTCATCCCCAACGATCGGTTGTTGGATATTGTCGACAAAAACACGCCCATGCTGGAGGCGTTCCGTGAAGCGGATAACGTCTTGCGGCAAGGTGTGCAAGGGATTTCCGATTTGATTGCCGTTCCTGGCTTGATCAACTTGGACTTCGCCGACGTGCGTACGATTATGACCGAACGCGGTTCCGCACTGATGGGTATCGGGTCGGCAACGGGCGAGAGCCGCGCAGCCGAAGCGGCCAAAAAGGCAATTTGCAGCCCATTGTTGGAAACATCTATCGATGGTGCGCGCGGGGTATTGATGAATATTACCGGTGGAACCAACTTGAGCTTGTACGAAGTGTATGAAGCGGCCGATATCGTGACGCAAGCCTCTCATCCGGAAGTCAACATGATTTTCGGTGCGGTGATCAATGAAGACTTGAAAGATGAGATCTTGGTCACGGTGATCGCGACGGGTTTTGACCATGAGCAACAAGAGAAACACATTTCAATACACCCCCCCAAATCCAGCAAGCCGATGTTTGTCAATCAACAATCGCAAAAAGAAGAGTCGACTTTCTCCCCATTTAGCCGCGTTGAAAAGGAAAAACAAAACTCAAATAATGATTTCATCGATCCTTACGGGCATTTGGAAGTGCCGACTTTCTTGCGTAACCGCAAAAAATAGAGGAGCGAGCCAAGGCGGGGAGCTTTGCATCAACTGGGCGTTTTGTTCCAAGAAGCGACCACGGATCGCAGGATTTCAGTATCGGAATCAGGCTACTTGTCAATCAGCGAGGAGATACCTTAAACAGGTATCTCTTTTTTTGTTGGGCTCTTCCAATCCCGAGTGCAGGACGAAGCGGGCATTTTGGTAGAGGCTCCCGGCATGGCATGAGCAGGGATGCCGGCAGGATTTAGCGGTGAACCTCAGCGTTCGACGAAACAAGTCAAAGAACCAATCCAAGAAGCGACAGACTTTGAACAAGAGCTTGGGATATACTGGTCTCACTTCAATCTGAAGGGGGAAGGGCATGGTTGTTTACGCCGATATGATTTTCCTCCTCAACGGAACCATTGATTACTTGCTGTTGTGGTTGACGGCGGGCATTCGCAAACAACCGACCAAAGTTTGGCGGTTGTTGCTGGCCGCGTGCGTGGGTGGCGCCTATTCGATGTTGCACTTATGGCCGCAATTTGCGTTGGCATATTTCTTTCCAGTCAAAATCTTGGTTTCTTTGGCGATGGTGTGGATCGCGTATGGATTTCACCACCCGTTGGCGTTTATCCGCAATCTCGGGGCTTTTTACTTGGTTTGCTTTATCGCCGGCGGAGCGATGATCGCATTTCATTATGTCACTACGGGAGACAGCCAAGTAGCTGGTGGGCTGTTTTTGACCCACTCCGCGCAGGGCTGGGGATCTCCTGTATCATGGGCCCTCATTTTGTGCGGATTTCCGCTTGTGTGGCTGTACACCAGGTTTTCGTTGCGTTCATTGAAGGAAAATCATCGGATTCAACAGTATATGACCGGGGTTCGCATCCATCTTAACCAGCACTGCTTGGAATGCGTCGGGCTTGTTGACACCGGAAATCAACTGCGCGATCCAATCACCCGGACGCCTGTGATGATTGTGGAACTGGATCGGTTGAAAGTCTGTTTTCCGGAAGAATTAGAACAGATGTTGCGCCAGTGGGATTGGGAAGCGGGTTGGTGCAATTTGCCGGCGGCTTGGATAAACCGGATTCGGGTCATCCCGTACCGGGCAGCGGGGAAAGAACAGGCGATGATGATCGCCATCAAACCGGATGTTGTGGAAATTTTGCGGGGGGATGAGTGGCATAAAATTAAAAAAATTCTCATAGGTATAGATGTCGGGCGCCTTTCGTCTGATGGGACTTACCAAGCGATTATTCATCCGTCCTGTTATGATCTTGAGCCGCGGGAGCAGATAGAACAAATCGTTGGGGGGATATGAGGATGTTTGTCAAATGGAGATTGGCGGTGCAATTGTTTTGGTACCGTCTACTTATGCAAATCGGCTTGAAAGGGGAAGAAGTTTATTATATCGGTGGGAGTGAGGCCCTGCCTCCGCCATTGACCCGGGAGGAAGAAGAGCATCTGTTGGAAAAGTTACCGAGCGGGGATTCCGCCGTTCGCGCTTTGCTCATTGAGCGCAATCTGCGGCTGGTGGTCTACATTGCACGTAAATTTGAAAACACCGGGATTCACATTGAAGATCTGGTCTCGATCGGAACGATTGGCCTGATTAAAGCCGTCAACACCTTTGATCCCACCAAGAAAATCAAGCTGGCTACCTATGCATCCCGATGCATTGAGAATGAAATCCTCATGTTTTTGCGGCGCAATAACAAAATCCGTTCCGAAGTCTCTTTTGATGAGCCGCTCAATACAGACTATGACGGGAATGAATTGTTGTTGTCGGACGTGCTAGGCACGGAGAATGACACAATCTACCGCGACATAGAAGATGAAGTGGATCGCAAGATTTTGCGGACGGCCCTGTCGAATCTATCAGATCGGGAGCGCAAAATCATGGAGTTGCGTTTTGGTTTAAATGGCGGCGAAGAGAAGACACAGAAGGATGTCGCTGACATGCTCGGAATATCACAGTCTTACATTTCCCGTTTGGAGAAAAGAATTATTAAGAGATTGCGTAAAGAATTCAATAAAATGGTTTAATTTCCTTCTTATTATAAATCCCCTTCCTCAGGACATACTGAAAATTAGTTCCAGCCTGAGGAGGGGAATTCATGGCGCGAAACAAAGTGGAGATATGCGGCGTTGATACTTCTAAACTCCCCGTTCTTAAAAATCAGGAGATGCGGGTACTGTTTCAACAGCTGCAAGCGGGTGACCGTTCCGCGCGCGAAAAACTGGTCAATGGGAATCTACGCTTGGTATTGAGTGTAATCCAACGATTTAACAATAGAGGGGAATGCGTGGATGATCTGTTTCAGGTTGGTTGCATCGGATTGATGAAAGCGATTGACAACTTTGATCTCGGCCAGAACGTCAAGTTTTCTACCTATGCCGTGCCCATGATCATTGGCGAGATCAGGAGATACTTGCGTGACAATAATCCGATCCGTGTGTCCCGATCGTTGCGAGACATCGCTTACAAAGCGTTGCAAGTTCGGGATTCGTTGACAAATCAGCATTCGCGCGAACCCACGATTTTGGAAATTTCACGTGCGTTAAACGTGCCGAAAGAAGATGTGGTGTACGCATTGGACGCGATCCAAGATCCGGTTTCTTTGTTTGAACCGGTGTATCAGGACGGTGGCGATCCCATTTTCGTCATGGACCAATTGAGCGATGAAAAGTCCAGAGACGCCCAGTGGCTGGAAGGAATCGCTTTAAATGAAGCGATGAGCAAGTTGAATGACAGGGAAAAAATGATTTTGTCCATGCGCTTTTTTGAAGGTAAGACGCAGATGGAAGTGGCTGAAGAAATAGGGATCTCCCAAGCCCAGGTTTCTCGACTAGAGAAAGCGGCCATTGCTCAGATGAACAAATTTATCACCTAAATTGAATAGATTCGCAAGCCAATGCTTGCTCAAAAAGCCCAATCGCCTAGGATTGGGCTTTTGTATAGAAATAGGCCGTACATTTGCGGGAATCAGCACATATACATATAGAAATAACCATTGCGCGGAAAGTGGGGAGACGTGTGAAAATATCAGAGTTGCAGGCGAAAGATGTCGTCAACATTGCTGATGGTCGTAAATTGGGCCAAATCTACGACTTGGATTTGGATTTGCGACGGGGTGTGATCCATGCCATTGTTGTGCCGGGTGAAAGCAAATGGTTTGGTTTTGTTAGCAGTGGCCACGAATGGGTAATCCCATGGCGGCAAATTGTGAAGATCGGTTCGGATGTGATTTTGGTTCGTTTGGAAGAGAGTGTCGAGCGGCGCGGTTATTATCTGCCGGATGAGGCTGCTGTTGATTAAAAGTTACTGGCGGATTGGGAAATGCGCTACAGGAGGCGGATCGCGCCTCCTTTGTTGACGATGGAAGATATGGTAATATGAAACGAAGGGGGGGAGTGTATGGAACCATTTCAATACCGTGACAGCAAAGTGCCCATGTTTGAGCTAACTGCGTGGCAGAATCAATTTCCGCACCTCCGCGTCGGTTTCAGCGCGAGAAGAGCGGGCGAAGATGCTGACTGCCGCAACTATGCACTCCACGTGGGAGACCGGCCGCGGCAAGTGGTTGACAACCGCCGGGAATTGAGCGAAGAACTGGACTTTTCCTTTGATGCTTGGACCTGCGCGGAACAAGTCCATGGCGTACATATTGAACAAGTGTCGGCGGCGGATCGCGGCAAAGGGAAGGATGGACGCCAAAACGCCTACCAAGAGACTGACGGCCTTTTCACCCGTGAGCTGGGGGTTTTGTTGGCAGCATATTTCGCCGACTGCGTGCCTTTGTACTTTTATCATCCGCAATTGGACTTGGTGGGAGTGGCTCATGCCGGCTGGAAAGGGACGGTTGGCCAAATTGGCGCCCACATGGTCAAACGTTTTTGCGAACAAGGCGCGAAGCCAGAAGAGATATGGGTGGCTATCGGTCCGTCGATCGGGCCTTGTTGTTATGAGGTTGATGAGCGGGTGATTGGCCCGATGCGTGAAGCGATACACAGCCAAGAGGCGCTAGAGCGGATTGCGGTGAGCCATGTTCCCGGCAGATGGCAATGCGATTTAAAGCGAGCCAATGCCGAAATTTTTTTGCAGGCGGGGATTTTGCCTGAGCATATGGCTGTAAGCAAATGGTGTACAAGCTGCGATCATTCCTACTTTTACTCCCACCGCCGGGACAAAGGAAAAACGGGACGGATGGTCGCTTGGATCGGAAAGCAGGAAAGGTGATTCTCATGAACGAATTTGGTAAACATTGGGAAAAGGTGCAAGAGCGTATTCAAGCAGCTTGCCGGCGGGCTAACCGGGATCCACGCGAAATTGGGGTGGTGGCCGTCACCAAATACAGCGATGTGGAGGATACCGCCCGCTTGCTTGACCTAGGCCTAACCCATGTCGGGGAGAATAAGGTACAGGATGCTGTTCCCAAATGGAAAGTGCTCGGCGACCGTGGCACTTGGCACTTCATCGGGCACATGCAACGCAACAAAGTAAAAGAGATCATCGGTCGGTTCCAATACCTACATTCACTGGATCGGCTCTCCCTGGCGCAGGAGATTGACCGTCGGGTGCGCCAAAAAGAGGCTGAGCCTTTGTCCTGTTTTTTGCAGGTGAATGTGTCGGGCGAAGAAAGCAAATTTGGAATTTCCCCGAAAGAATTAGAAGAATTTGCGAAAGAAGTGGCGAATTATTCTACGATTGAGGTGGCCGGACTGATGACCATGGCGCCCATCGTCGAAAATCCGGAGGAAGTGCGGCCCATCTTCCGCGAACTGAAGCGGTTGCAAAAACAATTACAACGGTTAGACCAGCCCCGTTTACGTGTGCCTCATTTGTCCATGGGCATGTCTCAAGATTTTGATATCGCGATTGAAGAAGGGGCCACATGGGTCCGGCTTGGATCCGTGTTAGTTGGAGGAGGCAAACGGGGACGGTAGCCTTTAAAGGAGGCGAAATCAATGACTTTCATGGAGAAGATCATGGGCTTTTTCGGTGTGAGCGAAGAAGACGAGCCATACGATGATGATGAGCTTGAACACGAAGATGGAACAAGCCATCATCTGAAGGGGAGGAGCAATATCGTATCCTTGCACACGCAAAAAAACATCCGCCTCGTCTTGTTCGAACCCCGTAGCTATGAAGAATCTCCCGAAATCGCAGATCACTTGAAAAGCCATCGTCCGGTTGTTGTCAATCTCCAACTCGTCCGCCGCGATCAAGGCGTACGCATCATCGACTTTTTGAGCGGAACAGTATATGCTTTAGGGGGCAACATTCAAAAGTTGGGCAACAACATTTTTATTTGCACCCCGGCCAACGTGGATATCACGGGCTCGATCACCGATTTCCTGAAAGATGATGAGCTAAAAGATTTGAGGTGAACAGAAAGCTCATGTTGATTTATCAAGTGGTTGACACGTTATTTACCATCTACCAATTTGTGCTGATTATTTACATCCTTGCGTCATGGTTGCCGCAGGTGTATGAATCCCCCGTCGGACAATTGCTCGCGCGCTTGTCGGAACCGTACCTATCCGTCTTTCGCCGATTCATCCCGCCGATCGGATTTATCGACATCTCGCCGATCGTGGCGTTATTCGCCCTCCATTTCATACGATTGGGCGTCATGACCATCATCAGTTGGGTGATCTGATAAAGTGAGACGAGAGAAGGAAACATTGTTCATGCATTTCCGCCCGGAGGAGCGGATCGTGGTCGAACGCGCGCTTGATTGGGCGTGGAAAGTGGCGCATCAGCACCAAACGGTGTTGACCAATTTCCTCGATCCTCGCGAGCGGGATATTGTCAACATGGTGGTGCGGCGCCAACCCGACCTGAATGTATGGTCGGATGGCGGGCATGCGGATGCGGAGCGCCGCCGCGTGTTTATCGCACCCGGCTATGTTGTGGAAGACCCTGAGATGTTTGGGCTCACATACTTGCGCATAGAAGCAAATAGAGGAAAAAAATTGGAACACCCCGATGTATTGGGGGCGCTTCTCGGGCTAGGCATCAAGCGGGAAAAGCTGGGGGACATTCTTCCTCATGACACCGGATGCGACCTGGTTGCTGCTTCCGAACTAGAGGGATTACTCCTGGTGCAAGTTGGACAAATCGGTCGCGAGCATGTTAACATAAGAACGATTGCTCGCGATGAACTGGCTCATCCCTCGCAAAAGAAGAGGGTGCACGCGGTTACGGTTGCTTCCTTGCGCATCGATGCGGTGCTTGCCGAAGGGTTTCGGATCTCCAGGTCAAAGGTGGCGCAACTCATAAAAAGCGGAAAGTGCAAAGCCAATCATAAGATTGTGGATCAGCCTGACTTTACGGTTGCGCAAGGGGATCTGCTTTCACTTAGAGGATTCGGACGGTTATATGTCGAAAGTATTGGCGGCAATACCAAAAAAGGGCGCATTTGGTTAGACTTGGTGGAATTCGCATGAATGTCAAGTCTTTTTTGAAAGTCGCTTATAGAATTTCGGCGGGATATTTGGTAATATTGTCGAATAGAAAAGATTGTATTTGTCCAGGAGGTGCGGATGATGCCGCTAACGCCTTATGATATACACAATAAAGAGTTTAAAAGATCGTTCCGTGGATATGATGTAGATGAAGTAAACGAATTTCTTGATCAGATTATCAAAGATTTTGAATTGCTGACCCGCGAGAAGCTGGAGTTGGAACAGCAAGTGGAAGAGTTGCAAGCGGAGATCGAACGCTTGATGGAAGGCGAATCCATGTTCCAAACGGGTCCGCAACCACAACCGGTACAGCAAGTGCAACAAATGCAACAGATGCAACCGCAACCGACGCAACCACCGATGCCCCGTTATTCGGAGCCGATGCCGATGCAACCACCTGCGGCGACACTGGCTTCCATGGAGCAAAGTATTCACAAGTCGATTCGCGTGGCGCAAGAAGTGGCGGAAGAAGTGCGCTTGAATGCCAAAAAAGAAGCCGAGTTGATCGTACAAGAAGCGGAGAAAAACGCAGACCGTATCATCAACGAGGCGTTGCAAAAAGCGCGCGCCATTCACAGCGAATTGCTTGATCTCAAACAGAAAGCGACGGTTTACCGCGCCCGTTTCCGCACATTGGTGCAATCCCATTTGGATATCTTGGAAAACTCCGATTGGGAATCCTTGGAGGAATTGGAGCAAGGTTTGGAAGATAAAGGGAAGCAAATCGAGCAGTATGCCGAGAGCCAACCGACGGAGCTTCTGCTGGAGCAACCATCCCATGGGTACCAAGAGTATGCAACGCAAGAATTTGACAACAATGATTTCCGTACGGGACAAGACTTCCATACAGGTCAACAGGATTTCCATACAGGTCAGGACTTCCACGCAACGCAAGAATATCACGCCAATGAATTCCATAACATGGAAGATACCAGTGTGATTGACAACAGCATGTTGGATGAAGTGGCAGCCACCTACATGGATGAAGAGGAAGAGCCGCGCCGGGAATTGCGCAGCAGAAAATCCCGTACATTAAAGAAAAAAGCGATGTTTTAATCTGGCTTAACCTGCCACCGTTCGATGAAATTACTCAAATAAAATAGTGGCCAACGGTAAGGAAAGGGAAGAGTAGATAGATGTGCTCGCGTTCCAGCGAATTAGGGGTGGTGAAAGCCTAATCCGAGTATCTATCGAAAATCACCCTGGAACTGTCACCTGAACCTTGGAGTAAGGTCGACCGCGTCATTCACGTTACGGATGTGCAAGTGGCTTTGTCGTCTGTTGAGCCAGGACATAAAGCTAGTAGGGTGGTACCGCGGGAAACCTTCTCGTCCCTTGAGGATGAAGAAGGTTTTTTTTATTGTCCGAACCGAACTGAACCCAGGATATTCCAATGAGTGGCGCAAGTCGCTGTCCAGAGAGAGAAACGAAAACAGAATAAAAGGAGTCATGTTCTATGGCAGACTACAGCAAAACAGTCAATCTACCGAAAACTGAATTTCCGATGCGGGGGAACCTCCCGAACAAGGAGCCGGAAATGCAAAAATGGTGGGAAGAAGTGAACATCTACCAACAAGTGCTTGATAAGCGGAAGGGAAATCCTAGCTTTATCCTGCATGACGGCCCCCCATATGCCAACGGCGACCTCCATATCGGGCATGCTTTGAACAAAACGCTGAAAGATTTCATCATTCGTTACAAGTCGATGAAAGGGTATTATGCCCCCTATGTGCCCGGATGGGACACCCACGGATTGCCGATTGAACATGCGGTGGTGACCAAGAAAAAAGTGGATCGTCGCAGTGTGGATCCGGTTGAGTTCCGTGAGAAATGCAAAGAGTACGCGCTTTCCTTTGTAGAGAAGCAAAAAAGTCAGTTCAAGCGATTGGGAGTTCGGGGGGATTGGGACAATCCATACATCACCCTGCTACCTGAATATGAAGCGGCGCAAATTCGCGTGTTTGGTGAGATGGTTAAGCAGGGCCACATCTATCGCGGCATGAAGTCGATCTATTGGTCCCCCACTTCCGAAACGGCGTTGGCGGAAGCTGAGATTGAATACCATGACAAGCGCTCCGCCTCCATCTATGTGATGTTTCCGGTGAAACAAGGTAACGGTGTGTTGCCTGTGGACGACACCTATGTGGTGATCTGGACGACGACGCCTTGGACGATTCCGGCCAACGTGGCGATCTGCTTGAATGAAGAATTGGAGTATAGTTTGGTTGAAACCGGTGGCCGCAAACTCCTGATGGCTACCGCCTTGGTTGAAGAAGTGATGAAAGTGGCGGAGCTGACAGAGTATAAGACAGTTGCCCAATACAAGGGAAGCGATTTGGCCGGCGTGGTTTGCCAGCATCCTTTGTATGATCGGGAAAGCCCCATTGTGTTTGGTGACCATGTAACGGTGGATGCGGGAACCGGCTGTGTGCATACAGCTCCTGGACACGGTGAAGAGGACTTCCGCGTTGGCCAAAAATACAATTTGGAAGTGTTGTGCCCTGTGGACGGCAAGGGCCGGCTGACGGCGCAAGCACCCGGATTTGAAGGGCTGTTCTATGATGACGCCAACAAGCCGATCACGGAGAAATTGGCTGAACGCGGCTACCTGTTGAAGCTGAACTTCATTACGCATCAGTATCCGCATGATTGGCGCACCAAAAAGCCGGTCATCTTCCGGGCGACGGAGCAATGGTTCGCTTCAATCGATGGGTTCCGCCAGGCAATGCTCGATGAAATCAAAAAAGTGAAATGGACGCCCGCTTGGGGTGAATTGCGCATTCACAACATGATCGCCGACCGGGGAGACTGGTGTATTTCCCGGCAACGGATCTGGGGTGTGCCATTGCCGATCTTCTACTGTGAGAAATGTGGGGAGCCCCATATCACAGAAGAGACGATCAAATTTATCTCCGACCTGTTTGCACGCGAAGGCTCGTCCGCTTGGTATGCCAAAGATGTGCATGAATTGATGCCGGAAGGACAATCCTGCCGGGCTTGCCACGGTACGGAGTTCCGCAAAGAAACCGACACGATGGATGTGTGGTTTGATTCGGGTTCTAGCCATAAGGCGGTGTTGGAGGGCCGTGATGATCTGAGTTGGCCTGCTGACCTGTACTTGGAAGGTTCTGACCAATATCGTGGATGGTTCAACTCTTCCCTGTCCACCGCGGTGGCGACCAAAGGGCAGGCGCCTTATAAGCAAGTGCTCAGCCATGGGTTTACGATGGATGGAGAAGGGCGCAAGATGTCCAAGTCGTTGGGCAACACCATTGAGCCTGCCAAAGTGATCAACATGTATGGGGCGGACATTCTGCGCTTGTGGGTTGCATCTAGTGATTATCAATCGGATCAGCGTCTGTCGGACGCCATTCTGAAGCAAATCGCTGAAGTGTACCGCAAACTCCGCAACACCTTCCGTTTCTTGCTGGGGAATTTGCACGGCTTTGATCCAACTTCAGACCGTCTGCCATATGAGCAATTGACCGAGCTGGACCGCTTTGCATTGGCGAAGTTGCAACGGTTGATCGACCGGGTGACCAAAGGGTATGACGAGTATGACTTCCATCAGGTGTATGTGGACTTGCACACCTTCTGTAACGTGTTCTTGAGCCAGTTTTATCTGGATGTATTGAAAGACCGCTTGTACGTATTGCCAGCTGATGCCCCAGTGCGCCGTTCCGCGCAAACCGTGCTTTATGACATGTTGCAGGCTTTGGTGACGATGGTGGCGCCGATCATTCCGCACACTGCTGATGAAGTGTGGAAACACGTGCCGGGCGTGACAGAGATCAGTGTGCAATTGGCCGATTTCCCAGTCAGCAATCCTGCGTATGCGGATGAAGCGTTGGAGGCCAAGTGGGATCGTTTGCTTGAGTTGCGCGATGTGGTATTAAAGGCGTTGGAAGAAGCACGGGCCGCGAAATTGATCGGCAACTCGCTGGGGGCCAAAGTGGTGTTAACCCCGAATGAGGAAGTGGCTACTCTGCTGGCTGAATCTGAAGAATTGGATCAACTCTTCATCGTATCGCAAGTGGAGTTGAAGCCAGCTTCGGCGGATGTGAGCAAGGAAGCGAAATTGCACGTTGAAGTAGAAGTGGCTGAAGGGGAGAAATGCGACCGTTGCCGCATGATCCTGCCGTCTGTCGGCACACACGCTGACCATCCGGAGTTGTGCAGTCGTTGTGTGGACATTGTGCGCGAGCATTATCCTGATGTGGCGGCCGAATAAAATATGCTAGCCTCACGCATTCTAGGAGTTTAAGAATGGAGGCTAAGCAGGATTTTGTCAACGAATGAAAGACCCCATAAGAACATGGGGTCTTTTTTTGCGCAGAAATCTTAAGGGTATGGTAAGTTGAGATGGCAATCAAAAGCGTGAAGAAGCAGTTGGCGGGGTATGCCCCGACGAGGTAGAAGCAATCAAAAGACGCATCCCCACGGCGGGGATGCGTCTTTGCTCTTGTTATGAACGGACCGTTTGCGATGCCGTTTTTGGCCTGATAAACAAGGAGGCCAGCGTCAGCACAGCCACCACGCTGAGATAGACGGCATTGTTGATCAGATTTTTCGGATCGGCCAGAATGAAGCCGAAGATGACGAGCAAAATCAGCACAGTCAGCCTAGTCAAATAAGGGAAGAATGCGACACGGTATTTCAATTGTCCGTCATATGTGGGACGTAACTTGAGTTGGGCTAGGCAGATCAAGATCCAAATGAGCAAGACTGTCAGCCCGGGAATGCCCATCAGATATTGAAAGACAGAGTCTTTGGCGATGAAGGCCGCGAAAGCGCCCAACAAAAGGCCGACGCCGCTGATCATCAGCCCGAATACGGGCACCCCTGTCTGACTGGTGCGGGTAAACAGCGCTGGGGCTTCCCCACCCCTCGCCAAAGAATAGATCATGCGCGAGGTCGCGTACATGCCTGAGTTGGCTGCGGAGATAACGGCAGTCAACATGATGAAGTTCATCACATGGGCTACTCCTTTAAGCCCTACCGCGGAGAGCACTTGCACAAACGGGCTGGCTTGTGAGCCCACTTGATCCCATGGAACCAGCATGGTGATCAACAAGATTGGCAAGGCGTAAAAGAGGCAAATGCGATAGATGACGCCTTGCATCACTTTGGGAAGTGTGTGGTCGGCGTCTTTCATTTCGGTGATGGAGAGCCCGACTAGTTCGGTGCCACCATAGGAAAAGATCACGATCAACAACGACGAAATTACGCCCATCCAGCCGAGCGGAATAAACCCGCCGTGAGCCGTCAGATTGCTTGCCGATGGCGGATCGGCAACAGGGATGAGGCCCAGGATCAGCGCGGCGCTCAACAAAATGAAGACAACCAACGTGACCACTTTGATACCCGTAAGCCAAAACTCGATTTCTCCGTATAAGCGCACGCTAAACAAATTGATGAAAATGACAAAGAGTGCGGAAAACAAGCTGAGCGCCCAAACGGGAACATTGGAAAACCAATAATGCAAAAAGGTGCCGGCTGCAACAATTTCCAGCGCCATCACGATGATCCAGAGAAAAAAGTAGAGCCAACCGACGACGAAGGAAGTCCGGTAACCAAAAGCACGGTGGATAAATCCGCGCAAATCGACGCCGGGAATAGCCATCCCCATTTCAGCCAAGGCGCTCATGACGATGAAGAGGAGGCCTCCAGCAGCCAGATAAGAGATGATAACCCCGGGGCCGGCGGCGGAGATGGTTTCCGAACTGCCTTGAAAGATGCCTGTACCGATGGCACCACCTAGCGCCATCATTTGTACGTGTCGGGGCAGTAGTTGTTTTTTCAATTGATTGCCCATGTTTGTCCACCCTTTCGCTTCATTGCCTAAAAGCATAACAGCAATAAAGTGTTTTGGGAAGGGTATAATTAAAATCAAGTTAATTGCAAATAATCTAATATCTAGAAAAAACATAAGCGGTAGCGATGGCGATTGTTGCTCGCCCGCCTCATTTTCTCTTTCCATCCTCCCATTTCCAGAGGAAATCGAACCGACTCGGGACAGCATAAACAGTAAGCAAGTTGACTTGATGGGAGGCATGAATATGAACGGGCAACAGTTGGGCCTATTGCGGCAACAATTGCTACAAGAGAAGCAAGAAATCGAAGAGCGGGTGGCGCACAATGACAACTATGGCATGGCAACGGGGATGAACGCCTCAGTGGGAGAATTGTCTGGCTACGATAACCATCCCGCCGATTTGGGAACGGAAATGTTTGAGCGTGGCAAGGATTTGGCATTGAATGAAGCGGATGAGCGGCATCTGCAAGAGATTGAAGCGGCGCTCAACCGGATGGAACAGGGTACGTACGGAATTTGCAAACAATGTGGTCAAGAAATTCCGTTTGAACGACTGGAAGCGATGCCGACAGCTGAGTATTGTGTTGAACACCGTCCACATCCCCACATCTCTGCTAACCGTCCGGTTGAAGAACAGGTGGTGCAACCAGGACATCACAATCACGACGAAAGCGACTACAATTTTTATGATGGTGAAGATGCTTGGCAGGAAGTGGAACAGTATGGGACGTCTAATCCGCCGGATTTTTTTGCAGAAGCCCGCAGTTACAACGAATTGACGGTCGATCACAATGAACAGCGCGGGTACATCGACTTGGTCGAAGGCTTTGCGATCACCGATATAGATGGGAACTCAGCCGAAATCACCGATATCACTCACAACCAGGCATACCGCCAAAAAGATCGGGAAGAAACCTTGCGTGACCTAGACCAAGACTTTATCGGTTAAAAGGCTGTCTCAACTTGTTCGGACAGATTACCCTGTGCTACAATCAGATGGAAAAAGGAAACTGTTCGACTGTGGGAGACAGGAGGAAGACAGTTGAGATATTTTTTTACCTCACTCGGCATTTTGATTTTGGACCAATGGACAAAGTGGTTAGTGGTTCACAATATGAGCTTGTATGAATCGATTCCGGTGCTCCAAGGCTTTTTTTACATCACCTCGCACCGCAATCGCGGAGCGGCGTTTGGGATTTTGCAAAACAAGCAGTGGCTATTTATTATCATCACCTTTATCGTGATCGGTTTTGTGCTGTATTATTTATGGCAACTGAAACATGAGCGTCCAATCATGTCCTTTTCGTTTTCCTTAATATTGGGAGGAGCGATCGGCAACTTGATCGATCGGTTGCGGAGTGGGGAAGTGGTCGACTTTTTGCATTTCCAATTCGGCTCTTATCAATTTCCTATATTTAATGTTGCCGATTCAGCGATTGTGGTCGGTGTGATCGTGTTGATCATCCTCACTTTGATCAGCCCCACGGTTGAACCGAATGAATCGTTGTCTGAAGCGAGGGACTCTTAAATGGCAGAAACAATGGACATCGTGGAGCGCCACGAATGGGAAGTCACAGAGGAATATGAAGGGGAGCGGCTGGATAAGTTCCTGCCGTCTTTTCATGAGGAGTGGTCCCGGGCGCGGGTGCAAGACTGGATCCGCGACGGGTTTGTCCGAGTAAACGGGCAAGTGAAGAAAAGCAATTACCGTTTGAAGCAGGGCGATCAGGTTGTGTTCGATGAACCGCCCATCGCGGAATTGGAGGTGGCCGCGGAAGCGATCCCGCTGGATATCCGTTATGAGGATCAAGATGTGATTGTGGTCAACAAGCCGCGCGGCATGGTGGTTCATCCTGGAGCTGGGAACGAGACGGGGACACTGGTTAACGCATTGTTGGCCCATTGCAAGGGAGAGCTGTCCGGCATTGGCGGGGTGGCTCGCCCTGGCATTGTCCATCGGATCGACAAAGACACCTCTGGGCTGTTGATGGTGGCTAAAACTGATTTGGCTCATCAGTCCTTGGTGGAGCAGTTGAAGGAACACTCTGTTGAACGGGTGTATGTCGCTGTGGTGCACGGGGTGATCCCGCATGAGCATGGCACAGTAGACGCCCCGTTGGGACGTGATCCTAACCATCGCCAGCGGATGACGGTCATCCATAAAAACAGCAAGCAAGCCGTCACGCATTTCACTGTGCTGGAACGGCTGAAAAATGCTTCATTAGTGGAGTGCCGCCTGGAAACGGGGAGAACGCACCAGATTCGCGTCCACATGAAGTACATCGGTTACCCGCTTATCGGCGACCCTGTTTATGGACCGAAGAAGAACAACCATCCGATTACGGGGCAGGCGCTACACGCCAAGGTGATCGGTTTCACCCATCCCCGGACAGGCGAACGGATTCGCGTCGAAGCAGAACTTCCAGCGGATATGGAAAATTTAATTCTCACATTAAAGATGAAATAGAACCATTTTCTGTTGACAACCGCTTCCAACTGATGCATAATACATCTAAGCGAAGGGAACCTTTAAATCCAGTCCAGAGAGGCTGGCAAGGGCACGGTTTAATATGGGTGCAGTATGTCTTCCAGTGCTTCTTGTCCAGCGATGGCCAAGAAGCTTTTTTTGTGCCCTGTAAGGTCAGATGAAAGAGGGGGAAACCGGATTGGAAAAAGAAAAAGTGATTCTGGATGAAGCGGCGATTCGCAGGGCGCTAACCCGGATTGCCCACGAGATCTTGGAACGCAACAAGGGCATTGACCATTGCATCTTGGTCGGCATCAAGACAAGAGGAGCGAATCTCGCCCAGCGTTTGGCGGAACGGATTCACCACATTGAAGGAAAAACGATGCCGATCGGTGAATTGGACATCACCTTGTACCGGGATGATCTCACTGAAAAGCATGAGCATCCTCAAGTGAAAGAGACGGATGTGCCGGACATCACTGGCAAAAAAGTGATTTTGGTGGATGATGTGCTCTACACGGGGCGCACCGTGCGGGCGGCGATGGATGCCTTGATCGACCGGGGCCGGCCGCAGATGATCCAGCTGGCGGTGCTGGTGGATCGCGGACATCGCGAGCTGCCAATCCGTCCCGATTACGTCGGCAAAAACGTGCCTACTTCTCGCACGGAGTTGGTATCCGTCTACTTAAGTGAAGTGGATCAAGGAGAAGATCGGGTAAGCATTACAAATCGATAAGTAAGTCCCTTTTAACTCGGTCCCGTGAGGCCGGCAAAGGGAACGCGGAATTGCGCTGTCATTACAGGTATGCTGCGTCTCTTTGCCATGCGGGCGAAAGAGGCGCTTTTTTTATGGGACTGGAAAAGGAGTTGAGTGAGATGAAAGACAAGAAGATACGAATGGATGTGCATGAACGTCCCGCGTGGCATGAGTGGATCATGCTCAGTTTTCAACATTTGTTCGCCATGTTTGGAGCGACGGTGCTGGTGCCGCTGTTGACTGGGATGAACCCGGCGGTCGCCCTCTTTACGAGCGGAGTGGGGACGCTTGCCTACATGATTGTGACCAGAGGGAAAATACCGGCTTATCTCGGTTCTTCATTTGCTTTCATCGTTCCCATCCTAACGGTCTCGCAAGGTGGCAAGAACATGGGGGAAGCGTTGTTCGGCTGTTTTGCGATCGGGATTATGTACGGGGTGGTTGCGCTGGTCGTCTACAAGTTTGGCATCAAGTGGCTTGACCATCTGTTGCCACCGGTGGTGATCGGTTCGGTGGTCATCGTGATCGGACTAGCCCTCGCTGGCACCGCGGTTGATATGGCTAGCCAAAAAGATGTGATCCAAGCCATGCCGCAAACGGCGCAAGAATGGCAGAACATCCAAGGCACGATCAAAGCTGTTGACCCGGAGCAGGGCACGGTGACGGTTCACACCTACTCGCTGGAGAACTTTTTGGTGGCTTTGGCCACCTTGGCCATCGCCATTGTTACCAGCATGTATGGCAGGGGATTCCTCAACATCATCCCCATCTTGGCCGGGGTGATCGGGGGGTACCTGATCGCCATCGCGGTGGGCATGGTCGACTTTACGCCTGTGAAAGAAACAGCGTGGTTTGCGGTACCGGAATTCACCAAGCCAGTTGTATCCTGGCATGCGGTGTTGGTGATGCTGCCGGTTACGCTGGTAGTGCTGGCGGAACATATCGGGCACCTGATTGTGACAGGGAACATTATGGAACGGGACTTGACTCGCGATCCCGGTTTGCACCGCTCCCTGTTGGGCGATGGCATTGCGGTGAGTGCGGCGGCTTTGATTGGTGGTCCCCCCTCCACGACTTATGGGGAGAATATCGGTGTCATGGCGATCACTCGCGTGTTTAGTGTCTGGGTGATCGGGGGCGCGGCGGTGCTGGCTATGAGCTTTGCCTTCATTGGGAAATTGTCCGCGCTCATCCAAACCATCCCCACCCCGGTTATGGGTGGTGTATCGATCCTCTTGTTCGGCATCATTGCCTCAGCGGGCTTGCGCATGCTGATTGAGCACCGGATCGACCTGGGAGAACGGCGCAACCTGGTCATCGCAGCGGTAGTACTGGTGATTGGCATTGGCGGTGCGGTTCTGCGCTTCGCCGACATCCATCTGGAGTTGGAAGGGATGGCGCTCGCAACAGTGGTAGGGATTGTGCTCAACGCAATCTTGCCGCGGCAACAAAGGCAAGCGGGTGCGCAAGAAGCGGAAGTAGCTTAAATGCGTGATTACAAGTTGGGGGCGTTCGCTACCCGCCACATTGATAGAAAGAGGGAGATCAGATGGCGTTGATGACGCAGGAGTGGAAACGGGAACATTTGCTGGATACGAGCCAGCTCACCCTGAATGAGTTGAAAGCCATTTTGGCTCGCGCCCGGTATTGGGAAGAAAATTGGCGTCCGGGCATGGGGCCATACCGCGGCCGGTTCGCAGCTAATTTGTTCTTTGAGCCCAGCACCCGCACACGGTTTTCTTTTGAAGTGGCTGAGAAAAAGCTGGGAATGGAAGTGGTGAACTTCACCCCTGACGTTTCTAGCACCGCCAAGGGAGAATCCCTGTACGACACCGTCAAAACCTTAGCGAGCCTTGGGGTGGAAGTGGCCGTCATTCGGCACTCCGATCCGGAGCAAGTAAAAGCTTTGGCAAGGCAAGAAGTGGGTTGCAAAATCCTAAATGCTGGCGCGGGTCATTGGGCCCATCCCACCCAAGCGCTGTTGGATTTGTACACGATGCTCAAACATTTCGGCGACTTGTCCGGCAAGACGGTGGCGATTGTGGGGGACATCGCCCACAGCCGTGTAGTGCACTCCAATATGTGGAGTTTGAAGCGGTTCGGCGCCCATGTGATCTTGAGCGGCCCGCAAGCGATGCGCGACCGCGACTGTGAACAAGAGGCTCCTTATGTACCGTTTGAAGAAGCGTTGCAGACGGCGGATGTGGTCATGATGCTAAGGGTACAACTGGAACGGCATCAAGAAAAGTTGTTCACATCCAAGCAGGATTACCATAAACAATATGGGTTGACACTTCAGCGTCTTCGCTTGATGAAGCCCGAAGCGATCATCATGCATCCGGGCCCGTTTAACCGAGGCGTAGAAGTGGCCGATGAAGTGGTTGAACATCCGCGGTCGAAAATTTTTGAACAGAAAGCGAACGGCGTGTGGATTCGCATGGCGGTACTGGAACACGCACTGGAGGGGGAGAAAGCATGAAACGGATCATCAAAAACGGTCATTTGCTCGACCTGCAGACGGGAACGATAAATAAACGCGACATCCTGATCGAAAACGGCATGATTCAAACGATAGCAGAGAATGTGACCGATCCAGAAGCGGAAGTGATTGATGTCGCCGGCAAATTGGTCGTGCCGGGATTGATCGACATGCACGTTCACTTTCGTGAACCCGGATTTGAGAGGAAGGAAACGATTGCGACGGGTAGCGCGGCCGCGGCCAAAGGCGGTTTCACCACGGTTGCCTGCATGCCGAACACCCGCCCGGTGATCGATTCGCCGGAGACGGTGCGGCAAGTGCTAAGCCGTGCCCAAGAGGCTGGATTGGCGCGGGTGCTCGTCTACGGTGCGATCACAGTGCGAGAATTAGGCCAAGAGTTGACAGACATGGAAGGGTTGAAAGAAGCTGGCGTGTTTGCGGTCACGGATGACGGAGTCGGGGTGCAAAGTAGCCGCATGATGAAAGAAGCGATGCGCCGCGCTCACAGTCTGGGGTTGCCGGTGGTCGCTCATTGCGAAGACGACACGCTGGCCAAAGGCGGCTCAGTCCATCAGGGGGTATTTGCTGCCAAGCACGGTTTGAAAGGCATCCCTTCCGAAGCGGAGGCGATCCATGTCGGCCGTGACATCTTGTTGGCGGAAGACATTGGGGTTCATTACCATGTGTGCCACATCAGCGCCGAGCAATCCGTGCGCTTGGTACGGGAAGCGAAACAGCGTGGGCAAAAAGTGACGGCAGAAGTGACGCCCCATCACTTGCTGTTGTGTGACGAAGATATACCGGAACCCAATGCGATGTGGAAGATGAATCCGCCGCTCAGATCCAAGCAAGACCGGCAGGCCCTGATTGAAGGCTTGAAAGACGGTACGATCGACATCATTGCTACCGACCATGCGCCCCACACCAGTGAAGAGAAAGCGTGGGACATGGAGAAAGCGCCGTTCGGTATCGTCGGCTTGGAGACGGCTTTCCCTCTCCTGTACACGCATTTGGTGGAAAAAGGGGTGTTGACCCTGGCGGAGCTGGTGGACAAAATGACGCGGAAACCGGCTGAGATCTTCGGTTTGCAGTATGGAGAATTGGCTGTCGGCAAACCGGCAGATGTAACGGTGATCGATCTGGAGGCGGAACGGGAGATCGACCCAACCACGTTTAAGTCACTGGGGCGAAACACACCCTTCGCTGGCTGGAAGGTAAAAGGATGGCCGGTTTTGACCCTGCTCGAGGGTGAAATTACTTGGCGGGAGATCTGAGCTTGCGCTGGCATGACAAGGAGGAGATGAAATGATGAAAGCAAGATTGCTTTTGGAAGATGGAACATTATTTACCGGCACTTCGTTCGGCGCTGAAGGGAACTCCCTGGGAGAAGTTGTTTTCAACACCAGCATGACCGGATATCAGGAGATATTGACCGACCCCTCTTATTGTGGGCAGATCATCACGATGACTTATCCTTTGATCGGCAATTATGGGATTTCCCGGGACGATAATGAATCGCTCCGCCCGTATGCCCAAGGTTTGGTGGTGCGGGAAATCGCCGAGTACGCAAGCAATTGGCGCAATGAAATGCCGCTTTCCACCTTTTTAAAGGAATATGGCATCATCGGGATCGCTGGCATTGACACGCGCATGCTGACGCGCAAGTTGCGCCAAAATGGAGTGATGAAGGGCATTATCACCACCGGGGATGAGACGATTGAAGCGCTGATGGAGCAGATGGGCACACCGCTGATGCGCGATCAGGTCGCCCGCGTGAGCACCAAGAGCATCCACATTGCGCCAAGCTATGGCAAACGCGTGGTGTTGGTTGACTTCGGAGCGAAGCACAATATCCAACGCGAGTTGGTAGAACGGGGTTGTGAAGTGATCTCCGTGCCGTACAACACGCCAGCAGAAGAGATTCTCCGCTTCCGTCCCGACGGGATTATGCTTTCCAATGGCCCTGGGGACCCCAAAGATGTGCCAGAAGCCATCACCATGATCGGCAAACTGTTGGGGAAAGTGCCAATGTTTGGCATCTGTTTGGGGCATCAGCTGTTCGCCTTGGCCTGTGGAGCGGATACGGTAAAAATGAAATTTGGCCATCGCGGCGGCAATCATCCAGTCAAAGAATTGGCGACGGGCCGCACAGTCATCACCTCGCAAAACCATGGGTATGCCGTCAATCCTGAGTCAGTGAAGGGCACCGGGTTGGAAATCAGCCATATCGCCTTGAACGACGGCACCGTGGAAGGGTTGGTGCACCAGTCGCATCCGGCTTTCTCAGTGCAGTACCACCCCGAATCGGCGCCTGGTCCGCTTGATTCCGGATACTTGTTTGACCGATTTGTCGAAATGATGGATACGTTCGCCGCGCGGAAGGGAGAGGGAGTCCATGCCTAAAGATCCAACACTGAAGAAAATTCTCGTCATCGGTTCTGGGCCGATTGTTATCGGGCAGGCGGCCGAGTTCGACTATGCCGGTACGCAAGCATGCCAAGCGTTGAAAGAAGAAGGGCTGGAAGTCGTTCTGGTGAATAGCAATCCAGCCACGATTATGACTGACACCAACATGGCTGATCGGGTGTATATTGAACCGCTCACCGCTGAGTTCATTACGCAAGTGATCCGCAAGGAACGGCCAGACGGCTTGTTGCCGACGTTGGGGGGTCAAACGGGGCTGAACCTGGCGGTCGAATTGGCGAAGCAAGGGGTGCTGGAGCGAGAAGGCGTACGCCTTTTGGGGACTGACCTCCGAGCCATCACCAATGCCGAAGATCGCGACTTGTTCCGCAGCCTGATGAATGAATTAAATGAGCCAGTGCCAGAAAGCGTGATTGTCCAATCTGTTGAAGAAGCGGTGAACTTCGCCGAGGAAACGGGTTACCCCGTGATCGTGCGCCCTGCTTACACCCTAGGCGGAACCGGTGGCGGGATCGCCCACACCGAAGCGGAATTGCGGGAGACCGTCGATAACGGCTTACGCTACAGCCCAATCAGCCAATGCCTGATCGAGAAGAGCATCGCTGGGTATAAAGAGATCGAATATGAAGTGATGCGAGATGCCAATGATAACTGCATCGTCGTCTGTAACATGGAAAACTTCGATCCGGTCGGCGTGCATACGGGAGATAGCATTGTGTTCGCGCCAAGCCAAACCTTGTCCGACCGCGAATATCACATGTTGCGCACGTCTGCGCTCAAGATTATCCGCTCCCTGAATATCCAGGGCGGATGCAACGTGCAGTTTGCACTCGATCCGCACTCCTTCCAGTACTATGTGATCGAAGTGAACCCGCGCGTGAGTCGCTCCTCTGCGCTGGCATCGAAAGCGACGGGTTACCCAATTGCGCGGATCGCGGCCAAAATCGCCATCGGTTACACCTTGGATGAACTGAAAAATCCGGTGACCGGCGAGACCTACGCTTGCTTTGAGCCGACCTTGGATTATGTGGTGAGCAAAATCCCGCGCTGGCCGTTTGATAAATTTGTGTCGGCCAACCGCAAGTTGGGCACGCAGATGAAGGCGACGGGCGAAGTGATGGCGATTGGCCGCACCTTGGAGGAATCGTTGTTAAAAGCGGTTCGGTCGCTAGAAATCGGTTTGGATCACATCGCATTGCCAGACGCAAGACAACTTGACGATGCCACCTTGCGCGAGCGGATTCGCGTGGCCGATGATGAACGCCTCTTCCTCTTGGGAGAATGGTTCCGCAGAGGGCACTCGTTGGAGGAGGCGCATCAACTCAGCAAAATCGACCGCTTCTTCTTACACAAACTGGAACGGATCGTCAAACTGGAGCAGCAAGTGGCCGAAGCGGAGGTCTTGGATGTGGATCTGCTCCATACGGCCAAACGCATGGGTTTCACCGACAAAACCATCGGTCGCCTGCGTAACCAATCTGAGAAAGAGATCCGCACCTTGCGTCTGGCGCATGGCCTACAGCCGGTATACAAAATCGTGGACACGTGTGCAGCCGAGTTTGAAGCGGAAACACCTTACTACTACTCCACTTATGAACAAGAGGATGAAGTGCGTAAATCTGAGAAAAAGAGCATCATCGTGCTGGGCTCCGGGCCGATCCGCATCGGGCAAGGGGTGGAGTTCGATTATGCCACTGTGCATGCGATCTGGGCCATCCGGGCTGCGGGATATGAAGCGGTGATTATCAACAACAACCCGGAAACGGTATCGACCGACTTCAACACTTCGGACCGGCTGTACTTTGAACCGCTTTACAAAGAAGATGTGCTCAACATCATCGAAAAAGAAAATCCTCTCGGCGTCATCGTGCAATTTGGGGGGCAAACAGCTCTCAATCTGGCGCGGGATCTGCGGGAAGAAGGCATTAAGATTTTGGGTACTTCCTTGGAAGAGATCGACCGAGCCGAAGACCGCAAGAAGTTTGAAAAGCTGCTGAACGATACCAAAATCGCTCAACCGCCGGGCGCGGCAGTTACTTCTGTCGAAGAAGCGGCCCAAGTGGCAGCCCGCCTTGGCTATCCTGTGCTAGTGCGCCCATCGTATGTCTTGGGTGGACGCGCGATGGAGATTGTCTACAGCGAAAGTGAACTGCGCTCTTACATGGAAGTAGCGGTGCAGGTCAATCCGGAACATCCGGTACTGATCGACCGGTACTTGCTAGGCAAAGAGTTGGAAGTGGACGCCATCTGCGATGGAGAAGACGTGTTGATCCCGGGCATCATGGAACATATCGAACGGGCCGGGGTACACTCTGGCGACTCGATTGCTGTCTACCCACCGCAATCCATCACACCGGAGCAAAAGGCGCGGGTGATTGAGATCACGACGCAAATCGCTAAGTCATTGCATACCAAAGGATTGATCAATATCCAGTTTGTTCTCTTCAAAGGCGACATCTATGTGCTGGAAGTGAATCCGCGCGCTTCTCGGACTGTGCCGTTCTTGAGCAAAGTGACCGGCATCCCGATGGCGCAAGTGGCTACCCGGATCATGTTGGGCGAGTCACTCCAAGAGCAGGGGTATGACAACGGCTTGTGGCCGGAAAGCAAGGAAGTGGCGGTGAAAGTGCCGGTCTTCTCCTTCGCGAAGTTGCGCCGCGTCGATATCACGCTGGGACCGGAAATGAAATCAACCGGCGAAGTGATGGGACGGGATCGCGATTATGCCCGCGCGGTGTACAAAGGGCTATTGGCGGCAGGCATCTCCTTGCCCCGTTTTGGCACGGTGGTGGCGACCATCGGAGACAAAGAGAAAGAGGAAGCCGTTTCACTCATGAGACGGTTCCATCAGCTAGGATACAAGATCGTCTGCACCAGTGGAACGGCGGACATCTTGGAAGCGGCGGGCCTGCCGGTTGAGCGTGTGCACAAATTGCGAGAGGGCTCCCCACATATTCTGGACTTGATTCGCCAAGGCAAAGCGGACTTAGTAGTCAACACTTGGACGCGTGGGCGCACACCGGAGCGGGATGGGTTCCGCATCCGCCGTGAAGCGGTAGAGAACGGCATCGCCTGCCTCACTTCGCTTGATACGGTCGAAGCGCTGTTGATCACATTGGAGTCGATTCACATGAGCGCAGACCCGATTGGCCAACCTGCTGTCGGCGCCCGCTCAGCAGTCTTGGCTTAAGGCGAAAGGGGAGAGAGGACATGGTAGTGGACGAACGCATTTTCATCGCCTTGGATTTTCCGGGAGCGAATGAAGCGGAACGGCTGTTGGCACATTGGGCGGGCACAGCCAAGCCGGCCATCAAGGTGGGGTACCAACTGTTTTACGCGGTTGGCCCCCAGTGGGTGGCGGCCCGCAAAGAGGAAGGGTACACCGTTTTTTTGGATTTGAAATTGCATGATATCCCCAACACCGTCGCCAAAGGCGTGGAATCGGTCAGCAACTTGGGAGTTGACTTTCTCACTCTTCATGCCAGTGGCGGCCGAGCCATGATCACGGCGGCGCGGGAGATGGCTGAGAAGAAAAGCGGCGCGGGCGGACGCATGCGTTTGCTCAGCGTGACGCAACTAACTAGCACGGATCAAGCGATAATGAATCAGGAAATCGGCATTCCCGGTACGGTGAAGGAGTCTGTGACGCACTATGCGAAGTTGGCTTACGAAGCAGGAGCAGACGGGGTGATTTGTTCGGCGCATGAGGCTGGCGACGTGAAGGCTGTAACCGGCTCTCATTTCTTGGCGGTCACGCCGGGGATTCGCCCCGCCGGAGTGACCGCAGATGACCAAAAACGGATTATGACGCCAAACGGGGCTATCCAGCGGGGAGCGGACTACTTGGTGGTCGGGCGGGCGATCACCACGGCAGCTGACCCAAAGCGGGCTTATGAAGCAATTGTGGCAGAAATCAACCAAGGATAGGGAGAGGGTTTAGATGAGTTGGTCTTTGCAAGAAGCGATTGAACGGACAGGCGTATTGAAGCAGGGGCATTTCCTGCTTTCTTCTGGACGCCATAGCGCCCAATACATGCAATGTGCGCAACTGTTGCAATACCCTCATGACGCGGGCAAGGCAGGCGAAGCGATCGCGGAGCTGTTTCGCGACGAAGCAGTCGATGTTGTGGTCGGTCCGGCTCTGGGCGGGGTGATCATCGCCCATGAAGTGGCGAGGGCACTCGGTGTGCGATGCCTGTTCACGGAACGCAAAGAGGGTGTCATGGAAATGCGGCGCGGGTTTGCGGTGAAGCCAGGTGAACGCGTTTTGGTCATTGAAGATGTGGTGACAACGGGAGGGTCAGTCAAAGAAGTGATCGCCCTGCTGGAAGAAATGCAGGCGGAGGTTGTGGCGGTCGGCTCCATCGTGGACCGGACGGGCGGACACAATCCATTTGCCTGCCCGTACCGCGCCCTGACAGAAATTAAGATTGAGAGCTATACACCGGAAGAATGTCCGCTCTGCCGGGAAGGCATCCCCGTGGTCAAACCGGGTAGCCGCACCCCGGCCAAAGGATGAGAGGGTGGCAAAGGAGCGGCGAGCTGTTTTTAGGCCGGCGATGACAAATCGCTGGCTTTTTTGTGTTGAAACAGCCATGTGCCCGTGTCTTTGCGCGTATCCGTGCCACGGTCGGTAAGAAGGTCGCGGGCGCAGAGGAGATGGATGATTTCCACTTGCTCCAACCCCTTTAGCAAATGGTTGATCAACTTTTGACCGATGCGGGCTTGAGGATAGCGCTTGTCTACCACCACCTCTTTAATGTATGCACACAGGCGTCCAACCGTTACCGCCCGTGAGAAGCCGATCAGTTGCTGGTCTGCCCAGACCCCGACCGTAAGGCCTTCCTGGAGCATAAGTTCGGTCTGGGCGATGGTACGGGCATCGGCCGCGGCTTGCTGGTTGCAGAGGGACAAGATAGCGGCAGGGGAGATGGGGCGTTCATGATGAAAGGCGATTTGGATACTCATATAAATCCTCTCCTTATAAATTGATGAAATAGGGGGAAGGTAGCTCTTTCCTAGTTAAGCTCTGTTTTGTTTGTACAAACGATAGGAGTACCAGTAAATGATAGCCAAGCCGATGATAATGGCGGCAAACGGCAGGATGGATCTAAGCGGTACTGGCAAGAAGAGACTGATGATCATGAGCAAGCCGATGAAGAATAACACCTTGCCGCCAAACCGGTGGGTGAGTCGCCAATTGTCTTCGGACGTGATGGACCACGGTGTGCGGATGCCGAAAAAAACGTTTGTCGCACTTGCGGCAGGTAATTGCCTATCGCCATTAATAGAATGCCGATTAGCAATTGGAGTAGGAGAGGAATATTCACCGGATAACCCAAGGTCATCGCTAAGATGGATAAGAACACGGCGCACAAGATGACGGTGGAATACAAGAGTAGTATGGAATACGCTTTGCTATGCATGACATAACGGTCGCGGCGTGGGTCCCAGTTGGGCAGGAAGGTGAGTAACAGATTCATGCCCAAGGGTATGAGTCCGAATAGTAGCAGCATGTTTTTTGAACCGTATTTGTCGATTTGTCCTTTGACATTCCAGTGCATGGGCACCCGGTCTGGCAACAGGTCGTAGCAGTACAGGAAGACTCCCAACGTTACAAGGGCGATGGCCCAGGATAAGATAAGATATGGCTTGTGCAAATGCTTCATGGTGTTTCATTCCCCTTTCCGCTCACATTGATGAGCCATGTGATCACATCCTGAAACACGGTGGTGTTGAGGGAATACACGATGTATTGGCCTTTCTTCTCGGACATGACCAAGTCAGCGCTTTTCAGGATGTTCAGGTGGTTGCTGATTGATGGTTTAGAGATATCGAAGTGATCTGCGATTTCTCCTGCAGTCAGATCCCCTTTTTTCAGCAAATCCAAGATTTGACGGCGGGTGGGATCTGCCAATGCTTTAAAGACGGTGTTCACTTTTCACACTCCGTTAGATAATTAGATAATTAACTAAATAACTTATGATCTAACTATATCATGAGTGGAAAAATAAAACAAGAGAGGAAGGTGCCCAGTTTCTGCGCATAAATAAAGCCCCAGCCAACGTTTACGTTGGTTAGGGCTTGGCTTGCTTCATCTTGCTTTTTTCCGTTTGCAACAACTGTTTGATCATATCTTCGTCTGGTGTGACGTAAATGGTCTGCTGTTGTTCATAGATCACGAAGCCGGGCCGGGCGCCTGACGGTTTTTTCACATGCTTGATCAGGGTGAAGTCCACTGGCACCTGGCTGGATTCTCGCGCTTTGCTGTAGTAGGCAGCCAACATCGCCGCTTCCATCAGGGTTTCTTCGCTGACTGTTTTGGCACGGATCACCACATGGGAGCCGGGAATGTCTTTCGTATGCAACCAAGTGTCGGTCGCGCGAGCCAACTGGTGCGTCAGATAATCATTTTGCTTGTTGTTTTTTCCAATCAGAATGGTGGTGCCATCTGAGGCTTGAACGGCAAGCGGAGCCGGAACCTCTTTTTTCTTCCTCTGATTTTTTTTCGGTTGTGCTCTGAGCCAGCCTTCTTCCACCAACTCCTCACGGATCTGTTCGACGTCCCGCAGGGTTGAGTTTTCTAACTGCACCAACACTGACTCCAAGTAAGCTTTATCCTGCTTGGCTTTTTCGATTTGCTCTGCGTTCCATTTTTTAGCCGCTTTCAGCTTGTTGTATTTTTTGAAATAGCGTTGCGCGTTTTCGGCAGGGGTTAACAACGGGTCCAACGCGATGGTTGTTTCCGGCGCGCCCTCTTCATAATAGTTGGCTACGCGGACTTCCGTGTCACCCCGCTTGATTTGATGCATGTAAGAAGTGATCAGTTCCCCGCGGATGCGCCAAATGTCCGCTTGGTCGGCTGAGGCTAGTTCGTCCGTTAAAATGGTGATTTTCTTTTCGTGTTTGTCAATTTCGTTTTTTAATTTGCGGATCAAGTCGACGGTTTGTTGCCGCACTCGGTCTCGCTCCGCTTTGCCGTAAAAAAAGTGTTCCAAACATGCGCTCATCGTCGGGTAGCTTTTGGCCTCCCCTGCCACATGGGTCAACGGCCACAAAGAGAAGAAGCTCTTGTCGGCCGTTTTAGTGATGGTGGGTGCATACTGGTGTCTTCTAGCTTTGTCCATCACTTCGTCAAATGCGCGCCATAACTGGTCACGGGTAGCCATTCCAGCCATGTGGATGATTTCTTTGGCGATCAAAGGACCTAAGCCGGTGAACCGGGCCACCATCTGTTTGTCCAGGCGGCCGCTATTGTAATCGAAACCGGCAATAAATGCGTCCCGGCCGATGGATAACGGATCGGCCTTGTCTTGGGCCGGTGGGGCCACATAAACCGCGCCGGGGTAGATTTGGCGATGCTGGCTGACGGAGTGGCCAACCCGTTTGATTCCGTCGATAATCGTTTGGGTGGCGGGGTCGACCAAGATGATGTTGCTGTGTCTCCCCATGATCTCGATGATGAGACGCCGCGTCACTTCATCCCCTAATTCGTCGCGGGAACGGAAATCGAAATGGATAATCCGTTCCATGCCCACTTGTTTAATCGCTTCCACAATCCCACCTTCGCTATGTTTGCGCAGAAGCATGCAGAACATCGGCGGTTCCGGGGGATTTTCCTGTGGAATGTCCGTCAACTGCACCCGCGCGTATGCAGGATGTGCGGATAAGAGCAATTTATGGTTTTGTCCTTGCGAGCGGATGTGCAGTACCAATTCCGCTTCGCCCGGTTGATAAACTTTTGTGATCCGTCCACCAATCAATCCTTGTAATTCGTGCGTAATTGCATGCGTAACCAATCCATCAAATGACATGATTCGTTCATCCTTTTCTTTTTCATACCATTCATTGTAACACAAATTGCGGGAGAGCTTGCCAGGGTAACAAGGGGATGCCGCTTTTTTGTTTCATGTTTGCGTGCTTGTCTGAATACATTGTTCAAAGAAGAGTGGACAAAGGGGGAAGAACGTTGTCAGAACGAGCTCGTTGGGTGGATTGGGAAGTCGAGCGAGTGGCCGCTCATTTCAAAGTGGATCTTACAAGCGGACTCAGCGACAAAGAGGCCAAAGAGCGGTTGAAGCAAGTCGGTCCCAACCAGCTGGCTGAAGGGGAAAAAGCCTCCTGGTTGTCGTTGTTTATCGAGCAATTTAAAGATTTCATGGTGTTGGTGCTACTGATCGCCACGCTGATCTCGGGATTGCTGGGGGAATATACGGATGCGATTGCTATCATCGCCATTGTGCTCTTGAATGCTGTATTGGGTTTTATTCAGGAGATGCGCGCGGAAAAGTCGCTCAGCGCACTGAAAAAGCTGTCCGCGCCGACAGCGAAGGTGTTGCGTGAGGGAGAATGGAAGCGGGTGGATGCTTCTCAACTGGTGCCCGGCGATGTGATCATGTTAGAGAGCGGGGACCGTATCCCAGCGGATGTCCGGTTCGCGCAAGCGGAAGGCTTGTATGTGGAAGAGTCGGCGTTGACCGGTGAATCGGTGCCGGTGACCAAGCAGTCGGCCAGCTTGCCGCGCGCCGAAGTGGCATTGGGCGACCGTAAGAACATGGGGTACATGGGCACCATGGTAGTGCGTGGGAACGGCTTAGGGATTGTTGTTCACACTGGCATGGGGACAGAAATGGGGCGGATCGCGCACCTTTTGGAAAACACCGAGGCGATGGACACTCCGCTGAAACGACGGTTGGAGCAGTTGGGTAAAGTGCTGATCGTGGTCGCTTTGCTGTTGACGGCTTTAGTTGTGTTCACGGGCATTTTGCACGGCCATGATGCGTACAAGATGTTTTTGGCAGGGGTGTCGCTGGCAGTGGCCGCTATCCCTGAAGGATTGCCAGCGATTGTCACCATTGCGCTCGCACTTGGTGTGCAACGGATGATTAAACGGCGAGCGATTGTCAGAAAGCTGCCTTCTGTCGAAACCTTGGGTTGCGCCACGGTGATTTGTTCGGACAAGACGGGGACGCTGACGCAAAACAAGATGACCGTCACCCAGCTATGGGCGGATGGCAAACGGATACAGGTAAGCGGAAGCGGGTATGTACCAGAAGGGGAATTTCAAGCCGATGGCGCCATTGTGAAAGTGGAGAAGGAGCCCGCTTTGCGGCGGTTGCTAGAAGTAGCAGCTTTATGTAATAACGCTCAGCTGATGCAAAAAACAGAGAAAAATGGCTTGCTCAAGAAGTCGGAAGCGTGGGTGGTTAACGGTGATCCCACCGAAGGGGCGCTGTTGGTTGCGGCGGCCAAGGCGGGACTCGACAAAGAGCGCCTAGCTGGGGAATGGGAAAGGATCAAAGAGCTTCCCTTTGATTCGGAACGGAAGATGATGTCAGTCATTCTGGAGAACAAAAGCAAAGGGTGCGTGGTATTTAGCAAAGGTGCCCCCGATGTATTGCTGACAAAATGTACCCATCTGTTGGAGCAGGGACGCAAAGTGCCGCTGACTGACGCCAAGCGGGAGCAGATCCTGCGCCACAATGAGGAATTGGCAAGCATGGCTTTGCGCAATTTGGGCTTTGCTTACCGGGAATTGGATAGTCGGCACACCGTCCTGAAGGAAGGGCAATACGAGCAGCAGTTGGTTTTTGTCGGCTTGGCGGGGATGATCGACCCTCCACGCGCGGAAGTGAAAGAGGCGATCAACGTTTGCCGGAAAGCGGGGATCAAAACGGTGATGATCACAGGCGACCACCAGACTACGGCGGTGGCCATCGCGCGGGAATTGGGAATCAAGCGCCCGCAGGGTTTGACACTCACCGGACAAGATCTCTACAATATGAGTGATGATGAATTTCAAAAGAAAGTAAATGACGTCGATGTATATGCCCGCGTTTCGCCGGAACACAAATTGCGGATTGTGAAAGCATTGCAACAGGCGGGCCAAGTAGTGGCGATGACAGGGGATGGGGTGAACGACGCTCCGGCCATCAAATCGGCTGACATCGGTATCGCCATGGGCATAACCGGAACGGATGTCTCCAAAGAAGCTTCCTCCCTAATCCTGGCAGATGACAACTTTTCAACAATCGTGGCAGCGGTGGAGGAAGGGAGAAACATCTATGAAAACATCCGCAAATTTATCAGTTATTTGCTGGCGAGCAACGTCGGCGAGATTTTGATCATGTTTTTGGCCATGTTGGCCGGTTTACCCTTGCCGCTGGTGCCGATTCAGATCTTGTGGGTAAACTTGGTGACCGACGGCTTGCCCGCAATGGCGCTCGGTATCGACCCGGCAGAGGAAGACACAATGGTGCGTTCGCCGCGCAACAGCCGTGAAAGTGTATTTGCGCGCGGCGTGGGCTGGAAGATCGTGACGCGGGGGCTCTTGATCGGAGCGTGTTCATTGATGGCTTTTTGGGTTACTTACATGGAGACGCCGGACGATTTGGTGCGGGCGCAGACGGTCGCCTTCGCCACATTGGTGTTCGCCCAGCTGATCTATGTGTTTGATTGCCGTAGCCAAGGGACGATATTCCAACGCAATCCGCTGGACAATCTGCCGCTGGTGCTGGCGGTGTTGTCATCCGCCGTCCTGTTGTTGGTAGTGATTTATCATCCGCCGTTACAGCCCGTATTCCATACGGTTTCGCTCGGCGTGCGCGAGTGGATTTTGATTTTAGTTACATCGACGCTTCCTGTCATATTGGCGGGCATCCTTGATTTGCTCCGCCCCATGGCCAGACGAACTCAAAGAATGATGCACAGCTCTTGACCTGAGAGGAGAGACAGAATGAAGTTCACCAAGATGCATGGCTTGGGCAATGATTTCGTGGTGATTCACACGCCCTTCACCCCCGACTTCACCGAACTTGCCGCGTTGGCGCCGCGCATATGTGACCGCCACACCGGGGTGGGGGCGGATGGAATCGCCGTGTTGTACCCATCCTCTGTCGCCGACATCGCCATGAGGATTATTAACAGCGACGGTAGCATCGCCGAACAATGCGGAAATGCGATGCGATGCGTGGCCAGATATGTTTATGAGCGAATGAATGGTTTGCGGAAGCAGTTTACGATTGAGAGCAAGATCGGTGTGCAACCGGTTTGGATCGAAGCCGAAGCAGGCGTAGTTAGCCGGGTACGCATCGACATGGGACAACCGGTGTTGACGCCTCGGGAGATTCCGCTCCAGCTTCCAGGGGAATCTGCGGTTGAACAAACGCTTTCGGTTGAAGGGCGGTCGTTTGTTTATACAGCGGTCAGCATGGGCAATCCCCATATGGTGATCGCCGTGGAGGATGCTACCGCATTTCCAGTGGCAAAGTGGGGACCGTTGCTGGAGAAGCATCCGCTCTTTCCCAACAAAACCAATGTTGAATTTGTGACTTACCATTCTTCGGATGAAGCGACCATGCGGGTATGGGAACGGGGGGTAGGAATCACCCTAGCCTGCGGTTCCGGCGCTTGCGCCACCGTCGTGGCTGGTGCGCTGGCAGGGAAATGCGGGCGAAAGGTATTGGTGCACTTGCCCGCGGGGGACTTGTTCATTGAATGGTGCGAGGAAGATGATCGCGTATACATGACCGGACCAGCGTCGTTTGTATATGACGGAGTTTGGCTGGGCTGATGTTAACATGTGTAGGCACCCTTTTCTGGTGAAGAGGGTGCCTTTCGTTTTACGTTTAACTTTGGTGGAACGAATCGGACGGAGGGCCTTGCCGCCCGCTTTTCTTTTTGACGGCCCACCACACCGCGCCAACTAGGATAACCAAAATCAAAAGGGTGAGACCCCAGGCGATGAAGTTGGGGTATCTGACGTTCAAATGGATTGGTGTTACTTCACCGGGTACGATTTGCCAAGTGAGTGTTTTGCCATCTGCGCTGACTGTTGTGGCGTTATGTGTTTGGGGTTCAATAGGCAACGTCAGGATGAAACGCAGATCAGCACCATCATTCAGCAAGGGGAGGTTCAGGCCGTTCATGTCCACCTTGGTGTGCAGTTGCATCTGATGAAACCACAAGCCTTGCTGTTGCGTGAATTGCGGTACGTCCAATTTCAGGAGGGCAATAGGTGAAATCGTTTTAAACTCGGGGCCGGGTGGATGGGCTTTTAAGTTATTCACTTCCTTGCGAGCGATCCAACCCACCTTGTCGCCCTGTTTGATCTCCGTTAGACGGTAGCCGTATTGTTCCAAGCGTTCGCGCAATTGGGCAAATTGGGAGAGCAACAAGGGGTTTGTTTCCACTTTCAGTTCATAAACTCCCGAACCGTCGGAGTGAACTGTTAGGTGAAAATGCCCATTGACGCAACCGCTCAGCGTTAGCAAAAGCAAGCAAAGGCAACTGAGCGTAAGCAGTTTTCGATGCATGAATCCACCTTCTTTCAATTGGCAATATATTAAGCGTAGCCTCACTATATCTATTCGCCAGACACACCCTGCCTGTCAGTTTGCCTGCATACACTAGATGATACTAGAAATCAGCGGGTGGTGCATCCCTCCCACCAACTTGATTTGTCAGACACACCCTAGTTTATAGCATGGAATAATGCTACATTTAGATGAGCGAGGTTCTGAAAAGCTGAGACAGGGTAGGATAATAGATGGGATATTATTAGATTTTTTTTATTTTTCGGTTATCTCGTGGTTGGGCGGAACACCTGCATGCCCCAAGAGCTAAGCCGTTTTGTGGGGCAACCGTGCCCAAACGGTCTTCCACTCAAGGAGCGTGCGGGTGGTGTTCCAAAACAGCCGTCGGAGTTAACAGAAAGGAGCTATCATGCGATTTGATACAAAACGGGTCATGGTGATCCCGTTCACGGCAGAACGGATGAAACAGGCAATCCATGATAAGGAAAAGTTGGCTGAATCCCTTCATATTCACATTCCAGATGATTGGCCGCATCCCGATTTGGTGGAAGCATTGCCCATCGTGTATGAAAAAACGCGTTTGCAATCAAACGAAATGGTTTGGAATGCGTTGGCAATTGACAGAGAGACCAACAGCTTGATCGGGGATGTGGGATTCAAAGGGGGACCGGATGCTTCGGGTGCGGTCGACATCGGCTACAGCATTGTCCCTGCCTATCAGGGACGGGGCTATGCCACGGAAATCGCCCAAGCGGCTGTAGATTGGGTGAAACGGCAACCGGGGGTCAAACAGATCACCGCCAAGTGCGACATGGAGAACAAAGCGTCTGTGCGCGTGCTGGAGAAGTCGGGATTTGTCCAAGTTGGACAAGATGGAATCTGGTTGAAATGGATGTGGAAAAAGGCGAAACGGAACGAGTAAGAACCTCGTTTTGGTTCATCCTAAGACAAGGCGCACCGCTAATGGGCGCCCTGCTTTCATTGGTAACGGTTTCACCAAGCTTCGCGCCGGTTTTCGCTTTTGAAATTGGAAGATGATTAGGGTAAAATGTGTGATGATTTGGCAACTGTTGTTTTAGTAAATGAAAAATGGATGGTGAAAAAATGAATCTATTATCTTTCGACTATTCCAAAGCACGTTCTTTCATACAAGAACATGAAGTTAGCCAATTGGGTCCAGCGATTCACTTGGCGCATGACATGTTACATAACAAAACGGGTGCCGGAGCTGATTTCTTGGGATGGGTTGATTTGCCACGCGATTACGACCAAGAAGAGTTTGCCCGCATCAAACGGGCGGCCGCCAAAATCCAGTCCGACTCTGACGCCCTCGTCGTCATCGGCATCGGCGGTTCTTATCTGGGAGCGCGGGCAGCGATCGAGATGTTGACCCATACATTCTACAACCAGTTGCCGAGGGGCAAACGGAATACGCCGGAAATTTACTTTGTCGGCCATCACATCAGTTCGGTCTATGTGGCTGAGTTGCTGGAATTGTTGGAGGGCAAAGAGGTGAGTGTCAACGTCATTTCCAAATCAGGCACCACGACGGAACCCGCCATCGCTTTCCGCATCTTCCGCGAGTACTTGGAATCCCGCTACGGCAAGGAAGAAACGCGCCGCCGCATTTACGCCACAACGGACCGCGCCAAAGGGGCATTAAAGAAATTGGCTGAGGAAGAAGGGTATGAGAGCTTCGTCATTCCCGACGATGTAGGTGGGCGCTATTCCGTCCTGACCGCGGTGGGCCTGTTGCCGATCGCAGTGGCGGGCATTGACATTGACGCCATGATGGCCGGAGCACAAGCCGGTATGCAACTGTATGGAAACGCCGATTTGGAGCAGAATGAGGCTTATCAGTATGCAGCCGTGCGGAATGCGTTGTACCGCAAGGGCAAAACCACGGAGTTGCTGGTCAATTACGAGCCATCCCTGCAATATTTCAGCGAGTGGTGGAAACAGTTGTACGGTGAGAGCGAGGGCAAAGATTACAAAGGCATCTTTCCGGCTTCGGTCAACTTCACCACGGACTTGCATTCCATGGGTCAGTACATCCAAGAAGGCCTGCGCAACATCTTTGAAACGGTCGTTTTTGTGGAAAAATCGGCCAAAACGATGGTGATCAAAGAGGAAGCAGACAATCTTGACGGCCTGAACTACTTGGCAGGTAAAGATCTTGATTTTGTTAACACCAAAGCGTTTGAGGGAACCATGTTGGCCCACACCGACGGCGGGGTGCCCAATTTGGTAGTGAAAGTGAAAGAACTTTCCCCCTTTGCGTTTGGACAGTTGGTTTACTTCTTTGAAAAGGCCTGTGGCGTGAGCGGCTATTTGCTCGGTGTGAATCCGTTTGACCAACCAGGAGTGGAAGCGTACAAGAAAAACATGTTCGCTTTGCTGGGCAAACCTGGGTTTGAAGCAGAGCGCGAAGCGTTGTTACGCCGATTGGAGAAGTGATTTGTGAAACATGGCGGCTACCCTGCTGCCATGTTTTATTTTTGTGCGCGAGCTGGGTCTAATTGGCAAGATGGATTGGAAAGGGATTTTTTATTTTTTTGTCAAATAAAATATATGTTTTACTTGAATAAAAATATAGACAAATTTTCATTTTGCGCATAGTATGAACGTTGGTTAATAACCAATCCACATCGCGTGGAAGTCGCTCTGTTGATCCAGACTGAAAGGGGGAAGTGAATGCAGACGGGAAGTTTCCAGTGGATGAAATCATTGAATAAGTCGACAATTTTGAACATGGTCCGTGTGCATGGCCCCATCTCGCGGGCGGAAATCGCGAAGTTGACCAAGTTGACGCCACCAACCGTGACCAATATTGTCAATGAACTGTTGCAAGATGGCTTGATTGTGGAAAGCAATTTAGGTGAGTCGACAGGTGGACGTAAGCCGATCATGCTCCGCATCAATGCGTCCCGATTCTATGTGATCGGCGTGTACGCCCGTTTGGGAAGGTTGGATGCCGCAGTTGCTCACCTTGATGGCAAGATGGTTCACCAGTGTGCGCAGGAATTGCCCTTACAAATGGATCAAACAGCCTTCATTAAAGCGTTGCAAGCGATTGCGAAAGAGGCGTTGGCCATGGCTGAAGCAGATGGACAACCTGTGCTCGGCATTGGAGTGGGCGTACGCGGACTCGTCAATCCTCGTTTGGGAGAGTTGGTGTTCGCACCCCATTTTAATCTGAAACACGTACCGATCAAAACGATGTTGGAAGAGACTTGCCAGTTGCCGGTGGAAGTGGAGAATGATGTGCGGGCGATGGCTTTGGCGGAAAGCTGGTTCGGCCAAGGGAAAGAACTGGACAATTTTATCACCGTCTATGCCGGAGCTGGGATTGGCTCGGGCATCATCTTGAAAAATGAATTGTACCAGGGCGTCTCATATGGGGCCGGAGAGATCGGTCACACTACGATTGACATAGGCGGCCCATTATGCTGGTGCGGCAACAAAGGGTGCCTTGAGGCGCACGCGTCTACCCCGGCTCTCGTCAAGCGGGCCCGAAACATGATGGAAGGCGGCAGAAAGAGCGTTTTGCACGAGATGGTGCAGGGGAAGTTGTCCCAATTGACTGAAGAGCACCTTTTTGCGGCGCTCAAGCAGGGAGATGAGTTGGCTAGAGAAATATTCATTTATGCTGGGGAATGTTTGGGAATTGGCTTGGCGAACTTGATCAACATCTTCAATCCATTACGCATCATTGTCAATGGGAGCCTGACCCGTGCAGGCGCAAACTTGATGGAACCGCTCTCGCACACCGTAAAAAAACACGCGTTGTCCTCATCGGCGAACAATTTGTCGATCACGGTATCCGATTTGGGGAACCGGGCGGCATTAATCGGCGCATACACACAGGTGTTGCGCAAGATTTTCGCACCTGGTGCGTAGAATGTGATAAGTGGGACTAAAGGCTTGTGATGGTTACGCCCGCAAGCAGGTTCAAATAAGCGGGGAAGGTTGTGAATATTCTTATCATCGGTGGAACCTGTATGTTGGGGAAGCCGAGACGGGTGAGCGCGAACGAGCATGGGTAATGAATTGGAAAAAAGTAATTAAAAACAAAAGATAAACAAGAGATAAAAGAAAAAATAGATTGAATCATAGATAAAAATTATGAAATAATAAAAAGTATACTGTTTAGTATGCCGAAAGAGAGTGCTTCTGAGGTACATTACATAGGTGAATCTGAATCATTTTTTCAAAAACATACTTCGGCCCGGTGGGTCAACTTAGATGGGACAATGGCTGGACGTCTTGAAATTTGCCATCTGTCACTTGCGCACGACAAGGAGGAATCAATATGGACCGGTTGGAGCAATTGATGAAAGAGCTGAGTGAAGCGAATGGTGTGCCAGGGTTTGAACGGGATGTGCGCATCAAGATGGAACACCATCTAGCTCCTTTGTCCGAAGAGATTTTGCGTGACCGGATGGGCGGGATTGTAGCCAAAAAAACGGGAGATGCCAATGGCCCCCGCATTTTGCTGGCTGGCCATTTGGATGAAATCGGTTTTATGGTGACGCAAATCACAGACAAAGGTTTCTTGCGGTTTCAACAATTGGGCGGATGGTGGTCGCACAATGTGTTAGGCCATCGCGTGACTGTTCAGTCACGCAAAGGGGATTACGTCGGCATCATCGGTTCCAAAGCGCCACATGTGTTGGGTGCGGAGGAGAAGAACCGCTTGGTTGAATTAAAAGAGATGTTTATCGACGTGGGCGCAACGAGCAAGGAAGAAGTGGAAGAGATGGGAATCCGCTTAGGCGATCCCGTTGTGCCGGTGTCTGACTTTTTTTTGATGCGCGGCGGAAAATGGTGGTGCGGCAAGGCCTTGGACAACCGAGCTGGTTGCGCTTTGGCGATTGAAGTGTTGCGGGAACTACAGGGGCAAGATCATCCCAACACGGTTTATGCCGGCGCGACCGTACAAGAAGAAGTAGGTATGCGGGGGGCCTCTGCCTTGGCTCAGTTGGTGCGTCCAGATGTGGCGTTTGCGCTGGATGTTGGCCTGGCTTATGATACACCAGGGTTTGAGAACTATCCGGCCAAAGCCGATTTGGGGGAAGGCCCGACGATGTTTTTGTTGGATCATTTTATGATCGGCCATGGCAAGTTGCGGGATTTGGTGCTTGATACTGCCGAAGAACTGGGGATTCATGTGCAGATGGACGCGCTAATGGGTGGCGGAACCGACGGCGGCAAGTTTCATCTGCACGGCATCGGTTGCCCCACGGTGGCCATCGGCTTCCCAACCCGTTATGTACACAGCCACAACTCCGTGATGGCCAGGAGAGATTTTGAACAAGCGTTGCAATTGGTCACGGCTGTGGTGAAAAAGTTGGATAACAAACGATTGGAAGAGATTTGTTATTAAACCAAAATTTAAAATAATATAAAGCGGCTTTTTTTACTAAAAGGGGTTGAAAAACCCCTTTAATTTTTTTATGATAGTAATCACATTAAGAGTTTTTTTATCCCATTTCAAAATGCCTTTTGTAAGAATTTGCATACAAAGACTTGAATTGTTTAAAAATTCAGGAGGGGAGAAAAACCCAAAGCCCGTCACGGCTTAGAGAAAAGGGGATATCCAGCTAAAAAATAGAAAAAACCACAATACCCCGCGGAATATTTTTGTAATCTTAAATTTTCACAATACATCAACAAAAGGGTTTGTTTCTGACATTTTTGGCTGGATAGAAAAATCGTAAGATTAACACTTTTTAGTAGGGAGGGAGTTTGACATGAGTTTATTGCGAACAAAGGATATTGGCGCGCTATTAAACGAGGCGCAGAGCAAAGGCAAACTGAAACGGGATTTAGGAGCTTGGGATTTGACGCTCTTGGGGATTGGCGCGATTATCGGGACGGGGATTTTTGTATTGACCGGCACCGGCGCGCTGACAGCCGGACCCGCCTTAATCCTTTCGTTTATCATCGCTGGTGTGGCCTGTGCGTTTGCGGCCTTGGCTTATGCGGAATTTGCTTCTTTGGTGCCGATTTCCGGATCGGTTTACACTTACAGTTATGCGACGTTGGGTGAATTGATCGCTTGGATCATCGGTTGGGACTTAGTGTTGGAGTATCTTTTTGCCGTGAGTTCGGTGGCTGTTGGTTGGTCAGGGTATTTTCAGTCATTGCTGGGCGGCTTCGGCATCCATCTGCCAGAGGCGTTGACTGCCGCGCCTGGTGCTAAAGAGGGTGTCACCAGCTTCTTTAACTTGCCAGCATTTTTGATCGTGATGGTAATCACATTCTTGCTTTCCCGCGGTATCTCCGAATCCAAAAAGGTAAACAACATCATGGTTGTTATCAAAGTAGCCGTGGTGCTCCTCTTCATCTTTGTCGGAGTGGGCTATGTGAAGCCAGCAAACTGGGAACCGTTTACACCGTTTGGTTTTGAAGGCGTTTTCCAAGCTGCGGCGCTGGTGTTCTTCGCTTATGTCGGTTTTGACGCTGTTGCGGCCGCTGCGGAAGAAACCCGCGACCCGAAACGGGATCTCCCGAGAGGGTTGTTGTGGTCGCTGGGGATTTGTACACTCCTTTATGTAGTTGTTACAGCCATTATGACCGGGGTCGTGCCATTTGCCCAATTCAAAGGTCATGAAGATCATCCGGTTTCGTTGGTGTTGCAAATGGCTGGACAAGATTGGGTCGCCGGTTTGATTGACTTGGGCGCGATTTTGGGGATGACCACCGTCATTTTGGTCATGCTGTATGGACAAACCCGGATTTTCTTCTCCATGTCCCGGGACGGGCTGTTGCCGAAAATGTTTTCAAAGGTTCACCCCAAGTATAAAACGCCGTTTACTAGCACATGGATTTTGGGAACCATCGCTGCATTCATCGCTGCGTTGCTGCCATTGCAAAAACTGGCGGAATTGGTTAACATCGGTACATTGACCGCCTTCACGCTGGTGTCTGTCGGGGTGATCGTCCTGCGCAAGACCCAACCTGATTTGCCACGTGCCTTCCGGTGCCCGGGTGTGCCGATCATTCCGTTGATTGCGATTGGGGCTTGTCTCTTCTTGATCTCCAAGTTGGCGGTTGTCACTTGGATCGCGTTTGGTGTATGGCTGTTGATCGGATTGTTGGTGTACTTCACCTATTCCCGCAAACATTCGCTGTTGAATAACTTCTCTGCTTCAGACAAATAAGTGATATGACAGACAAAAGCATCCCCTAGGTTGGGGGATGCTTTTTTACTTGTCGGTCTTACGTTGTTTGATCTCAATGCGGCGGGGGGATGGTGCGTCATGTTTCGGCACGGTGACTGTCAGCAATCCGTGCTCGTACTCAGCCGTGATCTGATCCAGGTTGGCGGTTTCCGGCAAGGTGATCGAGCGGTGGAACGAGCTGTATCTGCGCTCAGCTTGGTGCATGTTCTCCCCTTGTGTTTGCCTAGTTTGCTTGTGTTCCCCTTTGATGATCAATGAGCGGCCGTGCGCTTCGATTTCAACTACGTTGGGGTCAATTCCAGGAAGTTCGGCTTCGATCACGAACCGATCCGTTTCTTCCTTGAAGTGGATGGCGGGCATGTACGGCATAGGGTGAGTGAGCAACGGGTTTTCAAAAAAACGCTCAAATGTGCGGTTGATTTCTTGATGCAATCGAGTGATCGGATGGTGGTTGGATGGAAGGTTTTGTCCGCTGATGCGCATAGAGTCATCTCCTTTTTCGCGTCGATTGTTTTGTGCTTAGTATGGAGCGGTACACGTCAAATATGCAAGCAAAAAGCTGCACCCTTGCCAAAAGAGTGCAGCTTTCATCTTTTTCAAGATTTGTTGCCCCATTCCGGGACGGCTTTTTTGATCTCACGCTGGGATATCCGTTTTAGAAGGGCGCATCAGCTTCAATTTAGTAAACAGCCGGATCAACCGGGTTCCCATGGGGAACATTCGCAATTCTTGTTCGGTGATCGTTTTGCTGACAATCAGCGCGATCATGTAGATCACGCCCGCGACAACGCACAGGCTGAGCGCAGCCAAGGTGTTCGTCAGTCGTGAAGCATGCTCCAAATCCATGGTGTCGTTGATGAAAAGGTAAGCACCGGTCAACGCGATTCCCATGATCAGGGTGCTGAAGCCAGGTTTGATAAATTGGCGAGTCAGCGAGAGCCTCACTCCCGTCACGCGAATGACCATCCACATGTTTAGCGCGCAGACCACCAAGTAAGCCAGCACCATGGCTAAGGCTGAACCAGCGATGCCCATGATCGGGATAAAGACGAAGTTGCCGATGACTTTGCAGACGGCGCCGATCAACAAATGGCGTACTGGCACCTTGTTGTGTCCAAGGCCTTGCAAAATGCCCGAGCTGGTCACAGCCAACGTGCTGAAGATGGCTGAGAAAGCCAAGACGGACAGCGTGACGGTTCCGGCGTCATCCTGATACATCATCACGTTGAGCGGACGCGCTAGAATTGCCAACATCACGCAGGAGGGCAAGCTGATGATCGTGGTCATTAACCACGCTTGTTGCGTCTTGTGCTCAACCGCCGCCATCTCTTGTTTGGCGACATGGGCCGAGATGGCTGGGATCAAAGCCAACGTCAGGGAGGAGGAAAAGGTAGAGATTACATTGACAAATGGCTCTCCTCGACTGTATATGCCAAACAGCGTATTGGTCATGCTGGCTGTGTTGCCTTCCGCCATCAGCAGGCGGGGGACGGTGAACGAATCGATCAGCCCGATCAAAGGCAACACCAAGGACGCAAGCGAAATCGGGATAGCGTACCGCAATATTTTTTTGGCCAGCGGAAACAGTGGTTCATGAGCACCGGTCGCATTCAGACCGGATCGTCTGGCTGCTTTCAGATCGCGGCTATTGTACCACATGACAACCACCAATCCGGCGATGGCGCCGGTCAAAGCACCGGAGGTCGCTCCCGCAGCCACCGTCTCTTGCGGCAAGTTTGCTTGGACCATCCAGTAAGTGAGACCGATGACCGTTCCCACTCGTACCACTTGCTCGACGACTTGCGAGACCCCGGTCGGCATCATTTGTTGGTGACCTTGAAAATACCCGCGGTAAACAGCCATGATCGGTACAAACACGATTGCGCACGCCAGTACCTTCAGCGAGGATTCTGTATCCGGGTTGTTCAGCATCACGTTGGCGATGAACTCAGACCCGAAGAACAAGAGAGAGAAGGCGATTAAGCCACTGATGCTCAAAATCAGCGATGCCGCCTTCAACACCCGGCGCGCCCCCGCATGATCGTCGTTGGACAAACGTTCAGCCACAAACTTGGATACGGTGATCGGAATGCCGGCTGAAGCGATCATGAGCAGAATCGTATAAAACGGAAAAGAAATACGATAGAGCCCAACTGTTTCATCACCAGCGATGTTCTGAAACGGCGCCCAGAACAAACTGCCGATGATTTTCGTGAACAATGTTGCTACACTTAAGATAACAGTTCCTTTTACCAATTTGTTTGACATGTCGTCAACATCCTTCTATTGCTTTGTCTACAATGCACTATTCTATCAGGAACGGGCGATAAATTCGACCTGCAGGAATTGAATGCATTGTTAAGAAAAGGGATGATCCCCTTGATTTTGGAGATAATTGGGATGGAAATGAGAGAAGAGAGTGTGGGGTTTAGAGATGACAACACAAGAGAAGCTGACTGCAATGAGCATGACAGGATATGGACGGGGAGAAGTGGAGACGGCTGAATGCCGCGTCACAACTGAGATTCGCTCGGTGAACCATCGCTTTTTAGATGTGGTGGTGCGACTACCGCAAGGATGGATGTCCTTAGAGGAAGATATCCGTAGACTTGTGCAATCCGTGGTGCGTCGGGGGCGGGTGGATGTCTTTGTTTCGCTGGAGGGAATTGCGCCGCCGGAGCGAAAAGTGGAGATCGATTGGCAATTCGTTGAAAGTTTTTTGGCGGCGGGAAGCGCGTTGCAACACAAATGGGGAATCGAACCTCAATTGACATTGGCCGACCTGATACATAAACCGGAATTCTGGATAATTGAAGAGGTTAAGCGGGAAGTGGAGGAATACAAGGAAATTTGCCTCAAGGCCGTGGAACAGGCGTGCATCCGCTTGAAAGAAATGCGCATGCAGGAGGGATTGCGGCTGGCGGAAGATGTGTCCGCAAGACTGGCAGAGCTATTGGAAATAGTCCGGCGGATTGAAGCCGAAGTGCCGCAGATCAAAACGCATGTTGAGTCCCGGTTGATGGCGCGGTTGTCAGAAATGCTGGCCGATGTGGATACCCCTCCGGAACGGGTGGTGGCAGAGGTGGCGATCTGGGTGGACAAAGCTGACATCACTGAGGAACTGACCCGCCTCAAAAGCCACGCTGAACAATTTCAAGCGGCCTTAAAACAACCGGAGCCCGTGGGCAGGCGTCTTGATTTTCTGGTGCAGGAGATGAACCGCGAAGTTAATACGATTGGGTCCAAAGCCAATCTCCACACCATTAGCGCTTTCGTGGTTGATTGCAAGAGCGTTCTTGAAAAAATGAAAGAACAGGTGCAAAATATGGAGTAAAACATTGATTCTCGCCAAAAAAGTGTCTAAAATAGCGTAGTAGGATCAAGAGATGCATGCGAGAAGATAGCAACCCCATTTGACAAATATGAGACAATGGGCGAGGAGGTACTCACGCTTGGGGATCAAATTAATCAATATCGGTTTCGGAAACATCGTTTCAGCGAATCGCATCGTTTCGATTGTGAGCCCCGATTCTGCGCCAATTAAGCGCATCATACAAGAAGCGCGCGAACGCGGGGTGCTCATCGACGCAACCTATGGCCGGCGCACACGGGCGGTCATCATTACCGACAGTGACCATGTGATCCTGTCAGCCGTTCAGCCGGAGACGGTGGCGCACCGGTTGGCAAGCAAAGAACAACACGAAGAGATCGTAGAGTAGGAAGGACTAGCTATGAGAGCCAATTATCAAAAAGAAGGACTATTGCTTGTAGTTTCAGGTCCATCCGGTGTGGGGAAAGGAACGGTTTGCGCGGCGTTGCGCAAACGGATGCCCGAGCTTACGTATTCCGTATCGGCTACAACCCGGGCGCCGCGTGAAGGGGAAGTGGACGGAGTCAATTATTTTTTCAAGACCGTGCCCGAATTCCAAAACATGATTGAACAAGATGAATTGATCGAGTGGGCCCAGTATGTTGGCAATTATTACGGAACCCCGCGCCGGGTGGTGGAAGAGACGCTGGCTTCTGGCCGCGATATCCTGTTGGAAATTGAAGTGCAGGGTGCCCTGCAAGTGAAGGAGAAATTTCCACAAGGCATCTTCATCTTTCTCGTTCCTCCCACCTTCGAAGATCTGCGCAAGCGGATTGAGGGGCGAGGGTCCGAGACGGAAACTTCTTTAAACAGCCGCTTGCATGCCGCGAGCGATGAATTGAAACAAATTGAACACTATGATTATGTGGTCATTAACGACAAAGTGGAAAAAGCGTGTGAACGGATTCAGAGCATCATCCTCGCCGAACACTGTCGGAAAGACCGACTGGTCATTAGTGAATAGATGGGAGGGAAATCGATTGCTGTATCCATCTATTGACCTGTTGATGACAAAAGCGGACAGCAAGTATTCGTTGGTTGTTGTCGCTTCCAAGCGGGCGCGTCAATTGTTGGACGGTCATGAACCGCAATTGCAACCGCGTTCCAAAAAGTACGTGGGCGCCGCTTTGGAAGAGATCGCTGCCGATTTGCTTGTTCCAACCAACCGCACACCAAACAAATAACTGTTGAAAGACGGGGACGTTTCCAGACGATGCTAGTTGGAGGCGTCCCCCTGCTTCCGTTTCGAGAGCGGACGGCTCATTCCCGTCCGCAAACGCAATGTTTCAGCGGCGTTTGCCGCTAGGTATCGCATCGACAGAAGAAAGAGGGATGCTCATGCGCGGGAAACGCGTGGTTTTGGGAGTGACAGGGGGGATCGCAGCTTTCAAGGCGGCATCGATCGCGAGCCAATTGACCCAGCGCGGGGCAGATGTTCGCGTGATTATGACGGCTTCCGCAACCCAATTCATCACCCCCCTGACAATGCAAATCCTGTCCCGCCATTCCGTCGCCGTCGACACGTTCGATGAGCGCAATCCGGCGGTGGTGAACCATATTGATTTGGCCGATCACGCCGATTTGTTTGTGATCGCTCCGGCCACGGCTAACTTCATGGGTAAGCTGGCAATGGGGTTGGCAGATGATATGCTGACGACGACGCTGTTGGCGACACTCGCCCCGATTGTGGTAGCGCCGGCGATGAATGTACATATGTACCAAAATGCCGTTGTGCAGGAGAATATGAACCGACTTCGAGCACGCGGCGTCCGATTCATCGATCCAGCGGAAGGGCAATTGGCTTGCGGTTATGTGGGGCAGGGGCGAATGGCTGAACCGGAAGAGATCGTGGCGTGGGTTGAACGCTTCTTTGATACAAACCGTCCACTGGCGGGAAAAAAGGTATTGATCACGGCGGGGCCAACGCAAGAGCCGATTGATCCCGTCCGCTATATCTCCAATTATTCTTCTGGCAAGATGGGCTATGCGCTGGCGGAAGCGGCGGTGGCCGCGGGGGCGGAAGTGATCCTCGTCAGCGGTCCGGTTTCGCTCCCTACCCCTGAAGGCGTAACCCGGATTGATGTTGTCCGTACGCGAGAGATGAAAGAGGCCGTCATGCGGATGCTACCGGAAGCGGATGTGATCATTAAGGCCGCGGCGGTGTCCGATTATCGGCCGAAAGTGGAGCTGGCCTCAAAGCGGAAAAAGGCTTCCTCCGAATGGTTGCTGGAGTTGGAGAAAACGGAGGACATCGCGAGTGAAGTGGGCAAACGCAAACGGCCCGATCAATTGTTTGTCGGCTTTGCCGCGGAAACGGATCGGGTGGCGGAGTATGCGAAATCCAAGCTGGTGCGCAAAGGGCAGGATTTGGTTGTGGCTAATGATGTCACCCTGCCGGGAGCCGGCTTTGGCACTGACACCAATATCGTCACCATCTATGACCGGGATGGGGAAGTGTGCGCTCTGCCTTTGCTCAGCAAACGCGAAGTGGCCGAGCGGATCATCCAGTTGATCGGAGAGCGATTGCATGAACGGCGGTAAGTGCATTGCCCAGGTGATCGTAGATGTGCCGACCAAAGCGACGGACCGGCCCTTCGATTATCTGGTTCCCGAAAGCTTGCGAGGTGAAGTGCGGATCGGTTGTCGGGTCAAGGTGCCGTTCGGCCCGCGCAAAGTGCTGGGATATGTGGTCAATTTGAAGGATGAAGCGGAAACGCCCCGCCTCAAAGCCATATTGGACGTGCTGGATTTTGTGCCCCCCCTGACGCCGGAATTGGTGCAGCTGGGCTTTTTTATGGCTGATGAGTACTTATGCCGCACGATGACAGCGCTCGCTTCCATGGTGCCGGCAGTGTTGAAGGGGACTTACGCAAAAGTGGTGAGTCTCGGGCCAGAGGCTTCTGCCGAAACAGATTTGCTCGTCGACCTGCCGGCGGCGCCGCTATTTGCCCGATTGCGCGACAACAAAGAGTGTTCATGGGATGAAGCCTTGGATTCGGTTGGCGGTGACGCGCGCTTGTTGCGCCGATTGGCAGAAGCGGGCCGGATACGAGTGGAAGAGCGAGTCGGCGACCGGGTGACGAGGCAAAAAGTGATGTGGGTTTGGCCTAAGCAATCGGCGGATGAGCTTAACCGGACATTGGAGCGGCTATCAGGGCGGGCCAAACGGCAAAAAGAGGTGCTCTGCTATTTTGTGGAACAACCGGAAGCCATTCCTCTGCCCACTTTGCTGGCGGAATTGCGCGTGGCGCGCTCCACCGTCCAAAAGCTGGTGGAGATGGAGGCGTTGGCATGGGAAGAACGGGAAGAATACCGTGACCCATTTAAACACCGGTCGTTTCAGCCTACCGAGCCATTGCCGCTGACACGGGAGCAGGCGGCGGCACTGACGGCCATCGTAAAGCCGATTCATGAACGCTGTTACCATTCCGTGCTGTTGCAAGGTGTCACAGGAAGCGGCAAGACGGAAGTGTATTTGCAAGCGATCGCTGAAGCGCTCAAACTGGGGCGTGAGGCGATTGTACTCGTGCCGGAGATTTCGCTCACACCGCAGATGGTCGAACGGTTTAAAGGCCGATTTGGCGATCAAGTAGCCGTTTTGCACAGCGGGTTGTCCAGCGGCGAGCGCTTTGATGAATGGCGCAAGATCCGACGCGGAGAAGTAAAAGTGGCCATCGGCGCCCGGTCGGCTATTTTCGCTCCGTTTAAACAAGTTGGCTTGATCATCATTGATGAAGAACATGAATCTTCCTACAAACAAGAGGAAAACCCTAAATACCACGCTAGGGAAGTAGCCGCGTGGCGGGCGCGGCACCATGGAGCTACCCTGGTGCTAGGATCGGCTACCCCCTCGTTGGAGACGCATTACCTTGCCGACTCCGGGGCACTTGAACGAGTTGTGCTTCGGGAACGAGTCCATGGCCGACCCTTTCCGGCAGTTACGATTGTGGATATGCGGGAGGAGTTGCGCAAGGGAAACCGTACCATGTTTAGCGGCACGTTGAAAGAAGAGTTGTTGGCGTGCGTTGAGCGCGGGGAGCAAGCGGTGTTGTTTTTGAACCGTCGGGGTTTCTCCACGTTCGTGATGTGCCGGGAGTGCGGGGAAACATTGATGTGCCCCCATTGTGATATTTCGCTCACTTATCACCAAACGAACCGCACAGTGCGATGTCATTATTGTGGCTATGCAGAGCGGGTCCCCAAAGAATGCCCGTCCTGCCAGAGTCCGCACATTCGCCACTTCGGCACAGGAACGCAACGCGTGGAAGAAGAATTGGTACGCCGCTTCCCTGGCATCCGTGTCATTCGGATGGATGTGGACACGACCAGCCGAAAAGGGGCGCATGAACGTTTGTTGACTTCGTTCGGCGAAGGGAAGGCTGATGTGCTACTTGGCACGCAGATGATCGCCAAGGGCCTTGATTTCCCCAGGGTCACCCTGGTTGGCGTCATCGCAGCGGACACAATGTTGCACTTGCCTGATTTCCGCGCCGCTGAGCGGACTTTCCAATTGCTTACGCAAGTGAGTGGCCGGGCGGGGCGGCATGAGAAGCCGGGAAAAGTGATCATCCAGACCTACTCCGCCGAGCATTATAGCATTGAGCTAGCCGCGTCCCATCAGACAGAAGCATTTTACCGTCAAGAGAGTTTCATGCGCAAACAGCACGCTTATCCGCCGTATTGCAGTTTGTTTACAATTTTGCTCAGCCATCCCAATCAAGTGACCGTGATGCGCGCGAGCCAGGAGTTGGCCCGTGTGATTCAAAGGGGGATGCCGGCGGAGTGCCAGTTGCTCGGTCCGGTTCCTGCACCAATCCCCCGCTTGAAGGATCGTTACCGGTTGCAAATGCTAGTGAAATATCAAGCGGAACGGGGTGACGGGGACAGGCTGAAACCGTTGCTTAGGGAAGCGGTGGCGATGTTTGACGATCCAGAGCTCAGGATCAGTGTGGATCGGGATGCAGGAGAGCTAATGCAACCTGTCCGTGGCGATCGGTTCACTTTGTGGGCAGAAAGAAAATAGAGTGATGTTGAACATTGCATTTTCCATAGGCCGGCTCCCATCAAACAGCCGGAGAAATAACTATTAGACAAAGGAGAGAGTCAGATGGCGATTCGCAGGATAGTGCAATACCCAGACCCGGTGTTAAAGAGCAAAGCCAAGCCGGTTACCAAGTTTCACGACCGCTTGCACAAATTGTTGGATGATATGGCCGAAACGATGGAAGATGCCCGCGGCGTCGGTTTGGCTGCCCCGCAAGTCGGGATTTTGAAGCGGGCAATCGTTGTCGACATTGGTGAAGGGTTGATTGAAATGGTCAATCCCGAAATCGTGGAGCGGCGCGGAGAGCAATTGTCACCGCCGGAAGGGTGCTTAAGTATCCCCAATCTGATTGGCGATGTCCGTCGGGCCAACTATATCAAAGTGAAGGGCCAAGACCGTTATGGCCAGCCGATGGAGATTGAGGCGGAAGGATATTTGGCGCGGGCCTTCCAACATGAAATCGACCATCTGAACGGCGTCCTCTTCATCGATGTGGCCGAAAGGGTGTACCGTCCGGATGCGGAGGGGGATGCGGATTGAGTGAACAGGTGAGGATTGTGTTCATGGGAACCCCGGATTTCGCGGTTCCCTCTTTGCAAGCATTGGTAGAAGAAGGGCATCACGTTGTCGGGGTGGTGACGCAGCCTGACCGTCCCAAAGGACGCAAGCGGGAGCTGACCCCCCCGCCGGTCAAGGTTGCTGCACAGGCATTGGGCTTGCCTGTGCTCCAGCCTGAGAAATTGCGGGAACCCGCGGCGTTGGATGAAGTGCTGGCTTTGCGTCCCGACTTGATCGTGACGGCGGCTTATGGGCAGATCTTGCCGGAGAGACTCTTAAATGCCCCACAGCATGGATGCATCAATGTCCATGCTTCCCTCCTGCCCCGTTACCGCGGTGGGGCCCCGATTCATTGGGCGCTGATCAATGGGGAACGGGAGATGGGCGTGACGATCATGTACATGGTCAAAGCATTGGACGCGGGCGACATGATCGCCAAACGAGCCATTCCTGTGACTCCGGACGACCATGTGGGCACGATGCATGAGAAACTGAGTCGGCTTGGTGCGGATTTGTTAAAAGAAACGTTGCCGGCGCTGTTAAAGGGCGAGATCGAAGCAGAACCGCAAGTGGAAAGCGAGGCGACATTCGCCCCCAACATCAAGCGGGAAGACGAACGGATTGACTGGAGCCGCTCCGCGGAAGCGTTGGCCTGCCAAGTGCGCGGGTTGTGCCCATGGCCGGTGGCCTTTACAACATGGAAAGGAAAACCACTCAAAATCTGGTGGGCCATTCATACAGATGAACCTTCCGATGCGCCGCCGGGAACGGTGACGCAAGTGGACGAGCAAGGCATTGTGGTTGCGACTGGTAGCGGCTCGCTCATTCTGAAAGAGGTACAGCCGGCAGGAAAGAAACGCATGCCCGTGTCGGAGTTTGTGCGCGGCCGACCGATGGAGATTGGTGAACGGTTGGGTGAAGCATGATGAAAAAAACGGTATCAGCCCGAGATGTCGCGCTTGATGTGCTGCTCCAGGTGGAACAGAATCAGGCATACAGCAATTTGGCGCTCAACCAGGCTCTTTACCACAGCGGACTGGATGATCGCGACAAAAGGTTGGCGACAGAATTGATTTATGGCACCGTGGCACGTTTAAACACCTTGGATTGGATAGGGAACCGCTTGGTGAAAAATGGGCTTCGTTCCCTGCAACCCTGGGTGCGCCAGTTGGTAAGAATGAGTTTGTACCAATTGCGTTATTTGGACAAGATCCCAGAGAGGGCCGCGGTGCATGAGGCAGTGCAAATCGCCAAACGGCGGGGGCACCGGGGCATATCCAGCTTGGTGAATGGCGTGTTGCGCTCGTATCTGCGTCGGCAGGATGAGTTTCGCTTGCCCGACCGCCCTGCCATCCTCAAAGAAAAAGCGCTCCGCCTTTCTCATCCAGAGTGGATGGTCAAGCGGATGGAAGAAGTGTACGGTGCCGCCGAAACGGAACAGGCTTTCCTGTCCAATCTGACGCCACCAAAAGTAAGTGTCCGGGTGAATCAGCTCAAGCTGGAGCGGGAAGCATTCATCGAACAGTGGAACCAATCGGGTCTGGGAGAAGCTGTGGCATCGCCTTTGGCACCGGAGGGCGTGGTGATTCAGCGGGGCGGAAATCCAGCCTTTAGTCCTTTGTTCCGGGAAGGGCTGTGTACCATCCAAGATGAGAGTTCCATGTTGGTCAGCCGTATATTGCACCCTCAACCTGGGATGCGGGTGTTGGACGCTTGCGCCGCACCGGGTGGGAAAACAACACACTTGGCTGAATTAATGCAGAATCAGGGGACGATTGTCGCTTGCGATATTCACGCACACAAATTGGAGCTGATCCGAAGCAATGCCGACAGGTTGGGGATTGGGATCATCGCTGAACAGCAAACCGATGCGCGTGAGGCGAGTGCTTCGTTTGCGGCCGCTTCTTTTGACGCCATTCTGCTGGACGCCCCTTGTTCCGGCCTAGGGGTGATCCGTCGCAAACCAGATATCAAATGGAGTAAAGAGGCGCAAGCGATTGAACCATTGGTGCAGTTGCAACGGGAGCTACTGGAGGAAGTGGCTTCTCTGTTAAAGCCCGGGGGTGTGTTGGTTTACAGCACTTGCACCTGGGAGCCGCGTGAAAACAGGGAGCAAGTGGAGGCGTTTGTGAAACGCCATCCGGAGTTTAAGCTGGATTCGGCGTTCATCCAGGACTTGGCACCCGCAGTGAGGGAACGGGCTGTCATCGGTGACGGATGGATTCAATTGTTGCCGCACCATTTCGGGAGTGATGGCTTCTTTATTGCACGTATGTGCAAAATCAAGTGAATCCATCACAGAATGTATCGTTGTAGTTTGGGCTCTTACCGCCATATCTGGCGCGGTAAGAGCTTTTTGTCATGAATAAGCCACACATGATCAAGAGGGATTGGCGGCGAATGCAAGAGGTGTAATAAACGATTGTCATCGTCATACTAAAATTAGGTTAAAGGGGGCACGGCCATGTTTAATATCATTCGTTCAGAAGAACGGTACCAAGCCGATTATGGTTGGTTGCAGACAAAATACAGTTTTTCGTTCGGCCCATATGATGATCCGAATAATATGGAATTTGGGGCGCTTCGCGTGTTGAATGACGATATTGTGGCGCCAGGGACGGGCTTTGATTTTCATCCGCACAACAACATGGAGATCGTCACGTATGTGATTTCGGGAGAGTTACTACATCAGGACAGCATGGGCCACAAAGAGGTGATTCGGGCGGGCGAAGTGCAGTGCATGACGGCGGGCACAGGCATTTACCATTCTGAAACGAACCCCTCGACCACCGAACCGGTGCATTTGTTGCAGATCTGGTTTTACCCCGAGCAACAGGGACTCACCCCCACTTATGATCAAAAAGCATTTCCGGTCAGGGAGCAGAAGAATATGTGGATTCCAGTGGTGACTGGGCACAAGACGGGGGAAGCGCTACATATCCACCAAGATGTGATCGTGCGCCTGGCCACTTTGGAAGCGGGCAAAACGCTGACCTGTGAGCAAGCACCGGGGCGGAGGTTCTTTTTGTTTGTCATCGAGGGCGCCTGTTTGGTGAATGGGGAGCGGTTGGAGGCTGGCGACAGCATCCGGGCGGTCGGAATCGAGCAGCTTGAAGTGGCAGGGCTGAGTGATGCACATCTGATGTGGATGGATTTGGCGTAATGTTACCATTCCAAATGGAAGGAAAACGGCGGGCTGGTTCGGTTGCGCCGACTAGCATACGCCCCCTGTTTTCTCCACTATGCAGCAGGAAGGCAAGAGCATAGTTGTCTTATTTTCCTGTCTACCTCCAGGCCATTGCTCAAGTTTGACGAAATTTCTGTACGGATTGTCACATTTTTGTCGAAATTTGTTTTATGATAAAGGAGCAACGATCGTTGGAGGAAGGGGAATGGCATATGCTGTACGGGATTTTTGGTATCCTGTTGTTTCTCGGTGGGGCGCTCGTCGGCTATGAGGCCTTTAAACTGTGGACGAGCCCGGTGCATTTAGGTGTAGAAGAGGTCAGCCTAGCGGGTTGGGTGTTAGCCGTCAATGTGCCGGAAGCCGAAATCGTGAAGTATATCATTTCTTTCCTCATTTTGAGCGGAGTGTTGTTTCTCGCTTCTTTGTATCTGTTTAAACGGGCCTGGCTAAAGCAAAGCTGAAGCAGCACCATTGGCATCTTCTTTAGGGGGAACCTTATTGGTTCCCCCTTTTTCGCGTGCCTTTATGCATACCGCGCGGCTTTTGGTGAGAAGTTAACAATGGTGATGTATATGAGTAATCCATCATTTCGCATTTGGCGAAGGAAAGAACAGCGAAAACAAAAAAAGCTTGATGAGCATTATGAAAAGCAATTGAATGCGGCGTTGGGGGATGAGCCGATCAAACCGACCGCCAAAGAAAACGCCGACTTCATCAATAAGGTGTTAGGGGATTGTTCCGATTTGGTCACCCGTTCGTTCACCATGGAGGGAGAGGTGGGGTGCGCCGTTCTGTTCATTGATGAGCTGGTCAACAAGGAAGTGGTCCACAACTTTTTGTTGCGCCCACTCATCAACAGTGAAAAGGCTCGCCAGTCGGCAGACGAATTGTGGACGATGATCACGCAAAACATCGTGGAAGTGGGGGAGACCAAGGAAGCGGATGATCTGAAGACGGCGGTGGACGCCATCTTGAGCGCGGACACCGTTTTGTTCATTGACGGGCTACAAAAAGCGCTGATTGTCGGGACCAAGGGATGGGCGACGCGAGGCGTGAGTGAGCCGAGGGCGGAAGCCGTAGTACGCGGACCGCGTGAAGGCCTCAGTGAGACGATGTGTTTCAGTTTGGCGATGATTCGCCACCGCTTGCGCGATCCCAACTTTAGGGTGAAGTACCACACCATCGGCAAACGCACCAAAACCACTGTGGGATTGCTTTATATCGAGGGCTTGAGCGATCCCAAAATCGTCAAAAAAGTGACAGACCGCCTGAAAGAAATCGAGATTGACGGGGTGCTGGAAAGCGGGTACATCGAAGAGATGATTCAGGATCAAATATGGACGATGTTTCCGCTGGTGCAAAACACGGAGCGGCCCGATACCGTCGTCGCCCATCTGCTTGAGGGGAAAGTGGCCATTTTGGTTGAAGGGACGCCGCACGCGTTGATCGCGCCGGCGGTGTTCACCCAATTTTATTACAGTCCGGAAGATTATTATGAGAAATGGTACCACTCTACCTTTTTGCGGTTCATCCGCTTGATAAGCATGATCATCGCATTGTTGTTGCCTGCGCTGTACATTGCGTTTGTCTCTTTCCATCCGGAGATGCTTCCGGCCAATTTGGCGATTGCTATGGCCGCTGGTCGGGCGACGGTGCCCTTCACAGCCACTTTGGAAGCGTTGCTAATGGAGATTAGTGTGGAAATACTGCGCGAAGCAAGTATTCGCTTGCCTGGTCCGATCGGTCCCACGATTGGGATTGTAGGTGCGTTGGTGATCGGTAATGCAGCGGTCACAGCGGGTCTTGTCTCCCCGGCCATTGTGATTGTCGTCGGTCTGACCACGATCAGTTCGTATGCCAACCCCAGCTACAACGCCGCTATTGCTGTGCGGTTGCTTCGGTTTGGCTTTATCATTTTAGCAGCGATGTTCGGTTTGTTCGGAGTGATGATGGGACTGATGATCATGGTATTGCATCTGGTGCAGTTGCGTTCGTTGGGCATTCCGTACATGGCGCCGTTCTCGCCGCTTAACTTGCGGGATTTGCGCGATTCGTTGGTGCGGGTTCCATGGAGATGGATGAACCGGCGGCCCGCTGTTTACCGCTCGCAAGATCCGACCCGCCAAGGAAAGGGGGATGCCGAATGAGCAAACTTCGCTCTGAACCTGATGTCGGTCACACGATTTCACCGTACCAAGCGTTCGTTCTGATGTACCAGTCGATGTACGGGGTAGGGATCTTGAGTTTGCCGCGAGATGTGGGGAAATTCACGGGAAATGATCTGTTGTGGGTTATCGTGCTATCCGGTTTGACTGTGTGGGGGATCGTCATGCTTAATACATGGCTATCCCAAAGATACCCCGGGATGACCATCATGACGTACGCTCCTCGGATCTTGGGAAATGACAAGCGTGAATGGGTGGGAAAGGTGCTCACTTTTCCGATTTTGGCAGGCTTGGCGACTTTCTGGATCATGGGGATGTCCATCAGTACGCGTGTTTTTGGCGAAGTGGTGGTGACCGGGGTCTTGGTTCAAACCCCTATCGAAGCGGTGATCTTGGTGTTTCTGATCGCGAGCGCCATTGCTGGGGGTAGCCATCCCACCAACATGGCCAAGTTTAACGAGTTTATGTTTCCCTTTACCTTGATCCCCATCCTGTTGTTGGTGATTGCGTTGGTTCAGCGTGGGGAGTTGGCGAATCTGTTTCCGATGGGCGAAGCCAATTGGCCGTTGATTTTGCGAGGTGTGGTCAGTGCCACTTATTCGTTTGCCGGTTACAAGATCCTGTTGATATTCAGCGGCTATTACGCCAAACCCTATAAATCGTACCAATCCCACTCCACCGCAATGTTGAGCGTGACATTTATTTATTGGTTTGCCTGTTTGACTTCGCTGAGTGTGTTTGGCAAAGACGAGATTAACAACATTTTGTATCCGGTTTGGGAATCGATTAAGGTTGTCTACTTGAAAGAGCTGTTTTTTGAGCGGATGGAGTCGGCCATCTTGGCGATCTGGCTAATCGCGGTGTTCTGTTCCATCTCGAACTTGTTGATGAGCCTGGTGCAGGCGCTGATGGATGCCTTCCATCTTCATGAAAAGTGGAGACGTTGGCTTTCGTTCAGCATTGTACCCATCGTTTACTTTATTGCAATGATTCCCCAGAACATCAAAGTGGTGGGTGTTTACGCTTCCCGGCTGGGCATATTTGCCCTTATGTTGGCACTTTCCATTCCTGCCATTCTTTTGCCAGTTTCATTGATCCGCAAGAAGAAAGGAGAAAGCCCTAGTGAAACGACGGCTAGTTAAAGGAATACTCGCTTTGCTGGCGTTCATCCCGCTGGTCGGGTGCTGGAATGCGCAAGAGATTGAGAAGCGCACGATTGTCGTTTCCATGGCGATCGACCGAAATGAAAGCGGGGGGTTGACGGTTAGCATCCAAGTTCCCAATCCGCGTCAAATCGCCGGTGGTAGCGGTGAGGGAGGCGGCGGAGGTGGTGGAGGCGGGGCGGTTGAAGTCTATTCGGGAAGTGGACCGACACTAGAATCGGCCTTCGAGGAATTAAATCGCAAATCCATTTATCCGATGTTCCTAGGGCATATGCAAACGCTGATCTTTAGCGAGGAATTGGCCAAACAAGGCATCGCCCCGATTCTGGACTTTCTGCGTCGCGATCCGGAGATCCGACGACACATGTACCCCATCGTCGTGTCTGGCAATGCCAAAGATGCATTAACTGTTCAGCCCAAATTGGAACAGATCCCTACTTATTATGTGCGCAACTCCATTGAAAGTCAGATTGACTTGGAGAGAGTGTACGACATGACTCTGGGGAAAGCTTTTGTCGATCTGAGCCATCCAGGCAAGCAAGTGCCGTTGTTCTATTATTTCAAGGCGTCGAAGGATGGCTTCGTATACGATGGAATGGCTGTCTTCCACGGCGACAAAATGGTTGGGGCGCTGGATCCCACTGAGATGAACATTGTGCTCAATGTGCGTGAAAAAAAGGCGGGCAGGGGAGTCGTAGCCTTCTGCCCTGGTGGAAAGATCATTTTCGGCCCAAACAAAGTGAAGCGCAAGTTCACCATCACGAATCAACCCAAAGCGATGATTGCCATCGAGTTGGAGGGAGAAGTGTTGGAGAACAGTTGTAATTTCACGATCAAGGATGAACGCGCGCTTGAGAAGGTGAACAAGATCATCGCTAGACAGTATGAACAGATCGCTCGGGAAGTGACCGCCCGAGCTCAGCGGGAATTGAAGACCGATGTGTTACAGATTCGGAATTACGTCTATGCTTACTACCCCCAAATATGGAAAAGAGTTAATTGGGAGACTATGTTTCCCCACATGCCGATCCAGGTGAAATATGATGTGAATGTGAAACGAATTGGTTTGAAAGCCCAATGATGATGGGGAGAGGAGTGAAAAAATCTTCACGTCCTGTCCCTTTTCATTCCGATGGACTATGATATAATAAGTAAAGTTTTGAATGGGACAGTCTGTTCAAAGCGTCTGGTAGTTTAAAGAAACTGGTGAGAATGAATGATGAAACCTTTTGCATATGATCTGACTTTCCCTGGATGGAAAGAGTGGATGAAAGAAAATCAGCAGCCAGCTTTCCGCGCGAAACAAGTGATGGACTGGCTTTATGTCAAACGGGTGGATGCGTTTGATGAAATGACCAACTTGCCTAAGGATTTGCGGGAGCGGTTGAATGAGACGTTCCGCTTGCAACCGTTGGACGTGTTGACCACCCAAGTCTCTTCCGATGGGACAGTGAAGTTTTTGTTTGGTTTGCATGACAAACATGCCATTGAAACGGTGATCATGCGCCACCAATACGGCATCAGTGTCTGCGTGACCACGCAAGTTGGTTGCCGTGTCGGTTGCACGTTTTGCGCATCCACGCTGGGCGGTTTAAAACGGAACTTGAGCGCAGGCGAAATCGTGGCCCAGGTGGTGCAGGCCCAGAAGTATTTGGATAAAACGGATGAACGTGTGAAATCCGTCGTGGTGATGGGTTCAGGCGAGCCTTTTGAAAATTACGAACCAACCATGGATTTCATCCGCATCATCAATGATCCCGCCGGTTTACATATTGGACAGCGGCACATCACCGTTTCTACCAGTGGCGTCGTGCCCAACATCTATCGCTTTGCGGATGAGGATTGGCAAGTGGGCTTGGCCATCTCGCTCCATTCACCCAACACCGACCTGCGTTCCAAATTGATGCCGATCAACCGGCGGTATCCGCTGGCTGAATTATTGGACGCCTGTTGGTACTATTTAGAGAAAACTGGGCGTAGACTCACTTTTGAATACGCTTTGATCGGGGGCAAGAATGACCAGCCTGAGCATGCGCACGAGCTGGGCAAACTCTTGAAGGGGATGAATTGCCTGGTCAATCTGATTCCGGTCAACTATGTGCCGGAGCGGGATTACACCCGCACGCCGAGAAAACAAGTGTTTGAGTTTAAACGCATCCTCGACTCCTATCGCGTTAACACCACCATCCGCAGAGAGCATGGCCATGATATCGATGCGGCGTGTGGACAATTGAGAGCAAAGCATAGTAATGTAAATGCGTGAGATAGATGTTCTCCTGAAACCGGCATTTGCGTTGCATGCCGCGTTTACCGGCGGTTCCGGTAACCATGCAGTGACGCGTTCTCTTTGCATTGATATGGCAAGCGGACAACGAAATAAAGGGAAAGGGGTAACCGGAGATGTTGATGGCACGGCGTACTGACATTGGCCGCGTGCGCGATCTCAACGAAGACAGCACAGGTCTTTTTGTCACCGATTCCGGAACGGTGATCGCCATTGTCGCGGATGGCATGGGCGGTCATCAAGCCGGTGATGTCGCTAGCAGCGAAGCGGTGGACACCATTCAAAACGTGTTAAAGATAGAGAATTTGAACGTCTCCACCGATGAGAAAAGCGAAGTCTTGTTACATGCGGTGGGCAAAGCGAACGAACGAGTCTATACACTCGCCACCGAGAATAGTCATATGCAAGGGATGGGTACGACCACGATCGCGGCGATTGTGGATGAGCATGAAGTGGTTTTGGCCCATGTCGGCGACAGCCGCGCGTATGTGTTGCACAATGATGGGCTGTACCAGTTGACCGAAGATCATTCCTATGTAAATCTCTTGATCAAGCACGGGCAGATCACGGCGGAAGAAGCACGCAATCATCCGCAACGCAATATGATCGTCCGTGCGGTGGGTACCAGTGAGGATGTGGAAGTGGATTTGGTCAACACGCCGTGGTCGGAGGGGGATTTCCTGCTTTTGTGTTCTGATGGGCTCACCTCCATGGTTAGCGAGCGGGAAATCGGTATCGTTTTGTCATCCACAAGCATGAGTATAGATGAGAAAGCAGATAAGTTGATCCAACTGGCATTGGAAGCTGGTGGAAATGATAACATTTCCTTAATTCTTCTACAACATACAGGAAGGTCGGCTACATCTTAATCGGGTTCAAGGAGGAACGAGGTGACCATGCAGATGGAAGGGAAGAAGCTGGGGGGACGGTACGAGATAGTGAGCCGTGTTGGCGGCGGAGGGATGGCGGTTGTATATAAAGCGAAAGACTTGCTCCTCCATCGTTATGTGGCCATTAAAGTGCTGAGCGAATCCCTTAGCAACGACTCAGAATTCATACGTCGCTTTAGTCGGGAAGCGCAAGCTGCTGCGAGTTTGTCTCACCCCAATGTAGTCAATGTTTATGATGTGGGGAAAGATGGATATACGCACTACATCGTCATGGAATTGGTTGAAGGGCCGACATTGAAGCAATACATTTTGGAGCGCGGGCCGCTACCGGTGCAAGAGGCTGCTAACATCGCGATGCAGATCTGCGACGGTTTGGCGCACGCACATGAAAACCAGATTGTGCATCGCGATATCAAACCGCACAACATCTTGCTGGGTTCCAATGGCCGAGCCAAAGTGACCGACTTTGGGATCGCCCGTGCGGCTAGTTCGTCTACGATCACTCAGACGGGTTCGGTAATGGGATCGGTTCATTATTTTTCGCCGGAGCAAGCGCGTGGCGGCGTGATCGGCGAAAAGTCAGACCTCTATTCATTGGGGATCGTGCTGTATGAGATGTTGACAGGGCGCCTGCCGTTTGACGGGGACTCCGCGATTTCCATCGCTTTGAAGCATTTGCAGGAACAGCCGGATGATCCGCGTCGTTTCAACGAGCAGATTCCCGATAACATGGCGGGCATCATCATGAAAGCGCTGGACAAAGATCCTAACAACCGCTTCGCTTCTGCCCGCGATATGATGCACACCCTGCAACAAGCGGTGCAGATGGGGCCGCGGATGGAGTCCAATTGGAGCGCTTCACCCAAACCCGCGCAGAAGCAGATGTATCAGACGATCCCGTTGACCGATGACGACAACGACCCGCCTGTGGCCACGATGAAAGAGGAGCGGGAGCCGTCATATCGCTCACCGATCCAACGGCCGGAGATTCGCTCCAGCACACAGAAACAGCCTGGCCTGGGCGACAAGACACTGGCCAACTTAGAACGGTTGAAAAACGTGCCCAATGGTGGCGATCAAACGATTTTCCAACGCACCGTCGTCTGGTTGGAAAACGTGCAGGCCAAACTGCCGTGGTGGCAGAAGCTCTTATTCGGACTCTTTACCGTCTTTGTGATCCTTGTCATTAGCGTCTGGGGTTTTAATCAAATTTGGGGATTGTTTAGCGGTGGCAGTGACGAAACTGCAGGTCAGCATACAACAAATATGATTGAGGTGCAAGAGTTTAAAACGTTGAATGAACTGAAAGCTTTTGCTAAGGAAAATGATCTTAAGCTGGAACAGCATTTTGACGCCGATGCTGAGCCCCAGGAAATCGCAAAAACGGAGCCTGCGGCAGGTGAAAAGATTCAAAAGGGCGACACCCTTAAATATTGGGTGGGGCCGGATGGATATACAGTTGAAAATTACGTTGGAATGAAGGAATCGGCTATAAAAGTTAAACGAGATCAAGAAAATCGATATAAAATTAAAATCTTTTGGTGTCCAAGCGGTGGGAGTCCTTATACAGCTTATGATCAGAAGCCTAAAGCTGGAGAACAAGTGAAAGCTGGTGGCGTAGTCGAGGTGTATACTTTCACACCTGAGGTAGCTAGTACTTACACTGAGTGTAAACCAGCTAAGAGATAATTACAAAAGGAGGTCCTATATGCCGGCAGGGCAAATCGTCAAAGCGATCAGTGGATTTTACTATGTGCGCTCGGAGACGGGGGAAGTGTTCCAATGCCGGGCGCGCGGCGTGTTCAAATTTGAAAAGAAAAAACTAACTCCGCTGGTGGGCGATTTCGTTGAGTATGACGTGACGGGGTTGGACGAAGGCGTTGTGACCTCCGTCCAACCCCGTTATTCTGAATTGACACGCCCACCCATCGCCAATGTGGATCAGGCAATTGTCGTTTGTTCCCTTCGCGAGCCGCATTTTCAACAGATGCCAGTGGACCGGTTTCTGGTCCATGCGGAGCGGGAAGGATTGGACATCGTGATTGTGATGACCAAGCGGGATTTGATTGAAGATGAGAGCGAGATTGAACGAGTGAGAGAGATTTATCACGCGGCTGGATATCCGGTGGTTGCCACCAGCATTCATACCGGCGAAGGGCTGGATGAGGTTCGGGAACGGTTGGCGGGGAAAGTGTCCGTGTTTGCGGGGCAGTCGGGTGTGGGCAAATCCTCTCTGCTCAATCAGCTGTTGCCGGGTCGGCGGCTGGAGACAGGTTCGGTGAGCAAGAAGCTGGGACGGGGCCGCCATACGACGCGACAAGTGGAGCTGTTGCCGCTTGACAGCGGCGGACAGGTGGCCGACACTCCCGGATTCAGCCAATTGGCTTTTCAGGGGATGGAACCCACTGATCTCGGCGTCTGCTTCCCGGAAATACGCGAACGGGCAGCGGCATGTCGATTCCGGGGTTGTCTCCATCTGAACGAACCGGGGTGCGAAGTGAAAGAGGCGCTTTTAAACGGGGAGATCCATCCGGATCGTTACCAGCATTACGAAACGTTTATGAATGAGATCAAAGAAGCGCTTTTAAGGAGGTATTAAGCATGATCAAAATAGCCCCATCGATTTTGTCGGCCGATTTCGCGCGGCTGGGTGATGAGGTCCGGGAAGCGGAACAGACTGGCGCCGATTGGATTCATGTCGATGTGATGGATGGCCGGTTTGTGCCCAACATCACCTTGGGTCCGGTGGTGGTGGAGGCGATCCGGCCCCACACCCGCCTGCCGCTGGACGTCCACCTGATGATTAACGAGCCGGATCGCTATATTGAAGCTTTTGTTAAAAGCGGTGCGGATGTGGTGTCAGTGCACCAGGAAGCTTGTCCCCATTTGCATCGCACCGTACACCGCATCAAGGAGCTGGGTGCCAAGGCGGGTGTGGTTATCAATCCGGCGACGCCCGTTTCGCTCATCGAACCGATTCTACCAGATGTGGATTTGGTTTTGCTCATGACCGTCAATCCGGGGTTTGGTGGGCAGAAGTTCATCTCCAGCGTGTTGGACAAGATCGGACAAGTCCGCAGATTGCTGGTTGAACGCGGCTTGTCTCACGTCGATGTGGAAGTAGATGGTGGAATCAATGCGCAAACGGCGGCACTCGCCGCTCAAGCGGGTGCCAATGTCTTGGTCGCCGGGTCGGCGGTATTTGGACAGGTGGATCGCCAAGCAGCGATGGCTACCATCCGGGAGGCGGGCGAGCGGGCGTACAGTCGTGGCTGACGCTTTTTTGTTCGATTTGAGTAGGATAACCCGTCCTATGGCATAAAGAAGGAGACGGTAACAGCATGAGACAAGGACAACGTTTAGTCAGTATGGTGGAAGTGGCCATCATGGCTGCCATCGCGATTGTCTTCAACCACATGACGCCGTTTCAATTGTGGCCCAACGGGGGATCAATTACCCTCTCGATGGTGCCCATTGTGGCGGTGGCGTTTCGTCGTGGAGTGAAACCGGGACTGGTGTGCGGCCTGTTGACGGGGGCATTGCTGATCGCTTTAGGTGGAACGGTTGTCCACCCAGCGCAGGCCGCGCTCGACTATCCGATTGCGTTTGCCGCCGTTGGCCTGGCCGGGTGGGTGCGGCTTAGCGAGGGGCGTTCCCGCCAACAGCAATTATGGCTGATCGGTTTAGGCGTGTTGGTGGCTGGAGGCATTCGTTACTTGGCCCATGTCGCGTCAGGGGTCGTTTTTTTCAGCGAGTATGCGGGTAACCAGCCGGTGCTGTTGTATTCGCTTGGTTACAACGCCACGTTTATGGTGCCGGAAGTGCTGATCACGCTCGCTGTTTGCGGTGGCGTGTATTGGACTGCCCCTCAGCTATTGTGGCGTCGTGAACGGAGGGGATGAGGTTTGTCTCGACAACCGAGGGTTTATGTGGTCGCGGGCGGCGAGGTGACGGAGGAAGAATTGATGGTCATCCAAGTGGAACCGGGATTTGTGATCACGGCAGATGCGGGGGCACAAGCTTTATTGCGGATGGGAATGAAACCAGACTTGGCGGTGGGCGATTTTGACACGACGGGTCGCGGATTCGTAGGCGAATTGGCCCGGCTAGAGGTTTCGACTGAAGCATTGCCAGCGGAAAAAGCGGTGACCGACCTGCATTTCGCGCTGATCAAAGCCATAGAGCGAAGGCCGGATGAAGTGCGGATCTTGGGGGCGCTCGGCGGCCAGCGGTATGATCACATGTTGGCCAACATCGCTTTGTTGGAGTGGTTGGCGGAGCAGGGTGTTCGTGGCGTGTTGCTCCACCGCACCAACCGCATCCGCTTGTTGGTCGGACCGGGCCGGCTCTCCCTCCCTCGGCAAGGTTTTCAGTATGTGTCATTGATTCCGCTGTCGAAGGAGGTGCGGGGCGTGCGGACGGTCGGGTTGAAATATCCGTTGCACGGCGAAACCCTGCATCGCATCGAGAGCAGGGGGATCAGCAATGAATGGAGCGACGCCGAAGCGATGGTGGCGATCCAGACTGGGAAGCTTTTGGTGGTGGAGAGCAGGGAAGGGCTCGTCCCTTAATTCCCTGTTCTAGGTACCATTTTCACCCTATAGAATATAAATAAGTTGATGACATGTATCGCGGTCGATTCGACCGGGACGGTTAAGGGGTGAGAACGTTGCGTTTCTATACCATCAAGCTGCCCAAGTTTCTAGGCGGCGTCGTCAAAGCGATATTAGGCATGTTGAAGAAAGACTGAGCATCAACCCCCAGTTGTTGCAAAAACAAAAAAAGCACCCAGTGAGGTGCTTTTTCTTTTGGCTTTACACGCGGGTGACCAAGCCGGATTTGAGAGCACGGGTGCTCACATATACGCGTTTTGGTTTGCCATCAACGAGGATACGCACTTTTTGTACGTTTGCTCCCCATTTCTTCTTGGTTTTGCGGTTGGAGTGGCTAACTTTATTTCCGGTACGTCCTTTTTTGCCAGTAATATAACATACGCGAGCCATTCTTCTGCACCTCCTCTGTCTTTCGTGCGAAAGGCTTCCGGGGATGGATATGATCCGGTGGGAAGCCCCAACGAAAATGGCAGGATCGTCCATGTTCCTGCGTCATGCTGATGGCCATTCCCCATGATGGAAGACTGGGGATTCTTGAGTGACCGCTTCGATGGAAGGGCGACCCAAGCGCACTCCGCCGGCCCAGCGGTGCCACGGATTTCATTGTCATCGGAAAGGCGCCGGACTGGCAGTTAAGTTCACCGCTTTGTCCAGCCTACTTCCTTCATCCGTTCGATAAGGACTAAACACCAGCACATTGTAGCATACCTCTTCTTTACTTGCAAGGTGCAGAAGAGTTCAGTATCATGAATGTGTTGTTATCCTTTAAATCATCTTGGCAGTATTGTACAATTGTTCTAGTTAGCAAAGAAACCTCACTTCGGGAGGAATATGTATGAGCTTAGAAGTTTCCACGCAATATGGACAAATCGAAGTGGCCAATGAAGTGATTGCGACGGTAGCGGGCATTGCTGCGATGGATTGCTACGGTCTTGTTGGCATGGCTTCACGTAGTCAACTGAAGGACGGAATCACTGAACTCCTGAGACGGGAAAACTTGAGCAAAGGGATTGAAGTGCGTTCGGAACACGGTGAAATCGTGATCGACATGCATATTATTGTCGGCTATGGCACCAAGATTTCGGAAGTGGCTCACAACGTTCAATCAAAAGTGAGATACACCCTTGACCAAATGATTGGGCTCAAGGTGAATCAAGTCAACATCTTTGTACAGGGTGTGCGGCTGGTGAATGAGGAATAAGGAGGAACACTGTTGGGACAGCAATTTATTGACGCAACAATGTTTTTACAGATGATGCGCGCCGGTGCGCGTAGCTTGAATAATAATGTGGAAACGGTGAATGCCCTGAACGTTTTCCCTGTGCCGGACGGGGATACGGGGACCAACATGAACCTGACCATTACTTCCGGTGTGCAGGAAATGGAGAAATCCGCCACGGCTGAGACCGTGGGTAAGCTGGCGGAAGCGCTTTCTCGGGGACTCTTGATGGGTGCGCGTGGCAACTCGGGCGTGATTTTGTCCCAGTTGTTCCGCGGCTTCTCCAAAGCGGTTGTCGATAAGGAACGGATCAACGCCCGCCAACTGGCCGACGCGTTTCAGCGTGGGGTGGAGACGGCTTATAAAGCCGTGATCAAACCAGTTGAAGGGACCATCTTGACTGTGGCGCGCGAGGCTGCCGATGCGGGGATGAAGCGGTCCTGGGGCACCGAAGATCCGTTGGTGATCATGGAAACGGTGTTAAATGAAGCCAAGCGGACACTGGCGCGGACGCCGGACATGTTGCCCGTGTTGAAGACGACAGGGGTTGTCGACGCCGGCGGTCAGGGGCTGGTCTTTATTTATGAAGGGATGTTTGCCGCCCTTTCCGGACAAGCAACGGCTGAAACTACCGAAGTTTCCGCGTTGCCCGATCTGGATTCTTTGGCTTCGATGGCGCATGAAAATTTCCAAGCTAAGATCGACCCATCGGAAATCGAGCACGGCTACTGCACGGAATTTATCATTAACCTGAAAACCGACCGCCGCGAAACCAAGCTGTTCGACGAAGAGGCGTTTCGCAACGAAATCGGCCAGTTTGGCGACTCGCTCTTGGTTGTATCCGACGAAGAATTGGTAAAAGTACATATCCATGCGGAGTTTCCGGGTGATGCCCTCAACTGCGCCATGGCATATGGGGATTTGACGCGGATCAAAATCGACAACATGCGTGAGCAACACGCAGCAGCGGTCGGCGAAGTACCAGCGGCCAAACCTGCGCCAAAAGCTGCGCCGGACAAAAAGTACGGCATTGTGGCTGTGGCGGCAGGCCCGGGGATTGCTGACATCTTCCGTTCGCTACAAGTAGATGTGGTGATTGAAGGCGGTCAGACGATGAACCCTTCGACAGAGGAGATCGTCAAGGCGATCCGCCGCATCAATGCTGAGCATGTCATCATCCTGCCCAACAACAAGAACATCATTTTGACGGCAGAGCAAGCAGGCGAAGTGGTTGACACGCCAGTGACCGTGCTGCCGACGCGCACCATACCGCAAGGCTTGTCCGCTCTATTGGCCTTTGATGCCGATGCTGAGCCGTCTGCCAATGAAGAGCGTATGCGGGAAGCGTACCAAGCAGTGCAATCGGGTGAGCTTACATACGCCATCCGCGATTCCAAGCTCGATGGGCATGAGATCAAAAAAGGTGACTACCTTGGAATCCGCGAAGGCAAGATCGAGCTGGTCGGTCAAGAAGTGACCGAGACGGCGGTGGAATTGGTGTCGCGGATGGTCGGTGAAGGGGCGGATGTGGTGACGATCATCTACGGTCAAGATGTGACCACGGACCAAGCCGAAGCCCTTCAAAAAGCGATCGCGGAGAGACATCCTGATGTGGAAGTGGAAGTCCATGAAGGCGGGCAACCGGTCTACTACTATCTCTTCGCCGTAGAATAAGCTTGTGGGAGGTCTCAGCATGGGAAATGTGAAAGTCTTTTGTGACAGCACTGCCGACATTCCGCAACATCTGATCGAGGAGCTGGATGTCACGGTCATTCCGGTCAAGGTTCAAGTGGCCGGAGAATCGTATTTGGATCGGGTGACGATCACGCCCGCTCAGTTTTATCAAAAGATGAAAAGCACTCCTGATCTGCCGATGACTTCGCAACCGTCTCCGGTTGAGATCACCGAGGCGTATCGGGAAGCGATTGAAGCTGGGGCGAAGGAGATTTTGTCGATCCATATTTCTTCCAAGATGAGCGGCACTTACCAAACGGCGTTGTTGGCTAAGTCGATGATTGAAGAGGAATACCCCGATGTCCGCATCGAGGTGATTGACAGCCGGGCAGTGACGTACGCGCTGGGCGTGCTCGTGGTGATGGCGGCCCGGGCGGCGAAACAGGGTCGCTCTTTGGCCGAATTGCAAGAATTGGTTCAGCGCTTGCGCGAGGAGCAAATACTGGTCGCATTGGTCGACACCTTGGAATATCTGCAAAAAGGTGGCCGGATTGGGAAGGCGTCTGCGCTGGTCGGTTCGCTCTTAAACATCAAGCCGATCATCTCAATCAATGACGAAGGCGAGATTTACGCGATCGACAAGGCGCGAGGGAAGAACAAGGCGCAAGCCAAAGCGTTTGAGCTATTGAAAGAGAAGGGGCCATCCGGACCGGTTTCTGCGGCGATCCTGCATGCCAATGAAGAGGAACAAGCTGACATCTGGCTGGAAAAAGTCAAAGCGTCGTTCGATGTCAAAGAAGTGGTCGTGGTCGATCTCGGACCGGCTGTTGGAACCCATGCGGGACCAGGCACCATCGGTTGTTTGCTGGTTCCCGTGGAGGAAAGTTAACTTGCTGTCGTGATTGAGGTGGAAAAATGAAGTACCGAACTGTTTTTGATATTATAGGTCCTATCATGATTGGTCCTTCAAGTTCTCACACAGCCGGGGCGGCAAGAATCGGACGTGCGGCCAGGACGATCTTCGGACGCCAGCCCAAGCGCGCCATCATCACGCTGTACGGATCGTTTGCGAAAACCTACCGCGGACATGGTACCGATGTTGCACTGGCAGGTGGACTGTTAGATTTTGATACTTTTGACAAACGAATGGTGCATTCGCTTGACATCGCCCGGGAAGAAGGAATGGAGATCATTTTTCGGGAATCTGAAGAGTTGACGGATCATCCCAACACGGCGCGGATCCGTTTGGAGGATGAAGAGGGCGACGTGGAAGTAGTGGGTGTCTCGATCGGCGGTGGCAAGATGGAGATCATCGAATTGAACGGTTTTGACTTGAAGTTGTCAGGCAATGATCCCGTGTTGCTCGTTTTGCACCAAGACCAGTACGGCGCGGTAGCCAGTGTGGCCACCGTGTTGGCCAAACATCAAATCAACATCGGATTTATGCAAGTGTCGCGGAAAGAAAAAGGCTCCCAAGCGCTGATGTCTATCGAGACAGATCAGAAAGTGGAGGAAGAAGTGCAAGCGGCAATCAGGAGCTTACCCGGTATCCATGCCGTGACGATTTTATAATCCGCCAGAGTAACCGCCGTTCCTTGTCGACCGGCGGTTTTCTTTGACGGATGATATTGGCAACCCTGCGCCGCTCTCGCATGGTTTATCATGGAGATAAAAAGGGATTTTTCCGGTTTGAATGGAAAAGGGGTTAAGCCCCGCTTGCGTTGGGAACGGGTGTGGCAATAGATCCGGAAAATTATGTGACAGAGAAGGGGATTGGAACGATGAAGTTTCGAACCGTGGCAGAATTGGTAGAGCTGGCGGAATCAGAACACCTGAAAATATCAGATGTGATGCTTGCCCACGAAGCAACGGTGTTTAATCGGCCGGAGGCAGACATCTTTGAAGAGATGGGGCGCAACCTCGATGTGATGCTTGAAGCGATTAAACGGGGATTGACCGAAGACATTCGCTCGCATAGCGGTTTGACGGGCGGAGATGCCAAAAAAATACAGGAGTACAAGCGCACTGCACCGGTCTTGCTTTCAGGCGGGACAGTATTGGATGCGGTTTCACGAGCCACCGCCGTTTCGGAAGTGAATGCGGCCATGGGCACGATTGTCGCCACCCCGACAGCGGGAGCATGCGGTATTCTGCCGGGCACGATTGCTACTGCGGCGGAAAAACTGGGTTCCGATAGGGAAACGATGATCCGCGGATTGTTCACCGCGGGAGCGATTGGCTTTTGTATTGCCAACAACGCCTGCATCTCTGGAGCTGCTGGCGGATGCCAAGCTGAAGTCGGTTCTGCTACGGCGATGGCAGCGGCGGCGGTGGTGGAGATGGCCGGGGGAACGCCTTCGATGTCTGCGGAAGCGGTGGCCATCGCATTGAAAAACATGCTCGGCTTGGTGTGTGATCCGGTGGCCGGCCTGGTGGAGGCACCCTGCGTCAAACGAAACGCGATGGGCGCTGCCATTGCGATGGTGGCGGCGGATATGGCGATGGCGGGCGTCAAAAGTGTGATCCCTACAGATGAAGTGATCGATGCCATGTACAAAATCGGCCAATCGATGCCCGTGGCCCTGCGTGAAACAGCTTTGGGCGGTTTGGCGGCCACTCCCACAGGCCGGGTGCTGGAACGGCAAATTTTTGGGACGATCGACCAGAAATCATGAATTTGAGCCAAATTCCGGTAGATGTCCTTCCCGGAGTGGGAGAGCAACGGAAACAAGATTTGGCCGAGCTAGGGATTCACACCATTGCCGATTTGTTGGCGCATTACCCTTATCGCTATGAAGATTACCGCTTAAGCGATTTGTCGCAAGCTGCGCACGATGACCGAGTGACGGTGCGGGGGCAGGTTTTCGGACAGCCAAGCGTCCGCTGGTTCAACAAGAAAAAGTCGCGCATGACCGTAAAACTAGATGTCGACGGTGTGATGGTGAACGTTATTTGGTTTAACCAAGCTTATTTGAAAGACAAGATCCGGGTGGGCCAAACATTGGTCGTCTCCGGCAAATGGGATCGGCACCGCCTTTCGATCACCGCCGACCGCACATTTGTGAGTCAAGCGGAACAAGAGAAGCATTTGGGCCGGTTGGAGCCAGTTTATTCTGTCACCAGTTCGATCAAAATGCATTGGTTGCGCAAATTGATTTATGAAGCGTTTACGCAGTATGGGCGGGAGATAGAAGAAGTCTTGCCGCAGGAATTGCGCGAGCGGTATAAACTAATTCCGCGCGCCCAGGCTATGTACTACCTCCATTTTCCCAAAGGCAAAAAGGAAGGCATGCAAGCGCGACGCCGCATGGTGTATGAGGAATTGCTGTTGTATGAACTGAAGCTCATGTGGTTGAAAAAAATAACCCGCACGGAAACGGAAGGGATCGCCCATCAGTTTTCTGCCGACGAGGTGGAGGCATTCATTGCTAAGCTGGCATTTCCGCTGACTGGGGCGCAACGGCGCGTAGTTGAAGAAATTTTGTCCGACATGAAGGCGCCGCACCAGATGAACCGCTTGTTGCAGGGAGATGTGGGGTCGGGCAAAACGGTGGTGGCCGCAATCGCCTTGTACGCCAACTATTTGAGTGGACACCAAGGGGCGCTAATGGTGCCGACGGAAATCCTGGCTGATCAGCACGCCAGCTCCATCAGCAAGTTGTTAGCTCCGTTCGGGGTGAATGTCGTCCCGTTGACGGGAAGCATGACGGCCAAGGAGCGGCGGGAAGCGCTGGGGCAGATTCAGATGGGCTTGGCGAATGTTGTCGTTGGCACTCATGCCTTGATCCAAGAAGCGGTGGTTTATCGTGATTTGGGTTTGGTCATCATGGATGAACAGCACCGTTTTGGTGTCAAACAACGAGCCACCTTGCGGCAAAAAGGAGGCGCGCCTGATGTGTTGCATATGACAGCAACACCGATTCCGCGCACATTGGCGATCACCGTGTTCGGGGAGATGGATGTGTCGACGATTGACGAAATGCCAGCTGGCCGTCAGCCGATTGACACGTATTGGGTTAAAAAAGACCTGTGGCCCCGTATTGTTAATTTCATCGCCAAGGAGTGCAAAAGCGGGCGCCAAGCTTATGTGATTTGTCCGCTGATTGAAGAGTCAGAGAAGCTAGATTTGGAAAACGCTCAGGAAGTGTTTGAACAGCTGGCTACTCAGTTGGCTCCGATCCGGGTCGGCTTGTTGCATGGACGGATGGCCCCGGCGGAAAAAGAAGAAGTGATGCGGTGTTATGCGGAAAATGAGGTGCAAGTGCTAGTGTCAACCACAGTGGTCGAAGTGGGGGTTAACGTGCCCAATGCGACGGTGATGGTGATTTATGACGCCGACCGCTTCGGCTTGGCGCAATTGCACCAATTGCGTGGCCGGGTTGGGCGCGGTGGGGGCGCTTCCACCTGTGTGCTGGTGGCCGACCCCAAGTCGGAAATGGGTGTGGAACGGATGCGCATCATGACCGAAACGACGGATGGATTTGAAATTTCCCGCCGAGACTTGGCATTGCGCGGGCCGGGTGATTTCTTGGGTGTGAAACAGAGTGGCCTCCCCGATTTCAAGTTAGCCGATTTGAATGAAGATGTTCGGGTGTTGGAAGTGGCGCGCGCGGATGCGGCTTGGCTGGTGGATCAACCGGACTTTACCACCCGTCCCGAGTGGCGTCCCCTCGTGGAATATTTGCGTGAAAATCAATTGGAAACGATCAAGCTTGATTAAGCCCGTCTAATTGAGACGGGCTTTTTGGTGTTTTCGGGGCTGGATTTGCGGCGCACAGTCATGCCCGGAAGCGTATGCATAAGATGAAGCGTTGACACAACGGGGGTGAACAGTGTGAGTAAAACAGCGTTTTACCGTGAGTTGGTGCAGGAGATCAACCAAACGGTTGGCAGGGAAGCGGTGACTACCGAGCAGCTAAAAGAATTGGTTCGCCAAGCGAAGATGATTCGGCGAACGCAAGGGCTGATGGGACTGCTGGCATTTGCTAACCAGTTGCCGTACCGGTTTCTCACACCGCATGAAGTGCAAATGATCCAACGTTCGCCGCGATACAGGGAGCTGTCTAGGCGCACCTTGCAAATGTTGGTGATGGAGGGGGTGATCACCCCGTTTGAAGCGAATATGGTGCGAATCTGATCGTCAGCGATTTAGGCGGCGGGCATGGGTGTCCATCCATACGGTGGTTGCCTTGGTTTCATATGGTATAGGGATTGATTTGACCACCTAAGGGAGAGGAAAGGAATGAAGAAAAAACACCCGAAAAAAAACGTGATGAACAAGCGGGCCCTCAGAACCCAAAATCTAGAAAAACCCGCTTTCGGCTTTATCGATGAATTTCCGTGGGAAGAGGCCGGAGCGATGGGGGAATCGAAGCCATCGTCGAACCAGGGCTTCTCCGAGTACATGGCTGACGGCTGGGAAGAGGACTGGATTTTCGGAGGCGGGTGGGAGCCGAACCATGAAATGCCCACGCCGATGGAAGTGGATAAAAAGCGCAAAGGGGACGGAAAAAAGAAGAAGTTTTCGCCTTACGCTGAATCATCTGAGCCGACGTCACGGCTGGAAGAAGTGGAATGGCCCGATTTTTCCGAACTGGCCGCAGATGACTTGGATACGCAAAGCGACGTGGAAGAATGTCCACCTGGTTTTGATGAACTGTCTCAAATCCGATTGTCACAGCGGTCCAAAAAAACCAAAGCGAGAAGAGGGAAAGTCAAAGCTTGACACTACACACGGCTAAAGACGTGGATTCTTGGGTCAATAGCGTCCGCAGTCCGTTTCTGTTTTGAACAATGCCCAAGTTTAGGGGTGTGCCATCACCCCGTCCCATGCAGTTAGTAATGTACCCACACGGTCGGCATACCTATTACCAGTACGCTAGCTCCTTTTGCCTCACTCTCATGGTTATGACGTACACAGGAACAAACCCACTACCAGTGGGATGAGCACCGCTCATATGTTCGATTTACAACAAATTGGTTGCTCTTACCATCCCAAAAAGGGGATGTCGAGCAACGCCCCTTTCATCCCACGATTCAAACCATGGGCTTTCAGTCGACAAATTTCTGTAAAAAATAGGCTCGCGGGATATTCCGCGAGCCCGATGTATCTTCCACAACATCGGTGTCAGATACTTAATGGGAGAGGAGAAACCGGAGGAAGAGCTTATGGGGAAACGTAAGTCTTCTCCGCGGTTTGACAACATCATCACGACGCTGTCATCAATTAGGATTGCCGGTTTACCCTTTTTTATACATCCTGCAATCATTTTATTTTAGATCTTCTTTATGGTAGGATTAAACGTGTTATGTTCAATTGAACTAAGAGGAGCAAGGTGACGATCCATGCGAATTATTGCTGGCAACCGCAAAGGCACGCGGCTGAAAATGGTGCCAGGCCAACATGTTCGACCGACGGCTGACCGTGTGAAGGAATCGCTGTTTTCGGTGATCGGTCCGTTTTTCGACGGCGGATACGCCCTCGATTTGTTTGCTGGGACGGGTTCATTGGGTTTGGAAGCGCTTAGCCGGGGAATGGAGCGCGCTTTTTTTGTGGACCAATCTAGGACAAGTTGCGAGACGGTCAGAGCGAACGCAGCGTTGGCGAAGTTGTCGGAGCAAGTGGAAATCATGCGCCGAGACGCTAGGGCGGCATTAAAAACCTTGAACGAACGAGGCATTCAATTTGACATCATTTTTCTCGATCCGCCTTACCACAAACAATTGCTCATTCCCGCTTTGACGGAGATCGCCGAGCTTGGTTTGGTGGCGGAGGAGGGGGTGGTGGTGGCGGAGCACCCAAGCCAAGCCTCCATGCCTGAAAAGGTTGGGCGACTGACTTCTTTTCGTAGCTTGTCCTATGGCGACGTGGCGATGACGTTGTATACTCCGGAAGAGAAAGAAGGGGAAAACACATGAAAGTAGCCGTCTATCCAGGAAGTTTCGATCCGATTACATATGGCCATTTGGATATCATTGAGCGCGGGGCCAAGGTGTTTGACAAGATTATCGTTGCTGTTTTGGTCAACTCGTCCAAAAAGCCCCTGTTCAGTGTAGAAGAACGCAAAGCGTTGATCAGTCAAGCGACGGCTCATTTGCCGATGGTGGAAGTGGACAGTTTTGACGGATTGCTCGTCGATTACTTGCACAAGCGGCAAGCTAACGTCATTCTGCGTGGCCTCAGGGCGATTTCTGATTTCGAATATGAATTGCAACTGGCATCGACCAACCGCCAATTGCGTCCGGAAGCGGAAACCTTCTTTTTGATGACAAGCAATCAACATTCATTTATCAGTTCCGGCATGGTGAAAGAAGTGGCCAAACACGGCGCCGATGTCAAAGAGTTGGTACCGAGTCACGTGGCGATGGCATTGGCCAAAAAATTTGGCCGCGAGTAGTTTCCTGCACTTCAAGCGGGTTGGGCAAGTGTATATGGCCCGCCCGAAAAAGAAACAAGAGCTCTCAGCCGCCACAGCATGAGAGCTCCCCTCATTCTCAAGAGACGGAACGATGGCGCATGCGTTCGCATAAAATAAAGATACAACTCAAAACCAAGATAGTGATGGAAGTCCATTCCAATCCCGTCCACAACGGCGTTTGTAGCGGATGAAACACGGACACAGCCGCGGGCATATGGTGTAAATGTTTTTGCAACAACGGATACAAAAGAACAGTCAAAGCGCTGGAGATGAGCGCATGCAACAAGCGGGCTACAAAGTACGGGGCGTAGCGGATATCCGTCCGGCTGATCATGCTCGCCACTTGCGCGTGGATGGAAAGCCCGTTGAAGCCGATGACTAGGCTGACGATAGTCAATTTGAACATCAGCGGGATAGCTGGCGAAGCGGCGCTAGCTAGTTGCGATCCCAATGTGATTTCAAATATGCCGGCGGTAATCGCTTCCGACAGGCTGGCCGGAAAGGAAAAAAACTCCAAAACGTGGGCGATGCCCCTGTTGAAGAGTGTGGTTATGCCCACATAATTGACTAAGTGAGTGAGCACCGAGAACATCATGATAAAGCCACCGATCAATAGGAGGGTTTGCACGGCCGAAGTTACGGCTTGACCGATTAATTGTCCGAGTGTTCTGCTATCTTGTAGGCGGGCGCGATGCATCGCCCGCAAGGCTCGCAACAGGATGAAGCCCGTTTTTTTGACCGGCGGTTTGGAAGGTGGCGCTTTCGGCTCATGAAATCGCATGAGGAAGCCGACGGCAAACGCTCCTAAGTAATGGGCGAGCGCGAGGATAATGCCGACTGAGGTACTCTCAAAAAAACCGACGGCCACGGCCCCAAAGATGAACAGCGGTCCGGCGGTACTGGTGAAGGAAACAAGGCGCTCACCTTCTTCCCGTGAGATCAATCCCTGTTCCCGTAAGCGGGAGGTAAGTTTGGCGCCCATCGGATTGCCTGAAATCAATCCCACCGCCATCACAAAACCGCCTGCACCTGGCACGCGGAACAACGGCCGCATCAAGGGTTCCAATAAGACACCCATAAAATGGACGACTCCGAAGCCCATCATCATCTCTGCCGTGATAAAAAAAGGGAGCAACGCCGGGAACACGACATCCCACCAGATTGACAATCCCCGGATGGATGAGCGGAAGGCTTGCTCCGGATACATCAGTAGCACAACCGCGATAAAGAACGCGATGAACGCAAACGTGACCGTTTTTAATTGACTTCGGAGAAGGGGTTGCATCATATTTATTCTCTCCTCGTGGACAACTCAGACATTAACATGTCTACGTAAAACGTGCGTGATTTAGACCGTTTATTCTAAGAATGGAGGGTGGTTCATGGCACGCCCCAAAATCGGCCTGGCGTTGAGTTCAGGCGGTGCGCGCGGAATGGCGCATCTGGGTGTGGTGAAGGTATTGAAGGAAGCGGGAATCGATGTCCAATATGTGGCTGGGAGCAGCATGGGAAGCGTGGTTTCAGTCATGCTAGCCAATCGATTGGATTTAGATTTGTGCGAAAAGTTGGTTTCCGGTCTACGGGTGAAGCATTGGTTGGACCTGACGGTGCCCAAAATGGGTTTGGTCATGGGGGAGAAAGTGCAAGAACTGATCCGCCTATTGGCCCACCGCAAACGGATCGAAGAACTGCCGATTCCCGCGAGGATCGTGGCCACCGATCTAGTCAAAGGGGAGCCTGTCGTATTCAAAGAGGGGCCGATTGATGTCGCGGTGCGGGCTAGCATTGCCATTCCCGGCATATTTGAACCGGTGCGGCTCGGTGATCAGATATTGGTTGACGGGGGCGTCATCGATCGCATTCCGGTATCGGTGGTGCGGGAAATGGGGGCTGATTTTGTGATTGCCGTTGATGTCATCCCCAGGGTAAACAAGGCCAAGATCAAAAATATTTTTGATGTGATTGCGCAAACTTTAGTTATCATGGAGAAAGAAATCACCAGCCAGCGTTGGCCGATGGCGGATTTCCTCATCCATCCCGATGTGGCTGACATTTCGCCGACGGCGTTCAACCGGATGGATGAATGCGTCAAGCGCGGAGAAATGGAAGCGCGAAAAGTTCTGCCCCAACTGCTGGCGTTAATTGAGAATTGGCAAGGAGAGAAATCACGAGATGAGCTTGAATCGGTTTGACCAACGGAATATTTGGGGGGTGATTGCCCTTTCAATCATCTGTTTTCTGATCGGGGGTGCTTTTTTGATCCCCATCCCTTACTTTGCCATCGGTCCTGGCAAGGTGGTGGAAGTGGGGCCCTTGGTGACCGTGGGCAAAGAAAAGGGCAACGAGGAAGGGAGTTTTCGGCTGACCACGATATCGATGAAGCAGGGGGCTCCTGTCGACCTATTGCTGTCGCGCTGGACAAGTACTACTGAACTGGTTCCAGAGGAACACATTTTGGCCGAGGATGAGGATAAGCGGGATTACCAGCGCAGACAAACCGTCAATATGCGCTTATCACAGAATCAGGCAATCGTAGCTGCCTTTCGCCATGCCAAACGGCCTGTGTCCCAAAAAGTGCTGGGAGTTGAAGTGGAGCGGGTGCTGAAAGAAGGAGCCTCCTCTCTCAAAGAAGGGGATGTGATTAAGCGGATTGACGGAGAGCCGGTTGCTTCGATACAGCAATTGATATCCCGTCTCAGCCGCAAACGAGCGGGTGAACGCGTGGCATTGACTCTTTTGCGCGATGGCAAAGAACTGCGAATCACCGCGTCCTTAGTTCCTTTGCGGGTTGAACCGGGGTCCAAGCCGCGTGCTGGGCTGGGAATCGTGCCGGTGGAAAAAGTGGAAGTGAAAACAACACCGCCCACCCACATCGACGCCCAGGAGATCGGTGGCCCTTCCGCAGGCCTGATGTTTGCTTTGGAGGTCTTAAACCGGTTGGTTCCGGAAGATTTAACCCGAGGGTACCGGATCGCGGGAACGGGGACGATCACGGCGGATGGGGAAGTTGGACAGATCGGGGGGATTCAGCACAAAGTGGTGGCCGCGGATAAAGCAGGCATGGATTTGTTTTTTTGCCCCAAAGACATTCGTCCCGAAGATCAAAATGAAAAAACGGCTAAGCAAACGGTGAAGCGCTTGGGAATCAAGATGAAAGTGATTCCCGTGTCCGATTTGGATGAAGCAGTTCAGGCGCTGAAAAAGTTGCCGCCGAGGGGACAGGCATCTTTCAAGTCAAAAACATTGACAGGTGTCGCTTAAGTGTCTTATAATAACCCTGTTTTTACACAAGGAGTGGAATCATGCAGATTTCCCTGCACAAGTTGAACCAAGCAAAAGACGGGCAACTCGTGATACGTGAAACGGTTGCTCTGGACACGATGCCTGGTGAAGTCCCAGGGCTGATTCGGTTAGCGCCCGTAGAGGTCGAGGCCCGTGTGACGCGGCTCGATCCACACTTGATCGAAGCAGATGCCGAAGAGGAAAGCAAGGCGACTTTCACCTGTTCGCGCTGCTTGCAAGAGTTCGAAACACCGGTTCATGTCAAGTGGACGGAGTTGTTCACGGATGAGGCGCATCGGGCCGTGGAGACAGAGGAGCAGGAGATCCACTATTTCGAAGGGAACGAGCTGGATCTTTCCCCGTACATTCGGGAAGCGCTTATGCTCCAACTACCTTACATTCCGGTGTGTCGGGAAGATTGCAAAGGACTCTGTCCAAAATGTGGCGTCAATAAAAATGCCGATTCCTGCAATTGCCAAGTGGAGAAGATCGATCCGCGTTTGGCAGCTTTGCAGGATTGGCTCGATCAAAACAAATAAAAGACGTGTGAAAACTTCCCGGTCTTATGTTACATTCTTATAGGGGGTGAAACAGTATGGCAGTACCATTTAGACGCACTTCTAAAACTCGTAAGCGCAAACGTCGCACCCACTTCAAACTTTCCGTACCAGGTATGGTAAATTGCCCGCAATGCGGAGCTCCGAAGCTATCCCATCGCGTGTGCAAAGAGTGTGGGCACTACAAAGGCTCTGAAGTTGAAGGCGTAGTAAACGAGTAATAGCGAGCCAAGAGCCGACGGTGAAGTCGGCTCTTTATATTTTTTCCATTGCCCAATAAGCGTTTTTTTTATATACTGACTTAGTACCTGGTATTAGAATGTGGTATTAAAGAGAGGTGGGCTCCGCTATGCGCATCCCAAAAAAAGAGAGACAAAGAATAATCGCTCAATCCTTTCAAGAAGAACCATTTTTGACAGACGAAGAAATGGCCAAGCGGTGTAATGTAAGCATCCAAACGATTCGTCTGGATCGCGTTGAATTGGGGATTCCCGAATTGCGGGAACGAATTAAGCACATGGCGGAGAACCATTTTGATCCTGTAAAGTCGCTGTTGCAGGAAGAAGTGATCGGAGAAATTGTCGATTTACAATTGGATCAAAGTGGTGTGTCCATTCTGGAGATAAACAAGGAGCATGTATTCGCCCGCAATCAGATCGCCCGGGGGCACATCCTTTTCGCCCAGGCCAACTCGCTTGCAGTGGCCATCGTCGATGCAGAGGTGGCTTTGACGGGATCGGCGGGAATCCGATTTGTGCGCCCCGTCCGATTGGGAGAGAAATGTATTGCGCACGCTAAGGTTATCAGAAAGCAAATTAACAACAGTTTGCAAGTGGATGTGAAAACCAAAGTGAATGGCGAGATTGTCTTCCAAGGGATTTTTGATGTGTACCGCTTGGAAGACGGGCGTGTATCCATGTGAGGAGGAGCAACGATGCGGATTGCAATAGACGCGCATGGTGGAGACCATGCCCCTCAAGCGGTGATCGAAGGGGTCAAAATGGCGGCGCGAGAGTGGCCCGACACCACCATCATTCTTGTGGGATGCGATGAGAGCGTCTTGCCGGAGCCGCTGCCGGGAGTGGTCTTTAAAAAAGTAACAGAAGTCATAGAACCAGACGACGAACCCGTACGGTCGGTCCGCCGGAAAAAAGATTCCTCCATTGTCGTTGGATGCCGGATGGTGAAAGAGAAAGAAGCCGACGCTTTTATCAGTGGCGGGAATACGGGTGCGCTGATGGCTGCGGGCCTGTTTTACACGGGACGTTTGCCAGGGGTCGATCGACCTGCGCTAGCACCGGTTCTGCCGACCTTGTCAGGGAAAGGGATTTTGGTGCTGGATGTAGGGGCTAACCCCGAGGCACGAGCCGATCATTTGCACCAATACGCCAAATTGGGCAGTGTGTATGCGGAAAGGGTGTTGGGCTTTGAAGCCCCGCGCGTGGGCCTGCTCAACATTGGGACAGAAGAGGGCAAAGGGACGGAATTGAACAAGGCGGCGTTCGCTTTGTTCCAAGAAGATGAATCACTTCGCTTTCTAGGAAATGTTGAAGCGCGTGAAGTGTTGTATGGGCCGTGTGAAGTGTTGGTCTGCGACGGATACAGCGGCAACATCCTGTTGAAGAACACGGAAGGAGTTGCTAAAGCCGTCTTTGATCGCCTGAAACAGGTACTCACACAAAATCTGCTTACCAAACTGGCGGGTGCCATCTTGAAGCCGGGATTAAAGCGTTTCGCCAAAGAGATGGATTACAAAGAGCATGGCGGCGCTCCGTTGCTGGGACTGGCCGGTCCGATCATCAAAGCTCACGGATCGTCAGACGCCACCGCGTTTTTCAATGCGATACGGCAGGCGCGCCGATTTGTTGAAAACAATGTCATGGTTCAACTGGAAGCGGAATTTTCGCGTGGGAGAGGAGAGTGACGGCGTGGGCGCAGTTGGAATTCTTGGAACAGGTGCGTTTGTTCCGGAAAAAGTGCTAACCAATGCCGATTTGGAGAAGATGGTCGACACCAATGATGAGTGGATCGTATCGAGAACGGGGATTCGTGAGCGGCGTATCGCCGCCCCGGACCAGGCATCTTCTGATTTGGCTGTCAAAGCAGCTGAACGGGCTTTGGCCCATGCGGGATTGACGGCTGACCAGCTGGATTTGATCATTGTGGCGACAGTGACGCCGGATATGTCTTTTCCAGCGACGGCCTGTCTGGTGCAAGACAAACTCGGTGCGTCCAAGGCGGCAACGTTCGACCTTTCCGCAGCGTGCACTGGCTTTTTGTACGGGGTGTCTACCGCAGCCCAATTTATCCAGACTGGCATGTATAAGTACGCGTTGGTGATTGGGGTGGAATGCCTGTCCCGCATCGTGGATTGGTCAGACCGTAACACCTGCGTCCTGTTCGGGGATGGCGCGGGGGCGGCTGTGCTTGGCCCGGTTGAAGACGGATACGGTTTCCTCTCTTACGAGCTGGGAGGGGATGGCTCAGGGCAGGACTTGCTGAAGCTGGAAGCGGGCGGGTCACGCAAGCCGGCATCTCAACAGACCTTAGATGAACGCTTGCATTTCATTTACATGAACGGCAGAGAGGTGTTCAAATTTGCCGTCCGTGTGCTGGGCAATGCGACAGAAGAAGCACTCGCTAAAGCCGGTCTCGGCAAACACGATATCGATTTCCTGATCCCACACCAAGCCAACATCCGCATCATCGAATCGGCGGTCAAGCGGTTCGGTCTGACAGAGGACAAGGTGGTTGTCAACTTGGACCGTTATGGCAACATGTCTTCGGCGTCCGTGCCGGTGGCTTTGGACGAAGCAGTGAAATCAGGCAAGATCAAAAAAGGAGACACACTGGCCTTGTGCGGGTTTGGCGGAGGACTCACCTGGGGTGCCGCCATACTCAAATGGGCGCTTGATTAAGTGCAATGGGGGGAGACATGATGGGTAAAATCGCTTTGATCTTTCCGGGACAAGGATCGCAAAAAGTGGGAATGGGGCAGGACATTTGCGAAAACAGCGAGACGGCGAAGCAGATTTTTGAAGAAGCGGACGCCGCGTTGGGTTACGCATTGTCGGAGCTTTGCTTTCACGGTCCGGAAGAGGAGTTGCGCTTGACGGCCAACACGCAGCCTGCCATTTTGACCACCAGTATCGCGCTGTATATCGCGTTGCGGGAAAAATTACCACTCACACCGGATTTCGTGGCGGGACACAGCCTTGGAGAATATTCCGCGCTGGTAGCGGCGGGGGCGATGAGTTTCCGCGATGCGGTGACGACCGTGCGCAAGCGGGGGATCTATATGGAAGAAGCGGTGCCGGCGGGCGTCGGGGCTATGTCCGCAATTATGAATCTAGAGCGCGACAAGTTGGATGAGGTTTGCCGGAGCGTATCCAAAGCTGGACATGTGGTCGAGCCAGCCAATTATAATTCACCGGGTCAGATCGTCATCTCCGGACATGCCGCCGCAGTAGCTGAAGCAGGTGAACAGGCGGCGGAAGCGGGAGCGAGACGGGTCATCCCCCTGTCGGTCAGCGGTCCATTCCACTCCTCCCTGATGCAGCCAGCGGCCGAGCGGCTTAAAGCGGCACTGAGCCATGTGACTGTACGCGACGCCTCCGTGCCGGTCGTGGCCAACGTGACGGCGGAAGCTGTTTCGGGTTCGGCGGAAATCGTGGAATTGTTGGTTAAGCAAGTCGCTTCGCCCGTGTTGTGGGAGGATAGCGTGAGATACATGCTGAATCAAGGGGTGACCACTTTTGTGGAAGTGGGTGCCGGCAGTGTACTCACTGGTCTGGTGAGAAAGGTTGACCGCAAAGTGAAGGCGATTTCCATCCAGGATACACAAACGCTGGAGCAAGCGATTGAACAGCTTCAAACTCTCAGCTAGATGAACAGGAGGGGAACCGGGTATGTTAAACGGTAAGACGGCAGTGGTAACGGGCGGATCGCGTGGGATTGGGCGCGCGATTGCCATCACGTTGGCAGAAGCCGGCGCCGATATCGTCATTTTCTACGCCGGGAATCATGCGGCTGCAGAAGAAACGATTCAATCTGTGCGGGAAACGGGCCGGCAAGGCTTAGCCTTGAAAGTGGACGTATCTGACAAGGAGCAAGTTGATGCGGCGCTGAAAGAGGTGGTGTCCACCTTTGGGCGCGTCGATATCTTGGTGAACAATGCGGGCATTACGCGTGACAATCTGTTGATGCGCATGAAGGAAGACGAGTGGGATCAAGTGATTGCCACCAATCTCAAGGGCGCCTTCCTCTGCACCAAAGCAGTGATCCGGCCCATGCTCAAGCAAAAAGGCGGACGCATCATCAACATCAGCTCCGTCGTCGGCGTGGCGGGAAATCCGGGACAAGCCAATTATGTGGCGGCCAAAGCGGGCTTGATCGGCCTTACCAAAACCACGGCCAAAGAATTGGCGAGCCGCGGTATCACCGTGAATGCCATTGCGCCTGGATTCATTGAGACGGACATGACGTCTGTGTTGGACGAAGCCCTGAAGGAGCAAATGCGCTCCGAGATACCGCTCGGGTATTATGGTACCCCGCAAGACATTGCCGAGGCTGTTAAGTTTTTGGCTTCAGACTCCGGGCGTTACATCACCGGACAAACGATTCATGTCGATGGTGGCATGGTAATGAACTAAGATGACATTGCTTGCGAGGAAGTTGTCTCGTATAATACTGAGGGGAGGTGAAAGATATGGCAGATACGTTAGAACGTGTAAAGAAAATCATCGTTGAGCGTCTGGATGTGGATGAGGCAGAAGTGACGCTGGAAGCGTCCATCAAAGAAGATTTGGGTGCCGACTCACTCGACGTAGTGGATCTCATCATGGAATTGGAAGATGAGTTTGAATTGGAGATCGGCGATGATGAAGCTGCTAAAATCTCCACGGTTGGAGATATTGTAGAATATATCAACAAACATAATTAATCGCTTCTTCATACTTACTGTATAAAGTCCCGCTCTTGTTGCGGGACTTTATACACAACGTACTAAAAAGCGTATCAGCTATGTTGAGAAAGGCGGTGGATCAGGTGAATAAGAGGGTTGTGATCACCGGTCTTGGAATAATTTCTCCCCTTGGTAACGATGTAAACACATTCTGGAATCATCTGATCGCAGGCAAGTCCGGGGTGGGGAACATCACCCATTTCGACACAACGGACTATGCAGTGAAGATTGCCGCAGAGGTCAAGGATTTTGACCCGCTGAATTATATAGATAAAAAAGAAGCACGCCGCATGGATCGATTTGTGCAATTTGCGGTGGCGGCAGCCAAAGAAGCGCTGAAGCACGCTGAATTGGACATGGACAAAGTGGACGCCAACCGCGTAGGGGTTTATGTAGGCTCCGGGATCGGCGGACTGTCGACTTTGGAAAACCAACATCGCGTGTTGATGGAGCGGGGACCGCGCCGGGTTAGCCCATTTTTTGTGCCAATGATGATTGCCAACATGTCTTCGGGCATGGTGTCCATCCACACTGGCGCCAAAGGGCCCAATAGCGCGGCGATCTCGGCTTGCGCGACTGGCACGCACTGCGTCGGCGACTCGTTCAAAATGTTGCAGCGCGGCGATGCTGATGTGATGTTGGCCGGTGGCACAGAAGCGACCATTTTGCCAATGGCCATAGCCGGTTTTTCGGCGATGGGTGCCTTGTCCAGCCGCAATGATGATCCGCAAAAGGCTAGCCGTCCGTTTGACCGTGACCGTGACGGATTCGTCATGGGTGAAGGAGCGGCGGTGTTGGTGTTGGAAACGCTGGAGCATGCGCAGAAACGCGGTGCCAACATCATTGCCGAAGTTGTGGGATACGGAATGACGGCCGACGCCTATCACATCACCAGCCCCGACCCACACGGAGATGGCGCGAAACGAAGCATGGAGATGGCACTGTCCGACGCCGGTCTGAAACCGGAGGACATCGATTACATCAACGCCCATGGTACTTCAACCGATATCAACGACAAATTTGAGACGATGGCGATCAAAGCTGCTTTCGGTGAACATGCGCATAAGTTGGCGATTAGCTCAACCAAATCCATGATGGGGCACTTGCTGGGTGCGGCGGGAGCGATTGAAGCGGCGGTGTTGGCGCTTACGCTCAAAGAGCAAATCATTCCGCCAACAATCAATTTGGAAAATCCGGATCCCGAATGCGATTTGGACTATGTGCCGAATGAAGCGCGTAAGGCGCGCGTCCGGGCCGCCATATCGAACTCACTCGGTTTTGGCGGGCACAATGCCACCATCTGCATCAAAGAGTTTGCGGAAGCGTAAGGGGATGAACACATGATGGATTTATCTGAGTTGGAACGGTCCATCGGCTTGACCTTGAAAAACAAAAAATTGTTCCAACAAGCTTTTACCCACACTTCATTTGCCCATGAACGGAAAAACAGCGGGAAGTTCCCAGACAATGAGCGATTGGAGTTCTTGGGAGACGCGGTGCTTGAATTGGCAGTGTCGGAATACTTGTTTCACCGTTATCCGCAGATGAGCGAAGGTGAATTGACACGCACACGGGCACGTGTGGTGTGTGAAGCATCCCTTGCTTCTTTTGCCAAAGAGCTTGATTTTGGGCGCTTTGTGCGATTGGGAAAAGGAGAGGAGATGACGGGAGGCCGCACCCGTCCTTCCCTCTTAGCCGATGTGTTTGAAGCTTTTATCGGAGCCTTGTTTTTGGATCAGGGCTTGGATGAGGTGCGGCGGTTTTTGACCAGATTGGTCTTTCCGAAAATCAATGATGAATGGCTGGCCAACATGTTGGACGCCAAAAGCCAGTTGCAAGAGCTGGTTCAACAAGAGAGATTGGGTGCCTTGGAATATCGGATTGTAGATATGCAAGGCCCTGCGCATGATCGCCACTTTGTGGCTGAAGTGTATCTAGAAGACCGATGCTTGGGACAAGGCGCGGGCCGTTCCAAAAAAGAAGCAGAACAACAAGCGGCGCTGATCGCCCTTAAAACTTGGAAAGCAAGATAATGTGCAAACCACCGCCTGCTGGGAATCGGTGGTTTTTCTTATGGTCCGTGAGGGAATAGGGAGATGGGCATATCTTCAGAGAAGGGGGCGAAATATGGTTGACTTCCAATTGGGGACGATGCTTTTCCAGATCGCTGCGTTTCTAGCGTTTGTGTTTTTTTTTCTTATTGCCGGGTATTTTGGTCATCAACAGCTGGAAGCGTTTGAAACGGATTGAACAGCAGAATGAAACCATCGTCCGTCTGTTGCGGGAACGTTCGGTGCAAGCAGAGCGAAGGGAGACGGAATAGCGGGGGGGGGTTGGCTTCTCGCTTTATTGTATTTGGTTCACTTATTTCATTGCGATGGTGCCATCTTTTCCTTGCCGTAAAGCCTACCTTTCTGAATCTTGGAAAGAATGTTATCAGAAATATATTATTAAATTAATAAATAATTTGTCGTATAATCGCTCTTCTTTCCATTTCTATTGAAAATTTTTTCACTACCTGTGGATATGTCAACGCAAATTCGGTATAATGAGAATAAATATCATTATCGAATGGGTGAATCGGTGAAAGGAGAGGGAAGGCATGATGGCATTGGAACGGTTGGAAAATAGAGAAAGGGTGTTGTTGGAAAACCAGTTTCAAGTCGCTCCGTCGTTCACGCCTGCCTCGCCTTTGTCTTTTACGGCGTTGGAATTGTTGGATGGGGAAAAGTGCCGTGATATGATAGCAAGGCTTGCTGAAACGATCGGTGGTGCACCGTTGGTAGCGGTGGCGTCCCAGTTTAGCAAAAAATATACGTTTATGGTGATCGTGCCGGCTCTTTTTACGATGAGTGTGCTGAACAAAGGGTTGGACTTATCCCTTGGTAATGTAGTGATCGACCTGGAACAGCCGGGCGAAAAATCGCCTTTCGCAGCTCAACTCAAACGGTGGACGGTCACCAAGCCTGGTTCCCGGCGCGAAGCTTGGCGCGAACGGCTGGTCACCCAGCTTATCGGGCGGCATGTGGTGCCGCTATGGCATCAGCTCCATGAATCGACCGGTGTTCCGCTCGCCATGTTATGGGAAAACTTTGCCCTGTACGTATATTGGTTGTATGAAACGAAATTGGTGGGATTGGAAGGGGAAGAACAGAAACGAGTTGAAACTGATTATCATTATTTGCTCAATGAAACACCCGCTTCTCTGTATGCAGAAAAAATACAGCCGTTGGCGCGTTTTCACAGTCCCAAATGTTGGCCTGCCCATGCGCCCGAACCGGTGCGGATTCGCAAAACCTGTTGCCTCTACTACCAAGTGGGCGACAAGACCTGCAAGACTTGCCCGCGAAATTGCTTCACTATTACCGAACCTTGTCGTGATACTCCGCTTGAAGGCTGACTTCTCACCCGAGAGTCGGCTTTTTTGTTTGCCCTCCTTTTATGCAGGATGAGCGGGGAGGGAGCGCGAAGTATTTCATGCCGGCGTGGCCTGCACAAGCAATAGCGACCGGGTGTAAGCCCGCGCCGGATGAGCTCCCGCAAGCAACAGAGATAACTGAAAGGGATGAAGTTGATGAAGAGCATCAGTTATGACGACTTTTTGAAAGTGGAACTCAGAATCGGTCAAATCATCCGGGCAGAGGTGTTTGAGAAAGCGCGAAAGCCAGCGTACAAGCTATGGATTGACTTCGGTGAGGAGCTAGGGGTCAAACGCAGCAGTGCGCAAATCACGCAACTTTACCACATAGATGAGTTGGTTGGCAAACGGGTGGTGGCAGTGACCAATTTCCCACCGAAACAGATTGCTGATTTTATGTCTGAAGTGTTGGTGCTGGGGGTCGATTCCAAGGTTGGTGGCGTCACCCTGTTGGGAATAGACCATGAAGCCCCACTGGGCACGCGGGTGTACTGAGCAAGCACATTCCCTGAATCCTCACCAGGGAATGTTTTTTTATGCTAAAATAGATCAGTTCATTTGATTGAAACGTGCCACTTGCAGACTCGCTTTTAGGTGGCCGTTCTTTCGGATGGACTAGGGCGTGTCTGATGCATAGACCAGCGGCTCCAAAACCATTTTCTCATTCGCTTCACTTGTGCATCGCCGCTCCTAGAGAAAAGGTTTTTCCGCCGCTTCTTTCCCACCAACTTGATTTGCCAGACACACCCTAGTGAATGATGAAGAGAGGAGGGGGCTCATGTATCTTAAACGGTTAGAGATGAGCGGTTTCAAATCGTTCGCCGACCGCACGGAGCTGGAGTTTGTTCCGGGCGTGACCGCCGTTGTTGGACCCAATGGCAGTGGCAAGAGCAATGTCACCGACGGCATTCGTTGGGTGTTGGGGGAACAAAGTGCCAAATCGTTGCGCGGAAATAAGATGGAAGACGTCATTTTCGCAGGAAGCGACACGCGCAAACCGGTCGGTTATTGCGAAGTCTCCATGACCTTTGATAATTCGGAGCGGCGCCTGCCCGTCGATTATGAGGAAGTAACAGTGACGCGGCGCGTATACCGATCCGGAGAAAGCGAGTATTTCCTCAACAAGCAATCCTGCCGCCTCAAAGACATTCATGAGCTGTTTATGGACACAGGTATAGGCAAAGATGCGTATTCCATGATCGGACAAGGCAAAATTGACGAAATCCTCAGTTCCAAATCGGAAGATCGGCGGGCCATCTTCGAAGAGGCGGCGGGGATTGTCAAATACAAAGCCCGTAAAAAAGAAGCAGAGAAAAAGCTGGAAGGAACAGAGCAAAACCTTTCCCGTATCCACGATCTCATCCATGAAATCAAAGGGCAAGTGGAACCGCTTGCGGAACAGGCCGAGCGAGCGAACCGCTTCAAAGAATTGAAGGCGGAATTGCAGGAAGTGGAAATCGGCTTGTATGTACATAAAATTGAAACGCTACATGAAGAATGGCAAGAGGCTTCCCAAGCGGTGAAAAGCCTGTCCCAAGAGCAGGTCAGCCTGGCCGCTGCTGTCAGTGGACGTGAAGCGCAGTTGGAAGAGCTGAAAGCGAAACTGCTTGAGCAAGAACAAAACTGGGAGCAGGTTCAGACGGCGTTGCTGTCGGTGAGTGAAGAGTTAGAAAAGGCCGAGGGACAACGGGAAGTGCGGCTGGAGCGGGTGAAGAACCGAACGGAAACCCAGCAGCAATTGTCTGAACGCATCCGCGAGCTGGAAGCAGAGTGCGCGCGACTAAAGGCAGAAGAAGAGCGGACCAGCGATCTTCTTGCACAAAAGCGCGCCGAACTGGCCGAGCTGGAACAGCAACTTGAGAAGTTGGAGTTACAACTCTCACTATCATCAGCCGATGACGCCGACCAACTGGATGAGTTGTCCAAAAAAGTACAACAACATGGCAACCGGTTGGCGGCGCTCTCCAGCGAAAAACAATACATGACTGAACAGCTGGCCGAGCTGGTGGAGCGCATCAAGGATTTTGCGGAGCAAAAACAGGCTCTCCTGCAAGCCAAAGAGGCCCAAGCGGGACGATCCGATGAGATCGCCGACCAATTGAAGCAGGTGGAGGGCGAGTTGCGGGAGGCGGCCGAACAGGTTCGCGTCTTGGCAGAGCAACGCAGTCAAATCGAGCAGGAGGAGAAAGCCCTCGCTGACCGTAGCCGCAAAGTGGAGCAACAGCTCAACCGCCTCCGTTCCCAGTATGAATGGATCAAAGAGACGGAAGCCGAGCACCAAGGGTTCATGCATGGAGTGAAAGAGGTGCTTAAGGCTCGCGACCGGGGCATTTCGTCGTTAGCTGGAGTCCATGGCGCGGTGGCGCAGTTGATTCAAGTGCCGCGAGAGATGGAAGCGGCGATTGAGACCGCACTCGGTGGCGCGCTACAACATGTGGTGGTCGAAGATGAGAAGACCGGTCGCCAAGGCATTCAATACCTGAAGGAAAAACGGCTGGGCCGGGCCACCTTTTTGCCACTCGATGTGTTGAAAAGCCGTATGTTGCCGCAACAAGAAATAGCCAAATGCGAGTCGCAGCCTGGATTTGTGGGGATTGCGGCCAATTTGGTCAAAACGGAGCCCCGCTATCGCCGGTTGATTGAGAATTTGCTCGGACTGGTCGTGGTTACTGAGAACATGGAACAAGCCAACCGAATGGCCCGCAGTTTGAGTTACCGTTACCGGGTGGTTACCCTAGACGGCGACGTGGTCAATCCGGGTGGATCGATGACCGGGGGTAGCCGCCATCAGACCAAAAGCAATCTCTTGGGCCGGTCACGCCAACTGGAAGAATGCGAGAAGGAACTCAAACGGGCGGAAGCGGCTTGGCGCCAAGTGGAGCAGGAGTTCGAAGCTTTGCACCTGCGCAAGCAAGCACTTGAGCAGGAGTGGGAAGAAGTGCGGGTGCGCGGGGAAGAGCGGCGCTTGAAAGAACAAGAACTGCGCGGCAAAGAGCGCGAGTTGCAAGTGGAAGAGCGCGCATTGGACGAACAATTGCGCACACTCAACCAAGAGCATGAAAAGTCCCTCAAAAGAAAAGACGAGCTCCAAGAGCAATTGGCGCGGACAGAGCAGAGCATCGTCGAATTGGAGCGGGAGAAGGAGCTTCTGGGCGTGCTCATCAGCGAATCGCAAGAGCGGGTCAAGCAGCAAGCCAATGTGAAAGAAGAGGTTGGCGCGCAAATGACCGAATTTAAGGTGCGTCGCGCCCGCTTACATCAAGAAGTGACCAACCTAGAGGAAAACTTGGGCCGCCTCCAGCAAGAGTGGGCACGGCTGGACAAACAGAAACAGGCCGCACAAGCGGAATTGCGGAGCCTAGATGAGGCGCGCGAGTTCAACACGCAAGAAATGCAATCACTGGAGGAACGCATCGCCGAGCTGCGCGCTCGCAAGGAAGAAGTGCAACAACAGCTGGGCGAAACAAGAAGTTTGCGGGAACAGATGATCTCAGACCGCGAGGTACAGGAGAAGGAATTGCGTTCCACCCAGCAAAAATTGCGCAAGCTGGGCAATAAGTTGCATGAACAAGAAGTGCGTGCCAATCGTCTAGACGTGGAGCTTAATCACTTGTTGCAGAAGCTGGCTGAAGAATACGAAATGAGTTACGAACGCGCCAAACAAACCCACCCTGTCCCCGAACAGCCGGCGGAGGCTGAACGACGGGTTCGCTCATTGAAGGGGCAGATCGGAGCGTTAGGCGAAGTGAACCTGGGTGCAATCGAGGAATATGCTCGTCTGAAAGAGCGGCTCAGCTTTTTGGAGGAACAGGAGGCCGACTTGCTCGAAGCCAAACAAAAGCTGTATGAGATTATCAGCCAATTGGTCGAAGAGATGGGACGGCGCTTCGGTGAGGCGTTTGATATGATCCGAGCGGAATTCCAGCAGGTGTTTGTACAGATGTTTGGCGGCGGCCGCGCCGATTTGAAGCTGAGCGATCCGGATAATCTCTTGGAGACGGGGATTGAAATTGTGGCTCAGCCTCCAGGCAAAAAGTTGCAAAACCTCAATCTGCTGTCGGGTGGAGAACGCGCATTGGCCGCTCTTGCCCTGCTTTATTCGGTGTTGCGTATCAAGCCGGTGCCGTTTTGTGTGCTGGATGAAGTGGATGCAGCCCTCGATGAGGCCAACTTAACCCGTTATACGCGTTACATGCGGGAGTTCGCCAACAAGACGCAGTTTATCATCATTACCCACCGTAAGCACACCATGGAGGCATGTGACGTGCTGTATGGAATTACCATGCAAGAATCAGGTGTGTCGAAGCTGGTATCTGTGAAGCTGGAAGAGTATGATGGACTTAGCGAAGTTGCCGCTAGCAAGAAACAGGAGGAGTAGCATGAGTTTTTTCAAACGCTTGCGCGATAGTGTCGCGCAAAAGACCGAAGCGGTCACGCAAAAATTTATGACTGGACTCAGCAAGACCAGCAACAATCTGGTCGGTGCGATCAACGAATTGTTCACCGGCCGTTCTAAAATTGATGAAGAGCTGTATGAAGAACTGGAGGAGATCCTCATCACGGCAGATGTCGGCGTTGAGACGACAATGGAATTAGTCGAACGTTTGCGCACCGAGGTGAAACAGCAAAAGATCAAAGAACCGCAACATCTGCAACCCATTTTGTCCGAGATCATCGCCGAGATGATGGACGGTGCGGGTGAGGAAGGATTGCGGCTCAAAGAAAATGAATTGACCGTTATCCTTTTTGTCGGTGTGAACGGTGTGGGGAAAACGACCACCATCGGCAAGTTGGCGCACCGCTTTAAAAACGAAGGCAAAAAAGTGGTGCTGGCCGCGGGCGATACCTTTCGCGCCGGGGCGATTGACCAGTTGGAGACATGGGGGCAACGCGTCGGCGTAGACGTGATTAAGCACCAGGCGGGAGCGGACCCGGCTGCAGTCATCTATGATGGCATCCAGGCGGCCAAGTCCCGCAGTGCCGACATTCTCTTGTGCGACACAGCCGGCCGACTGCAAAACAAAGTGAATTTGATGGAAGAGTTGAAGAAGGTGTTCCGCGTGATCCGGCGCGAAGTGCCTGACGGCCCCCATGAAGTGTTGCTGGTGCTGGACGCCACAACTGGACAAAATGCGTTACTCCAAGCCAAGCAGTTCGGTGAAGCGGTCGACGTGTCTGGCATTGTCCTGACTAAACTGGATGGCACGGCCAAAGGCGGCATTGTCATCGCCATCAGCAACGAATTGAAGATCCCAGTAAAGCTGGTCGGCTTGGGCGAAAAAGCGGATGACTTGCAAGACTTCGACAAGGAGCAGTTTTTGCATGCGCTGTTCAAAGAGATGATTGACAAGAATGAGACGGATTAATCTGAACGACGGGCGACGTACCTTCATTGGCTCAGTGAATATTGCGACTTCCATCTTCATCAAGGAAAAAACCTTGACAAGAGGCGGCGGGCTCCGCTATAGTATACTCCTGTAAAGGTTGACGCCTTGACGGTGTAAATGAGGTGACTCCGATGCTGGAGCAAACCACAGAGATGAACCTGTTGTATGATTTTTACGGTTCACTTTTAAGAGATAAACAGCGCACCTTGTTGGAAATGTATTACCATGAAGACTGGTCGCTCGGTGAAATCGCGGAACACCAAGGCGTATCACGACAAGCGGTGTTTGAGGCGATCAAGCGGGCTCAGGCGACGCTGACTGAACTTGAAGAGAAGCTGGGCTTGGTGCAGAAACACTTGGAGCGGCAAAGGCTCGCCCAAGAGATACTGGCCCGATTGGAAGAAGAGCCGGAAGCGCGTCTGAAGGTCGAATCGCTCGTCAAACAGATGGTTGACCTCGATTAATCAGCGATTGAAGGAGGGGGAACCATGGCGTTTGAAGGCTTGTCAGAACGATTGCAGTCCGTCATGAAGAAGTTGCGCGGTAAAGGGAAAGTGACCGAGGCCGATGTAAAAGAGGCCATGCGAGAAGTACGTTTGGCTTTGTTGGAGGCAGACGTCAACTTCAAAGTGGTCAAAACCTTTATCGACCGGGTTAAAGAGCGTGCGGTCGGACAAGAGGTATTGCAGAGCTTGACCCCCGGGCAGCAAGTGATCAAAGTGGTCAATGAAGAGCTGCAAGAACTGATGGGTGGGGAGCAAAGCAAATTGGCCCAAGCCAATAAGCCGCCAACCAAAATCATGATGGTCGGTTTGCAAGGTGCCGGTAAAACGACGACTTCTGGCAAATTGGTTCGTTATTTGCAAAAGCAAAACCGACGCACCCTGCTTGTGGCCGCGGACGTGTACCGCCCTGCGGCGATCAAGCAATTGGAAGTGTTGGGTGCGGATTTAAATACACCCGTTTTTTCGCTCGGAGATCAGGCCAACCCTGTGGACATCGCGGAGCAGGGAGTGGCCAAAGCTTCGGCGGAGGGCTTTGATTATGTGATCATCGACACCGCAGGCCGCCTGCATATCGATGAGCAGATGATGGACGAACTGAAGCAGATTCGTGAACAGATTCGTCCCGATGAGATTTTGCTCGTCGTCGATGCGATGACAGGGCAAGATGCGGTGAACGTGGCTGATCACTTTAACAAACAATTAGGGCTGACTGGCGTGGTGCTCACCAAGTTGGATGGGGACACGCGCGGTGGGGCAGCCCTGTCGGTCAAGTCGGTGACCAATTGCCCGATCAAGTTTGTCGGGATGGGTGAGAAGACGGATGCCTTGGAGCCCTTCCATCCCGACCGGATGGCTTCTCGCATCCTGGGTATGGGCGATGTGCTCAGCCTGATCGAAAAGGCGCAATCCGCCGTCGATAAGGAGAAAGCCAAGGATTTAGAGCGCAAGATGCGGACGCTCAGCTTCACGTTTGATGATTTCTTGGACCAGTTGCAACAAGTGCGCAAGATGGGTCCACTGGAAGACATGCTGTCCATGCTCCCTGGCGCTGGCCAGATAAAGGGGCTAAAGAACATCCAAGTGGATGAAAAACAGCTGTCGCGTGTAGAGGCAATCATCAGGTCGATGACGCCGAAGGAGAAAGAGCATCCAGAAATCATCAACGCCAGCCGTCGCAAACGTATTGCGGCAGGAAGCGGGACGACTGTCCAAGATGTAAACCGGCTGTTGAAGCAATTTGAAGACATGAAGAAGATGATGAAGCAGTTCTCCAATATGGCCAAAGGCATGAAGAAGAAAAAACGGGGCGGTTTCCGCTTTCCGTTTATGCCATGACGGCCCATTATACCCTGTTTAGGAGGTGAATTGACAATGGCAGTGAAAATCCGTTTGAGACGCATGGGTGCCAAAAAAGCACCTTTCTACCGTGTGGTGGTTGCTGACTCCCGCGCGCCGCGTGACGGTCGTTCCATCGATGAGATCGGGTACTACAATCCATTGACTCAACCGGCTACGGTGAAGATCGATGCAGAGAAAGCCCAAAAGTGGCTGGCTGAAGGTGCTCAACCATCTGATACCGTCCGCAATCTGTTCCGCCGTGAAGGTATCCTGAAAAGCGACAAAGAGTAATTTCAGAACCATTTCTGGTGCGGAAGACCGGAGGGTCATCATATATGAAAGAACTGATTGAATGGATTGCGGTCTCCTTGGTGGATCATCCTGATCAAGTGACGGTGACGGAACGGAAGACCGAAGAGCGGGTCGTCTACGAATTGTCCGTCGCCAAAGAGGATCTAGGCAAGGTTATTGGCCGACAAGGGCGGATCGCCAAAGCGATTCGCACGGTGGTCAATGTTGCGCATGGGAAGGAGAAGCGGCGTGTGTGGGTGGAAATCAAGTGAAGGAGAAGATGCGGCATGAACACAGCTGAATACCTTAATGTCGGTCGTCTGGTCGGTACGCATGGCGTTCGCGGTGAAGTGCGCGTTTACTCGGACACGGATTTCCCCGATGTGCGTTTTGCCCAAGGCAGTTCGCTTCTCCTTGTTCATCCCAGCCTGAAGGAACCGCTCCCATTGACGGTGGAAAAGGGCCGTCCCCATAAATCGGTGTGGCTGGTCAAGTTTAAGGAGTGGGACAACATCAATCAAGCTGAGCCTTACAAGGGCGGCAAGTTGGTGGTATTGAAAGAGGATCTCGCGCCTGTAAACGAAGAGGAGGGGGAGTTCTACTTCCACCAAATCATCGGCTGCACCGTCGTGACGACGGATGGGAACGAGTTGGGTAAAGTGCGGGAGATCTTGCCTTTGCCGGCCAATGATGTGTGGGTGGTAAAGCCCGATGGCAAAGGGAAAGAAATGTTGCTCCCATATATTGCGGATGTGGTGAAAGACGTGGACATCAAGGAACGGCGAATCACGATCGAGTGGATGGAGGGGCTGGACTGACGTGCCACAGATACGATTTGATGTGTTAACCCTTTTTCCGGAGATGTTTTCGGGATTTTTGCATTCCAGTATTATCAAAAAAGCTCATGAAAAAGGGCTAGTTGAAACACACCTCATCAATTTTCGCGATTACGCCACGGACAAACACCGTATGGTGGATGATATGCCCTATGGCGGTGGCGGTGGCATGGTGCTCAAACCCGAACCGATTTTTTCGGCGGTCGATGAGCTGTTGTCCGGCACTGACGAACGTCCACCCATCCTGCTGATGTCTCCGCAAGGCGTGCCATTCACGCAGAAGAAGGCTGAAGAGCTCGCCCAACATTCCCATCTCATCTTCCTTTGCGGCCATTATGAAGGATATGATGAACGGATTCGCCAACACTTGGTCACAGAGGAGATCTCCATCGGAGACTATGTCCTTACAGGAGGCGAATTGCCCGCCATGGTCATCATGGATAGCGTAAGCCGGCTGGTGCCGGGTGTGCTGGGCAATGAATCTTCCGCGGTGACGGATTCCTTTTCCACCGGGCTCCTTGAGTATCCGCAATATACGCGGCCGGCGGAGTACCGTGGATTCAAAGTGCCGGATGTCCTGCTTTCGGGGCATCACGCGCGGATCGAACAATGGCGGCGTCAAGAGTCGCTCCGGCGCACATGGGAGCGGCGGCCCGACCTGCTTGAGAGCGCTCCGCTCACCGATGAAGACCGCCGGTTCCTACAGGAGTTGGCCAAGGATGCGCGCCAAGGCGAGTAATTGTTTTCAATCAGGTCGTATGATACAATATTCTCCGTTCATAGGCAAACGGAGCCAATGTTTGGATTTTCGTTATGGAAAGGAGGTTGGCTGACATGCGTCCAATCATTCGTGAAATCACCGAAGGACAACTTCGTCAAGATATCCCTCAATTCCGTGCAGGTGACACCCTGCGCGTGCACGTGAAAGTAAAAGAGGGTCAACGCGAGCGTATCCAGATCTTCGAAGGCGTTGTAATCCAACGTCGTGGTGGTGGCGTTTCCGAAACGTTCACTGTTCGCAAAATCTCTTACGGTGTGGGTGTTGAGCGTACCTTCCCATTGCACTCCCCACGCATTGAGAAAATCGAAGTGACCCGCCGCGGTAAAGTACGTCGTGCGAAACTGTACTACCTGCGCAACTTGCGCGGTAAAGCGGCTCGCATTAAAGAACTGCACCGCTAAGCGTTTTATAGAAAAGGGCTTGGATATTCAAGCCCTTTTCTCGCATTTATTTCCTTTTCCAAGTAAGGCAGGCAAATGGGGGAACAAGATCATGACACTGCCGATGTCTCGCTCGGAGCGATTGCGGAGACAAAAAAGAATCAGGGCGAGAGAATGGATGGTTGCGGTTTTGCTGGCTGTCTCGTTGGCGATCGTGATCCGTATCTTTGTGTTTGAACCTTTTAATGTCGTTGGACCTTCTATGAAAACAACATTGGAAACAGGGAATTTGATATTGGTGAACAAGTTGGTCTACCGTTTCGAAGAACCGGAACGGGGCGAAGTAATCGTATTTCACGCGCCGCAACACAAGGAATATGTGAAACGGGTTATCGCGTTGCCGGGAGAAACAGTGGAGGCCAAAAATAATAAAATCCTGATCAACGGCAAGATTATGGAAGAGCCCTATCTTGCGACCGATATGCGCACACGCGATTTTGACCTCGTGCGAGTGCCGTCGGGCAAAGTGTTTGTGTTGGGAGACAATCGGCTGGATAGCACAGACAGCCGTGTCATCGGACCCATTGGCATGTCCGAAATCGTCGGCCGTGTGGAAATGGTTTATTGGCCGTTCCAGATGTGGAAATTACTATAATAGCTGACAACCAAAGGGCTTGAGTTGATCAAGCTCTTTTACATATCATGAACAGTGAGAAAATAAGGGTCAGGAAAGGATTCGCACAATGATGAACACGATTCAATGGTTCCCCGGGCATATGGCCAAAGCCCGGCGCCAAGTGACGGAAAAACTACATCTGGTCGATATCGTCATTGAGCTGCTTGACGCTCGGTTGCCGCTGTCTAGTCGCAATCCGATGATGAATGACATCGTGAAGGACAAGCCGCGGTTGATTTTGTTGACCAAAAGCGATTTGGCGGACGAGCAGGTCACCAAAGAGTGGAAAGCATATTTTAGCGAGCAAGGTATTCACGTTTTGCCGATTGACGCCCAATCAGGCAAGGGAGTTAATCAAATTGTGCCGCAGTGTGAACGGGTGTTGGCTCCCTTGTTCGCCGCCCGTGAGAAAAAAGGCATCAAATCGCGGAAGTTTCGCGTGATGGTAGTAGGAATTCCCAATGTAGGTAAATCGACTATCATCAACCGCTTAGCCAAACGAAACGCTACCGTCACCGGCGATCGGCCTGGCGTGACCAAAGCGCAGCAGTGGATTCGGGTGGGCCAAACGATGGAAATCTTGGACACCCCGGGCATTTTGTGGCCCAAATTTGATGATCCCACCGTGGGGATGCGGTTGGCTGTCAGTGGCGCGATCAAAGGGGAAATCCTGCCTATCGATGAAGTGGCCCTCTATGCGTTGACGTTTCTCGCCGAGCGCTATCCCACCGCCTTGATGGAACGGTATAAGTTGAATGACGTGGCGTCACTCGACCGGGTGGAGCTGATGGAGGAGATCGGTAAAAAGCGCGGGTGCCTCATCCGCGGTGGGGAAGTCGATTATGAAAAAGCAGCGGAGATCATTCTGACCGATTTTCGTGCGGGCAGAATCGGGCGCATCACACTGGAAAAACCGGAGGATTGGTTAAAGGAAGAGGGGAATGCGGATGAAACGGACCATTCCCGAGATTAAAGCTTGGTTGCAGGCAGTGGATACTTTGTCGCCGGAAGAGTTGCAAGAGCTGTTGACCGATGACAGGGTTGGTGTCCGCAAATTGGCGGAGAGTTATCAAAGGGAACAGGCACGCAAGCAGAAAGAGCGGGAACGCGTGGCCAAGATGTGGCAGTATGAGCGGGAGTGTTGGTCGAATGGGCTAACTCTTGTGGCAGGGGTCGATGAAGCAGGGCGCGGCCCGTTGGCTGGTCCAGTTGTCGCCGCCGCGGTCATTTTGCCGCCCACCTTTGACGCGACGGGGTTAAACGATTCCAAGCAACTGTCGGAAGAGATGCGCACAGTCTTGAAACAGCGCATTGAACAGGAAGCGTTGGCAGTAGGGGTGGGGATTGTGGATGCGGCGCACATCGACAAGCACAACATCTTACAAGCCACATATCATGCGATGCGGATCGCCTTGTCCCAATTGACACCCTCACCCCAAGCTATCTTGGCGGATGCGGTAAAGATTCCTGGCGTGGACATACCGCAGCAAGGAATTGTCAAAGGTGACAGCTTGAGCCATTCTATCGCCGCCGCTTCCATCATCGCCAAAACCACCCGGGATGAGTGGATGAAGCGGGCAGCGCAGATGTATCCCGCATACGGATTTGAGCAACATATGGGTTACGGTACCCCCGAGCACCTTGAGGCCTTGCGCCGATTTGGTCCCACGCCCTTGCATCGCCGCAGTTTTGCTCCGGTGAGGGAAGTCATTGAAAACAGTGGGGTTCAAGGGACGCTATTTGCCGAAGGGAGTATCCGTTAATGAACAGGGACCGGCGCCAAACGGTTGGGCGCATAGGCGAAGAAGCAGCCGCCCGTCTGTTGATGAAGAAAGGCTATCGCATTTTGGATCGCAATTGGCGAAGCAAGCTGGGTGAAATCGATATTGTCGCCAGCCAAGGTGAATTGCTGGTCATCGTAGAAGTGCGGACGACGACCGGCAACCACTTCGGCGCAGGCATGGAGTCAGTCGACTATCGTAAGCAACAAAAAGTCCGAAGATTAGCAACACAATATGCGCAAATGCATCACCGGCTGGGTTGCCCGCAACGGATTGATGTGATGTCGGTCTTATTGTCCCGCGATTTGACACCGGTGCGCATCGACCATATTGAGGGTGCTTTTTGAGGTCTAGCCTTTCTTTTAGGTATAAAAGATTAAAAAAGCTGTTGGCAGATGCCAACAGCTTTTGTTATGAAGCTCATCACTTATAATTTTTCAACATTGGCCGCTTGTACACCACGTCGGTCGTTTTCAACGATGTCAAAGCTTACCCGTTGACCTTCGTCAAGGCTTTTGAACCCTTCACCTTGAATGGCAGAGAAATGCACGAATACATCGTCACTCCCTGGAACCTCGATGAAGCCATACCCTTTTTCCGCGTTGAACCATTTAACTGTGCCAGTCGTTTTGCTCATTGTGAACCCCCACATTTTAAAAAAAGATTTACTCGATTTCTATCCAAAAAAAATTCACATGTTAGCACGAGATACACGTTAAAAGTATCCCCTGATAACATGTGAATTTAATCCAGATTAATCTCGTATTTGTATATCATAACAGCTCGTCTAAAAAAGAGCAACCCCTCATTTGCCGCTGAATTTGCGATAGTAAAAAGTTAGATCGACCAGGATGGCCCAGATTGAGGGGCGTAAAGGAAAATTTGCTCGTAACGCAGTAGGGTATTACTTTGGCGTCGCTTGGACTTGGGTGGGTTGGAGAGACCGCTATAGCCAAAATGATTGAGCCGGCACTCGCCTGTTTGAAATTGCCATCATGGGCGATCGATACAGTTGCATTTACTATAGCTTTCTCCATTATTACCTTTTTGCATATTGTGTTGGGGGAAATGCTCCCAAATCACTTGCCATTCGCAAAGCAGAGGCAACGACTTTATGGACAGCAACAACGATTCGCACCAAGCTCATGCAGAGGAAGAAATCCGTATGCTCATTGCTCAGAGCCATAAAAGCGGTATAATAAATCAAGTTGAATTGGCGCTATTTGATAATGTGTTTGACTTTACCGAATGAGTGGCGAGAGAAGTGATGGTACCACGTGTAAAGATGGTCTGTTTGTATGAAGGCCAATCATTTGAGGAAAATTTTGAGATTATCAAAAAAAACATACTTGCTTTCCGATATGTGGGCGAGATAAAGGATGATATCAAGGGAATTATCCAAATCAATGGAAGTGAAGGATATCCCAAAAGGGAAACTAGAAATGGCGGTTGTGGTGGATGAATTGGTGGTACCTCAGGTTTGGTAACAACGAAAGATATTGTTGAAGAAATTTTCGGGGAAATATAGGATGAGTTTGATGATGAGATGCCAGCCTTTCAAGAAACCGATGAAGGAACATCCATTGATTCAGGTTGGATGGCTTTTTACCAATTGGAAGAAGTACCGCAAATTAGTGACCAAGTTTCCTTTGGTGAGTGGGTGTATACCGTGCAAGAGATGGATGAATTACGAATTTCGCGCATTTTAGTTAAAAAGAATAGCATTCTGGTGCCAATAACCGAAGCCAACGAATCATGACTCATGTGACAGGAGCCGACAAAGGCTCCTTATTTAATTTTGTGCAATCAATACCGATTAGTTTCGAAAACTTGCTAATGCAAAACAATCAATGAGTTGTCCTTCATTTGTTCAATTCGTATAATAAAGAATACAATCGAGGGGGTGATATTCATGGATTTTAGTGTATTTGCAGACTTCATTGATGAATTTACTAAATGGTTGGCAGAGGCGGGCAGAAAACAGCGGACGATTGACGAATATTTAACGGCTGTCTTCATATTCTACACTTGGTTCAGCCATAAATATAAAATCGATTTCCGGCCGGACCAAGTGATGTCCACACATATCATCGAATGGCAGAATGAAATGCTGCATTTGGAGAAACTGTCCCCTTCCACTGTTCACAAACGAATGGCCTCATTAAAGTCTTATTGGAATTTTTTGACCGAGAATAACATTGTTGGCCATAATCCTTTGTCAGAGATCAGCGCACCCAAAATACAGTCCAATCACCCTTCACATTCGTGGTTAACAATGGAAGAAGAAAAAAAATTGCTTGAACGAGTAAAATCTGAAAAAAACGATTGGAAACGGCATCGTAATCTTTGTATTGTGTATTTAATGATGAAGGCTGGCTTTACGGTTTCAGAAACTGTCCTGTTGGATTGGGATCAAGTTTTTTGGAAAGATGGATTAATCATGATTAAAAATGAGCACAAAATGACGCGAACGGTACCGATGAACGAGTTGCTCACTCAGTCACTGATCGAATGGATTCCCTATGTAAAAAAGAAGCAAGACGGGCCGGTTGTCCTTTCCCAACTCAATGAAAGAATGACGAGACAAGGCATTCATTATTTAATTAAAAAGTTTTTTCAAGATATCGGGTTGGATCAATATTCAGCACAAACTTTGCGGCATACATTTTGCCGCAGGCTGATTGAAGCCAACATGGATTTAAAAGAGGTATCCAAGTTAGCGGGTTATGCCAGCATTGAAACAACAAAGAGATATTTAAACGGGTAGACAAACACTCTTTGAATCCCCCATAAAAAAGCCATTGCTTTGGCTCTTTTATGGGGGATTTTTGTTATGCCATTTATATAGTGTTTATCCTACTTGATCTTTAGATACTGAAGGAGTTTTTGAACATATTTAAAGACATTTGAAATTGATCCACTGTTAAAGTAAAGTTGCTTCACTCTATCAATGATATAACCTTGTTTTTTTTCCTCTGGGAGAAATGGATAAAAACCTTATATCCTTTAACAAGATCATTCCACCGTTAGTCCTGCCCGGGGTCCAAAAAGCTTGCAAGATCAATTAACTTAATGTGTATTCCTTGCAGAATAATTCCAAGCTCTAAACATTCGTATAAGGTGTATCCCGATTCGTGTGAAAGGATGAGAAAATTGGAGTCTCTACCAAAACAAGTGGCGAAATAGGGGAAGGGTGTCTACTTTTTATAGGCACTATACTCTTTTTCCAGCAAGTGGTGGGGGTCATTGGAAAAAATTTTGTACACCTTCTCTGGTTCAAGTCGGTGACGTACAACAATGGCGTCTATGCCTGTGCCGATCAAAGTAAAGCTTGGTGGCAGAGGTCATTAAGTATGATGTGGGTTAAGTTTTCTTCCTCTGTCAATATGTGATTTCCCCTGATTTTAGTTTTATATATCCCATTCTATTGAATTCGGTTAAAAAAAACAAGCGATGTTCGGTAAAGAAAAAAAGTCGATTTTAAGAAATATGAATAGCAAAAGTAACTTAGGCTCGGATTTTGGAACCTAATTTTCTTTACCGAATTTGATTTTTGAATTTCAACGTGATAAGTTTAATTTTGAAAAGATTCAATTGGAAACGAATGTGCCTTGATATCATGAAAAGGAGAGAGAAGTAGTGGCCAGTTTGAGAAAACTAGGTGTATGGTTCCTGTTGATGGGGCTGTTGATTGTCGCGGGTTGTGGTAATGGGGAAAGAACTGAGGTACCAAAACAATCGGTGTCAGTGGTGGATGGAGACACGATTAAAGTCAAAATGAAGAAAAAAGAGGAAACAGTCCAGTTATTGTTGGTGGATACACCAGAAATCAATCACCCGGATGTCGGAAAGCAACCGCTTGGAGATGAAGCAAAAGCCTTTACTCAGAAATTGATCAATGAAGCGAAAAAAATTGAGCTGGAAAAAGAAGAGACGAAGAGGGATAAATATGGCCGATTTCTTGCCTATCTGCATGTGGATGGGAAGTTATTGCAGGAAGAGCTGGTGAAGGAAGGATTTGCTCGCATTGCTTATGTGGAACAACCCGACGCCAAATATCTGGAAGAGCTAAGAAAAGCGGAACAAGAGGCGAAACGCAAAAAAGTTGGAATTTGGCAATGGGATAGTTACACAAAAAAAGATGGTTTCCATGTCGAAGCGCTAAAAAATGAGAGGAATATTTTTGTTGCGAGCAAGAATAGCGATGTATACCATCCTATCGGCTGTCATGTTGTGAAAGACATTAAACCGGAAAACCTCATGTACTTTTATTCGGAGCAAGAAGCCATGAAAACAAACCGGCACCGCAGTGGAGTGAAAGAGTGTTGGAGTTCCTATAAATAATTAGGAAGGTGAACCAATTGTTTAAAGATTTGATGGCCCGATTTGGCAAAGGGGCTGCAAAGGTGGATTTGGTACTGAACAGGAATCAATTTCAACTTGGGGATGTGGCTGAAGGGAAATTGGTGATCCAAGGCGGAACGGTCGAACAAAAAATAAACAAGATCGATGTGCGACTGATGGTTGTCATCCGCCATGATGAAACGGAATATGTTCATGCGGTTACATCGATTCCATTTTATGAATCTTTTATCATTCATCCAGGGGAATACAAAGAATTCCCCTTTCAATATCAATTGCCTTATGATCTCTTGATTTCAGGCAATTATGTGACCTACTTTTTCAACACGAAATTGGACATTGCGGGCGGTGTCGATCAAAAGGACCGGGATTACATAGAAATCCTTTGTCCCCACTCTTTACAGCAAGTATTGGATGCATTAAGCCAGTTGGGATTCAGGGAGAAACATGATTCCCGCAAGTTTAATGGTCATGTGCAGGAATTTGCACTTTTCCCCACTGACTTCTTACAAGGCAAAGCTGAAGAATTGGAATTTGTTGTGGCGATGCAACACGATGGTGTTCGGTTGTTGCTAGAATTGGATCTGTATTCTTTTGGGCATGAAAAAGAGCTGAAACGAGAGGTATTCATCCCCAATCACCTATTGGATTCTGAAGCGGAGTTGGTCAGTGAATTAAAAGGAATTCTAGAGGAAATGGTTGATTATGCGCATACCGGTTATCACCATGAGTCTCATTACGGGCACTCCCATCATGGTCATGGATACCATTCTTCGGGTATGGCTGGGGCCGTTGGGGGATTTGCTGCTGGAGTCATAGGAGCAATGGTAGTTAACGAAATGTTAGATAATGACGACAATGATGATGACGATGGAGGATTGGAAGATTTTTTTGAAGACGATGATTGATTTAACATGCGATGAATAGCCCTTAATGGGTTATTCATCGCTTTTTTGATGATCGTTCGATTTTGAACGGGTGCTTTTTAGGTATAATTACCAGATATAGGGCGAATTGAGACAGGAGGATTAGATTTGGAAGGTTATGGTGTTTTATCCTTACTTTTTTATTGTATGACTCATCATGATCTTTAGAAAAAGTAAGCCTACATATAAATACACCCTACCCAGTTTTGCTACCTTATCCTGTTCTATTTACCTTTATAGGCAATACTTTTTATTTGAGTCAATGGGTGTTGGATTGTATAACTGGAGCCATTCAAAAATGATTGCTCAGTATCTGCGATCTCATAACTTTGTTTACTTTAGTTTTGTTTGGCTAATGATCATCCTATTTATTGTGGGGATACTTGCTTGACAGAGGCACAGACAGGAAATTTGTCGATTAATCTAGAAAAATATGGGAGATGACATTTATTTCCGGGGGAATACGAGTGTACACCAAACTTTACAGCGCTAGCGTCTTAGGCATTGACGGACGATTGGTTGAAGTAGAAGTAGATATCAGTAACGGCTTGCCGTCGTTTGATATTGTCGGCTTGCCCGATTCGGCGGTGCGAGAAGCCAAAGACCGCGTCCGCGCGGCCATCAAAAACAGTGAAGCCCACTTTCCGTTGCAGCGAATCACCACGAACTTGGCACCGGCTGATGTGAAAAAAGAAGGGTCCGGTTTTGATTTGGCCATCGCCTTGGGGGTGTTGATCGCTAGCGGCCAGTTGACTGCTGATTCGCTTCAGCGCACCCTCTTTATCGGCGAACTGGCTTTGGACGGAAGCTTGCGCCCTTTAAGTGGTGTGTTGGCCATGGTGATGGCGGCCCGGGAAGCGGGAATAGAGGAAGTGGTTCTTCCAGCGGCCAATGCGGCGGAAGGAGCGTTGGTGGACGGCTTGCGGCTGGTTCCGGTTGTTTCATTGGCACAAGCAGTTGCTTATTTCCGAGGGGAGTGGCGACCCACTGGTGGCCCAACTGAGCAAATGTGCGAGGAATCCGTCTTTTCGGTCGACTTCGCCGATGTACAAGGGCAGAGCCATGTGAAACGGGCCATGGAAGTGGCGGCCGCGGGCCAACACAACTTGTTGTTAATCGGTCCGCCTGGCTCGGGCAAAACAATGTTGGCCAGAAGGATTCCCACCATTCTGCCCAAGATGAGTTTGCAAGAGTCGTTGGAAGTGACCAAGATCTGCAGCATTGCAGGATTAATCAAAGAGCGGGGACGGCTGATCACCGAACGCCCTTTTCGTTCACCTCATCACACCATCTCCACTGCTGGCTTGGTGGGCGGGGGAACTGTGCCAAAGCCGGGGGAAGTGAGTTTGGCTCATCGCGGCGTGCTGTTCCTCGATGAACTGCCAGAGTTCTCTAAAACCGTGCTGGAAGTGCTTCGCCAGCCCTTGGAAGACCGCGAAGTTACCCTTGGCCGGGCCCGCGCTGTCCTGACATTTCCTGCTGAGCTGATGCTGGTAGCGAGCATGAACCCTTGCCCGTGCGGTTACTTCGGGTACGAAGAAGACCGCTCCTGTACATGTACTCCGCATCAAGTGAGCCGCTACCGTTCTAAAATCTCCGGCCCGTTGCTGGACCGCATTGACATTCACATCGAAGTTCCCAAAGTGGATTTCAAGACATTGAGCGGCGCAGAAACAGGGGAATCCTCGACTGCCATCCGCGACCGGGTCAACCGCGCTCGCGAGCGACAAGCCCGCCGTTTCCAAGGGAAAGAACACAGCACTAACAGCACCATGAGCACGGCCGACATCCGCGAACACTGCGTCTTGGACAAAGAATCACGCCAATTGATGAAGCAAGCTTTCGACACCCTGGGCTTAAGCGCCCGTGCCCACGATCGCATTTTGAAAGTGGCGCGCACCATCGCCGACCTCGCCGGAGCGGAGCAGATCAGCGCTGCCCACATCGCCGAGGCGATCCGTTACCGGGCGCTGGATCGGAAGTTTTGGGAGTGAGGGGGAAAATCAGTTGGTATATAGAGAGATAAATGGGTGGGGGCAAGGGGCCTAAATGCCTCCCCTTTTCACAAGGAGCGGCATGGGAGCACTGGATTTTATAATAGAATCATAAAGAAACAGAGTTTGGATCACATCTTCAAGGACAAAAACGACATCGCACATTGGCTTTCATCCTTTCTAATGAAGACTGTATCAGCGGAATTAAAGGTAGAACCCATTGCTGTAATGGGAGCACATGAAGAATTGATGCAAAAGCAGTTTATCTATACTCAGTTGTTTACCGATAAGATTCAAGGTTCGCTGAGTTATGAGACGAGTTTATCTTGCAATTTATACGCCAAGGGAAATTGCGTTTATGAATCCATTGTTTCATGAGATTAAATACAAAGTTGATATAAAGTAGACCAAATATAGATGTGATATTGTTATTTTATTAAGCTCTTCCCTCTAATTTCCGGTTGACTTAATATGTTCTTGTAAGAAGAAAACCCAAACCGGAGGGTGAAAGCTTAGTTGAGTAGATTGATTGGGTTTCTGAATAGTCTTGCTAAGTCTTTGAGAAGTCGTAAAGGGTCATCGACGATAGAGTACATCGTGGTCATATCTTGTGGTATCGCCTTAGCGCTTTTACTTGACCAAGTGGCAGCTAGTGCAGAGGTACAGGGATTGCTACAACAAAAAATCATACAAGTGATCACTGGACAGAACATGGTTGTATCCTTAGATGAGGATCGTGCCGAAAATACGGAATTGGGGGAACAATCACTTGAGGAACGAAAAGATGATTTGTTTGGCAGGCCCGAGTGGATGGAAGAACTTATATCTGGTTACCAGTTCCTTGAGAAGAAAGTGGACGATGGCTTAAATGAAGCCTGGGAGACGGTAAAGGATAAATCGCTCGCATGGTTTACGGATGAAGAGAAAAGCCCCCATCAAAAGTTAAAGGACCTTCTGACTTGGCTTCATCCACTTATAATGGCTAATGAGTTGATGGAGCAGGCTAGTGGATTTGATCCACTTGGAAATTTAGCAAAATACATAACAGAACATCCTATCGATTCTGCGGTAACAGCGGGATTTATTCTCTTGTCTCTATTTCAACCTGAAATTGGGTTGGCTGGCTTGATCGGAGGGGCGGCATCTGGAAGCATGTTTGCCGGAGGTCTAAGTGGAATTGCAGGGTGGGCCGTTTTCCGTGGCATATGGCTGGCCGGGGGACGGATCGCAGGATGGATGGGAAGAGCTTTTTCGCCGTTTGCACAAAGATTAATGAATACCGGAATCTCTGGCGGGGTCGCTGCCTTTGCCGACAGTATGGTCTTTGATTGGCTTAAAGGGAAGTGGCCAAGTATCAAGAAAGCCGGAATTGCGGCGCTTGTCGGACTTACTTTTGGATTTGGTGGTGTCGTTCTTGCCCACCATGGTCAGTCCATTGTTTCCAAGATCATTAATATTCCATTATCGGCTGTGACGGTATTTGGTGACGGCACTGCATCTGCACCAAAAACAATAGAGGATACTGCTTTTGGATCATGGTTGCAGAAGTTTGCTGCTGAAGTAGGAAATGGTGCCGGTGGCAATAAAAAAGTTAAGAGAGATGATCTGGTTCCTGGAAGCCCAGAACACAAGGCTCAAAGGTGGAAGGAGTATCAAGAGAGAAATGGAGAGATGAGTTACGATCGTTGGAGTAAGCTATATGATGCTAATATGGGGAAACCGAGTAAGTCGCATCAGGTAGTCGAAAACTATATGAAAAAATTAGATTGGCCAGCGTCTACTCAGGTTTCGGAAAATACTCCTTATGGTCGTCGGTTACTGGATATAGCAAATCAAGATCTAAGAAAGGCGATTGAACATAAAACGAGTACCAAGGAAGGTAAAGAGTATTATGTTTCACTCAATGAAAGGATTAGAGAGGAAGTTGCCAAAGATCGATTTTTAGTCGAGGAAGAAGGATGGGATATTACTTGGGTATTTGAAAATGCTACCGCAAGTAAACCCCTTATTGAAGAACTTGAGAAAAGTGGTATCAACGTGATAATTGAAAATGAAAAGAAAAAGTAGGTGCACAGTGATGAGCAGAAATCAATTTTTTTCTTCAGAAGATCAATTTCAAGAATGGCTATTCTTTGCATCGGACGTACTTGAGGATTTTATCGATAAGTTTAGCAACTTAGATTTAGACTATTCGCCAGAATCGCTTATACGATTGGAGCAATGGATTTTAGATAAACATCCCTCACCACAGTCCTTTGTTGAAGGTGAAAAGGCAGAGGTTATTGACGGGATGTTACGATATGTTGGTGATGTGTATGTAAAGCAATTAAAGGGTAAATGGGATGTTGAATTAGATGACCCACAATATGTTTATTATAGTATGCCTATTGTGAAAATGGAGGGGGTTAATGCAGTATCTCCATTTTCGGAACTTGTTGCTAGCACTGATCGAAGACGAGGTGACTATATGTACAAGTTGTTTATGAATAAAAAGCGGCGAATGGAAGAAAGCGGTCTTTTATAGTAAATGAGAAGCCACATCTGCCTGTGCGGTTACATCGGGTATGACAAAGACCAATCCTGCACATGCACACCGCATAAAGTGAGCCGCTACCGCTCTAAAATCTCCGGCCCGTTGCTGGACCGCATTGACATCCACATCGAAGTCCCCAAAGTGGATTTCAAGACATTGAGTGGCGCAGAAACAGGGTAATCCTCGTCTGCCATCCGCGAACGGGTCAACCGCGCTCGCGAGCGACAAGCTCGCCGTTTCCAAGGGAAAGAACACAGCACCCACAGAACCATGAGCAGAACCATGAGCACGGCCGATATCCGCGAACTCTGAGCCTTAGACAAAGAATCACGACAATTGGCGATGCAAACAGAGTTGGACCACATCTTCAAGGACAAAACCGACATTGCACATTGGCTTACATCCTTTCTAATGCAGACGTATCACCGTAATTAAAGGTAGAACCCATTGCTGTAATGGGGAAGTTCCAAAAATGCGATGATTTACGTTTCTTTCCTTTTAATGATCTTCCGGCAAATATGATCTTTTTACTTTAGTTTTGTTTGGCAAATGATTACCCTATTTATGGGGTTTAATATTGTTGTCCTTTTCATTTTAAAATGGTGCAGTAAGGTTTTTTTATAATAAAATGTAGTAAAGGCCTTAAAACACCTTACTCGGAACACTATCCTATGCGCAGGAAGCAGATTAATACTGAAAGTTTAATGCAATTGGAGGGGGATTGAAGTCTTATTCAATTTGTTGAAAGCCTTGAAATAACTAGGTTTTTCTCATGTGATTTTATAGGGTTATCAATTAACTATGTGGAATTTAAATGCTCACCGAAAACTTAGGATATGGGATAGAGATTCGTTATCAATTAACTATGTGGAATTTAAATAATGGAACGGCGCTATTGGCGAAAAACTGGTTCGTGAGTTATCAATTAACTATGTGGAATTTAAATAGGATTTCGTCGCGTACAAACTCGTTGTCATCCAGGTTATCAATTAACTATGTGGAATTTAAATCAAGTTGATGGAAACGTCATATACCTGATGGGATTCTGGTTATCAATTAACTATGTGGAATTTAAATATTTAATGCCACATCAGATCAAGTTTAACACCTGCGTTATCAATTAACTATGTGGAATTTAAATACGATTTTGTCCCTTAACTTGCTAGCCACGTGAAATCGTTATCAATTAACTATGTGAATTTAAATGTTGAACACATTCAGCCTGTCATCGACTGGCTGGAAGGTTATCAATTAACTATGTGGAATTTAAATATGGTTCGGGCGTTGCGGGAGCTGCGGGTTGGAGTTGTTATCAATTAACTATGTGGAATTTAAATTTCCGAACCCTAATCCGATAGTAACCAGAGGAGATAGTTATCAATTAACTATGTGGAATTTAAATGTTATTCCGATCACGGCTGTTTGAGCCTGGGGGCTCGTTATCAATTAACTATGTGGAATTTAAATCAGTTTGGGCAACTTGCGTCTTGTCTGTTTGCCAGGGTTATCAATTAACTATGTGGAATATAAATTATCCAAGGGTTGAAAGATGCAAGCTATGAGCTTTGTTATCAATTAACTATGTGGAATATAAATGAGTTCGCTGAAGAAGTGTTCCGGCGCCTAGAGAGGTTATCAATTAACTATGTGGAATATAAATGCGACAACGAAAAAATGGAGCAAACCAGCGTACTGGGTTATCAATTAACTATGTGGAATATAAATAACATCGAAATGATATTGCTGAAACGGAAGCAGAAAGTTATCAATTAACTATGTGGAATATAAATACACATCTAACCGCGATTCAATTCGCTGAAGCATGGTTATCAATTAACTATGTGGAATATAAATCTTGACCGGAATGGGAAGCGACTCGTTAAAGCGAAGTTATCAATTAACTATGTGGAATATAAATTTATTGCGTTCAATGGATTGCATTTCTTTTTGTCACTCGTTATCAATTAACTATGTGGAATATAAATAACTCAGCCAGGCGAATCCGCCCCTCTTTCAACCCGTTATCAATTAACTATGTGGAATATAAATCCACAAACGCGCCGTTCACGGTGACGCGATACATAGGTTATAAATTAACTATGTGGAATATAAATACACGATCCAAGCGGCAACCAAAGGGAAAACTTACAGCGGTGGTGTTTCACCGCTGTTTTTGTGTTGGACACGAAAGTAGCTTAAATATAAACTAATGACCCACCGAAAATGCAGTAAACCTCAAGTTAGAAAAATCAGCAGATGAAAATGCAAAAAAAGTCTAGTCATATCAAGGTATTGATGAATATCCCGTTAAAAGAGGTTCACTGCAAAGTTGTTATGCAAGATAAAATAAGTTAATATATAAATTGTTCAGAGAGGAGGTAATTATGAGAATAAAATGTTCATTTACTTGCGAGGAACTTCCCCGTTCTTATCGAACGATGTTTGTAAGTTTGATTAAAAAAAGTTTGGAAACATCCAACGAAAATTATTTCAAGCAACTTTATTTTTACCAAGACAAGGCGAACAAGCGAACTAAGAACTTCACCTTTTCAGTCCGACTTAAGGATTACGAGCTAATTGAAGATCAATTTAAGGTGAACGGCCAGGTTGATTTATTTATTAGTTCACCTGATCAAGAATGGATGATTTATTTTTACAACGGACTACTGAAACTCAATCGGTTTGAATATCGCCAGTTCTGCCTTACGAAGCAGAGTGTGTACATGCTGAAAGAACCGGATGTGACCCGTACCTATTTGCTATGCAAAACCATGTCCCCCATATATATAAAAGATAAAAATGGACAAGCTCTCTCTCCCTACGATCAGTCATATGCGAATGAATTCCTTTACATATCTGATCTCACCTTGACGAATTATCGTGGAGTTGGATTGCAATCTTCCCTTCGCTTTGTGCCGATTGAGATGAAAAAAAACATTATTAAAGAACCGATCACAAAGTTTCAAGAGCAAACACAAAAGCCTTACCTACTGATAGAAGGGTATAAAGGAACTTTTCTCTTAGAGGGGCATCCTGAAGATTTAAGAGATTTGTATCAATTAGGGGTTGGTTTTCGCCGGAGTTCGGGTTGGGGCATGCTAGAGGTGATTGACCGATGAAACATATTTATTTGGATGAGTGGTTTGTCAATGCGGGCATTCTTGGATTTAAAAAAGTATTAGATCATTATGCAGAACCTTCCCAATATCAGGTTGGCCGTCATTCTATAAAATTGGACCCATCTTTATTTGAAACATTTGCCCCTCATTTTTTTGAGGTACTAATTCAAAAATATAGCAAACGTGAGCAAGACCGGATTCGTCTCGAAAAACACCTTGAATATGCCCGTAACTCTACTTATTTCTCCTCTAATGTAGAACGAATTTCACATACGATCAAGTTAACAAAAGGGAAACTGAAAAAAGCACCATTTGCTGAGGGGATACTTGAGCATGTGGATCAATTGTTAGATGGTATCAAGAAACTAAAGAAAGAACCTGATCATGGTCAGCTGAGCCTGTATGTGAGTCAATACCTAGACATCTTATCCCATCCGGATGTGCATGACTTCTTGACGATTAACTATATACGATCAGTGTTGGGGGGACTCTTCGGTCAACCGAGCTTTTTAAATCCAAGTTTCAAAGGGACAAAGCAAGACTTTATTCAAAAATTCCATGCTGATTATGTTCAACCAGTCATTGAAGAGTGTCAATTTCTAGACTGGTTGCAACTAGTGCCAAGTGTTCAATTGCTTTCTCAGTTAAAAGAAAAAAAGAAAGACAAATCGCTATCCAAGATACAGAAAGACTTGACAAAAGTAGCTATTTTTCAGGTTCAAAGTATTGGAAGAGTGATCCCTTGCTCTGTGCAATCTGAATGGATGGGGTCCATTCGCTTTGAAGAGATGATGTTTTCTCCATTGGGATTAAGTCTGAAAAACGAGAATATTAGCTGGGACTCTAAAGGAACTCCACTGATTTCCTATATGACTCGTTTATTGCTGTTTTGCTCAAGCATCGCATTTACCTATTACCAAAAAAAGATTAGTAATAGTAGGCTAACTGATCAGGAGTATGTATCTACTTATGCCTTTGTGAATTTGGATGACTCTATTCAGAACTTGGAACATGCAAATGCTCAATTTGAATATAAAAGGGATTCAGACAACCCATATTCAGAACTGGTCTATGACTTACTCTTATCAACACAGGAAGTTGCTACTTTCTCTTTACAAAATATATTCTTTGTCGAGTTATCCAATGAGGGGAAAAATAGCAAGTTGCATTATTTTCATGTTCCCAAAAAGCTGGCACGCTTTTTTAAAGATGAGGCACTGGAGATTAGAAAGATAAAGGACAAGGGTTTTAAATATCTTTTCATTGATGAAATATTAAAGCGAAATGATCCCATTCATCTGATCGCCAATCACCTACGTAATCAGATACAGCAGGAGAAACCAGCCAAAGATTGTTTAGAAGCTCTTTTGTCTAGAAGACGACTACATTGTCATTTAAGGAGTGAAGGAACCTTGCCAGACAAGAAACTAAAATTTCTATATATGGAAGGGATGAATGTTGCAAAGCGTTTTCGGGATGAAAGCAAGGAGAATCAACTACAAGGTATCTCTTATCGTTTGCTGAATGCGTGTAAAGCCGGAAACCGGCAACTATTTATGGATATATTAATGCGTATGTATATGTCCTCAAGACGCGAGATTCCCACGCTTTTTTTAAATGTATTGCATCAAAAAGACTTGGACTTCGTAGAAGTGGGTTATTCTTTCCTTTCCGGCTTGCAAGCGAAATCGGATTCAAGAGAAAAATTAGAGGAGGAAAAAGCAAATGAATAAGGGTTTGACATTAACTATGATCTTTCAAGCCAATTCATTGAACTATGGAGAAGGAATGGGAAACATTTCAGAGCTTAAAAAGTTTAGCCGAGGAAATGGTCAAATGTACACGTTTGCTTCCCGTCAAAGTTTGCGTTATGACATTGTTCGCTTAGGCCATGAATTGTTCAACTGGAACTTGCAGACGGTAAGCAATGATGAAGGAACTATTCAATTTAAAAAAGACGCGACAATTGAAGATTCGGAAGAGATGGATCTTTTTGGGTATATGAAGACTGTGAAGGGGAAAAGTGCTCTCACCAGGGAAGCCGTGGTTCGGGTTACACCAGCCATTTCGTTAGAGCCATATAAAAGCGATATGGACTTTTTAAATAACATGGGCATGGCGCAACGAATTGGCGAAAGCAATAACTTAGCGAACATCGAACAACACCATAGTCTGTATACCTATACCGTGACTATTGATTTGTCGAAGATCGGAGAAGATGGGCCAGTCTCTCTATCACCAGATGAAAAAAGCAAGCGAGTCACTCAACTGTTAACTATTTTGAATTTATTAAATCGTCGTATTCGTGGTCGCCAGGAAAATCTGTCTCCGTTGTTTATTATCGGTGGCATATATGCTGTTTGTAACCCGTTTTTCTTAGGGCGCATTCAGCTTCGTCCTGAACATACTGGCTTTGAGTTAGACACATCTCTCCTTCAAGACGGCTTAGAGAAGAAGTTTTTCGTTCATGAAATCAAGCATCATACCCATATCGGCATGGCTTCAGGTGTTTTTAACAACGAAGAGGATCTTTCTGGCATGCTACCATCTAAACAAGTGCATTCCGTTCAAGGAATGTTTGACTATTTAATTGATAAAGTCAAATCTTATTATCTGGTGGATGAATATGAAGGCACTACTAATTAAGTTATATCAAGAGACGGCAAGTTACACTAAACCGTTTGCGTATAAGGTGGGAGAAACCTATCCTCTCCCACCCTACTCGACAGTTATCGGGATGCTTCATCGATTACTAAAAGCAGATGCCTATCACGAGATGAAAGTGAGTATTCAAGGAACATATGAGGATAAATGCATAGATTATCGCAGTAGTTACCTTTACAAAGGAAAAGAATTAGGCAAATCTCCACTGAATATTCATTTGCTTTATGGCGTTCATTTGCTTCTTCATATCCATGCTGATGAGGGTTTATTAGATCAGATTGATGGCCAGTTTAAGCAAAATCAAGAGTTTCTAAGCTTAGGACGAAAAGAAGATCTTGTACGATTAGATGAAGTCAAATGGGTTGGTATAGAGCGAGAAGATGCAGATCAACACCACACCTTGTTGCATGATATCTATGTGCCTGTATATTATTTGCAAAATGAGGACACTAGTGGAATTCGCTATAACTTGAATTCCAAATACCAAGTGATAAATGGGATACGTGTGTGGGAGAAAGTACCTGTTCTCTATTTAACAGAAGGAGATCATTTGGAAGAAGAGCAATATTGGCGTGATGAAGAAGGGAATGTTGTTTATTTTCACACCCCATTGTAATGGGGTGTTTTTAAAGGCAGGGGATTGACATGTATGCGAAGTCACAACCAGTGGAAACGATTATGGAACATACACAAGCCCTATTGACTAACTATGATGTGTTACGGGAAAAGTATCCTGATCTGTTAACAGACCGGCAGCGGCTTTTGTTGAAAATTGCTGTCCAATATCATGATGCTGGTAAAGTATATTCACGGTTTCAAAATATGATCAGAAAGCAGCTAGGTCTTTCTTTGCTACCCTGTTCAGTGGATCATGATATCCCCCATAACTTTTTGTCGCCCTTGTTTGTACCTATAAAAAAATTGCGCAAAGAAGTTGGCTTGTCTGTAGAAGAGGAGCGGGTTTTACTTCAAGCAATTGCTTATCATCATGAACGGAATAAAGATATTCGGCAACTAAAGGATGCTATTCTGGAGGTGATTAATCAGGATTTACATCCAAATATGAAGGATATTCAATCCTGCCTTGATATGCCCTTACCTGAACGATTAAGTACACTGCAATTAGCAAAAGTAAACAAACAGATTGATTATCGAGATGCAAATTATCTAGATTATGTGTTAATAAAAGGATTACTTTTACGGTTGGATCATGCGGCAAGCGCTCATGAACCTATTGAACTTCATTCTTCTTATGATGTTAGTGAATATGTGAATAGTTATTTAAAGGAAAAAGAAGGTTTACGTCCTTTACAGGTTTTCACACAAGAAAATCAGGATCGAAATTTGGTTCTGATTGGGCAAACGGGGATGGGGAAAACGGAAGCTGCGCTGTTATGGCTTGGGAAAGGGAAAGGTTTTTTCACCTTGCCCCTCCGTGTAAGTTTAAATGCCTTGTATGAGCGAACCAAGGATGTCAAAAAGATAGCATACGTGGATGCAAATCAACGACCTATTGCAGGGCTTCTTCATTCAAATGCATTGGATTTTTTATTCAAAAATCAGGAAGACAGCGAAGAGAATGAACAGTCACTTCACGACCTAGAGCAATCTTATCAACAAAGTCGTCTATTATCCCGTAAATTAACGTTTTCGACGATCGATCAAATACTAACATTTCCATTCTACTTTAAAGGTCATGAAAAATGGTTAGCCACTTTATCTTATTCCAAACTTGTTATTGATGAAATTCAGGCTTACTCCCCAAGAATTGCGGCTGTGCTATTAAAAGGAATTCAACGGATTCATCAACTGGGTGGCAAATTTTTGATCATGACGGCAACTATGCCTACATTTTTCTTAGAAAAAATGAATGAAATGGGACTTTCGCTTGGAGGGGATTACCTTTATGAAACATTTACAAATGACTTAATTCGGCATCGAATCAGTGTGGAAGAAAACAGCCTATTGGATGCAGTAGAGGACATTGTGGATAAAGGAAAGCGAAAGAAAGTGCTCGTTATCTGCAATACAGTCAAACAAAGTATCAAGATGTATGAAGCTTTGAAGGATCAGGGTGTATCTTCTCATCTACTCCATTCCCAGTTTACATTAGGAGATCGTGCTGCTTTAGAGAAAAAAATCCTTACTTTTGCACCCAATGATTGTATGAGGAATCAGGAGTCAGGGATATGGATCACCACTCAAGTAGTAGAGGCATCGATTGACGTTGATTTTGATGTTCTTTATACGGAACTTTCTGTGCTAGACAGTTTGTTTCAACGTATGGGGAGATGTTATCGTAGTCGTTCCTATTCGGGTTTGGAGGCAAATGTATATGTATATACGCAGAACGTATCAGGTATTGGAGCAAATGCAGTATATCACCCTGAACTGTTTCAGTTAAGCAAAGAATTCCTTCTACCGTATCATGGGCAATTTCTTTCAGAAGAAGAGAAAGTGAATCTAGTCGCAGAAATGTACAAAACTGAGAGATTGCAACAGACTGCTTACTATAGAGAATTCGAAAAAGCTCTGAAAATATTGGAGCACCCTCCTGCCAATGAAATTGGGAGAAATGAAGCACATCAAATAATGCGTGAGGTTGACCGTGTTCAGGTGATTCCAAGGCAAAAGTGTGATGAGTTGTGGCCCCAATTTGAAAAATATGATGAATTAAAAAGATTAGAATATCAAGCTCGAAAACAAAAAGACTGGGATCGCTTGAAAAAATATAAAGTAGAAAAGAGACAAATTTATTTTGAAATTGAGCAACAAGTGATCAGTATTCCTAGGTATCTAGCTAAAAATAAGGTATCTCCTCTTCCGTCAAATATCAGGCATTTGTACATGTACGATTGCCAATATGACTTTGATTCATCAAGGGTGACTGGAAAAGGGGTTGTCTATGATGAATATGATCCCTTTTTGTGAGGTGAGGTTCATTGGATTTTGATTCATTGAAGGTGCAAGGAACGAAAGTCAATTATTACTATATCTGCAAGAGGAAGTTATGGCTGTTTTCTAAGCAGATTACCATGGAACACACATACGATCGCGTATTGCAAGGGAAAGTGCTGCATGACGAAAGTTATCAATATAAGAGAAAAGAGTTTAAGCTGGATGATTTGATTCAATTAGATTTAATAGATAGTCAATATGTCGGAGAAGTGAAGTCAAGTCGGAAAATGAATCGAGCAGATCGTATGCAACTGTTATACTATTTGTTTTATTTGAAAGAAAGGGGGATTATTCGGAAAGGAAAACTTCACTATGTGAAAGAGCGCAGAGTGGAAGAAGTGGAGTTAACGCCAGAGATAGAAAAAGAGGTCATTTTGTGCCTTGAGGATATTCAACGTATTCTTTCGAACCCATCTCCACCTAAACTTGAGAAATACCCTTACTGTACTAAATGTGCATATTACCACTTTTGTTTTGTAGGAGAGTTGGACGAATGAGATCCTTTTATGTGATAAACAGTGGGCGCTTCAAAAGACAGGACAATACAATAGTGTTTATTGATTATGAAGAGAAGAAAAAACCTTACCCATTGAGCAAATCAATGATATCCACATTTTCGCGGAAGTGGACTTTAATTCAAGCTTCTTCAACTTAATGAGTCAACATGATATTTTTGTTCACATGTATAATTATTACGGTTATTATTCAGGAAGTTATGTGCCTAGGAATAAACAGGTTTCTGGATATGTCGATGTCCAGCAGGCTGCGCATTATCTTGACGATGACAAAAGGATATATTTGGCTAGGAGATTTATAGATGGGGCAGTTCATCACATTTTGCGTAATTTGAGAAGAAAAAAAGAAAACACCGCATTGGCGATACAAAAAATCCTAGAAGAAAAGAGGATGTTGGCTCGGGTTCATCAGATTACTGAATTGATGGGAATCGAGGGGAGAATTCGCAAAATCTATTATTCGGCATTTAATGACTTATGCAAGAACCCCTTTTTTCGATTTGAAAAAAGAGAAAAACGTCCCCCTACTGATCCGATGAATGCATTGATTTCTTTTGGTAATGGGTTGCTTTATACAGATGTATTGAGAGAACTGTATAAAACAACAATAAATCCTACGATTAGTTTTTTACACCAACCAACCAGAAAGCGATATTCCTTGTGCTTGGACGTGGCAGAGATATTTAAGCCACTAATCATAGATCAATTGATTTTTTATTTGATCAATAATCGCATGTTAAAAGATACGCATTTTGATCAAGTGGAAGGTGTATGTTTTTTGAATGAGGATGGGCGGAAGTTGTTTTTATCTGAGTACGATAAAAAGATGAAGACCACTGTTAAGCATAGGAAATTGAATCGGAATGTATCGTATAAATCTTTTATTCGACATGAAGGTTATAAACTCATAAAGCATTTTATAGGCGATGAGGAATATAAGCCTCTGAAAGCGTGGTGGTAAGCTTGTTTGTCATTATCACTTATGACATTGAAGATAAGCGTGTTGCTAAGGTACACAAGATATTGAAAAAATATCTGGTTTGGACTCAAAACTCCGTGTTTGAAGGTGAAATTACAGAAGGTAAATTAAAGAAGTGTCTGGCAGAGATTAGGGGAGTAGTAAATGACCAAGTAGATTCACTGTATGTATATCAAGTAAAAAATCCGAAACAGATTCAGAAAACGGTATATGGACAGGAAAAATCCTTTGAAACCATGTTCTTATAATGGTGCAGTAAGGTTTTTTATAATAAAATGTAGTAAAGGTTTCGAGATATCTTACTCAAACTCAAACATATGCTCGGAAAGCAGATTAATATTGAAGGTTGCAATTGAGGAATTTTGAAGCCTTATTCAATTTGTTAAAAGCCTTGAAATGACTGGTTTTTACTTGTGTGATCTTATAGGTTATCAATTAACTATGTGGATTATGAAATCTTTATTTGAAACAAGACTAATGAATAGTTAACTAACTATGTGGATAAATTTATCGCAGTAAAGTTCTTTTTTTGAACAGAAGCAAAAGGCCTTAAAAAGTCTAGCTTGAGCACCAGTATCTATTCAAAAGGTAGATTAATACTAAAGGTATACTGCAAAAATAGTAAATAGAGAGTTTTATAAAATCGCTCAAAGCTTTGTGATTATTGGGCTTTTTGTTTATGTATGTATAGGGTTATCACTTAACTATGTGGAATATGAATTTGGTAGGTTAATGTCAAAATCGCAATACTGGCCCGTTATCACTTAACTATGTGGAATATGAATTTCAACACCACGTAGCGTTGCGAATGCGCAAACTGTGTTATCACTTAACTATGTGGAATATGAATTGGGTAACAGACAAGGATAAATCAGATGCTGAAGTGGGTTATCACTTAACTATGTGGAATATGAATTTGCTTCTCGCATCTTCATTCCTCCTCAGATTTTTCGTTATCACTTAACTATGTGGAATATGAATCACAAAACAAAGGAGGAAGCGAAATGCGTGTTTATGGTTATCACTTAACTATGTGGAATATGAATCTCCTAAAGTCGCTTAGAATCGAAAATAGAAGCTCTGTTATCACTTAACTATGTGGAATATGAATTATAAACATCAAGAAGAACTAGAGCGGCTAGGTTATGTGTTATCACTTAACTATGTGGAATATGAATTCGTATTCCCACTCCTCTCCGCAGTTGCTGCAAGTGGTTATCACTTAACTATGTGGAATATGAATAAAACGGCTGGATCGGCTCCTACTTATGCGGCTGCGTTATCAATTAACTATGTGGAATATGAATTTGCATGGGACAAATGGAATACGCCGTTATTGGGTTTCAGCAATAATCATCATTATGTCATATGTTCTTCGTGATCAAAAATTAAATGGAAGTAAATAGTAAGAGTAGAGATGGTCTTTTCATTGTAAAAACCATCTCACAATGTAGGAGCATGGCTATGATCCATATGGAGAAAGTAGAGTTAGAGCAATTGGATTTGCCTTTTTCCCTGAAGGAACCAGTCAAATATGCGTTAAGTATATATTTTGAGGGAGAAAAGCAAGAAAAACAGCAAAACCTGATTTCTTTTATTGAGCTTCAAGATCAGTTTCCGATATGCCTAGTAATCGAGCCTTTCTGTTTTATGGAAGAGGAGATTGAAGAAAGATGTATAGAGGAGAACATTTCGTATAAAACGATTAAGAGTAGGCATAACAAATATTATTTGATTGACGTGAATAAAGCATTTGTGAAGGAAGCGTTCACTTGGGCTTATGAATTAGGGAGTAATAATCAGTTTGTGGGATGGGCACCGTTCACAAACAGTTTTTTTGAGATGAAAGAAATCGAAACGTCAATTCTAGGATTGTTTAAAAAGAAAACCTGTATTCCTAGTGTTCAATTGTCTAAGTGTACTACATTTTTTTGGATTGGGTTTGATGTGAGATAGTTGAAATAAATCGCCCGTCTTTTCAGATGGGATTTTTGTTAACGGCAATTTACTGATGTTTTGCTTGATACCGCTACGACGTAAATGCTGAGCGGTATTTTAAATTTATATAGAAGTGATTGCATCCTAATGGAGGGGTGAGCATGAAAATATGGGAGTTAAAAGCCTCTTTGGATGAGCGTTTTGAAACATTACAGCTAGTAAATTTTGACCAAGCTTATGAAAAATACTTTAAGGAAAGATTTCATTCCATTACTCCATTAGCCGATGTCTGGGAAGATGTGAACGTATTTACATTAGAAGATGGGGAGCCGAGTGATTGCCCAATATTTTGGGGTCATTCAGCTACCCTTGTTTGTAGTGACCGAGCTTTTAATGAGTTACAAAAGTTTTTAAAGGATAAAGTAGAGGGGTTGCCGCTTATTCATCCACAGAAAGAGTATTATGCTATACATGTTATGAATGCCATTGATGCGATCGATTATCAACATGCAGTTATCAGACAATTGAGTACGGGGTTGAAGGTAGGATTTGAAAGGTATGCGTTTATTCCAGAAAAAGTTAAGAATGAACACGTTTTTCGTATTTGGTTAGATGATCGAATTGGATTGATGGTCTTTGTATCTGATGAGTTTAAAGAAGCGGTTGAGTCCAAAGGATTGGTTGGATTTCAGTTTACTGAAGTTTGGAATTCGAAAAAGCTAGTTTTTTAGATAAGCGATAACGGCTGATTCAATTTTAGATATGGTACAGAAAAGGGGATGGGTTTGTGAATATTCGTCCGAGAATGCTGATTTGTTGGAGGTACAGAGGGTAGCTCAAGTCACATGGCTACATGCCTATAAAGAAATTTATCCAGAGAAAGCGATTCTCACATTTTTATCGCAAGCGTACTCATTAGATAGGCTGAGAGACTTGCTGAGAACAGACAGTAACAAGCTTCGTCGCCTGTTTTATGTAGTTGCTACCGAAGACGGCATCGTTGGTTATGGGGAATTAGTAGAAAGAGGATTTGCTGAGTATGAATTAACTCGGATTTATCTTCTTCCAGAATTTCAAGGCAAAGGGATAGGTAAACGCTTATTGAATCAATTGATCAACGATGTATATCCTCTTCGTCAGATGTTTGCTTGGGTAGAAAAGGAGAATGGTGGTGGACGATCCTTTTATGAATCGATGCAGTTTCACGTGGAAGAAGAGATAGAAGATAACTTTTTTGGTACGGTGACCCATTTGTTGAAATATGTTCGGGAGTGGGAGTAAGAATAGAAACAGTGAAACATGGCGAAGCGGGGATTTGTCACATAGTGTATCAAGGTCAAGCGCTCGTTATGTTTTCTTTTTATTAAGGGCAAAATTTGAAGCCCTCTTTTTTTATTCCTACTGAGATTGATGGCGTCTCTGTTCAAGCGGACCCAAGTGTATATGCAAAAAAGAGCCGCCTTGTTTAAAGCGGCTCCGGCATTTTTTATTCCGGACAACCCTGTCCCGATATACTAAAAACGGCGTTAAAGACCGAAGCAGTATTAAAGTGCTTTTTCTTCCTGCTTTGTTTGTTGGATTTGTTTATAATGGCGCACAATGTTGTACGCGACAGCGCCAGCCCACAGCAAAGCGACAAAGAGATAGGCTCCATTTTGTACGGCATTGGAACTGATATCAAAGGCGCCAAATAATGTTTTGAGGTTCGTAATGATAATCAGTCCCCCAACCAACACACCGAGAATGGCGGCCGGAATCTTGCGGACCAACCAAGCAGCGATAGGAGCAGCTACTACTCCTCCCGCCATCAATGCCAATACCCATTGCCAATGAAACTGCTCCGGGCCCAATGAAATAAAAAAGCCAATTGTGGCGGCGGAGGCGATGGCAAACTCACTGGCATCTACTGAGCCAATCACTTTGCGCGGTTCAAGCTCATTGCGTGATAGCAAGACCGGCGTTGTGAGTGGGCCCCAGCCACCTCCTCCCGTAGAATCAGCAAAGCCCGCGATGAAGCCGAGCGGAACAAGTAACTTTTTACTGGGTGTGCGGTTGGTATCGGCATGGGTAATTTTCTTGGAGTCAGCAAGCAAAAATCGCAGAAGTACATAAATACCCAAAGCAAATAAGAAAACGGCGATATACGGTTTAACCACATCCCCAGGCAAGTTGCTCAAAAAACAAGCTCCGATAAAGGCACCCAGGGAACCAGGGAGAATCAGGCGATAAACGGTTTGCTTATCCACGTTTCCAAAACGGATGTGAGATACGCCTGAAGCGGCAGTAGTGACGACTTCAGCCATGTGAACAGAAGCAGAAGCAATCGCTGGAGAAACGCCGAATAGAAGTAAAAGCGAACTGGAAGTGACGCCATATGCCATCCCTAAGGAGCCGTCCACCAATTGGGCGAAAAGCCCGATGATGGCGAAAATGATAAGCCGTTGCATAAAGATCCTCCTTTAACGGACAATATCCATCTAATTACTCAGAATTAGATCATAAGATGTTAGAGCGAATTCATTCCAACAGACATCCCGATAGCAAGTATGATTGGGAAAATTGCGACACAAAAAATCATCTCAAGATGCCGTGTCATGCGATCGCCCTATGCATAAGGTATCGCTTGCTACATAAGCATGCTTTTCGATAAGCAACTCCACTATGTCGAGTCAATTGGTCGAGATATGATCCTGCTAAATCAATCTATTCATCCAGCACCAAAAAATTACTTAAAGCATAAAACATACTTAATTGATATGAATTATTTGATTTAAAATAATCATATCCATCCGTTAACCGCCTGTCAAGAATGAGATTGAAAAGTGAAATCTTGCTTATTGCTTTATTGGCATCCTTTATTCAGCGGCGCACAGAAAAGGATGGGAGAGTATCCCATCCTTCTTTCAACTCGGCACCGCGTTGCGGGGGGTGGATTCGTTTCGTCTTCTTAATTTGCGGCCCGGTGCACGTGCCTAAGCTGTGATTATTTTACAGGAATCCAGATTTCTGAGTAATAGTCTGGCTTGTAGGGATCGTCATCGTCGTACACTTTGAGTTCGGGTGTGCCGGCCAGTTTAACCAAAACCATTTTCTCATTCGCTTCACGCGGTGGCGAGGCGCTCCTCGAGAAAAGGTTTTTCAGCCGCTTCTTCCCCACTAGACACACCCTAGAAAACATTGTAGTTGCGGGCGGGTGAGGTCAGAGTCAAAGCTGAATGCGAGGATCTGCGATTGTTCGACCTCTTACATCATAGCACGTTGTATCCCCGGCGAATCGATCTCTGCCAGCCTGTAGGCATGACCGAAAGTGTGTGTATCAATGATAGATTTATTTAGAATGATTATTAGGTAATTTTAAATTGTAAGTTATATTTGTTATTATTTAATTGTAGTATGATTATTTGTTTGTTCGTGGAAGTAACTGGTTGCATGTCTGTTTTTAGGGTGTCATTAGCTGGCATGTTTGCAAGTCCAAACAAATGAATCTAAAGGTGGGTGTTTCCATGACGAAGCTGTACTTGGCGATGGAAAAGGATCTACTGGTGGTGGATGTGCAAGGGGAACGAATCACAACCAAGCAAACGTTGCAGGGAATGCAACCGATTTGTGTGACATTCGATCCTTTTCGGCGGGAGCGTGTGTACTGCGGCACCTTTGGTCGGGGACTGTGGCGTAGTGATGATGGGGGCGAGACGTGGGAGCCTTGCGGTTCACCTGGCCTCTACACGGAACCGCTGATGGGTCGGGGGATTAATCAGGCCATTGTGACGGCGGTCGCAGTCAGCCCCGTTCAACAGGCTAACGGTTACGGTGTGGTGTTTGTGGGAACCGAACCGACCGCTTTGTACCGCTCTGACGACGGCGGGGACAACTGGACGGAACTGGAAAATGTCCGCCTGTTGCCATCGGCGGCCACTTGGAGCTTCCCACCACGCCCCCATACCAGTCACATCCGCTGGATCACGCCAGATATCAAAGAGGGGGAAAAAATCTATGTTTCCATCGAGGCTGGCGCTTTCATTCGCAGTCTGGACGGCGGCCAAACATGGGAAGATCGGAAGTTTCGCGGGCCTTTGGACACGCATACCTTGCTGACTCATCCAATGGCTCCGGGCCGGCTGTATGCCGCGGCGGGTGACGGATTGTTTGAAGTGGGGCGCGAATACCTGGAGAGTAAGGACGCCGGTCTGACTTGGGAGAGCAAGGCCGAAGGGCTTAAGCATCATTATCTTTACGGTATGGCAGTGGACCCGGGAAATCCAGACGTGATTATCGTATCGGCCTCGGTTCATGCGATGGAGGCTCATCATCTGCACCAAGTTACACCGGAATCCACCATCTACCGTAAAGAAGGAAATCAGCCGTGGCAGGAAGTGAGGGAGGGGCTTCCACCGACGGAAGGCATGGTGATTCCCATTCTTGCGGCTAATCAAGATGAGCCAGGCGTTTTTTACGCTTTGACCAATCAGGGATTGTATCGCTCGGCGGATACTGGTTTGACATGGCGGCGTTTGGACATCGACTGGAAAGAGGAGTATGAGCGGCAGCATCCGCACGCGTTGGCGGTGAGAGGATGAGGCAGTCATTTTCAGCACATCAACGCGATCTGTGAAGTTGGCCTAGATAACACTGGATCAAATAAGGAAGGCAGGTACCAATGAGGCTGCCCTATCTGGGAGGCAGCCTCATTTTATTTGCAAATAAGAATACAAGTAAATAAGCGGCTTTTATTTAGTGGCAACAGTTGACACAACGGCGAGACCAAACTAAAATATCATTTGAGATCGAGAATCGTTATCAACAATTACAAGGGTGAAAATCGGAGATTGTGCTAAGAGTTCGCCGCATGACTGATTGCAACACATCAGGTGTTGTCTTTCAAGTCAGGGCGATTGGAGGGAGAAAATGTCCAGGCTTTTTACTGAGAATTTAAGAATAGCCTATGGAAGCCAAGATATCGTCAACAATTTGAACTTAACCATTCCAGATGGGAAAATCACTGCGATCATCGGACCGAATGGGTGTGGCAAATCGACTGTGTTGAAGACCATGGCGCGCATTCTTTCCGCAAAATCAGGAGCAGTGTTTCTGGACGGCAAAGATATTACGATGGAAAAAACGAAAAAGATTGCGCAAAAGATGGCGATATTGCCTCAGTCGCCGGACGCCCCGGAAGGGCTTACTGTGGCCGAACTCGTTTCTTATGGAAGGTTTCCATACCAAAAGGGGATGGGCAGGCTACAAGAAGCCGACTGGAAAGTAATTAATTGGGCTATGGAGATCACCGGCGTTTCCCACTTTAAGGACAGAGCGGTGGATGCCCTGTCGGGCGGGCAGAGACAGCGGGCGTGGATCGCTATGGCGCTAGTCCAGGAAACCGATATCATTCTACTTGATGAACCGACAACGTATCTTGACTTGTCGCATCAACTGGAGATATTGGAGCTACTCAAACATTTGAACGAAAAGGAAAAGCGCACCATTGTGATGGTGATCCATGATCTCAACCATGCGGCCCGTTTCGCGGATCACATCGTGGCTATGAAAGCGGGGGAATTGGTTAAAGAAGGGACAGCGGAGGAGATCATCACTCCCGAAATCCTTCAGCGCGTTTTTAACATCGATGTTGAAGTTGGCTTAGACCCGCGGACGAAAAAGCCGATGTGCCTCACATATGATTTGATCGATCGGTCTCATGTCGCAGTGATTGATTGATGTGAGGGAGCTTGGAGGAACAGCTTTTTTTTTGAGGAATGATCGAGAATGATTTTTATTATTAAAACAAATTGGAGATGAGGGAAAAATGCGCATACATAAAAAACGAATGCTTTTCAGCATGATAATGATGGTTATGGCGGTCTTACTGGCCGCGTGTGGGGGCAACGCAGGTCAATCGACCACGGATTCCACATCACAAACCAGAACGTACCGTTCTGAACAAGGGGATATTAAAGTCCCTGCGAAACCGCAGAGAGTAGCTGTGCTGGCTGCGACTTATGCAGGAAACTTGCTGAAACTTGGCATCAAGCCAATCGCTGTCAATGAATGGCCGAAAGGAAACAAATTTTATGAAGGTCAGTTGGATGATGTGGAAGTGGTCACCGAAGATTCCGTGGAGAAGCTCTTGGCGTTAAATCCCGATTTGATCATTACCTACTCCAACGATAAAAATCTTAAAAAATATGCTCAAATCGCTCCAACGGTCGCGTTTACTTACGAAAAATACGACTATCTGCAACAGCATATCGAGATCGGCAAGCTGGTGGGTAAAGAAAAGGAAGCCAGAGAGTGGGTCGCACAGTGGCAAGAGAAGGCAAAAGCGGAGCGCAAAAAGGTTCAAGCAGCTATCGGTGAAAATGCCACCGCCACCGTGTTGGAAACGTTCGGCAAAGACATGTATGTGTATGGAAAAAACTGGGGTCGCGGGACAGAAGTCATCTATCAGGCGCTTGGCTTGAAACCGACCAAAAAGTTGGAACAGGATGTGTTCGGGCCTGGGTATAAAGCGATTTCCAAAGAGGTGATTCCACAATACGCAGGCGACTACCTCTTTGTTGGCCAAGGGGATGATTCAGCAGACAACTCGTTTATGCAAACCGATGTTTGGAAAGGCATTCCTGCTGTGCAGAAGAACCAGGTGATTCTCTTCGACTCCAAATCTTTTTATTTCAATGATCCGATTTCGCTTGAAAAAGAGATGGAGTTCATTGTTGACTCCCTGACGAAAAGAAAATGACTTCAAAGTCGGATAAAGGATTCATGCCCATGATGTTTAGCAAAAACAAACGGATGCAAGCAGGAGACGCCGCTTTTTCCCGACCGGTAATCGGGGCTACGGTCCTAGTGTCTGGCATCGCTCTCCTCATGCTCAGCATGGCGTTTGCCATTTCGGTCGGGGCGGCCGACATTGACTTTTTCACCGTGTGGCGATCGATATTTGACTATGATTCAACGAGAGAGGCGGATCAAATCATTGTCAGCCTCAGGTTGCCTCGCGAGCTGGCAGCAGCGGCCGTGGGGGCGGCCTTGGCGGTCAGCGGCTCTATCATGCAGGGAATGACCAGGAATCCTCTCGCCGACTCCGGTTTGCTCGGTTTAAACGCCGGTGCCAGTCTGGCCCTAGCGTGTGTCTTTGCTTTTTACCCGAGTGCCACCTATTTATCGGTCATGATCGTTTCCTTTATCGGTGCCGGGATCGGGGCTGCGATGGTGTTTGGCTTGGGTTCTTTGAAACGAGGGGGCTTAACGCCCCTTCGTATCACATTGGCGGGGGCTGCCGTTACAGCTTTATTGTCAGCGATTGCGGAAGGCATTGCACTCTATTACAAGCTGTCCCAAGAACTCACTTTCTGGACGGCCGGAGGGGTGTCAGGGACAAACTGGGTTCAACTGAGATGGCTGTTGCCCGTCGTCGGCGTCGGCATCGTGATCGCCATCATGTTTTCAAAAGGGTTGACGGTGTTAAGCTTTGGTGAAGAAATAGCCAAAGGGTTAGGACAGCGCACGTTATTGACGAAAACTGTCCTTATGTGTGTCGTGCTCATCCTGGCCGGGGCAGCCGTTTCCATCGCCGGGGCCATTGCTTTTGTCGGTTTGATGGTGCCTCATATGGTCCGCTTTTTGGTGGGGACAGATTACCGGTGGATTATCCCCTGTTCGGCCATCTTTGGGGGTGTGTTGATGGTGCTAGCCGATACGGCGGCGAGACTGGTCAATGCACCATATGAGACTCCAGTAGGAGCCATCGTTTCCATGGTTGGCGTGCCTTTCTTTCTTTATCTCGCGCGAAGAGGAGGGAGGAAGTGAACATGATCCATGCGCAACAGCACGCAAGAGTTCGGCTTGCAGTCATCATTGCTCTATTGTTTCTGTTGGCACTGATTGTGGTGAGTGTGGCGACGGGGTTTGTGTCACTGTCTCCCGAGCAATTGGCGCGAACCTTATTGGGGCGGGGCACAGAAAAAGAAGAGTTGATTTTATACGGCTTTCGGTTGCCGAGAATAGTGATCACGGTTTTGGCAGGAATGGGTCTGGCCGTTTCTGGTTCGATTTTACAAAGCATCACCAAAAATCCGCTGTCAGATCCAGGTGTGTTGGGGATTAATGCGGGAGCTGGATTCATGGTGGTGGTCTATGTGATGTTCTTTACCGTAGAGTCATCCACTTATGTCTATATTCTCCCGCTGTTTGCGTTGCTGGGTGGCATTATTACGGCTATCTTCATTTACACCATGGCCCATAAAAAAGGAGAGGGAGTTGACCCGACTCGGCTGGTGCTTATTGGTGTAGGGATGGCGGCTGCCCTAAACGGCGGGATCATCACGTTGACTTCCCGGTTGGGACAGGAAGAGGCCTCTTTCTTCGCCAATTGGATGGCGGGCCGGATCTGGGGAGACGATTGGACATTTGTGTTGGCGTTACTACCATGGATTCTTGTTTTGCTCCCTATTGCATGGGCGAAGTCCCATGTTTTGAATACATTGCATTTGCATGAGCATGTGTCCATCGGGTTAGGTGTTCATGTGGAGCGGGAAAGACGCTTGCTCATTTTGATCGCGGTGGCCCTTTCGTCAGCATCTGTGGCGGTCAGCGGAGGGATCGCTTTTGTCGGTCTGATGGCTCCGCATATCGCTAGGTCGCTGGTTGGGCCTCGCCTCCAGGGAGCTCTTCCCATCGCGGCTTTGCTTGGTGCGATATTGCTCCTTGCCGCTGACACGATCGGCAGGGCCATGACGGATCCCATCGGCATTCCCGCTGGTATTGTTGTAAGTATCATCGGTGCGCCCTATTTTATGTACTTAATGGCTAAAAAATAGTTCAGCTGGAGGAGAGGCACATGAAAAAAGATGGCCTGTACGATGTCACGATCATAGGGGGAGGGCCGGTAGGGCTGTTTAGCGCATTTTACAGCGGCATGCGAGAAATGAAAACCAAATTGATTGAATCCGGGCCGGAACTCGGCGGCAAAGTCTCCATGTTTTTTCCAGAGAAAACCATCAGAGATATCGGCGGCATCCCGGCAATCACTGGTGCTGACCTCGTCGAGCGACTCAAGGAGCAGGCGCAAACTTTTGCACCGACAATCATTTGCGGACAGCGCATTTCCGGACTGGAACGGTTGGAAGACGGAACCTTTCTATTGACCAGCACCCAAGGAGACATCCACCATACACGAACCATTATCCTGACAGTGGGTCACGGCATTTTTGAACCGATCAAACTGGACATAGAAGGCGCGGAACGTTATGAAAGCGGCAATTTGCACTATTCGGTGGGCGAATTGGACAAGTTTAAAGGGAAGCACGTTCTCATTTCGGGAGGCGGAAACGCGGCGGTGGATTGGGCTAATGAATTGTTGCCGATCGCCAAAAAGGTGACGGTTATTCACCGCAGAGATGAATTCCGGGGCCATGAACAGCATGTCACCCATATGAGCGAAGCGGCAGTCACGTTGACCCCATATGCTCTGAAAGCATTGCATGGGGAGTCTGATCACATTCAAAAAGTGACGATTGAACACTTGGAAACAGGAGAAACGCGCGAGCTGGAGATTGATGAATTGATCGTGAATCACGGAATCAGAGGAGATTTGGGCGGAATCAACGATTGGGGACTGGAGATGAAAGACGGGCATTTTGTAGTGAACAATGCGATGGAAACGAATATTCCAGGTATTTTTGCGGCCGGGGACGCAGTGACCTATCCCAACAAATTGAAGCTCATCACGGGAGGTTTCACAGAAGGGCCGGTCGCTGTGAACAGCGCAAAGAAACATTTGCAACCGGAATCCCCATTGGCTGATTTATATTCCACCCATCACGATAAGTTTGTCGATGCCTGATGATACCTAATTGGCTAACCGACTCCTACGCATGAAAAGCAAGCGTGGGAAACGGGCTAATTGGCTATGGGTAAAGTGGCAGGATATAAAAGATGAGAATGGAAAAAAGGGCGAGTTGGGTGTATCTTCCAACTTTGCCCTTTTGTTGTTGTGTCGAAATCGCTTCGAGCGAAGGATTATTGAGAACGGATCGTTTTGACCAATAGCAACACACTGATCAGAAAAACGCAAGTGATGGAACTACCGGCGATCAGCAAATGGGACAGCGAGACACCCTTGTTCAATATCATCGGGATGAAGCCCTGGGAGATAGGAACCAATCCGGTTGAAGCCATGGTGAACAAGCTCATTACTCTACCCATTTTGTCCATGTCAATGATCGATTGCAATGCGGTGACCATGGTTGTGTTGGCAAAAGAGGAAAAGATCCCCGTGAACAGCAGGGCGATAATGGCCGGAATCAGTTCTTTGGCAAAACCAAGCCCCATCATGCTGAAGCAGAAGAAGAGCATAAAGATATAGGACCACATGGCCCGTTGTTTAGTGATATTGATCATGCCGATGACGATTGCGCCGATCAAGGACCCGGCGGTCAAAGAAATTTCAAGGTAGGTGAAATCCATCGCGGTTCCGTTTAGTGTTTCCGTCACAAACGTGGGAATAGCGATAGACAAGGGACCGACCAAGAAAAAGACAGAAATGGCGTTTGTGAGCAGAATGGAAAACTTGAACCGATCCTCTTTTATGTAAAGGAACCCTTCCTTGATTTCTGCTAGCATCGACTGTTTTTCCTCTGATACTTCGTCAGGCTCCGATTGCTGTGGTTGGTCGCGGACGCCCAGCAAGAACACGGACCCGAGCAACAGCATGACGCTGATGAGGCCAAAAGACCAATCATATGAGCCCCAAGTGAGGGACATCCCGGCGATGACAGGGCCGACGAGCACGCCGACTTGCTGGATAGTGAAGTTGTAGCTGTTGGCCGCGCCCAATTGCGAATCGGGAACGATGGTCGGAATGATGGAGGAGGCCGCGGGCCAGTAGAATGATTCCAAAACTCCGAACAACAGGGCGAAAATGATCAAGATGGTGAAGGTCAATTGATCAGAAAGAAATAGAAATGTCATGGCCAACAATAGCACAAACCTAAAGAAATCAGAGTAAAACATGATAAGGGACCGTCTGAAGCGGTCGGCCACCACGCCCCCCACACTCATCAGCAACAAGCGCGGGATCGCTGTTGCCATCAACACGTAACCAATCATCGAAGGCATTTGCAAATGTTTGGAAACATACCAAGTTTCAATCATCAGATAGGTGGAAGTGGCCAAGCTACTAAAGATAATGGAAATGATCAACATCAAAAAAGAACGATTTTTTAAAAGAGGAGTGGGTGACGGTTTCTCTTGTGTGACACTCATTTCTTTCGATAAGGATTCATTCATCATTTAGACCTCACTTTTACAAAAGAAGTTGAGCCACATGACCAAAATCCGCCAAAATGTGAAACGCAAGATTTTCCAGCGGAATCGGGCGTGTTGAAAAGCCAAATAGTCCTTGTGGGAGAAGAGGGGTGAATCTCGTCCTGTCCGCACCGTTTCTTTTCCTCGGGCATCCCTTCGTTGAATAGGAGTAGAAAACCATCGTGATGTATCAATACATGTTCCCAGTCAAGCGATAGGCAAAATCCACTTCAGGCAGATCAACACGCTTGTGGCGGAATATGTTTATCTACTAGATGAGAGTGATAATATACATAGTCTATATAGAATCCGTTTATTTAAAAAATACCGCTTCACACCAAATATCATATATAATAACAATTTAAAAAACAACAAAAATCTCCTTTTTTAATAAATTGTGCGTCCACTTCATAGTTGTTCCCTTGCATTTTTTAATAAATGAACATTGGTCATTCATAAATTTTATGGTTTATTAAGGATGGGATGGTGGCATATAATAGCTGTTGAGTCTGGTATGACTAGATTTTTTAAAGAAGTGTAGTTCGAGAAGAAATTTATATGTAAAAAAACAATATTTCTTATTAATTGTCTGGTAAGTTGTTGACGAATGGAAATTTATATATTTAAATTAATGGTATCGAATGTAGTAAAGATTGTATATGTAATTTATAACATAACTGCATGAATTTATGCTCATAACGTCTCAGCTGCTTAGCAGAGGTGATGGTTTCTTATTTCACTGGACTTACAGGCATACCCAAAAACGTGGAATTAGGGAATAATTGTTTTTGTTTGGTATGGGAAAGGTGGGATGAGGAACGGAAATGTTGAAAGAAATGGTTTTCTATTTTTGATGATCACTGTCAGCCTGATTTAATATTGGTAAATAGGAAGATCGTATCCCAGGCCGACTTTCCTTTGGCGAGTCTGAGCTTGGGGCTACGAAAAGATTGAATGTTACAGATGGTTGAGCGCTCATCGAACTTAGAGCGGCAATTGTTTTTAGTGTTTTAATAGGAAATTCGAATAAGGAAGATTGGATTTATTCGTAAAAGGTATATAAATGTGCATGGTACAGGTTTGCTCCGAACGGGGGTGAGCGATTGATACGTTCCCAACCAGAAGGATTGCAACCTGTTTGACGATGCTTTTGGCGGTGGGGAGGATGGTTGTTCCTAACCATGTATGTGCGCGAGACACTGCCAGTTGTTACGAAGATCATGTGTTGGAGGTGATGCACCACTACATAGACATGATGATGCATTGGAATGCCTTTAAGAAGAATCCAATCTGATCGCCATACCTGTTGGCGCGACTAGGGCGTGTCTGATGAATAGGATAGCGGCTCCAAAATCATTTTCTTATTCGCTTCACGCATGTAGAGGCGCTCCTCTGCCAGACACACCCTAGCAGGTACCACAGAGAGGATAAAAAGTTAAGGGGTGGAAAAAGTGTCGCCTTTTACGCAAAACAAAGAGGTTTTGTCAAAGGATCAGGTGTATGATTGCGACTTGGTCATGCAAGTGCAAGGCGAGGTGGATGCGGAATTATTAAAATACTTACTTGATGCATTATATAATGAACATTCCGTCGATAGGCGGCCGCTAACCTTTAGCGAAGATGACTTGCGCGGACTGTCGGCGGAGCAAAAAGCGTCAATCATCCAAGCGCATCGGCGCGGTGAGGGGGAGGCGACTGATTCTGTTTCCCTACAGGTGATTGTCGTTCAGGATGACGGCGGGATCAGCTGGCTCATTTTCCGATATGATCGGCAAGCGATCGACGGAAAAACATTGAACCTGTTGATCCGTAAAGCGTTTGGCGCTTACAACCAAAAACGGTTGGGCCGGGTACCGAAGCACCTGTCCGCGTTTCATGAGCAGCGGATGGAGTCGCTGGAAGAGGCCAAAGCTTACTGGAGCGGACGGTTTGCCGACTATGAACACAAACCGTTTTTCCCCACCATACCCGCCGATTTGGAAGAGGGCAGTTTGACGTCTCCCTCTGTGACCTTGCACCTGGACAGCGAACAAACTGACAGATTGTCGAAGGTCGCTGCCCAATTAGATGTGCCATTGCCCACCATGTTGCACGGGGTCTGGGGTGTTTTGTTGCAAAAGTACGGGAACGCGGATGATGTGTCATATTTGTCCATGAAACCGGAGCGTTTCCCGTTGGCCCGGGATGTGCGTCAGGCGATCGGTCTGTGTGTTGACGCGACACCAGTTCGAGTTCACGGAGACAATCCATCTTTTGCGGCCGTCGTGGCTGATTTGCATCGTGATTTGGCTAAAGGGCGGGAACACGGTGGATTGCATCTGGCCCAACTTGCGGATTGGACGGGATTGACCGTCGAATCGTTTGATCACTTCTTCGTCTGCGATCTCGAAGTGGAGCAACTCCGGGGTGTGCAAGACGATTTGACCCTGATCGGTGCCGACCGGTCGGAGCAAGCTTCATTTAAGCTCAAAGTGGTGGCGACGAAAGCTGAAGATGGATTAAGCATTGATTTCATTTATGATTCAGCGAGCTATCCCCAGACGTTTGTTCAAAACATGGCGGACCATGTGGAGCGGATCATCGAAGCAGTCATCCGGAATCCGCATGTGCTGGTGAGTGAAATCGACCTCTGCACCGAAGAGGAAAAACATACTATGCTTTCGGGCTTTAACCCAGACCCAGTGAGTTATCCCAAGCACAAAACGGTGCAAGCGTTATTTGAAGAGCAAGTTGAACAGCATCCAGAGCGAATTGCATTGAAATACAAAAACCAAACGGTCACTTACAATGAGTTGAACCGACAAGCCAACCAGCTGGCGCGGGTGTTGCGTGCGCGCGGGGTGAAGCGGGGCGACAAAGTGGGGCTGATGGCCAAGCGCTCACCAGAAATGGTCATCGGCGTGCTTGGCATCATCAAAGCGGGCGCTGTTTATGTTCCTCTCTCCCCCGACTATCCGGAGGAACGCATCCGTTATATGGCTGAAGATTGCCAAATGTCGCTGTTGCTCAAACAGCCGCAAGCCATGCCAGAGTTTGCCTACGAGGGTGAGATTTGCCCCTTGGTGAGGGATACCTGGATCGGGGAAGACGACAGCAATGTGGAAGATGTCAACACCAGCGATGATTTGATTTATGTGATTTATACTTCGGGATCGACAGGCAAGCCGAAAGGGGTACTGATTCGGCATTACAACTTGACGCGCACGATGATTAACTGTGGTTACATTGAGATCACAGAAGATGACACGATATTGCAATTATCCAATTTTGCTTTTGACGCTTCTGTGTTCGATATGTTTGGCGCGCTGTTGCACGGTGCCAAGTTGGTGCTTGTACCCGAAGAGGTGCTCATGGATCTCAAGCAGTTGACCCAATTGATCAAAGAGGAAGAAATCACTGTCAGCTTTATGACGACCGCTTTGCTCAACACGTTGGTGGATTGGGACCCACACGCACTCGCTGGGCTTCGCAAAATTATCTTTGGCGGGGAGAAAGCATCACTCAAACACGTGGAGAAGGCATATGCCGTTTTGGGTGATGGGCAGTTGATGAATGCTTACGGCCCAACAGAAACATCGGTCTTCACCACGATGTATCCGATTAAAGCTTGGAGCGCGCAAAAGGGCATTCCGATCGGTAAACCGATCAATCATTCCCGCGTCTATGTGTTGAACAGACACAATCAGCTACAACCGATCGGTGTTGCCGGAGAGCTTTGCATCAGTGGTGACGGAGTAGGTGCTGGTTATTTGAACCGTCCAGAACAGACGGCACAAGTGTTTGTAGACGATCCGTTTGCACCGGGTGAAACGATGTATCGCACAGGGGACTTGGTTCGTTGGCTGCCGGATGGCAATCTGGAATTTTTGGGCCGCATGGACGGCCAAGTGAAAATCCGGGGACACCGGATCGAGTTGACAGAGATTGAACTGAAATTGCTCGAACATCCGGCTGTGCAACAAACGATCGTAACCGCGGGCAAGGATGAGGATGGTCATTCTTTCTTAAGTGGCTATGTCGTTTTGGACGAGCCATGCGAGATGGCGGATATCCGCCGGCATTTGGCGACAACCTTGCCGGAATATATGGTGCCCACGTATTTGGTGGAACTAAACGCCTTGCCGCTGACGGCCAATGGCAAAGTGGACAAACGAGCGTTGCCTGATCCCCGATTGCTTGACAGCGAGCCGACAGAAGAGCTGTCCGCTCCCACCAACGAAACGGAACGCAAGTTGGCGGCCATTTGGGAAGACATCTTGGGCATCAAGCGGATTGGCATCACCGACCACTTCTTTGAATCGGGCGGTCATTCACTGAAAGCAATGCAGTTGATTGCGCGAATTCGTGATCAATTCGGTGTAGAAATGTCTTTCCAAGATGCGTTTGATTATCCGACGATCAAAGAGATGGCTTCGTATATCGCTGGAGCTAATCAATCACATGTTACCATGATCCAACGCGCTGGTGAGCAAGATTATTATCCTGTGTCGGCGGCGCAAAAACGGCTGTATGCGTTGCAACAATGGGAGAACGTGGGAACGGCGTACAACACACCGATCTTGTTGGAAGTGGAAGGTCGGTTGGATGTTAAGGCCCTGACGGATGCGCTTAACGCCTTTGTCGCTCGGCATGAAGCGCTGCGCACCTCCTTTACGTTTGTGGACGGAGAGTTGGTGCAACAGATTCATCCCCGCCTGGAAGTGGAGATGAAACACGTCACCGTGTCGGATGAGGCTGAGTTGGAGTCGCTGGTGCAAGGAATGATCCAGCCGTTTGATTTGAGCCAGGCACCGTTGTTTAGAGCGGGTGTGTTCAGCCTGTCCGATGAGCGGCACGTGTTGGTGCTCGATATGCACCACATCATCTCAGATGGGATTTCGCACAGCATTTTGTATCGCGAACTGGGGGCGCTCTATCAGAAACAATCGTTGCCGGAACTACCGATTCAATACAAGGATTACGCGGTATGGGAGCAAAGCCGGGATGCAGCGAACGAAGAGAAAGAGCAGTACTGGCTGGAGCAGTTTGCCGGGGAAGTGCCGGTGCTGGAATTGCCGACCGATTATCCGCGCCCGTCGATGCAACAGTTTGATGGGGAAGTGAAGACCTTTTATCTGCCTGAAGAGGTGGAAGCACAGGTTAAACAATTGGCCAAAGAGCAGAAGAGCACCTTGTTCATCACCTTGCTCGCTTCCTATTATGTGCTCTTGTCCAAGTATTCGGGGCAGGATGATATTATTGTCGGTTCGCCGATCGCCGGCCGCACCCAAAGCGAGCTGGAACCGATCTTCGGGATGTTTGTTAACACCTTGCCGCTAAGAGCTCATGTACCAAGTGAAGAGCGTTTCACCAGCTTCCTGAAGAGATTGCAAGCGCAGATGCTGGAAGCATATGAGCGGCAGGATTATCCGTTTGATGAGCTGGTCGGCAAATTGGGTTTACAACGTGATCTGAGCCGCAACCCGTTGTTTGACACCATGTTTGTGTTGCAAAACATGGACTTGTCCATGATCCAAATCCCAGGGCTCACTTTCCGCCCGTATCCGATTCAGGCTAAAAAGGTGCAGTTTGATTTGGCCTTGGTGGTGACAGAGGAAGAGCGACTCCAGTTTCAGGTGGAATACAACACCGCGCTGTTTAAGCGGGAAACGGTGGAGCGCATGATCGGCCATGTGGAGCAGGTGTTGCGCCAAGTGACGGCCTATCCGGAGATTTCTGTGCGGGAGATCAGCCTGATCACCGAACAGGAGAAGCAGCTGGTGTTAGAAGTATTTAACCGCACTGAAGCGGAGTATCCGCATGACCAAACCTTGCCAGAACTCTTTGAGGCGCAGGTGGCGCGGACACCGGACGAACCGGCGTTGGTGTTTGGCGAAGTCCAGCTGACATACCGGGAATTGGATGAGCAAGCAAACCGCTTGGCCCGGGCGCTAAGGAAGAAAGGCGTACAACCGGAACAATTTGTAGGCATTTTGCTGGAGCGGTCTCCAGAGATGATTATCGCTCTGTTGGGGGTGCTGAAAGCGGGGGCAGCTTATCTCCCAATTGATCCTGAGTATCCTCAGGAACGGATTCGTTACATGCTGGAAGACAGCCAAGCCAAGTGGCTTATCACCCAGCAGGGAGTGGATGTGCCAGCAGAGTTTGCGGGTGAGACGATCCGCATCGAAGAGAGCGAATGGCGAGAGGAAGAAGGGACGCCACTTCCCATAATCAACACCCCTGACCATCTGGCATACATGATTTATACCTCGGGTTCTACTGGGAAGCCGAAAGGAGTCATGATCGAACACCGGGGCGTGGCCAACTTGCAACTGATGGCTGAAACGTACGGCATCGGCCCGGGAAGTCGGGTGTTGCAGTTCTCCTCGATCAGTTTTGACGCGGCTGTGGGTGACATTTTCCACACCTTGCTCAATGGTGGCGCGCTCTATCTGATCAAGAAAGAACAATTGTTGGATGGAACCGGATTTGTGCAATGGTTGAAAGAACAGCGCATCACCTCGATGCCGTTTATCCCGCCGTCCGTGTTGCGTACGCTGCCGTATCTGGATTTGCCCGATTTGACTACCATCAGTACGGGGGGAGAAGCGTGCTCACCGGATTTGGTGAAAGTCTGGGGACAGGGTCGCACGTTCCTGAACGCTTACGGCCCGACGGAAGGGACGGTAGATGCGACGATCGGTGTGTGCTCTCCGGAGGCTGAAACGATCACGATTGGGACGCCGATCCGCAATAAGAAAGCGTATGTCTTAAGCCCAGAAGGACAATTGCAACCGATCGGTGTGCCGGGCGAATTGTGCATCGGTGGGGAAGGGTTGGCGCGCGGGTATTGGAACCGGCCCGACTTGACCGCGGAGAAGTTTGTACCCAATCCGTTCCGTCCGGGCGAGCGGATGTACAAAACCGGAGACTTGGTGCGGTGGTTGCCGACAGGGGAGATCGAATACTTGGGACGGATCGACGATCAGGTGAAGATCCGTGGGCACCGCATTGAAATCGGTGAGATCGAGACCATGCTGTTGGAAATGGAGCAGGTGGAAGAAGCCGTGGTGTTGGCCAGAAACGACAAAGGAAGCGGTGCGTACCTCTGTGCGTATATCGTCTGGAAAACACCTGGTTCGGTCAAAACCTTGCGTGATGACTTAAGCGCCATCCTGCCGCATTACATGATTCCGTCTTACTTTGTGGAGATGGACAAAATTCCGCTGACCCCCAACGGTAAAGTGGACAAAAAAGCGTTGCCTGAACCGGAGGGACGGGTGCAGACCAGCGCGGAGTATGTCGCACCGCAAACGCCGATGGAAACACTTCTCGCCCAGATTTGGGAAGAAGTGCTGGGCGTCGAGCGCATCGGGATCGAAGACAACTTCTTCGAATTGGGTGGCGATTCAATCAAGGCGATCCAGATTGCAGCTCGATTGCACCAACAAAAGTGGCAGTTGGAGATGAAAGGATTGTTCCGCCATCCTACCATTCGGGAGCTGGCGCCGCGCATCACCAGCAAGGCGGAAACAGCGGCGGAACAAGGTGTTGTGACCGGCAATGTGCCACCAACTCCAATTCAGCAATGGTTTGCTGAACTGAACAGCCAAGCGTCGCATCACTACAATCAAGCGATGATGCTTCACCAGCCGGAAGGATGGGACAGCGAGCGAGTGAAGTCCACGCTGACTCGACTCGTGGCCCACCATGATGCACTGCGCATGACTGCGGCGTTTACGGACGATGGCTTGGTGCTGACGAATCAAGGCTTGGAAGCAGACGGCTTCACACTGAGCGAGTATGACTTCACAGGTGTGGCGGACGTACGCGCGGCGATTGAACAGGAAGCCAACCGTCTGCAACAGTCTATCGACTTGGAGCAAGGGCCGTTGGTTAAAGTGGGGCTGTTCCACACTGCTGACGGAGATTATCTGCTGCTGGTGATTCACCATCTGGTGGTAGACGGTGTATCTTGGCGCATCTTACTAGAAGACTTCACGACTCTGTATGAGCAAGCGGACGCATCTTTGCCGCTGAAAACAAGTTCTTTCCAAGCATGGGCGCGGAAGTTGCGCGAATATGCTGTCAGCCCGCAACTGATGGCGGAGATTCCACACTGGAAGCGGGTAGAAACGGCACAAGTACAGGCGTTGCCAAAAGACCGCGAGCCAGCGACGGAAATCTATATGAAGGATCGCGACGCGGTGCGCGTTCACTTGTCAGACACGGAAACGGCGGCTTTGCTCACGCAAGCGCATCGGGCTTATCACACAGAAGCAAATGATTTGCTGATCGCCGGTTTGAGCATGGCCCTGAAAAAGTGGACTGGGCAAGACAAAGTGGCTCTGTATTTGGAAGGGCATGGTCGCGAAGAGCTGTTTAAGGAGATCGACTTGACCCGGACAGTGGGTTGGTTCACGTCCCTGTATCCCGTGGTGTTGGACATGGCTGCAGATGAGATGGGGCGGATCGTGCCGACAGTGAAAGAAACCCTGCGCCAAGTGCCTAACAAAGGAGTGGGCTACGGGGTATTGCGGTACTTGACTCCGGCCGAAATGACCTCCGACTTGTCTTTCAGTTGCAAGCCGGAAATCAGCTTCAACTATCTCGGTCAATTTGACCAAGGCGGGTTGGACCCATCATCGATGCCGACCGGGGAATGGTTCAGTCCGGAGACGCCAATCGATGTGGCCATTGAGATCAACGGCTGGGTCGCCGAAGGGCAACTTACGCTGGAATGCAGTTATGATCGCACTGCGTTCACTGAGCAAACGATCCACCAGTTGATGGACGAAGTGAAACGAAGCTTGCATGCGTTGGTGGAACATTGTCTGGCGCAGCCAGAATCACTGCGGACGCCAAGTGATTTCAGCATCGGCTCCTGTCCGTTGGAAGATTTGGAGCTCGTACGCAACATCGTGGCCGAGGCAGAGATTCAAGATTTGTATCATCTGTCGCCCATGCAAGAAGGCATCTTGTTCCACGCTTTGAAGGACAAAGAGAGCGAGGCGTATTTTGACCAGATCACTTTCCGCATGGAAGGCGTTCTCGATCCCGAGCGGTTGAAGAAAAGTTTGGACTCGCTCATTCAAAAGTACGATGTGTTCCGGACGGTGTTCATCTACGACAAAGTCAAAAAGCCGATCCAAGTCGTGTTGAAACACAAAGAGGCGACGTTCAGATATGAGGACATTCGTCATCTGGCTCCGGCGGAACAAACCGCGCACATGGAAGCGTTCAAGCGGCAAGATCGGTTGAAAGGATTTGATCTGACACGTGATGTGATGATCCGTTTCGCTTTGTTCCAAACGGGTGAACGCCATTATCAATTGGTGTTCAGTTCCCATCACATCCTGATGGATGGTTGGTGCTTCGGATTAATTGTGGAAGATTGGCTGAACTTCTACATCGACGCGCAGCAAACAGAAAGCGCCGCCCCCTACAGTGAATATATTCGCTGGTTGGAACGTCAGGATGACCAACAAGCGACCGCTTATTGGAAAGAGTATCTGCACGGATACGAACAAGCTGTCTCGATACCGCAAGATACGCTGGACGGGCGTCGAGGAAGCGAGCCCAAAGCCGAGCTGGACTTCCGTTTGGACAAGGAGCTAACAGAGCGGCTTACACGTACGGCGGCACGGCAACGCGTTACGTTGAACACGATGTTCCAAGCAATCTGGGGCGTGTTGTTGCAACGCTACAACGATACCGATGATGTCGTGTTCGGAGCGGTTATCTCTGGACGGCCGACAGAGATCCCCGATGTGGAAAAAATGGTCGGCTTGTTCATCAACACCATCCCGGTACGGGTGCAAGGGCAGAGAGACACCTCTTTTACTGACCTGCTGGCTAAGATGCAGGAAAATGCGTTGACGTCTGAACGGTACGGTTATAAATCATTGGCGGAAATCCAAGCTGGTACCGATTTGTCTGGAGCGTTGTTTAACCACATCTTGGTGTTTGAGAACTATCCATTGGATCAAGACCTGTTTAGCAAGCGGGCGGACGAGCTCGGGTTTACCATTACGGGGTTGGATGTGTTTGAGCAGGAGAACTTTGAATTAAGCGTGACCATCTATCCCGGTGAGCAACTGCATCTAAAAGTGCAATATGACCAAGCATTGTATTCGCAAGACAAGATCGAACAGCTGTTCACCCATTTGCAAACGGTCATGGAACAGGTGGTTACGGCTCCTGAGATGAAGTTGGCGGAGATTGAAATCGTATCTGAGGCGGAGCGGACGCAACTTTTGACCGCGTTCAACCGCACGGAACGCCCTTATCCGCAGGACAAAACGTTGCATGAGCTGTTTGCGGAACAGGTGGCTCGGACCCCAGATCACCCGGCGGTTGTCTTTGAAGATGTCAGCTTGACTTACCGTGAGCTGCATCAGAGATCCAATCAATTGGCAAGAGCGCTACGTGACAAGGGGGTTACACGCGACCAATTTGTGGGGATGATGACAGAACGCACACCTGACATGATCGTCGGCCTTTTGGCGGTGTTAAAGGCGGGCGGGGCTTATGTCCCGATCGATCCCGATTATCCGCAAGAACGGATCGCCTTTATGTTGCAAGACAGCCAAGCCCGGTTGTTGTTAACCCACAGCCACATTCAGGTTCCGGCTGAATTTGCGGGCGAAGTGATCCGATTGGATGAGCCCAGCTGGTACGAGAGGGATGCTTCGGAGTTGGAGCAGATCAACCAGCCGACGGATTTGGCTTATATGATCTACACCTCCGGTTCCACTGGCAAACCCAAAGGCGTCATGATTGAGCATCTCGGGGTGTGCAATCTCAGTGCGATGGCTGACCTGTATCAAATCACTGAGGGAAGTCGGGTGTTGCAATTCGCTTCTATCAGCTTTGACGCTTCCGTATCTGAGATTTTCCCAGCCTTGCTGACCGGAGCGACACTTTATCTGGTTCGTAAAGAGCAGCTGGTACCCGACCGGTTTGTACAGTGGCTGAAAGAGGAGAAAATCAACTTCTTGGGACTGTCGCCATCGGCGTTACAAACGTTCCCATATGCGGAATTGCCGGATTTGCGGACGATTTTGACAGGTGGGGAAGCTGTTACCAGCGATCTGGTGAAACGCTGGGGCCAAGGTCGAACCTTCATCAATGCCTACGGACCGACGGAAGTGACGGTGGACGCTACGTTGGGATATTGTCGCGCGGAAGACGACAAACCGACGATTGGCACGCCATTCCCCAACAAAAAGGTATACATCCTAAACCGGCACAACCAACTGCAACCGATTGGCGTACCAGGAGAGTTGTGCGTCGGTGGGGTTGGTTTGGCACGAGGTTACTGGGGTCGAGAAGATCTGACGACTGAGAAGTTTGTGCCCAATCCGTTTAACCCTGAGGAGAAAATGTATAAGACCGGCGATTTGGCTCGTTGGTTGCCCAATGGAGAAATCGAGTACCTTGGCCGGATCGACGATCAAGTGAAGATTCGTGGACATCGCGTGGAATTGGGAGAAGTGGTTGAGCGCCTCCTGCAATTGGACGGTGTGCGGGAAGCAACGGTCGTGCCTTATCTTGACCATCAGGGATATGCGTACCTGTGCGCGTATACGGTCTTGGCGGAAGGGATGACAGTGGCGCAGGTTCGGGAACAATTGGCGGCACAGTTACCCAATTATATGGTTCCGACCCAGTTTGTAGAGATGGACGCTCTGCCGCTCAACGCCAATGGCAAAGTGGACCGAAAAGCTTTGCCGAAACCCGATTCGCAATCCCAAACCCAGCGCGAGTATGTCCCACCTGCTGATGAATTGGAACACAAATTGGCGGAAATCTGCCAACAACTGATGGGGCTGGAACGCGTCGGAATGAATGACAACTTCTTCGAGCTGGGAGGACACTCGCTGCTGGCGATGAGTTTGGTGTCGCAAGTGCACAAGGTGTTGAACATTGAGATTCCGCTCAATGTAATCTTCACCAGCACCACGCTGAAAGAGTTGGCTCAATACTTGCGTGATGCGGACAAGGGCACTTATGAGGCGATTGTGCCGGCAGGAGAGCGGGAAGCTTATCCGGTTACCTCAAGCCAAAGAAGAATGTTTGCCATTGACAGTTTGGGCAATGCTGGCACGGGTTACAACTTGACCGCCACCCTCATGATCGAAGGAGAGCTGGACCCCGAGCGCTTGCGTGCGGCGTGGAATCAACTTGTGGAGCGGCATGAGCCATTGCGCACCTCTTTCCACTTGTCCGATGGGGAATTGGTGCAACAAATCCACCCATCCGTCACTTGCGATATCGAACTGATGGAAGTGGAGGAAGCGAAGGTAGATGCCTTCATCGGCGAGTTTGTGCAGCCGTTTGAGTTGCATCAGGCGCCTCTGGCCAGAGTGGCACTGGCTCGCCTCACTGAAACCAAGCACCTGTTTATCGTCGATATGCACCATATCATCACCGATGGTTTGTCTGTAGGCATCCTGTTTGATGAGTTGGCGCAATTGCTTCAAGGCAAATCGCTGCCTGAGCTCAAATTTCAGTACAAGGATTACGCTGTATGGCAAAAATCTTTTGCCGCGTCGGAAACATACCAAAAGCAAGAAGCGTTTTGGTTGGACGCGTTTAAAGGGGAATTGCCAACCCTGTCCTTGCCGACGGACTTTGTTCGGCCGCCGGTGAAGCAATTTGACGGGGATCTGATCCGCTTTGAGTTGGATGAAGAATTGACCGCGGGGCTGAAACGCGTAGCCATGGAAAACGGCGCAACCATGTATATGACGTTGTTGGCGGCATACAACGTGTTGTTGTCCAAGTACAGCGGACAGGATGACATTGTCGTCGGTAGCGCCATTGCCGGCCGGAACCATCCGGATGTGCAATCCATCTTCGGGCTGTTTGTCAATACATTGGTCTTGCGTAACCATCCACAGCCGCAACAAAGCTTCACCCAATTCTTGCAAGCGGTGAAAGAGCGGACGCTCCAATGCTTTGACCATGCAGATTATCCGCTGGAAGATCTGATCGACAAGTTGCAGCTGCGTCGGGACATGAGCCGCAACCCGCTGTTTGACACCATGTTCAACTATGAGGGAGATGACGCCCTGTCGGCGGAAGTCCCCGGACTGAAACTGAGTCATTATGCTTTGCAGGAGAAAGTAGCCGCGCAATTCGACTTGACTTGGACGGTTTATGAGGACGATGACCGCTTGCGATTCGCCCTGTCTTACGCCACCAGCCTGTTTAAAAAGGAAACGGCGGAACGGATGGTTTCTCATTTCATCCACCTTTTGCAACAAGTGGTTAGCCGTCCGGATAGCACGCTGGATGACATGGCGTTGATCACCGAGGCGGAAACGCAACAGATCTTGCACGCGTTTAATAACACGCGGGTGGAATATCCGCCGGCCAAACCGTTGCCAACCTTGTTTGAGGAACAAGTGGCACGGACACCCGACCGGATTGCGATTGAGTTTGGCGACGGGAAATGGACGTACGCCGAAGTGAACGCCCGTGCAAACCACTTGGCTCGGATGCTGCGCGCCAAAGGCGTCGGTCCCAACCAAATCGTCGGATTGCTGGCAGAGCGTTCACTGGAAATGATGATCGGCATCTTGGGGATTCTCAAAGCCGGTGCGGCGTATATGCCGATTTCGCCTGAATTCCCAGAAGAACGGATCGCCTACATGCTCGACAACAGTGAAGCGCGCTTGATTTTGTCACTGAGCAAGTTCCGCGGCTTGGCTGGTTCTTTCGACGCAGAAGTACTCTATCTGGACGAAATCGCGTTGGAGCAAGGGGAAGCCGACAATTTGCCAGCCACGGCTACAGTGAGAGATTTGGCATATGTGATTTACACCTCGGGGTCTACTGGGAAGCCCAAAGGGGTCATGATCGAGCATTACACGGCGTATAACCGGATTGAATGGATGGCGCGCCAATATGAGTTTGGCCCGGAAGATGTCATCTTGCAAAAAACGCCGATCGTGTTTGACGTGTCGGTGTGGGAGTTGTTCTTGTGGTTCTTCGTCGGTGCTCGCGTGCACCTGTTGGAGCCGGGCGGTGAGAAAGCGCCGGAGCTTATGATCAACACGATAGAGCGTTACGGCATCACCACCATGCACTTTGTGCCGTCCATGTTCCATCTGTTCTTGGAACACCTTCATGAATCCAACTTGCCTCGCTTGTCCAGCTTGCGGCGGGTGTTTACCAGTGGGGAAGCGCTGTTGCCCAACCATGCTGCCCGTTTCCGGGACACGATGTATCGTGTGAATGGAACCCGGTTGTACAATCTGTACGGGCCGACCGAAGCGACGGTAGACGTCTCGTACTATGATTGCCCGACAGACCATGATCCAGATGTGATACCGATTGGTAAACCCATCGCCAATGTCCAATTGCTGGTGCTGGATGAGCGCAACCGACTGCAACCAATCGGTGTGCCAGGTGAGCTCTGTCTGTCCGGAACCTGTCTGGCCCGCGGATACCTCAACCGGGAAGACCTGACCCGGGAGAAATTTGTTCCCAACCCCTATCTCCCCGGAGAGTTGATGTACAAGACGGGAGATTTGGCGCGGTGGATGTCCGATGGGAACATCGAGTATTTGGGCCGCATGGACCATCAAGTGAAGATCCGGGGTTACCGCATTGAGTTGGATGAAGTGACCGGTCAATTGATGAAGCACCCCGCTGTGAAAGATGGTGCGGTGATCGCCCGCCACGATGCGCAAGGACAAGCTTACCTGTGCGCCTACCTGGTTAGCGAGGCGGACTGGGATGTGGCCGAATTGCGCAAGCATATGGGCCAAGGGTTGCCTGACTATATGATTCCGGCCTACTTTGTGGAACTGCCCGAACTGCCGCTCAACGCCAATGGTAAGCTGGATCGCAAAGCGCTACCCGAACCGACCGAATACGTCGTGAGCGGAGCGGAATATGCGGCGCCCACCAATGAAGTGGAAGCCCTGCTGGCCGAGGTGTGGCAGCAAGTTTTGCAGATCGGGCGGATCGGGATTCATGACAACTTCTTTGAATTGGGCGGAGATTCCATCAAAGCGATTCAAATCGCAGCTCGTCTGGCACAACACCAACTGCGCCTGAACATCAAAGACATCTTCCAGTATGAGACGATTTCGGCACTGGCGCCGTTCATCGAACGGAATCAGTTGGTCATCGACCAAGGGCCGGTCACGGGCGAAGTACCGCTTACTCCGATCCAACGAGATTTCCTCACTTTGCATGCGGAGGCACCGCATCATTTCAACCAGGCGATGCTGTTGACCCGTCGCGGTGGTTGGGATGAGGAAATGGTGCGGACCGTGTTCGCCAAAATCGTGGAACACCACGACGCTTTGCGCCATGTGTTCACCCAAACGGACGGACAATGGGTGCAAACTGGACGCGAGCCGGAAGCGGACGCGTTTACGCTGGAACTGTTTGACCTGGCCGGGGAGCCGGATGTGGCCGCCCGCATCGAGCGAGAAGCCGACCGCTTGCACGCCAGCCTAAATATCGAGGCAGGTCCGTTGATTCGATTGGGATTGTTCAAGGCACCAGAAGCTGACCATCTGTTGATCGTCATTCACCACTTGATTGTGGATGGGGTGTCTTGGCGGATCTTGGTCGAGGATTTGGAGGCCGGGTATCGCCAAGCGCTTACGAATCAACCGATCAAGTTCCCGGATAAAACCCATTCTTACCAGGCGTGGAGCCGGATGTTGCGTGAGTATGCCAATAGCAAAGCGCTGTTGAAGGAGATTCCGTATTGGCAGGAGCTGGAGAGCCAACAAGTCGCGCCGTTGCCACGGGAAGGTGCGCAAGACGCAACCCAGGTGTACGGGGATCAGGACACAGTCGTCGTGCGATTGCCTGAGTCGGTGACCAAACAGCTTTTGACAGATGCCCATCAAGCATACCGGACCGAGATCAACGACCTGTTGCTGGCCGCTTTGGGCTTGGCGCTCAAAGATTGGACAGGAGAAGAACGTTTCGCGGTTTATTTGGAAGGGCATGGGCGTGAAGAGATCATCGAGGATATCGATTTGACCCGCACCGTGGGTTGGTTTACTTCGATTTATCCCGTAGTGGTAGATGTAAGCGGGGGCGACTTGGCAGAGTCGATCAAACAGGTGAAAGAGCACTTGCGCAAAATCCCCAACAAAGGTGTCGGCTATGGTATCCTACAACATCTGACGGCGCCGGAGCACAAGCAAGACCTAGCTTTTTCCCTGTCACCCGACATCCTGTTCAACTATTTGGGACAATTTGATTCCGATGAAGAGGAAGGGGAAGTGGTGATCAGCGACTTGCCGACGGGACAAGCGGTAGGGGCTTCGATGCCAAACCGTTTCCTGTTGGAAGTGAATGAATTGATTGTGAAAGGCCAATTGGAGATTCATCTCACTTACCACACTCACCTTCACCGGAAGGAAACCATGGAGGCCCTTGGCGAGCGCTACCGGCAATACCTGATTGACTTGGTTGATCACTGCCTGTCGCAGCAAGAGCCCAATTACACGCCAAGTGATTTCAGTTCAGATGATTTAACTTACGACGAACTGGACAGCATTGCTGAACTTCTGGAGGATCTGTAAGACATGACGTTTGTATGGGAAGGAAACGGGGGTGGCGCAATCAGTGGCGCTACCCTCCCCTCCCCAAGTACTGATCACTTTGATTTGGGAGGTAAGGCATCGATGGATAAAAAGCAAATTGCAGATATTTACTCCCTTTCACCCATGCAGGAAGCCATGTTGTTCCATTCCATCCACGACGAAGGAAACGCTTATTTCGAGCAAATGGCGCTAACCATCGAGGGTAGCCTGGATATCGACAAGTTTGCGGAGAGCGTGCAGTGGATTGTGGACAAATATGAAGTGTTCCGGACGATTTTCAGTTACAAGAAATTAGCCAAGCCGCGGCAAGTGGTTTTACGGCGACGCAAAGCGACATTGGATTACCATGACATCAGCCAACTGCCCACGGAAGAGAAAGAAGCATTTCTTAGCGAATATAAGCGCAAAGATCGCGAAAAAGGGTTTGACTTGTCACGGGATATGCTGGTGCGGTTTGCCATAGTGAAAACGGAGGCTAACCGCTACGAATTTATCTTCAGCCACCATCACATCCTGATGGACGGTTGGTGCTTGGGCATCGTGCTCGATGAGTTGTTTGACATTTATGGGCAACTGCTGGCGAGCAATAAGCCAGTGCTGACAAAAACGACCCCTTACAGTGAGTACATCCGCTGGTTGGACAAACAAGATCATGATGAAGCGAAGGCGTACTGGAAGACGTATCTGGAAGGATACACGCAGATGAGTGAGATTCCGCGCCAAGGCTATCACACGAGCGGAGATGAGTTCCAGCCGGAAGAAATCGTCTGCACATTGGATCAAACGGTGGTAAAACGCTTGACCAAATTGGCGCAACAACATCACCTCACCTTGAACAACCTGTTCCAATGCATCTGGGGTGTCCTGTTGCAACGGATGAATCACACGGATGATGTAGTGTTTGGGGCGGTTGTGTCAGGCCGCAACAAAAACATTCGCAATATCGAAAACATTGTTGGCTTGTTCATCAACACGATTCCCGTTCGCGTGCGCACCAAAGAGGGTGCTTCGTTCATCGAGTTGGCGCAAACGGCCAAACAATCGACGATCGCATCCGAAGAGTACGATTACTTGTCCTTGGCGGATATCCAAGCCAACAGCGCGTTGAACAACCATTTGTTTGATCATCTGTTCGTGTTTGAAAACTATCCCTTCGATGCTGACGCCATGGATGAGAGTATGGCCAAAATGGGTTTCAAAGTGGTCGGTTCTGAGGCGTATGAACAAACCAACTACCAGTTTAACGTGTTGGTCATTCCTTATGATGAGGATCGGATTGAAGTCAGATTTTCATTTAACCGGGCGATGTTCGATCCAGTGTTTGTGCAAAATCTGACCCGCAACTTTCGCTATGTGATCGAGCAAGTATTGGCAAATCCACAGGTGCCGGTAGCCGAGATCAGTGTGATCTCCGAAGAAGAGAAGCAACAAGTGCTGACAGCATTCAACCAAACAGACGCCAACTATCCGACAGCGCAAACCATTCATCAACGTTTTGCTGAACAAGTGGCACGGACGCCGGACAACATCGCAGTGGTGTTTGAAGAAGAACGGCTTACTTACCGCGAGTTGGAAGACCGCGCCAACCAATTGGCCGTCATGCTGCGCGAGCGCGGAGTAAAACGGGATCAAGTCGTAGGCTTGATGGTGGAACGTTCCATCGAAATGATCGTCGGCATGCTGGCGATATTGAAAGCGGGCGGCGCATACATGCCAATCGACCCGCTGTATCCGCAAGACCGCATCACCTACATGCTGGCAGACAGCGGCACGAACCTGTTGCTGACGCGGAAAGGGCTAGAAGTGCCGGGCTCTTACACCGGCGAAATCGTTTATTTCGACGAGATCGTTTGGCAAGAGGGAGTAGAAGCGCCAGCTTCGGTGAATGAGCCGCAGGATATGTGCTACATCATCTATACCTCCGGTTCGACGGGCAATCCCAAAGGGGTGATGGTGGAGCACCGCAATGTGATTCGCTTGCTGTTTAACGACCGCAACCTGTTCGATTTCTCCGAGGCCGATGTGTGGACGATGTTCCACTCCTTCAGCTTCGACTTCTCGGTGTGGGAGATGTACGGGGCCCTCTTGTACGGCGGAAAGTTGGTCGTGGTGCCGGCGTTGGTGGCCAAAGACACCAAAGCGTTTTTGGATCTCCTGAAGCGGGAGCGGGTAACCGTCTTGAACCAAACGCCAACCGCGTTCTACCAATTGTCCAATGTGGAGATGATGGGGCCGAAATCGGACGAAATGTCGGTGCGAATGGTGATCTTCGGCGGGGAAGCCTTGGCACCGAGCATGTTAAAACCGTGGCGAGAGCGGTATCCGCAAACGAAATTGATCAACATGTACGGAATCACGGAAACGACCGTGCACGTGACTTATAAAGAGATCACGGAACGGGAAATCGAGTCCAATGTGAGCAACATTGGGGTGCCAATCCCGACATTGAAAGTGTATGTGTTGGATGAACAGATGAATCCGGTGCCCATCGGGGTTGCAGGAGAGATGTATGTCAGCGGGGCAGGTGTGACGCGGGGGTACCTGAACCGGCCGGAGTTGACAGCGGAGCGTTTCATCGAGGACCCGTTTAACCCAGGGGCGCGGATGTACAAATCGGGGGACTTGGCGCGTTGGCTGTCTGACGGCACGTTGGAATACTTGGGTCGGATCGACCATCAAGTGAAAATCAGAGGACATCGGATCGAGCTGGGAGAGATTGAGACGAAGCTACTGGAACATCCAGCGATCACCGAGTGCGTGGTGATGGCGCGGACCGACGAATCAGGTGCCGCTTATCTCGCTGCGTATGTCGTGGCGAGTCAGGCGTGGACGGCGGCTGAGCTACGTCAACATCTGGGAGTGACGTTGCCGGAGTACATGGTGCCTTCATATTTCGTAGAGTTGGACAAATTCCCGCTCACGTCAAACGGCAAGGTGAACCGCAAGGCGTTGCCGGTGCCGGAGAAAGTGTCTACGGCCAATTATGTTCCTCCGACCAACCGAATTGAAGAAGCGTTGGTTGGCATTTATCAAGAAGTCTTGGGTGTGGAGCGAGTTGGTATCGAAGATCATTTCTTCGAGTTGGGCGGCCATTCGATCAAAGCCATGATGCTGACTTCGCGCATCCTGAAAGAGTTGGACGCGGATGTTCCGTTGCGGGAAGTGTTTGCCCGAGATACGGTCAAAGAGTTGGCCGCTTATATCAAAAAAGCGAAAAGCACCTCGTTTGCGGCGATTGAGAAAGCGGATGAGATGGAGTATTACCCCGTGTCTTCGGCGCAAAAGCGCTTGTATGTGGTAGAGCAACTGGAAGAAGGCGGCATTGGGTACAACATTCCGATGACCTTGGAACTCACCGGGAAGCTCAATCGGGAGAAATTGGAACACGCGGTAAGACAATTGGCCGCACGCCACGAATCGTTCCGCACCTCTTTCCACATGCGGGATGGCGAATTGATGCAAAAAATCCATTCGGATGTCACGTTGCAAGTGGATTGGGTGACGGCGGAAGATGAATCAGAAGTGCAAGCGTTGATTGATGCGCGCATTCGCCCATTTGATCTGAGCCAGGCGCCATTGTGCCGCATCGCGGTGATTCAGGTCGAGGAAGAGCGCCACATCATGTTGATGGATATGCACCACATCATTTCCGATGGCGTCTCTACTGAAATTCTCTATCGCGAACTGGTTCACTTGTACCATGACAAAACATTGCCGGTGCAAAAGATCCAATACAAAGATTATGCAGTGTGGCAACAGTCGCTCCTGCAATCAGAAGAGTGGAACAAGCAAGAAGCGTTCTGGTTGCAAGAATTCCAGGATTCCGTGCCGACCTTGGAGTTGAAGACGGACTTCCCGCGTCCTGCGGTACAACAGCTGACCGGAAAGCTGCTCACCTTTGCGGCCGATCCGGATCTCAAGGAAAAATTGCAGTCCTTCGTGGCCGAAGAAAAAAGCACACTGTATATCGTGTTGCTGTCGGTCTACAATGTGTTGCTGGCAAAGTACACAGGACAAGAAGATATCGTGGTAGGCGCTCCGATCACGGGCCGTTCTCACGCCGATCTGGAATCGGTTGTCGGGATGTTTGTCAACATGTTGGCATTGCGCAATTTTCCAAAACAAGACCAATCCTTTACCGAGTTTGTAGCGGATGTAAAAAAGCGGGTGCTGACTGCCTTTGAACACGGTGATTATCCATTTGAAGAATTGGTTGAAAAATTGCAAGAGCAACGAGATTTGAGCCGTCATCCGATCTTTGACACGACCTTCACGATCCAAAGCTTTGAAGCGGCTCAAAGCCAAGATGACACCCTCCGGTTCGAGGCGTATCAGACGGATTGGAATACCGCTAAATTCGATATGAGCTGGACATTTGACGAAACCGATTGGAGCCTTTCCGTCGAATACGCAACCCATCTGTTTAAGCCGGAAACGATTAAACGCATGGTTGGCCATTATTTCCATTTGCTCAAACAAATCATTGACAATAAGACGGTGAAATTGTCTGAGTTGGAGTTGGTGACCGAAGAAGAAAAACAACAATTGCTGGTCGAGTTCAACGCAACGGAAGGAGCAGATCCGACCGAGCAGCATGTTGTTGCGTTGTTTGAAGAACAGGCGCAACGGAACCCTGATCATCCCGCAGTGGTGCATCAAGGTCAGTCAGTTACTTACCGCGAGCTGAATGACCGGGCCAATCAATTGGCGCGCCGTTTGCGTCAACAGGGTGTGGGCAAAGAACAGATTGTTGCTCTCATGTTCCAACCCTCGGTTGAGATGCTGGTGGGGATTTGGGGCGTGTTGAAAGCAGGCGCAGCATATTTGCCGATCGACCCCAATTATCCGGCTGAGCGCGTCCGGTATATGCTCGATGACAGCCGCACGAACTTATTGCTCACGCATGGTTCGGTTCAATTGCAAGTGGAATGGGACGGGGATGTATGGCTGATCGATGACACCTCTTTCCGTCAAGGAGAGACAACCAACCTGGGCACTCAGACAAAAGCGGACGATCTGGCTTATGTGATCTACACGTCGGGGTCCACAGGTCAGCCCAAAGGGGTGATGGTGGAGCATCGGGCACTGATGAACTTGTGCCTGTGGCATGTGGAGCGCTTCAACCTGACGGCGGACGACCGCAGTGCCAAATACGCGGGCTTCGGATTTGACGCTTCTGTGTGGGAGATTTTCCCGACGCTGGTGGCGGGCGCAACACTGTATATGGTGGAAGAAGATGTTCGTTACGACGTAGTTGCATTAAATGCGTTTTTCCAAGAGCAGGGCATCACGATCAGCTTCTTGCCGACTCAATTTGCTGAGCAGTTCATGAAATTGCCCAATCAAACGCTCAAAACCTTGTTGATCGGTGGTGATCGCGCTCAACACATCGTTCCGCAATCGTATGAAGTGGTCAATAACTACGGCCCCACTGAAAACGCTGTTGTTGCCACCAGCGGCCGGATTGATGAAAACGCCGATGTGATCACGATCGGAAAACCGATCACCAACAATCGTGTGTACATCTTAAATGAACACCATCAGTTGCAACCGATCGGTGTGCCTGGGGAACTCTGCTTGAGCGGTCAAAGTTTGGCTAGAGGTTATCTGCACCGCCCTGATCTGACTCAGGAACGGTTTGTGGACAATCCGTTTGAGCCGGGACAAAAAATGTACAAGACAGGGGATTTGGTGCGGTGGTTGCCGGACGGTACCATTGAATTTTTGGGGCGGATCGATGATCAAGTCAAAATTCGCGGCTTCCGCATCGAGATCGGGGAAATCACCAGCCGTCTGATGGCGCATTCCGCAGTGAAAGAAGCGGTAGTAGTGGCTCACACCGACGAGCAGGAGACGGCGCTTTGTGCCTATGTCGTAACCGACGGCGAATGGACATACGCAGACATGAGACAGCACCTTGCTCAGACCTTGCCGGATTACATGATTCCTGCGCACTTGGTGACCCTGCCGGCTCTGCCGATGACAGCCAACGGCAAAGTGGATAAGAAAGCTTTGCCCAAGCCGGATCGTACAGCGGGCTCCGACCGGGAGTATGTAGCGCCGCAGACGGATCTGGAGCGCGAGTTGGCCATGATGTGGCAAGAGGTCTTGAATGTAGACCGTGTGAGTGTTCTTGACCACTTCTTTGAATTGGGCGGCCATTCGCTGAAGGCCATGGCCTTGGTGTCGCAAATTCAAAAGAAATGCGATGTGCACCTGTCTCTGCGCGATATTTTCAGCCATCCGACGGTGAAAGAGTTGGCGGCTTTGATCGAGCAGGCGGATACCCGCAAATATGCTGAGATCAACCCGGTTGAGAAGCGCGATTATTATCCTGTCTCCTCGGCACAGAAACGAATTTATGTCACGCAACAGTTGGAAGAAGGCGGAATGAGTTACAACATGCCGATGGTGTTGCGCGTGGAAGGGCAGCTTGATCTGGCTCGCTTGACAGAAGCTGGCACCCGGTTGATCGCCCGCCATGAGTCCTTGCGCACATCGTTTGGTTTTGTGAACGGAGAATTGGTGCAATGGATTCATCCACACGTGGACTTTGCCGTGACTCAGCAGAAAATCGCCGATGAATCAGAACTGGATACCCTCCTCTCCTCTTTGATCCAGCCGTTTGATTTGGCGAAAGCGCCATTGTTCCGGATGGCATTGGTCGAAGTGGAAGAAGATTTGCAGTACCTGGTTATAGACATGCACCACATTATTTCGGACGGCGTCTCTGTGAACCTGATGCTTAAAGAACTGTCCAGCTTCTATGATGGGGCTGACTTGCCTCCGCTCCGCATTCACTATAAAGATTTCGCGGTGTGGCAAAATGGGCACAGAGAAACAGAGCAATGGCAAGCGAAAGAAGCGTATTGGCTGAAAGAGATGGGCGGGGAACTGCCGATGCTAGAATTGCCGACAGACAAACCGCGTCCGCCGGTGCAACAGTTCGACGGAGATTACTTCACCATGCCAATTGACACCGCGTTGATGCAAAAGTTGGATCGTTTCTTGATCGAGAACAATGTGACTTTGCATATGGCGTTGATGGCAACCTATCATGTGCTTCTGTCCAAATACGCAGGACAAGAAGATATCATCGTCGGTTTCCCGGTGGCCGGCCGCGACCATCCCGACTTGGAGCAAATGGTGGGCATGTTTGTCAACACCTTGGCGATCCGCACCCAGCCGCAGCCGGAAAAAACGTTTTCCGCCTTTTTGGCCGATGTGAAGGAACGCATGCTCAAAGCGCTGGAAAATGGCGATTATCCGTTTGAAGAATTGGTCGATCAACTGGACGCACACCGCGACTTGAGCCGCCATCCGCTGTTTGACACGATGTTTGCCGTGCAAAACATGGAGATGTCTGACATGCGGTTGTCTGGTCTCCCACTGACGCCTTATGAATGGGAATGGAATAAAATCAAATTCGACTTGAGCTGGACGGTGGAGAAAGATGATGCCACACAGTTGACCATCGGCTACAGCACGCATTTGTTCGAGCACGCGACGATCGCTCGCATGGCTGGCCACTTTGTCCGCCTGTTGGAGCAAATCGTGGAGAACCCGGATTGCCGTCTGGCCGATTTGCAACTGGTGACAGCAGAAGAACAGGAACAACTGCTGGTCGCATTTAATGACTCTGAAGTGGAGTTCCCGGCAGATCAAACCATTCACTCCCTGTGGGCGGAGCAAGTAGCTCGCACCCCAGACAAGCCGGCGGTGGTATTTGGCCAAGAACAACTCACTTACCGGGAATTGGACATCCGCTCCAATCAGTTGGCAAGATTGTTGCGCGGCAAAGGTGCCGAACGTAACCAGATCATCGCCTTGATGATGCCTCCTTCCTTAGAAATGATCGTCGGCATGCTGGGCGTTCTCAAAGCCGGTGCAGCTTATCTTCCGGTCGATCCCCATTACCCGCAACACCGGATTGAGCATATGCTGTCTGACAGCGAAGCCGCCTTGTTGCTCACATTGGGTGAACCGACTGTACCTGAAGCTTATGCAGGAGAAACCATCCGTGTTGAAGAGATCCCGTGGACCGAACTCGATGGCGATGCGGTGGATAATGGCAACGATTCAAGTGATCTCGCCTATATGATCTATACCTCGGGTTCAACCGGAAAACCGAAAGGGGTAATGATTGAACACCGTTCCGTCTGCAACTTGCAGTTGGTGGCCCATGCGCTTGACATCACGGAAGATAGCCGCGTCCTGCAATTCGCTTCCTTCAGCTTTGACGCGTCTGTATGGGAAATCTTCCCGTCCTTGCTCCATGGTGCAACGGTGGTGATGGAGGAGAAAGAGAAACTCTTCTACGACTTCGCCGGTTGGTTAAGAGCCCAAGAGATCACAACCATGACCTTGCCGCCCACGGTGCTGAAGTCATTGTCGCCAGAAAACTTGCCGGCCTTGCGCACCGTCGTAACCGCGGGAGAAGCTTGTCCACAAGATTTGATCAAAGTCTGGAGTAAAGACTTTACCTTCATTAATGCTTACGGCCCGACGGAAACCACGGTTTGCGCCACATTGGCTAAGCTTTCACCGCAGATGAGCAAACCGCCGATCGGAAAGCCGATTGCGAACCAAAAAGTCTATATCGTCAATGAGTACAACCATCTCCAACCGATCGGTGTGCCTGGAGAGTTGTGCGTCAGCGGAGCCGGTCTGGCACGAGGTTACTGGAACCGTCCGGATCTCACCGCAGAAAAATTCGTCGACAATCCGTTTGTGCCGGGTGAGAAGATGTACCGAACCGGCGATTTGGCAAGATGGCTGCCAGATGGCAACATCGAGTATCTCGGACGGATCGACGAACAAGTGAAAGTGCGCGGCTTCCGGATTGAGACCGGGGAAATTGAAGCGAAGTTGCTGGAGCATCCCGCCGTCAACGAAGCGGTCGTGATCACGCGGGAGATGAACGGAGAAATGGTGCTGTGCGGGTATGTCATTGCCCAAAGTACAGTGGGTGACGCAGACTTGCGCGCGCATTTGGCGACGGAGTTGCCTGACTATATGATCCCGTCATATCTCACTCAGTTGGATCAGTTCCCGCTCACGCCCAATGGCAAAGTGGACAAAAAAGCTTTGCCGGAGCCAGAGGGCGCTCAAACAGGTGACACCTACGAGGCCCCGGCAACCGAAGTAGAGAAACGATTGTCCCAGATATATGAAGAAGTGCTCAACGTGGAGCCTGTCGGCGCGCTGGACCATTTCTTCAAGTTGGGCGGTAACTCGCTCAAAGCGATGCTGTTGACAGCGCGAATTCATCAAGAATTGGGTGTGCAAATCTCCTTGCGCGAGGTATTCTCTCGCCCCGTCCTGCGCGATCTAGCGCACTTGATCGGCCAAGCGGAACAAACGGGCTTCGAGGAGATCCGCCCCGTGGAAGAACGCGACTACTATCCGGTTTCTTCGGCACAAAGACGCTTGTACGTCACTCAGCAATTTGAAAATGTGCATGTCGGCTACAATATGCCGCTCATCTCGGAGATCAAAGGAAATCTGTCCATCGCGCACCTGGAGAGCGCATTCGCCCAGCTAGTTCAGCGGCACGAATCCCTCCGTACTTCGTTCCACTTCCATGATGGGGAATTGGTGCAAAAGATCGCTCCGACCGTACCTTGCCAGATTGAGCGATTACATGCCACCCACCTGGAGGAAGCGAAGCGCATGGCCGAGTCGTGCATCCGGCCGTTTGACCTGAGTCAAGCCCCGCTGGCGCGCATGACATTGATTTCGTTGGCTGAGGATCATCACATCTTGGTGTTTGACATGCATCACATTATTTCTGACGGCATGTCGATGGATATCTTGATGCATGATTTGATGAGCTTGTACCAACAAAAACCGTTGTCAGCGCTCAAGGTTCAGTACAAAGATTACGCCGTATGGCAAGAGCGCTATATGCAAACGGAGCAGTGGAAGCAAGATGAGGCTTATTGGGTGAACCAATTCTCCGGTGCTCTGCCGGTGTTGGAATTGCCCACCGACTATCCGCGTCCAAACGTGATGCGCTTTGATGGAAACCAAGTGGGCTTCCAACTGGATGCTGCGTTAACCAGCCAGGTGAAGCAATTCGCGTTTGAGCGGCAAGTCACGTTGCACATGGTTTTGATGGCCGCTTATCAGTTGCTCTTGTCCAAGTACTCAGGGCAGGACGACCTGATTGTGGGTTCCCCTGTTGCGGGACGGCCGCATCCGGATCTGCAATCGGTAGTGGGGATGTTTGTCAATACCCTTGCTATCCGCAACCGCCTGCAACCGGAGCAAACGGTTGAGTCTTTGATCGACGCCGTCAAACAGCAGGTGTTAGAAGCATACGAGCATGCGGAATATCCCTTGGAAGAGCTGTTGGAACGGTTGGATGTGCAGCGCGATCTCAGTCGTCAGCCATTGTTTGATACCCTGCTCACCGTGCAGAACATCGACATGGGCGAGCTGGAGTTGCCCGGCCTTCGCATCGAGCCCGTCGATATGGATTGGAAAGCAGCTAAGTTTGATATGAACTGGGTGTTTGTCGAAGCAGATCAGTTAGAATTGACGGTAGAATACAGCACCCACCTCTTCAAACAAGAAACGATCGAGCGAATGGTTCGCCATTTTACTCATCTGTTGGCACAAGTGGTAAATCAACCGTCTGCGCGGTTGGCCGACCTAGAGCTGTGCACGGAAGAGGAGAAACGGCAAATCTTGTTCGACTTTAACCAAACGCAAGCGGAATTCCCCCGCGAAGCGACTGTGCATCAACTGTTTGAACAACAAGTGGCCCAAACGCCTGAGCGCATCTGCTTGGAGTGGGAGAACCGCACCATGACGTATGCGGAAGTAAACAGACGGGCAAACCAATGGGCTCGCGTATTGCGCGCCAACGGCTTGCAACCCAACCAACGGGTGGGGGTCATCGCCGATCGCTCCTTCAATCAGATTATCGCCCTGCTGTCCATTCTCAAGGCAGGCGGCGCGTATGTTCCGATTGATCCCACCTATCCCGTGGAGCGCATCCAATATATGTTGTCTGACAGTGATGTGCGGCTCTTGTTGATGCAACCTGATTTGAGTGTGCCGCAAGGATATGATGGAGACGTGATTTTCATCAACCAATCCTTGGGCTTGGATGAAGAGGATACCAACTTGACCAACGTGAACACGGCGGATGATTTGGCTTACATCATCTATACGTCTGGTTCTACCGGTAAGCCGAAAGGAACGCTGACCATTCACCGCAACATCGTCAGAACGATTGTCAATAACGGATATATTGAAGTTGGGGAAGAGGACACCTTGATGCAACTCTCCAACTACGCTTTTGACGGGTCAACCTTTGACATTTACAACGCTTTGTTAAACGGAGCGAAGTTGATTCTGGTGCCAAAAGAGTTGCTTATGTCGCTGGAAGATCTGACAAAACTCATCCGGGAGCGGGAGGTTACCATCAGCTTCATGACCACGGCTCTCTTCAACACCTTGGTCGAGTTTGATCTCTCCTGCTTTGACAAGATGAAGAAGATTGTCTTTGGCGGTGAAAAAGCATCGCTGGCCCATGTGAAAAAAGCGGTTGCCTATCTGGGCGACGGTCGGTTGATCAATGGTTACGGCCCCACAGAAACCACGGTTTTTGCTACGACGCACGCCATCACGCAAGAGGTAGCGACGACGAACCGGGTGCCGATCGGCAAACCGTTGAACAACACCACCGTGTATGTGCTGAACGAGCGGAACCAATTGCAACCAATCGGGGTTCCGGGAGAACTTTGCGTCGCTGGAGACGGTGTGGCTCTAGGGTACTTAAACAATCAGAAACTTACTGAGGAACGGTTTGTACCCAATCCGTTTAAAGAAGGAGATCGGATGTACCGCACCGGAGACTTGGTTCGGTGGTTGCCGGATGGCAGCATTGATTATATCGACCGGATTGACCAGCAAGTGAAGATTCGCGGACACCGCATCGAATTGGGAGAGATTGAGAGCAAGTTGCTTGAACATCCCGGCGTCAAAGAAGCGGTTGTGCTGGCGCTGGAAGAAGAATCCGGCCAAAACCCATCCTTCCTGTGCGCGTATGTCGTTTGCGAAGAGCAGGAAGAAGCGGCTGACCTGCACCGTCACTTGGAGCAGTCGTTGCCCGATTACATGGTTCCATCGCATTACATCCAACTTGATGAGTTGCCGCTGACATCAAACGGCAAAGTGGATAAGCGCGCGCTGCCTCGCCCGGAAGCGAACGCTGATGCAGGTGTGGAATATGTGGCTCCGACAACCGCCACAGAGAAGTTGCTGGCCGAAATATGGCAAGATGTCCTCAAGCGTGAGCGTGTTGGCATCCATGACAATTTCTTCACCTTGGGCGGGGATTCAATCAAGGCTATTCAGATTGCTGCCCGCGCCAGCCAACAGCAATATCGCTTGCAGATCAGTGATTTGCTCAAGCATCCGACGATTGCGTCTTTGGCTCCATATGTGTCAGTCAAGGGCGAAAACATGGAAAATCATGTGGTGGAAGGGCCAGTACCCGTCACACCGGTGCAACAATGGATCTTCGGTTTGTCCGACGTTCCGGAACATTGGAACATGGCTGTGGTGTTGCACCGTCCGGAATGCTGGGATGCGGATGCCTTGCGCAAAGTATGGAGAAAGCTCGTTCAACACCATGATGCATTGCGCATGAGTTATTCCTTCCAAGATGGACAGTGGACGCAATTCAACCGAGGTTATGATGAGCAAGAGGCAGATGCTTATTTCACTGTGGAAGAGTTCAACCTGATGGACGAATCAGAGGAAGTGGATGTTGCCACAGTGATTGAGCGGGAGGCCAATCGCATGCACGAAAGCTTGTCGCTCACCGATGGGCCACTCGTCCGGTGCGGGGTGTTCTACACCCATGACGGTGACTATCTGCTGATCATCATTCACCACTTGGTGGTTGATGCGGTCTCCTGGCGCATCCTGTCGGAAGACTTATACTCTGCTTATGAGCAGGTGTTGCAAGAAAAAGAGATTAGGCTACCCGATAAAACCACCTCCTTTAAAACATGGAGCGAATCGTTGCGCGACTATGCCAACAGTGACGCCTTCATGCAAGCCGAATGGCCGTATTGGCAACAGGTGGTGGCACAGGAAGTGGCCCCGCTGCCTGTCGATATGGAAAGTGACGGCAAATATCTGATTCGGGATGTAGGCGTTGCGGAGATCACCTTCTCCAAGGAAGAAACCAAGGCGCTGTTGACAGAGGTGCATGATGCTTATCAGACGGAGATCAATGACATCTTGTTGACCGCGTTGTCACTGACAGTCAAAGAATGGACGGGTGAGCCCGTGGCCGTTCACATGGAAGGGCACGGTCGGGAAGAGATTGCTGAACACGTGGATGTGACTCGCACGGTCGGTTGGTTCACTTCCATCTATCCCGTGGTATTCGATCTGACCGCGTTGGATGTCGCTAAAGCTATCCAAGAAGTGAAAGCGACGATTCGGTCCGTACCTAACAGAGGGATCGGCTATAGCTTGTTGCGGTATATGCTTGAACCGAGCAAGAGAGAGGCGCTTTCCTTTGTCCTGAAGCCGGAGATCAACTTCAACTATCAAGGGCAATTTGTGCAGGATGTAGAGGCGGGAGAAACTGAGTTGACGTCCGTTTCTGTCGGACAAGGGGTTAGTCCGCTCAACCAATGGCCGTTTAAACTGGATTTCAACGGGTTGGTTGAAGAGGGTCAATTGCTGATTTCGGTTCGTTATCCCAAAACGGTGTATCATCACAGCACCGTGGAAGGTCTGGTGCAACGTTATCAGGAGCATTTGCGCAACATCATCGCGCATTGCCTGAAGAAACGTGCGGAACAGAAAGGACAACGAGTATAAGGTAGTGCGGCGATTGCCTTGGCAATCGCCGCTTTTTTTATGCAAAGGTGTTGGAATTGGGTGTTTTTACCTTCTTTATTTTTCCAATTTGATTCTGCCTTCCGTATTGATGGTCAACTTGCTTGACCCACCACCGCCATTCAGTGCGCCCTCCATGGTGAAAACTCCTTCGTTATCTTTTACTGCGGGGGCGGAAAAGCTGGAAGAGATCCCTTGATCGGAGCGAAGGTTTACATGGACGGCTTCGGTGCCTACATTTACTTTGACGTCACCAAAGCTGGAACGGATTTGGCTGTTACCAATGATGCCATTGGCTACGGAGACGTTGACTGCACCGGAAGAGGAGCTGATGGAGAACGGTGCATCAATTTGTTGCAAGTTGAAGTTGCCATGTGCTGTTTTTCCGGTCAGTTGATTACCTTTGAATCCATTAAGTTTAAAGTCGCCTTCGTTGGTGTTTAAGTCTAACTCAGCTGCTTCCAAGTTCTCGGCGGTAAAGTTGGCGTTTTGCGAATGCAGTTTGATGGATTGATAAGATTTTTTCGGCACATAGATGTGAAGGGTGGGGGTGGTGGTGTTAAGGCCAAATACGGAAGGGCCGGCACCCATTTTTACTTGCAAGGTATCACCACTCACGTTTGCATCTAACTTGGTATCATTGTCTACATTAGTCAGCAAAACCTTGATCTCATTGCTATCAGAGTGATGGAGTTGTACGCCAATCTCTTTGGAATAAATGTCAAGCACGGAAACATTGTCGGCGAGAAAACTTTTTTGAACTTGTCCCTTTTTCGAAGTATCAATGGCACCAGCGTCTAACTTGATGTTGCTGTTGGAATTGGAGTTGTTGGTGTCGAAGTCCGGATCATCTAAATCCAAAGAACATCCTGACATGACGGTCAATGAAAGTACCAAGCCTGCGATCAATGAAGTTTTTCTCATGTTTACATCCTCCTAATCATTTTGTGTATTTGGTTTGTTTGAATTGTGGATCATGTATATCATCATCTTCCAACGAGGTGAAAATTGGAAGGGATTTTAAGCATTCGCTTGTTTTTTCTTCAAGAACAAGGCGGTTGCAAGCAGTACCACTGTGCATAAGAAATAGAACCAGGTCAATTTGGACGTCAGATGCAGTCCGTAAAAATCAAGTGCTGATTCGTATTGCATCGGTCCCATATACCACAATAGCAGGTAAATAACCTCAAATACTTTCTTGGTCCCGCTGATTACGCCAGATAGTAAGGCGAGCGTTGGCACAAAGCACATTCCCACCACCCAGGAGAGCAGAAAGTCCCAATCGCCAGCCATGATCGTATTTAGCGTGACGCCGATTCCTAGGGCAAAGGTGGCTAACAATCCGGCGATCCAGATGGAGAGGGTTTGGAGCAAAGGTGGGCCGCTGGATGTAACCAGCGCTGTCATACGGTAGCGCTTTTCGCGAGTGGCCATTTGCGACCACAGCGCGATGGGCCAAACCAGCAACAATCCCATCCAATCTTTCAGTTCGTTGTATGGCAGAAACAGGCTTCCTGCGATCAACAGCAGGGTGACAATGTACCACCAGCGTGGAAAATCTTTTGATATGAGCTTGAGTTCCACACGAATATGGGGAATCAATTCATACCGTTTTTCTCCTTGCAATGGGCTCAGCGCCATGGTTCCCGGAGTGAGCTCCTGTTGTAGCAAGGGTTTGACCGCCGGGTTCCCCGGTTTGCTCTCAGCGGGAGCGTGGCGATTCAGCAATGAATTGCGGCGAAAGATCAGAAGGGCTACCGCGAACAGCCCAATCGCCCAGATGAACCAAGTCAGGCGGGATTGGATGATGTCGGGAGTCCAAGTGATCCCGTCCCAGACAAAGGTTTGCAATTTCCCGATTTCGTTGTATCCAAAGCCGAAACTTTCGTCAGCCAGCGGAACGTGCTGTTTGGCATCGGCGATGATGGCAGAGAATATGAATTGCACTCCCATCACATCGGCCCAAGTGTATTTTTCCAGACTAAACGCGCCGAGAGCGGCCCAAAGGAAGAAGTAAATAAAATTGCCCAATGCTCCCTTCAATCCAGGAATGACGTCAAAGAGGATCGTCAAGGCGGCCAGTACTGCGAATGAAGGGACGATCACGAACAGAAACGGCGCGAAATAATCCCATACATTGATGATGACGCTCTCCCGCCGCACCAGTTGCATCACCATGAATGCGAAGATGAGTGCCAAGTGCATCATCAGCAGGAGCAGCCAATTGCTAAGCGCTTTGGTGAACAGATATTGTCCATTTCGATAGGGAGAAGGGACAATCAATGTGCCGATGTTCAATTGCCGGTCTGTGGAAATGTTGCTTCTCAGCAGATAAAAGCCGAACAACCACAACAGTGTGGCAGAGGCCACGGTGGCCATCGCGCTCAACCAAGCGGAATTGTAAATCCCGCGCACGCCGCCGGTGTGTAGAATCGTATACCCGGCATCGCTGGTCGGCACTAGCGCGTATCCCATGAAGATGATCAGCGCGAGGGTGATCATAAATGGGTAACTGCGGATTTGCCGCAACATTTCAGTGCGAATAATGGTGAAAGTGTTCATGGCTTTCCCCCCTTTCTTTAGTTCATGGTGTAATAGAGATAAACATCTTCAAGCGAGGCCGGGACATTTTCGGCGTCTGGGGCCGGCGGCTCATCGGAAACCACGCGAACCAATAGTCCGTCGCTACGATGGACGGCATGGCTGACGATGAAGTTTTTCTGGAGCGAATCGAGCTCTTCTGCCGGGATGACGCACTCCCACACCTTGTAGGCCAGCATTTCCAAGAGCGTTTCCGGTTTGGCGTTGGCGATCAGCGATCCCTGACGGATCAGGATGATCTGGTTAGCGATCGTTTCCACATCGGAGACAATATGGGTCGACAAGATGATGATGCGGTCTTTTCCAATCTGGGAAAGCAAGTTTCTGAACCGGATTCTTTCCGTTGGGTCCAGCCCTACGGTGGGTTCGTCCACAATCAGCAATTGGGGGTCGTTCAACAACGCCTGCGCAATGCCGACACGTTGCTTCATCCCGCCCGAATAACCGCCGATCATGCGCTTGGCATCATTGGTCAGGTTTAACAGCTCCAACAACTCATCGATGCGTTTGCGCGCTTGCTTCATAGGCAACCCTTTGATGGCGGCCATATATTCTAAAAACTCAATGGCGTTTAAATTAGGATAAACGCCGAAGTCCTGTGGCAAATAGCCGAGTTCTGACCGCAGAGCCAACGGGTGCTTAACGATGTCGACTCCGTTCCAAGTGACAGTGCCTTCAGTGGGTTGGTCAATGGTGGCCAAAATCTTCATCATGGTTGACTTGCCGGCACCATTGGGACCTAAAAATCCCCAGACCCCTTTGTCCAGCTCTAGGTTCAGTTGATGAAGGGCCCGTTTTTTGCCGTAATGTTTACTCACATCTTTGATAGTCAAATTCATGTATCATTCGCCTTTCAAATAAGTGATTGGTTATAGCATAAGAAATGAAAGTAAAAAGAAAGTAAAATCAAAGCAAAAGGTTGACAAAATAAAAACCAAGCAGGTAAAACTCTGCTTGGCTGAGTGGGTTAAGTGCTGGCCAAATGGCGAGGAAGGGAAATGGTTACGGTTGTCCCTTTGTTTAATTGACTGTGGACGTCAATCGTTCCTTTGTGCACAGAAATCAGCTGTTTGACGATGGACATGCCTAAGCCCGTCCCTTCCGCCGGCGCGTCGGTGGGAGTGCCTCGGTAATATTTGACGAAGAGGTTATCCACCGTTTCTTTGTCCATGCCTTTGCCATTATCTTGGATCACGATCTGTACCTGGCTGCTCACGAGGATCGACACTTGAATGGTTGTTCCCGGCGGATTGTGGATGATGGCGTTCATCATCAAATTTTGCAGGGCCCGTTTGAAGAGTTTTTCGTCGATTTCCGTTTCTGCGCGTTCGTGATAGGTATAAAATTCAATCTGATCATCTTTGGCCCTGGGGTCGTTGGCCGCATCGGCGACCACCCGGCGCACAAACTCGATGATGTCCACCTTTTTCAAATTCAGAGGAATTTTGTTTTCATCCAGTTGCAAGGACAGATTGAGATCTTGGATCAATTCTTGCAAATGGATTGATTTGGCGTGGATTTCTTTCAAGAATTGCTCTTTTTCCTCTTCTGTCCATTGGTAATGCGGCGACAGTAACATGGTCGAATAACCGTTGATGTAGGTGAGCGGCGTTTTTAAATCATGGGAGATGCCAGCGATCCATTCTTTTTTTAACTCATCTAATTGTTGTTTTTTCAATTCATTTTCTTGCAGGGTGTTTGTTAGCGTCCACACATTGAGCAACACATCCTGATAGAGTTGGTAAGGTTTTTTCATCTGATGGTTATGGGGTTGATAACTGCGCTGAATTTTGTCAGGAACTGAGTAGTCCCCTTCCGCCAACTGACGGATCCAGCTGATCAGGTGGCGGAGAGGCCGTCCCAGGTACCAACCATAACTGATCGCGAACACCACAAACACGATAATGCCGAACAGGGGCGCTTGGTTGAAGTTCTTATTGGATTCCGGGACGATTTCTTCGATGAACATCATTGACAATCCCAACAGGAACAACATCAAGAGCAAACTTAAGACGAAGTGCAGAGCGATGCGAAAGCTCATTTTCATGGACGTTCACCTGCCTTGGGGGGAACAAATTTATAACCGATGCCTCGTAAGTTCACGATGAATCGGGGATTTTTGGGGTCGGGTTCAATTTTTTTACGCAATTTGGATACGTGGACGGCCACCGTTTTTTCGTCCCCCATCAACATGGAGTCCCATACTTGCTCATACAACTGGCTGGTTGTGAAAATCTGATTGGGATGTTCGCACAGAAAGATCATCAGGTCATATTCTTTCGCTGTGCAACGGACTTCTTTACCATTAACAAACAACTGTCCCGTCTCTTTATTGACTGAAAAAGAACCGAAATCCCATTTGGTCGGCTTGGCTTGCATCGATTTTTTGAGGATGCTGTTTCGGCGCAGATGGGCGTTGATGCGGGCGACTACTTCCAAAGGATTGAAGGGTTTGGTGATATAGTCGTCGCCACCGATCCCCAAGCCGGTCAACTTATCTAAATCGCTGGAGCGCGCCGACAGAAACAGAATCGGTGCTTCGGTCACATTGCGTAATTTTCGACACAAGTCAAAGCCGTCGGAATCAGGTAGCATCACATCTAGCACGATGATGTCAAATGGGGTCGTCTCCACGGCTTGTAAGGCTTCTTTGCTTGACGTGGCTTTCACGATCGAGTGAAACCCTTCTTTCAGCAAGATTTTTTCCAACATATTAAGAATGCCAACTTCATCATCTATTAAAAGAATTTTTTCTGTGCGCATCCATTCACCCTCACTTTGCATATCATTCTCCACCGTTCATTATAATTGTTTGGCGAACCCATGTCTTAAGTCTATGATAAAATTCGACAAATCGGCTACAGGTTACAAAGATCGGGTGAGTGAGAAAATGGTCATGTGAAGGATGGGTAATCCAGAGAAATATGAGCTGTTTTCGGCTGGATAAACATGCATGTTGGCATGATGACACAAAAGGAGGACAATTAAAAAAGCATAAAAATAAATACGATAAAACGAAATTGCCATGTAGAGGATGAGCAAGAATAGACACGGTCTAGGGATTGATCCTTGTGAGGTAACGTGAGACGATTAAAAAATATAGAAGACTTACGTAAACGAAGGAGAACACCATGACCGAACAACAACTGTTAGAAAAATACACTGGGATTGTGCAATTTCAAGTTAGCTTTTACAACAATGAAGGCGAAGAGATACTGGAGCATTTAGCGCCATTGGTGGATATACCATTTGACAAACAAGCTTATATAGAGGCTAAAGGCAGACAGAAATCTTCCATCTATCTCATGCGGAGTCAAACTGACGCCCGATGTTTGGTTTTGGTTGAATTCATGACATATACTCACACGCTCATCGTCCGGTGCAAAGAAGAAGTGGGAGCGGCGGTTCGAGAATTGCTATGCCGGGATGAGAATAAAAAGATCGAAAACACGTTGATCAAGCATAGTATGATGAATGCAATCGTACGCCGGTACGGACTGAATATCGATATCGTCGATGAGTTTGATCTGTGGAACTCTGTGTTTAAGGACCGCAGGTTCTGGTGGGAGTATGTCCATTTCAATGCGTACGGGTTATATGATGATGACAATAGCATTTATCCCGAGCTGGTCGATCCCATTCGTTTTCCTATCACAGAGGATGCGGGATTGATGGTATGGATCGGAGACGACATTGACATGTCCTCACTCCACCTGTTTCACCCCTCTTTAGCCAATTCTTTTGAATTGGGATGGGATGACTTGGGTAGATGGCATCCGCATGCACTCAGATGGGAAGAGTTTGAAAAGCTGTACCTCTTTCTCACCCTGCGGCATCCCGAGCAGTTTGTTGTGCCATTTTTGCTAATGCTTCGGTTCGCGGTGGTGACGCGACATGAGGATGCCAAGGCGATTGCCCGCAAAGTGAAAGCAGCATGGCGTTCATTGGGGCTGTTTTCTGAGGAGGAAATCGAACAATTCGATCGGATGGTTTGGTTCAAACCGCATTTTGAATGGACGCAAGATCCGGTTCATGGATGGTATCACGCATGCGATTCGCCTTTTGATGTGTATTCGATGCGGCATGTGTGCACTGATGAGTTTCCATTTCAAGCGTTGGCGGAGGTAATGCAAGCTATTGACTGGCAGATGGACGAGGCGTCCTGGAAAGAAGCAGTGGCGAAATGGGATGCGTTGGTGGAGACCTATTCAATAGACGATGATGAACATTGGTTGGAACGGCGGCAAGGGGAATGCTGAGAGAGAATGCCGTTACTGGATAGCTGTCTACATCCGTTCCTGCTTTGAGGTTGAGGCACAGCGCGGATGCCTGAGTGCTCCGAAAAAATGAGCTCACATCGAAGGCGTCAACCTGCCACTAGCCATGTGTGTGACATCGGTTGACGCCTTTTCTCTTACGAGCAATTGACACCACAGAATTGGTATAGACAATCCTACCAATATAAGATACATTATAAATATATAGAATATTCTATTAATATTGAATGAGGAGGTTGAGATGATGCGTGCTTGGAAAAAAATTGCGTTGCGGTTAGGTCTGTTGGTCATGGGTTGTGGGTTGAGCGTGGCGGCGTTTGCCGAAGGCGCTTTTGCCCATGGTTATATCCAGTCTCCCGCCAGCCGTACTTATCTGTGCCAACAAAAGCAAAACACGAATTGCGGTCAAATTCAGTGGGAACCGCAAAGCGTGGAAGGGGTAGGATCATTTCCACATTCAGGTCCGCCTGACGGACAGATTACAGGGGGCGGACGTTATCCGGAGTTGTACGAGCAAACGTCGACTCGTTGGGCCAAAGTGACTCTGCGCGGGGGGAGCAATTCGTTTACCTGGTATCTGACTGCGCCGCATAGCACGAGAGAGTGGAAGTATTACATCACCAAGAAGGGATGGAATCCGGACAAGCCGATTGCTCGGGCCGATCTGGAATTGTTTTGTTATGTCTATGACGGGGGGAAACGACCGCCAAACACCGTAACCCACCAATGCAACGTGCCGACCGACCGCAGTGGGTACCATGTGATTTTGGGCGTATGGGAAATTGCCGACACCGGCAATGCGTTTTATCAGGCTGTCGATGTAAACCTGGTTAACAGCAAGGTTACCCATGCTTCATGGTTATTGGAGAGATCACGCATAGTAAATGCCCTATCTCAGCAAAAGAATGGTTAAGAAGTTTTTCACCCCTGTCCCCACGGGGGTTTACTGATCCAACCTCACAGGTATTCAGCCCATGCCATCCAAACGCAACGGGTGGCATGGGCCGTTTTTTATTGGAGATTTTTTTGTCGAGGTTTGAAAAAAGGCGTCATAACACAATTTCGCAAGTGATAAATATTATTATGCGGGAAAGGGGGGAAATGGAGAAACGAACATGAAGCAATGAATTGCAAGGGGAGTGTGAATGTGATGAAAAAGAAATGGAAATCCATGATTCTGGCGATCGTGTTTGTGTTGGCTGTTACCTTGGGGAGCGTGTCAGTTAGTCCTGTTGAAGCCAGAACGGTGGTTCCGCTGGAATATGATTTGAGCCATGTCCAATATCAGATTGTGGATACCGATGGAAAGACGTACAATTACAAAACCAGAGCGGCGTATGAAATCGCCGAAAAGAAGTTCAAACAAAAATGGGCCGTCCAGCAAGAGGGGATAAAGGCACAAGCTTCTGATTATGCGACCGAATCGTTCCAACATTCCGGCTTCCGTGGTTGGAAATACACGACACCAGTGGGATATTATACGAACTTCAACAACAGCTCTTACAATGATGAAGTTTCATCACTCAAAACAGCCAGAAAAAGTTCGGGAACACGGGTTTGTTTTCACAAAAATGGGGGCGAACCTTGCAAAACGTTTGGGCCTGGACTTGATATTAGATATGTTGGTGATGGCTGGAATGACCAAATTTCTTATATTAACGTATATCGTTAGGCTATTTCCCGCCCTTTGGGTGGGTTTTTTGTTTGTGGGAGGCGGATCTCGTCAGCTTGATTTGCTTAACAGGCGTGCTTGAGGCTTGGGGCGGTTGCAAGACCTGCTTGGCAAAGGGAGGGTAGAATGTTGCATTTCGCAATGGCGGGGTATAGAGGTGGAAAGTGATGAGGCGTTGGGGTCCTGGATTGTACAAGGAGTGGATTTGTCCATAATCGCAATAAAGGAATTCCCCCGCTTGTTTTCGTTGTTCCCGCTCGGGGGCGGTATCCGACGGGGTGGCGTAGATTCGGTTCACCACTGAGCCGGAGACAACATACAAGCAACAAATCGAATCGCCGTGATCATGGATCGGCGTTTCTGTGTATCCAGGCAAATGGATGACGATCGCTTCTACAGACTTGGAACGGTAGATGACGTTTCGGCCGTAGTGAAGAGGGGGAGCGGGAGCAGGGATGTGCGCGCTTATGCGCTCCAACGTGCATTCGGCCTGTTCAATCGCCTGTTTTAATGCGGTGAAATCAAGGTTCGGGCGGTTGCGCAGGGACATGGCGATGCATTCGATCATATTCATGCAATCTCCTCCTGTGTGATAAAAGAATGTCGTCCATCATGAGTAACTTACTCGAGATTCAAAAGGGAACAAGATTGGTGGGCTGTCTTGTGTAATGATGCTATCATTCCGCAGCCCGGGGAAGTGCGTGGCATGTGATGATGCCGTGGGCATGGAGGTGTGTGCGATGCTTGGACTGTTAGTTATATTATACCATTTGGCAATAGAATAAATCTTCTTTATGTAGTAAGAGGCAAGCCATTTGTTTGCTGTGTCGCTGATACATCTGCCAGTGGCCTCACGATTGCGGCCGGCATGCGTTTTTCTTGAGAGGATTGATTGTTGATTAACGAAATTACCCTTTTGTTAACCAATAGAGGGATGATTTTTATGTATTAATATTGATTGATAAGAAATGGTCGATAGCAAAGGTCGGGAGCCAGTCCGAAAGCGGGTGCGCCAATCTCTTTTCCTGCCTCCTTGAGCGTGAGGAGAAGAGGTAATTTTCATAAAAATTTATCATCTCGATAACCAATCATTAATATTTATAATATTTCGGTTGTTCATTAGCTGTTTTTTGTATAATTGCATTTAAGATGGTAAATTAATCAGTTCTTTTTAGCATCAACATGGTATAATACATGATGATGTGTTACTGAATGAAACAAATGTCTTTTGGGGGAGGACGAAATGGGATGGCAGAACAACATTTGAAGAAAGATATCGGCTTTATGGTGGCGTTGTCGATCGTGATAGGGACGGTGATCGGATCGGGCGTCTTCATGAAGCCGGGCGTTGTGCTCGGTCAAACCAGCGATTCCACGATGGGATTGTTGGCTTGGCTGATCGGGGGAGTGATCACCCTGGCAGGAGGATTGACCATTGCAGAGATTGGGGCACAAATTCCCAAAACCGGCGGTTTGAATGTCTATCTGGAAGAGACATACGGCGAACGTTGGGGGTTTTTGTGTGGATGGATGCAAACCGTCATTTACGGGCCCGCTGTCATTGGCGCCTTGGGGCTGTACCTAGGAAGCCTTATTGTTCACCTGTTTGGCATGGATCATGCCTGGTCGACCTTGATTGGCGTTGGGTTTGTGATCTTTTTGGCGTTGGTGAACATGATCGGCACCAAATACGGTGGTCAGGTGCAGTTGGTGTCAACGATTGCTAAATTGTTGCCTATCGCTTTGATCATTGTGTTTGGCTTGTGGAAAGGGGAAGCCACCATTTTTGGCGTTGCTGGGTCTTCCTCGATGGAGATCAGTTTTGGAGCCGCGGTTGTCGCTACCTTGTTCGCTTATGACGGGTGGATCATGGTCGCGTCGGTGGCCGGTGAAATGAAAAATCCCGCCAAGATGTTGCCGCGGGCGATCATTTTTGGGATTTCAGCGGTGACGCTGGTTTATCTGTTGGTCAACCTTGCGATGTTGCACATCCTGCCAGCAGGAGAAATCGTGAAGCTTGGGGAGAATGCGGCAAGCACCGCCGCTACGTTGTTGTTTGGAGACGTGGGTGGGAAGTTGATTCAAATCGGTATTATTATTTCTATTTTCGGCTGTCTCAACGGCAAAATTCTCACATTCCCCCGCATCCCGTTTTCAATGGCAGAACGGGGCCAATTGCCGGGTTCCCGTTATTTGAAACATGTTCACTCCACGTGGAAAACACCCGTGATGTCCATTTTGTCCCAAGTTGTCTTGGCTATCGCCATGATGCTGTTGGCTGATCCGAACCAATTGTCGGACATTGCTGTGTTTGCGACGTTCCTGTTTTATTTGATGGCTTTTGTCGCTGTATTTATCCTGCGCAAGCGCAAAGGGAACGCTGAGCTTCCGTACCGCGTGCCCTTGTATCCGTTTGTGCCGATTGTGGCCATCGTCGGCGCGTTGTTTGTGATTGTCAGTGCGCTGACGAATGACGTGGTGGGCAGTTTGTCTGTTGTGGGGATTACCCTAGCTGGATTGCCGATCTATTGGCTCATTCGCCGTTATCGGACGGTGAAGAGTGGGCAGGTTGCTTGAGTAAGCAGATAAAGGGATGGGATTGTCCGTTCGTTGGACAATCCCTTTTTTTGTATGTTGAAGTCAGCGCCTCTATTGTTGTTTAATTAATTTGTCAATTCCTTTATTATTAACAAAAGACCAAAGTTTGGTTGTAAATTTATCAGTTTTTTGCAACAAACTCTTTACTTTATTAGTGTAAATGAATAAAATCGAATATATTCAATCGTCGGCATAATTATACTCTTAATAAAAATGGGGGAAATCATGAGGAAAAAGAGTTTGTTCATCGCGTCAGTTGTTTCGTTGTCTCTGTCGTTATTGACCGCGTGTAGTATTCCGTGGTTGGAATCAAACGAAGCCATTCCGGAAAACAAGATTTTGCGTATCATGGAGAGCAATCAGATCTCCAACTTGGACAGTGCCAAGTATGTGGACATCGTTTCATGGAACATTTTGTATAACGTGAATGAAGGATTGATGCGGTTAGGGCCGAACAACCGGCTCGTCAATGGTATGGCAGAATCAGTGGAAGTGAGTCCTGACAAAAAAACCTACACCTTCAAACTGCGCGATGACGCGGAGTGGAGTGATGAAGAGCCAGTCACTGCCCATGATTTCGAATATGCATGGAAACGGGCGCTCGATCCCCGGATTAAATCGGAATACGCTTATATCTTATATCCGATTATGGGCGCAGAAGAATATAACAAGGGAAGAGGTTCCGCGAATCAAGTCAAAGTGAAAGCGATTGATGACCATACGTTGGAAGTGTGCTTGAAGCAACCAGAGCATGAATTTCTGAGCTTGACCACGCAATCCACCTATTTCCCGCAACGAAAAGACATTGTTGAAAAATATGGAGAGGAATATGCCAAATCTCCCGACAAGATGGTTTATAACGGGCCGTTCATCATTGATTCGGTTACACCTACCCAAGTACGGTTGTTGAAAAACGAGCGGTATTGGGACAAAGACACGGTTCAGCTTGGACAAGTCGATGTGCAGGTGCAAGCGGATACATCAAAGCGCATCAATTTTTATAATTCTGGAAAAGCGGACATCACCAAAATTGATTCCGAATTTGTCTACGCATTCAAGCAAACGACAGATTACACCAGTTTGGAATTGGCCTCCTCACAATATCTGTTGATGAACCAAAGCAAACCGTTTTTTAAAAATCCCAATATTCGGCGTGCAATCAGCTTGGCCATCGATCGTAATGAGATTGTAGACAGGGTGTTGAAAGACGGATCAAAACCAGCGGGAGCGCTAATTCCGCCAGCGCTGTCAGTAGAGGGGCAATCATTCCGTCAACGGGCTGGTGGCGAAGTCGTTGGCCACAACCCGAGCTTGGCGCAGACGTACTTCAACAAGGGGTTACGGGAACTGGGGTTAACCCGGCCCCCGGAGTCGATTGTGATGCTCAGCTTCAACGACCAACGAAGTTATGTGGCGTTATCAATCAAAGAGCAACTCAAGGCTAAATTGGGGCTGGAGATCAAATTGAACACTCTCCCGCGTAAAACCAAAGTGGATCACGAATTGAAAGGTGAATTTGACATGACCATGTCCAGCTGGTTTGCCGACTACAGTGATCCCATCGGTTTCTTGGAAATATGGACCGCAAATTCCGGATTGAATTACATGAAATTTAACAATGCGGCCTATGATCGGTTGATCAAACAAGCCAAAGCGGCAGCATCGCACAATAAGAAAACCTCCTTGATGATTCAGGCGGAGAAACTATTGGTCGGAACAGGTGAGGGCCAACAGGCGGCGCTTGTGCCCTTGTATTATGAGACGAATTCGTTTTTGCAAAAGCCATATGTGAAGGGGTTGCATCGCCATCCGTATGGAGCCGAATATGACCTCAAATGGGCTTCGGTCGACGGGAAACAGTGAAGCGGGCAGGGGTGCGGCTACTCAGAGGAGAAGCCGCACCTTTTTTATGAAGGATGTGATCGGTGACGAGAGTGATTCGTGCGTGTTTGATAAAGAGATAAATAGAAAAGATTTTTCCGCTGTTTCTATCCACCCACTTGATTTGCGTGACATACCCTAATATTTTTGAAAAGAGGGAATGTTCCATGCAGAGTCAGAAGCATTGCCCACACCAGCATCACGATCGGACAGGAGGCGGAAGTAGTGAAGAAATTATTCACAAATTTAACTTTTCAAGTGCTAAGTGCAATCACCATCGGGATCATCCTTGGCGCCGTCGCACCAAACACGGCCAATTACCTGAAGCCGCTCAGCGATATCTTTATCAACATGGTTAAGATGGTGATCGCGCCGATTATCTTTTTTACGATTGTGCTCGGCATTGCCAAAATGGGCGACATGAAGAAAGTGGGAAGGGTCGGAGGAAAAGCGCTGCTCTACTTTGAAATCGTGACCACGTTTGCGTTGATTATCGGCCTGGTGGTCGCCAATGTGGTCGAGCCGGGTGAGGGAGTGCCCCTTAACAGCTCACAATACAAAAAAGAAGTGGACGGATACGTTCATGAAGGCGAGAAAATGGATATGGTGGACTTCTTGATCCATATCGTTCCCTCCAATGTGGTAGATTCGTTCGCAAAAGGGGACATTCTTCAGGTCGTCTTTTTCGCTGTCCTGTTCGGCTTCGCTTTGGCTTCCCTCGGGCAGGCAAACCAGCTGGTGATTGACGTGTTCGAGCGGATCAGTCAAGCTTTTTTCAAACTCGTCAACATGGTGATGCGGGTGGCGCCGCTTGGGGCGCTTGGAGCGATCTCATACACGATTGGTCATTACGGCTTATCTTCGCTCATCCCGTTGGGGAAATTGATGTTGGCCGTCTATCTGACCATGATTTTCTTTGTGTTTGTCATACTTAATCTGATTTGTAAGATATATGGATTCAGTTTGTGGAAGTATTTGAAATTCATCAAAGAGGAAATATTGATCGTTTTGGGCACATCTTCATCGGAATCCGTTTTGCCGCGGATGATGCATAAAATGGAGGCGTATGGGTGCTCCCGATCAGTGGTTGGGTTAGTACTTCCCACCGGATATTCGTTTAACCTGGACGGCACTTCGATTTATTTGACCATGGCCGTTATCTTTTTGGCGCAGGTGAGCGGGGTGGACTTGAGTCTGACGCAAGAATTGACAGTCATCGCCATTCTCATGTTGACGTCCAAGGGGGCAGCCACAGTGACCGGTGGAGGCTTCATTGTGTTGGCGTCCACATTGGGGGCGATGCAGGTCATACCGATGGAGGGGCTGACGTTGTTGTTGGGTGTGGACCGCTTCATGTCTGAAGCCCGTGCGCTTGTCAATATGATCGGAAACGGGATCGCCACCATCGTTGTGGCCAAAAGCGAACAGGAATTTGATGCGGCCAAACAGCTAGAAGCGGAGCAGAATGCTGTTGCGTCTTAGGGTGCGCGTAGCTTCCAGCGGACACGGGCGATTTGCCGCTTGCTTATGAAAGAAATTTCAATTAAAATGGATAGTGCGACAATACTGATCAACGACAAGGAGGTGAGGGTTCATGAGCTACGCATGGCAGAATTGGCTGGGTTGGTTGGTGGTGGAAATTACTGCCATTACCCATGGTTTGGCTGAAAATGGGATACGTGTGCCCTTTTTTAGCCAAATACCAGCAATTCAAGCGTAGCATCAGAACCCCACTATTCTCAACATAGATGTGAGAAAGCCATCAGCGGGTGTGTATGCTGATGGCTTTTTTGCGTCCAAAAAGGAGTGTTTGTCGATGATCGTATGCGCATGTCATCAATTGAAAAAAATGTTGGGTGCCACATGGGTACTAAAACAAATAGATGGTGAAATACATGAACGCGCTCGCATTGGCTTGGTTGGTGCCAACGGGAGCGGGAAGACCACCCTATTGAAATGTTTGGCAGGGATTGAGCGGCCAGATGAAGGAGAAGTCTTCATTCGCAAGCAAGCGAAAGTGGGCTATCTGGCACAATTGCCAGAGACGGATAAGAAGACCACGGTGGAGGACGTGTTGCGGCAACCGTTTGCCAAACTGACTGCCATGGAGCGTAAAATGAATGAATTATCGTTGCAAATGGGTGAAACGGACTCTCCCCAAAAATTAGAACGCTTGCTCAGCCAATGGGATGTGTTGCGCGAACGCTTTGAACAAGAAGGCGGGTACCAGATCGACTCGCTCATTACCCAGGTAGCTACTGGATTGGGTGTGCCCAAAGAGATGTGGAATCTGCCATTTCACAAGTTGAGCGGTGGAGAAAAGACGAAAGTTGGTTTGGCTACATTGCTACTGTCCCGGCCGGACTGCTTGCTGCTTGATGAACCGACCAATCATTTGGATTTGCCGTCGGTGGAATGGTTGGAAAACTATCTTGAAAAATATCAAGGCGCCGTGTTGCTCGTCTCTCATGACCGTTACTTTCTTGATCGGGTGACTAATGAGACATGGGATTTGGAAGATGGAGAGATTCATATATATCCCGGTAATTACTCCCGTTTCACCAAACTGAAGGAAGAACGCCTGCTGGCTGAATTCAAACAGTATCAAGAGCAGGAGAAGAAAATCAAAAAAATGAAAGAAACCATTAAACGGCTGAAAGAATGGGCCAACCGCGCCAATCCTCCCAATGCAGGCATGCATCGGCGCGCCAAAAGCATGGAAAAAGCGCTGGAGCGGATGGAGAAGGTGAAAAAGCCTGTCTTGGAGCGGAGGAAAATGCGTTTGCAATTTGATTTTGCCAAGCGGAGCGGCAAAGATGTGATCGTCGCCGAAAATATTGGCAAGTTGTATGGTGACCGCTTGCTGTTCGCAGGGTGCGGGATGTTGGTACGTTTCGGGGAGAGATGTGCCATTGTCGGAGCGAACGGAACAGGCAAATCCACGTTGCTGCGCATCATCCTGGGCCGGGAGCAGGCGGACGATGGCTGGGTGCGGTTGGGTGACAGCGTGAAAGTGGGCTATCTTTCCCAGGCGGGCTATGAAGGCGATCCGGAGCAAACGGTAATCAACGCCTTCAGAGAGGAAGTCGCGGTGACAGAAGGGGAGGCCCGCCATTTGTTGGCCCGGTTCCTTTTTTACGGCCACTCTGTCTTCCGCAAAGTGGGCGACTTGAGCGGTGGGGAGCGGATGCGGTTGCGGTTGGCGCAGTTGATGCATCAGGACATCAATTTGTTGGTTATGGATGAGCCGACGAATCACTTGGACATCGACTCGCGGGAAGTGCTTGAAGAAGCATTGGCGGAATTTCCCGGCACCATCCTCGCCGTTTCCCATGACCGCTATTTCTTAAACCGTTTGTTCGGCACCATTTATTGGCTGGAGAATCAGCAACTTCACCGCTACGATGGTGATTATGATTGGGCCAAAAACAAACGCTTAGAGGGCGGCCCATCGCAGGCGTGACTTCTTCGGCACAAAGGAGCCTTTTGATGAAAAAAGGCTCCTTTTTATGTTTCGAAGAGTTGGGGTAGTTCACACCGATTCCTGCTTCAGGTATCTTTAAAAGAGAACGCGGAAACAAATGAGGGGGGTAAAGGAAATGGACACGACTCGCAACATTTATTGCGTGGGTCGCAATTACCGTCTGCATGCGGCGGAGCTTGGCAATGCGGTGCCCTCGTCGCTGATGGTTTTCTCTAAGCCGACCCATGCGCTAGCGCTTGCCGATGGACGGGCCATCAGACTGCCTGTGGGTCAAGGGCAGGTGCACTATGAAGCGGAGTTGGTCATCCGAATCGGCAAACCGTATCAAAAAGGGCTATCAGTTGATGAATTGATTGACGCTTTTGCGCTTGGTATCGATTTTACGTTGCGTGATTTGCAAGAAGATTTAAAACGGAAAGGTCATCCGTGGCTTCAGGCCAAAGGATTTCCCAACTCAGCCCTGGTCACCAAGTTTTACCCCTTCCCGGGTGTAGAGACCTGTGCTGACACGGATTTCGCCCTTGCCAAAAATGGGGTTGAGGTGCAACGTGGCAACATTCAGGATATGGTGTTCGATTTGCAGACGATCGTCGATTTTTGCGGAAATCATTTGGGACTGGGAGCAGGGGATATCATTTATACTAGCACGCCGGCTGGCGTCGGTGAAGTGAATGCGGGTGACCGGTTGCAGTTGCTGTGGGGAGAGGACGTGCTCGGGGAGTGTGTGATTGCTGGCACTGATCAGTAAACCGGAGGTCTAGCTTGGTGCGGTTTATGATTGAGCGGTGATGATAAATCTGTAAGTTTTAGAGAGAGATAAGCTCATTCTAGCTTTACGTATATGTATAGCGTAACTACATATGTTAATAAAACAGGCGTAGGGTATGATTATATTGTGATAACAGCCCCATCTCCTGAATGCTAGTCTTGAAGGATCGGATATCATTTACTCTTAAAAATAAGTAGTACGTAGCCGTATTCCTATTGGTATACGGCTTTTTAAGTTGCGAAACGTCGCGAAACACAGAGAATCGTATCCCCCGCTTTGCCATCATGGTCATGGCAGGGTTGATAACATTCTTTTTATCGGCAAGGAGTAAGGCCCACGAATTGAAACCATTCCCAAAACGCTTTCCGTTCCGCGGCGCTGACTGGAAAGTTGGTTCCTTTGGGGTTGCGCAGGATGGACAGATTGGCGAATTCAGGATCTTGCGACAAATGCTTGCGCAAAACGGGTTGGTTCAGCACATAGTCAAACCGGACATGACACTTAACTCCGCCGAATCGATCATATTCATGAATGGTGAAGGGATCACGCATAACCCTTCCAATCACGTAGACTCCCGCGTTGGGTTGCGTTTTCCAGAAATAGATTTCATCCCCTTGTTTGATTCGTTGACGATGCTGATTGACGCTCCAAGTATCGGGTCTGCTGGGGCGGGAGTTCCGCTGCTTGAGATGTTGCATCAAATCAAAGCCAAGCTTGGGGTTGTATTGAAAGATCCATGCCGTAAGGTTCTGTTCCACCATTTTGAATGGTCCCTCCAAGAACTGCGTTTCTTCTATGATAAACCAGTGGGGAAACATTTCCCGGGGAATGGATAACACGACCCATAAAGTGTGGTAGAATGGGGTCAGTTCTTTGAATACATACCAATAGGAGTGTGTTTTATTATGCCGATAGGCCAACCTGATTATGTCAACCAACTGTTGATCCCCTTGGGAGCAGACTTGTTGCTGTTCATCCTCAAAGGGGTGGTTGTTTTGCTGTTGGCGGGCTTTTTTGTGAAAAAGTATGTTGCCCCTTTGTTCAAAAAAGAGACCAAAGCGGTTGAAGAGCCAAGTGCGCCGGCGGCAACATCAGAGCAACAATCATAGGTGAAAACAAGCGGCCCGCCTGCATGGCGGGCCGCTTTACGCTTTGTTGTTGGCAAGCGGTGGTTCATTTACCTTTTCACGAATTTGACGGCATCTGCGATGACATAGCCGGTGCCTGTCGTCCAGCGTGACACGGCAATACGGTTGGCGTCACCCGCCGCAAAGTTAAAGGTTCCTAGATGGTTCCAGACACCTCCGCTGGAGCGTTGGGAAACGTGGACGGTCTGGCTACCGTTGGTGGTGTTGATCACATAAGGTGTCTGGTCATTGTAGATGGAGCCTGACGGCCACCAAGCATATACATCATAACTTCCAGAGGTGGGGAGGTTTACTTTGTACCATGCTGCGTCACTGATCGTTTCAGGCTTGGCATAGCGATAATCGGCTCCGTATTTTTGGGCATTGGTCGTGCCTATCGCCCAATTGGCGCTGGCAGTGAAGCGGTTCGAAGTGGCGTTATCAGTGACCAAATCGGCACCGCCGCCCGACTGATTGACTAAGCTCATGTAATAGTTCCAATCCCAATTGGGGCCGGGGTCGGTGTGGGTGGCGCCTGGAACTTGGTTATGGCCAATAATGTGACTGCGGTCTTTGGGAATCCCGTACCTGTCGCACAACCAGCGGGTCAGCTTGGCAGAGGCGCGGTACATGGCATCAGTGTACCAGGCTGGATCATTTACATACCCTTCATGCTCTATCCCTACGGAGTGGACATTGTAATCCCAGTTGCCAGCATGCCAAGCGATGTCTTTGTTCTGCACCATTTGGGTCACTTGTCCATCACTGGAGCGGATGACATAATGCGCGCTTACTTGGGCAGAGGGATTTTGAAACCAACTGATCGTACCATTATAAGAGCCTTGCGTGGTGTGGATGATCACGTAGTTGATGGCATTGCCGTCGGATTCCCTGTTGGCGGCAGTATAGTTGGCACTGGATGCCGCTACCCAGCGCGCTTCGGGATAATCGGGTGTGGCTTGGCCGGACGGATCGCGAGGTTCACCGTATTCCCCGCGGTTGGGTGTGACCGGCGTGGGTTTTAATCGCACCTCTTGGCCGTTGATAACGCGGGAGACGCCGCGGTTGATCAGAGCATATACATCATCGGCATACCATGCTTTGGTTTGGTGGCTGGATAGTCCGCTGTATTCCGCTACGACTGTGTACCAATCGGCCAGCTTCTTCGGTACGTGTCCCTGGTTTTGTTCTTTGGCGATTTGCCGCAACACGGCTGCCGCGCCACGGATGTTAGCCTGGATGTCCCGGGTCAGCACTTGTTTATCTATGCCTAGCAATCGGCTGGCTTGTACCAATGAGTCATTGGTGGGGTTTTCGGCCAAATGCATAATGCCGTATCCGTTGAGCTGGCTGGGTTGGCCCTGATGATCCATCCATCTTGTCTCGGCATAGCCAATCGCCAACAACACTTCAACGGGCACCTCAAACTCTGCGGCGGCCATCTCGAAGACGTGGGACAAAGACGGCTGTTCCTCGGCTGCAACGGGCGGTGGAGCTGAGAAAGGCAGAGTGAGCAGACAGCAAATGGCTAACCAAGAGAGCAAACGCTTTCTCAAATGAAGACGCCTCCTTTACAAATAGATAGATTGGGTGTGTAGGAGTTTAGTACGAACGGTTGCATGAAAAAGAAGAGATCATTTTTGTAAATATGACAGGATAACTAATGTTATTATAAATAATAATATTCTGATAGTAAATAATATTATGTTTTGTGTCTGGTCGTGCGGGATACATAAAAATTGGCCGGGAGGGGACAGGTGATTTGTCCTCCCGGCCAAAGGGATTTGGGTGACATTATCTTTCAACAAGAAGATCCCAATTTGGTTCGTCATCGGAAGAAGATTGATTGTAGATAAGCGAGTTGGCCGATTCCTGTTTCTTTTCGTGGCCCATCGACAGGATCTCTTCATCTGAGGCGTCCCATGCTGGTCGCGGTTCTCGGTTCATGATTCTCACCTTCTTTCTCGATGGATGCCGACGGTTATCAGTAAGGAGTTCCATCCCACTGTAAGGAGTTGATTCGCTCCAAACAGGTACGATAACGTTTATAGCCATTGGCGTCACCGTATGGTTCAGACAGAGGATGGAACAGAGGAAAAAGATCCACTTGCTGAATGATCATCGTCGGTCTTACTTTGGTCATTTTTTTTAATATGGATGGATAATTTCTTCCTCATGCGAGAGGGATTAAAAAGCTGGTTCAGTGCACATGGTTTTGTTAAACTGTAATTGGATGGTTCTGAAAATAAAGAATAATTCCGTTCGTGTTTGGGTTTCCCGCTTCAAGCTCCTGACTAAATAGATGAGGGAGAGATGGTTTGGTGAATCAGAAGAGCGTCTGGTCCGGGCTTTTGTGTATCGGCGGAGCCCACTTGGACCGCAAGGCGATGAGTCAAACCACCGTCAGATTGGGCTCTTCTAATCCGGCGGTAACGATTGAAACATGTGGCGGCGTGGCCCGCAATGTGGCAGAAGCGGTGGCGAGGTTGGGGGAGCGCGTTTCTTTGGTTTCCCGTGTGGGCCGAGATCGCATCGGCGAAAGGGTGATCATGGGTACAAAACGGGCGGGGGTAGATGTCCAGTATGTGGACATTAGTCCTACTGCCCGGACGGGTACTTATACGGCGCTGATCGATGCCAATGGGGAACTGGTTGTCTCGTTCGCCGACACGATGATATATGAAGAAATGACCGTTGCTTGGATTGAGCCGCGTTGGCCGTTGATCGCTTCGGCCGCTTTGGTGTTTCTCGACACGAATCTTCCCGAGCAGACGCTTCAGTATGTGATCGGGCGTTGTCGGCGAGAACAGATTCCGGTGTGCGTCAATTTGGTTTCCGCCGCAAAGGCTCCCAAAGCCAAAGCGCATTTGGAAGGGTTAGAGATGCTCTTTTCCAACCTTGAAGAAGCGGAAGCATTGACCGGCAAGCCCATCGGTTCCCCAGCAGAAGCGGAAACGGCGGCCAACTCTTTGCTGGGGAGAGGCGTGAAGCAGGTATTTCTCACATTGGGCGAACAGGGGGTCATCTGTGCGTCGGCGACGGAATTGTTGCGGTGGCCTGCGACGGCGGCCGCAGTTGTGGATGCGACTGGGGCGGGGGATGCCTTTGTGGCTGGCGTACTGGTTCAATGGATGCGGGGGACAGTAGGTGCAGAAGCGGTTCGGTTTGGGTTGGCTATGGCGCAGCTCGCGCTGCAAACCGTCGATAATGTGGCTTGCGATTTGAGTTTTGAACGGATTCAGCAGCAGTTAAGAGGGGAGAGCGCATGAGAGAAGAGATGTGGCACCTGTCTGCGGAAGTAAAACGGGCACTGAATGAAGGCAAGCCCGTCGTCGCTTTGGAAAGCACCATCATTTCCCACGGCATGCCTTATCCGCACAACTTGTCCACGGCTCAGGAAGTGGAACAGATCATACGCGAGCAGGGCGCTGTTCCGGCGATGATCGCAATTATCAACCATAAGGTGAGAATAGGATTGGACGCCGAGGAACTGAAGTTTTTGGCCACGCACAAACAGGTGGAAAAAGTGAGCCGCCGTGACCTTCCCTATGTGCTGGCGATGGGAAAGGTTGGCGCGACCACGGTGGCGGCGACCATGATCTGCGCGGCGGCGGTCGGCATTCGCGTCTTTGCCACCGGCGGGATCGGAGGAGTGCATCGGGAAGGGGAACAGACGATGGACATTTCCGCTGATTTGACCGAACTGGCGCGCACTCGGGTAGCTGTGGTTAGCGCCGGCGTCAAGTCGATTTTGGATATTGGGCGGACGTTGGAGGTATTGGAAACAAACGGTGTTCCGGTCATCGGCTATCAAACAGACGCCTTTCCTTCCTTTTATGCTCGCGATAGCGGATACGGCGTGGATTGCCGCGTCGACGCACCCGAGGATGTCGCCCAGATCATGCGCGCCAAATGGGATATGGGGTTGGATGGGGGATTAGTGGTCGCCAATCCGGTACCGTCGGAAGCTGCTTTAGATTTTGATAAGATGGAAGCGATCATTTGCAGTGCACTCAAGGAAGCGAAGCAGGAGGGGATCACTGGAAAGCGAATCACCCCTTTTTTGTTGGATCGGATCAAAACGTTGTCGGGAGGCGAAAGCTTGGCGGCCAATGTCGCGCTGGTGAAACACAATGCCCGAGTCGCTGCACAGATCGCGGTGGCTTATCATGCGTTGATCAGTTAATTAGGGCGTGTCTGATGAATAGGCCAACGGCTCCAAAACCATTTTCTCATTCGCTTCACGCGTGGCGAGGCGCTTCTCGAGAAAAGGTTTTTCCGCCGCTTCTTACCCACCAACTTGATTTGCCAGACACACCCTAGTGCAAGGAGAGCCCGCTTCAGGCCCATCGTGCCGGAAGGGGCTTGTTTTATTGCGGGGTCCGATTAATGGAGACGCGGATTGACCACAATGTGGGGTAAGGAGGTGATGGCATGCGCAAGCAGTATTGGGGCGCATTTCTTTTTGGCGTCGGTGTGACGGGGATGTTGGACGGCATCATTTTTCATCAATTGTTGCAGTGGCACAGTATGGTCATGTACCATGCCAAACCCGACCAAGTGGTGAGTGACGGCTGGTTCCATTTGGCCATCACATTTGTGTGGTTTGCGGCCACGGTATTGATTTCACGGAGCGATCCGCTCATAACGCTAAGAGAACGGCGACGCTTTTGGGGATATTTTTTGCTGGGCGGGGGGTTGTTCAATTTGCTAGAAGGGGTCATCAACCATCATTTATTGGGTGTACACCACGTTCATGAGTATGTGCCCAACCCGCTTGGCTACGATTTGTTGTTTGACGCAGGGGCGTTGGTGATGATTGGCTGGGGTTGGTTGCTTGTGCGCAAGGGCGCAGAGAGATAGAACGTCATCAAGCCAATTCATGCCGATCCAAGCTAAGTATCAGTGGTGCGGCCAAGGTTCATTTATGCACAGATGGATCATACGACTTTGCCTTATCCAATAGATGGATAACATCCGCCTAGGACTGGGTAAGCTAACCCCATCAGCCATTATGATAGGAGGGAATCACCGTGGAGAATAAGAAGAAACAGAATGACCTGGCACAAGAGGACACGGAGTTTGCAGAAGAGGTTGGATTTGACGACAAACAACAGAACGTCTCTGCTGCCATTTATGAAGCGCACAGTCAAATCGGCGAATCGAAAGTGAAGCGACAAGGTGAATAAACGCGTACCATCGGCCCCCAAAGGGGCTTTTTTGATGGAAAGGTTTTCACTGATAAGCGGCGAAAAACGGAGGAATATCACTCATGCGGCATGCGGATACTGAAATTATCATTTGCAATGCGAGAGGTCGGGTGAAATGGAAAAAGTCGGAGTAGCGTTGAGTGGCGGCGGTATCACCAGTTGTGCCCATGTCGGGGTGTTGAAAGCGTTGGAGGAGCACGGCATCCAAATTCATGCCTTGGCCGGGACGAGTTCGGGGGCGATGGTTGCAGCTCTGTATGGTTACGGATTGTCGGTGGATGAACTGACGGACTTCGTGCCTGCCTTTACACGCGATGTGCTCGACGTAGATTACAAAGCGCTTATATTCAAACTGTTGCGTGGCGACTTTTCCCTTCCGGGCCTGTTTAAAGGCAAACGGCTTCACCAATTGATTGCCCATAAAACGAATCACGCGAATATGCGGGAGATGCGATTGCCAGTCGCCCTGGTGGCGGCCGATTTGAAATCAGGTAAAAAGGTGATCTTCGCATCTCACTCCATGCGATCACCTTGCCCCGATTCAGAAGTAGTAACGGACATTCCCATTGCCGTGGCTGTCCAGGCCAGTTGCTCCATCCCCTTGCTGTTTAAGCCGGTCGAATACGGCAACCGGGTGTTTATCGATGGAGGCGTGATTGACAACTGTCCGGTCTCTGCCTTGCATGCGATGGGAGCGGAGCGGGTCATCGCGATTAACATGGTGTCGGCCGCAGCGGTTGACACTTCTTTCCCGACCTGCTTATCGGTGTTGAATCGGGCGGTGAGCATCGGTTTGGCCCATCAAATCAAGCACGTGACCGGACAAGCGGATCTGGTGTTACAACCAGAAGCCAACGCTGTGGGCATGTTTGATTTTGACAAGGCGTTTCACTGCCTGCAATTAGGATATGAGTATGCTTTGCGGGAAATGGGCCAGATCAAGCAGATATTGCAACCGCGCCTAGTGGACGATCCAGTGTAGGAGAAAGGGCCTAACGGCTGCCAAGAGGCGGGGGAAGCGCCTTGATTTGCTAGCGCAATTACGTGAACGATTTGTTACATCTCGCCGCAATGCGTTTCTCTCGTTAGTAGGTAGGGAAAGCGTACCATGGAGATAAAATGCGCAAGCTTGAAAGGGGACCCATGATGGACCGACACGCGTTATCGATTGATCCGGCCGTTGTTGAGCATCTCGGCGCAATCATTGCGGCAGGAAAAATGGACCAGCACCACCGCTTGTTGGGAGAAGGATTGAGCGGCAAGGTGTATGAATTTGAACACTATGCGGTCAAAGTATTCAAGACCGATCCCAGCGAAAAGGGGGATGCGGTGTTATTGGCCGAGCTACAAGAGCATCCCGCTTTTCCCACGCTCCACTATAAAGAGGACCAGTTTATGATTGTGGACAAGGTGAGTGGATATACATTGGGACAAGCCCTGAAAGCGGGCGAAAAATTGACCGAACGGCAGTTTAGCCAGATTGAAGAAGCGATTGAACGGTGTTACGGCCAAGGGATCATACCAGATGACTTGCACTTGAATAACATCATGATCGATCAGGACGGGCAGGTCAAAATCGTGGATGTGGGCCGTTTCTTCTACACCGATCACCCCGCCGCTCACAAAGGGGAATTGGCTGAAGACTTGGAAGCCCTAAAATATCATTGTGGATTGTTTGTTTTTTTCTCATCATCGAAATGGAAACGGAAGCGCCGATACTACTCTTCTTCTGACTATCGCCGTCACTGGCGTCACAGCTACTCTTCCTCGCACCGTCGCCATTACTCTTCCTCCGACTGGCATGTTCGCCGCCGCAAACGGTATTCGTCCTAGTGCTCCCACAAGGGGGCTTTTTTTATTGAGTGAGGAATTATTGTAAGTTAAAATGTATGTTTAACGGCACGTTATCCAAGGTGCCGAAAAAGATAGAATAGGGTGGTTTAGTTGAGTGAGAGCAGAGTTCAGGCTGGCCGGAACGAGGATATTCTCAAACGGGAATTGACGAGCCGGCAATTGATGATGATCGGGCTAGGAAGCGCTATCGGCACGGGTTTGTTCATGGGATCGAGTTTGTCGATTCATTATGCGGGGCCGGCAGTGATCCTCAGCTATCTGGGCACCGCGTTGATCGTGGTGATGATGGTTTATTGTCTAGCGAACATGTCCATGGTTCACCCCACCGCAGGTTCGTTCGGGGTTCACGCTGAACAGGTGTTGGGACCATGGTTTGGCTATCTTGTTCGATATACGTATTGGGCGGCCAACGCCATTACCATCGGCGGGGAAGCTACTGCCGTTGGCCTTTATATGAAGATGTGGTTTCCTGGCGTGCCGACATGGATTTGGGTTGTAGTATTTGCACTTATCATATTCATGGTCAACGCCATGTCGGTGAAAAGCTTCGGTTTGTTCGAATATTGGTTTTCTACTGTCAAGGTGTTGGCGATCATTGGATTTGTCATTCTCGGGGGCAGTCTCATTTTGGGCGACCCGGCACAGAGCTTGAGCAATTTGCGGGCACAGGGAGGCTTTATGCCTCATGGATGGTCCGGAATCTGGATGGGGATCGTGATGGCTACCTTCAGTTTCATGGGAACGGAGATTGTGGCCGTAACCGCGGGTGAGGCCAAACACCCCAGACAAGTGTTGAAGCAATCGATGAAATGGATGGTCATTCGCCTCATTCTCTTCTATGTCTTGGCGATGGCGGTGATGCTGGCAGTGGTGCCATGGAATCAAGTGGGAGGGGATGCGGTCGATCAGAGTCCGTTTGTCAAGGTGCTCACCCTTTTGAAGATTCCGTATGCGGCGGGGATAATGAACTTCATTATCCTGACGGCGGCGCTGTCCACCATGAACGCCAATCTTTACGCTTGCACGCGTATGATGTTTTCCTTAGCTCAAAGCGGCTTTGCGCCGCGCGCATGGGGGAAGGTCACTAAGCGAGGGGTTCCCCTGCAAGCGTTGCTCGTTTCTTCGTTTGGTTTGGGGATTGCGGTGCTACTCAACATGCTGACGCCAACCGCGTACAACACGATGTTTGGTATTTCGATTTTTGGCGGCATTTTCACGTGGCTCATCATATTTGTAACTTATTTTTGCTACCGGCGGCAGGCGGAAGACAAGCTGTCGTTGATCGCTTTGTTTGGGGCGGGCGCGCTGGTGTCCATCCTGCTGACCATGTTGTTTCATGAGATGTGGATGTACGCGATTATCACCGGTTTGGTGTGGGTGACTTTGTTGAGTATAGCCTACGGATTGATGAACATCAGAAAAAGGCAACAGGAACAAGCGCCTTCTTAAAGGAGGCGCTTGTTTGTATGTCTCGGCTGACTAGGGTGTGTCTGGCAAATCAAGTTGGTGGGGAAGAAGCGGCGGAAAAACCTTTTCTCGAGGAGCGCCGATGCACAAGTGAAGCGAATGAGAAAATGGTTTTGGAGCCGCTGGCCTATTCATCAGACACGCCCTAGGGTGCCTGATACACCTTCGCTCTACCGCTTATGTAGATGCTAGCCGTCGTCAGCCCAAGGACATGAATTCTTCCACGGAATGGGAAATTTCGCGCACCAAGGCGTCCAGAAGTGCTTTACCCTTTGCCGAAGTGGCCCGGGAAGGGAATCCGATCGTTCCGGTTGGGGTAAACGCCTTCATTCCTACTACTTCTAACAGCGGTCGCCGAGGCGTATCCACGTCGATCAACTTGTCCGTTTTGACCACGCCGTCGGCAAACAAGTGCATAAGCAGAGACGTTTCTGCCTCGCCGGCGTGCATGTCTTGGCTCAGGCTGACAGAGATGCCTGCCTGCTGGTAAGCGCGCTCCCAATGTAAGCGCTTGGGGGCTAGCATGACCCGATGACCGTGCGCGTTCAATTCCTGCGCAATATTGTGGAGAAGGGCATTGCCGCCATGTCCATTGACTATCACGCAGCGCGGGATGCCGGACTGTTCCAGTGAGTGAACGACATCCTGCACGACAGCGGTGATGGTGGTCACCCGTAGGGAAACCGAGCCAGGAAACCCGCTGTGTTCAAATGAGGCTGAATAAGGGAGGGCTGGCACCACATAAGCGGGGGCGAACCGTTCCGCCAACCGTTGCGCAACGATGGCGGCGATAATCGTATCGGTGTGAATCGGTAGATGGGTGCCGTGCTGTTCTGTGGAACCGATAGGAAAAAAAGCCAGCTCCATATTGACACATTCATCCCAGGAAGGGAACGGATTCATATGATCACCTGCGTTCTCACAAGATTTGTACTTGCATTGTATCACACTCGGGAAAGCAGGTGGCGGTGGGTGTGAGCCTTTTCATTCGGCCTGCCATCGTTGTCTGTTACCGTTTAGGAAGAGAATTTGTCACCGAATTGAGATATTGACATCTCCTATCAGGAACTATACATTTGATTTAAACGCATGTTTAGAAATAGGGTGTCATAAGCCGCTATTGAAACGGCATTTCCATAACATTCCTCAGCTTCACAGGAGGGCTGGCCGGGCTCTTGTCTGTGCAGAGCATTTGTTGTGCATCGGGGTCTCGTTTGCACAAACAAAGCATTTGGAGGATGTGTATGTGAAATTTATCACATGCGACTAGGTGTAACTGTAAAATGAACGCCTTTTATGACAAGATCTGGTTTTACCATTGGAACTGCTGTGGCAAACTGTTTACCAACGAAGGATGAGAAGAGAAAAGAGGTTTATCCAATGAAATCTTCATTCAATGATACGTTTTTGCGGGCTTGCCGTAAGGAGCCGACCCCTTATGTTCCGGTCTGGTATATGAGGCAGGCTGGGCGCTATCAGCCAGAGTATCGGAAAATCAGGGAGAAGTACAGCTTTTTTGAAATGAATTACATACCTGAAGTGTGCGCGGAAGTAACGAAGTTGCCCGTTGATCAATTGGGCGTGGATGCAGCCATTTTGTTTGCTGACATCGTCACACCGTTGAAGCCGATTGGCGTTGATGTTGAGATCCGTTCCGGTATCGGGCCAGTCATTGACAATCCGATTCGCAACACTGCCGATGTTCGCCGCTTGGGAGAATTGGATCCGGTTTCAGACATCCCTTTTATCACGGATGCTGTCAAAATCCTGGCCAATGAGCTTCGCGTCCCCCTCATTGGATTTGCGGGAGCGCCGTTCACTCTGGCCAGTTACATGATTGAAGGCGGTCCATCAAAGAATTATTACAAAACGAAAGCGATGATGTTCACCGCGCCAGAGACCTGGGCGTTGCTGATGGAGAAGTTGGCCGATATGACCATCACATACCTGCGCGCGCAGATTGCGGCCGGAGCCAAAGCGGTTCAGGTATTTGACTCCTGGGTCGGGGCTGTGAGCGAAGCCGATTACCGTGAATTCATTTTCCCCACGATGCACCGGATTTTCTCCAGCCTCAAAGACACCGGTGTGCCGCTCATCTACTTTGGCGTGGGCACCGGTCATTTGTTGCGGTCGTTCAATGAGTTGCCGGTAGATGTGCTTGGCTTGGATTGGCGGGTCACCATCACTCAGGCGAGAACCGAATACGGAGTGGACAAGGCGCTGCAAGGGAATCTGGAGCCGGCCTTGCTCTTGGCTCCATGGGAAACATTGGAGAAAAAGGCCAAACAAGTGTTGGACGAAGGCACGGAACAGCCCGGTTACATCTTTAACTTGGGGCATGGCATCTTCCCGCAATGCAGTGTGGAAACGATGCAGAAATTGACGGCATTGGTGCACAGCTATTCACGCAAAAACGGGGAGATGATCGTGTGAAACGGAAAAAAATCGGAGTGCTCCTGATGGCTTATGGCACACCGCGGAGCAAGTCGGAGATTGAGCCGTACTATACGCATATCCGCAGGGGGAAAAAGCCACCCCAAGCATTGTTGGATGAACTGACTGAGCGGTATGAAGCGGTTGGCGAGATCAATCAATTCGCCAAAATCACTGAAGCGCAAGTGGAGAAAGTTGTCGCTGATCTAAACCAGCGTTTTCCGGAAGTGGAGTTTCACGGCTATCTGGGTTTGAAACACATTTCTCCGTTTATTGAAGAGGCGGTGGAGCAGATGGCCCACGACGGGATCGAAGAAGCCGTCAGCCTGGTGTTGGCGCCGCATTATTCCACCTACAGTGTGAAAAGCTACAACAGTCGGGCTGCAGACAAGGCAGAAGCGCTTGGAATCAAGCTTCATAGCATCGACAGTTGGCATGATGAACCCGCATACGTGGAGTACTGGGCAGATCAGTTGCGGGAGCTGTTCGCCTCGATGCCGGCGGAGGAAAAAGAACGTTCTGTGGTGATTTTTTCGGCACACAGTTTGCCAGAGAAAATCTTGGCCCTGGGTGACCCATATCCCCACCAATTGCAGGAAACGGCGAGATTGATCGCTGAGCGGGTGGACATCCCTCACTACCGGATGGGATGGCAAAGCGCGGGACGTACACCGGAGCCTTGGCTGGGCCCTGATGTGCAGGATTTGACACGCGAGTTGCACGAACGTGAAGGATTTACTTCCTTCATCTATTGCCCCATCGGGTTTGTAGCTGAGCACCTCGAAGTATTGTATGACAATGACATTGAGTGCAAAGCGGTGACTGACGAGTTGGGGGCGAACTATTACCGGCCGCCGATGCCTAACGCCCGACCGGAATTCATCGCTTGTTTGAGCGGGATTTTGAGCAAGGAACTCATTCGCAAAGGAGCCATCTGAGAAGCCATGAGTCGACCAAAGAATCATGTCGCCATCGTGGGGGGCGGCATCACCGGCTTAACCGTTGCTTACTACTTGCATCGGGAAATAGAAGCCAAGCGGTTGCCGATGCAATTCACGCTGATTGAGTCTAGTTCCCGATTAGGCGGGAAAATTGACACGTTGAGGCGGGACGGCTATGTCATCGAAAAGGGCCCGGACTCCTTTTTGGAGCGGAAACGCCACGCCACCCAGTTGGCCATGGATCTAGGATTGGAAGGCGAATTGGTCAACAATGAAACGGGACAGGCTTTTATCTGTCATGAACGCGAATTGCACCCCATTCCTGAAGGGTCTGTCATGGGGATGCCAACGAAGATCGAGCCATTTTTGCAATCGGGCTTATTGTCTGTGCCAGGTAAGGCACGGGCCTTGGAAGATTTGCTTCTGCCCCCAGAAGAGATGGCTGGCGACCTGTCTGTCGGGGACTTTTTCCGTCGGCGTTTTGGTGATGAGATGGTGGACCGGGTGATCGAACCTTTGATCTCCGGCGTGTACGGAAATCCGATCGACCATCTCAGTTTGTTGGCCACTTTTCCGCAGTATCACCGGCTCTTGATGGAGCACGGGAGCCTGATCAAAGCGATGCGCAACACCCGCCCGCCCCGCACCTCCAAGAGAAAAAAGGGCATGTTTCAAACGCTCCGGAGCGGGCTTGGTACGCTAGTCGAACGAATCGAGGCCTCCCTGCCGGCTGCTTGTGTGCGAAAGAACACGGAAATCATTCACTTCACTAAGCTGGAAGAGGGGTATCGGTTGGCATTGAGCGACGGGGGCACCATCGAGGCCAGCCACGTGGTGTTCACCACACCACATCCGGTGACGCGGCGCCTGTTGCGCCCTTATCTTGACTTGCCACCGATTGACATGTCTGAACCCACCTCGGTGGCCACAGTTGCGCTCGCGTTTCCCAAAGAACAAGTGCGCGTCTCTGTTCAAGGCACTGGCTTTATCGTGCCCCGTCAGGCGGACTTGTCCATTACGGCCTGCACTTGGCTTCACCAAAAATGGCCTCATACCACGCCGGAAGGGAAAGCCTTGCTCCGCTGTTTTGTCGGCCGGCCCCAAACCGACGAAATCGTCCACCGCTCCGATGAGGAAATCATCCAAACGGTGCTTGCTGATTTGCGCCGGATTCGGGCGATGGATATCAGCGGTGAACCGGAGTTCACTTTTGTCCACCGCTTTACAGCATCCCGGCCACCATACGAAGTGGGACACCCTTATTGGGTGGAGCGCACCATGGGCCAAGTGCGAGAGGCGTTGCCCAATGTCTTGCTGTCCGGTTCCTTCTACAGAGGCGTCGGCTTGCCGGATTGCATTCAGCAAGGCAAAGAGGTTGTCGCTGAGCTCGTCGATGGCATCGTCACATCGGAAGCGACTGACTGTCAGACATTTATTTCTCTATATTAGATTGACAGAGAAAGCATTTTCTTCGCACCGGCCTTGCCGAAAGAATACCCCCTTATGCGCCAAGTCGTTTGGCTGGAGGGGGTATTTTTCTTGTCCGATCTTCAGTTTGGGCTGTTTCTAAATGGGAAGATGATGTCATCCGATTTCAGCGGATAAAAGAACCCCCCGCATCCCGAATACTTTTGGGACACGGGGGTTTTTTATGCCCGCCGCGCGAAGTCGACAAAGCGAAATTTGTCGGGGCGGTGGCGGGATTCGGAATACTGGAACAAGGTGTTATCCTCCAAGTGCACATAGTTGCGCACGACGGCGATCATGGGGTATTGCTTGTGATCGAGCCAGGCTTGGTCTTCTTCGGTAATGTTCTCAATGGTGATAAATTTTTTGGCGAAACTGATGCCCACCGTTAGCGTTTGATCCAGGTATTCATAGATGGAGTCTTCGCAAATCTCCACGGTAAGCGGTGGGATAAAGCTTCGAAAATAGTCTTTGTCGAGGATGATTTTCTCCCCATCGATCTCGCGCACCCGAATCACTTCCCAGACCTCTTCGGTGCGAGAAATGTTTAATTGCGTGGCGATATAAGGGGACGGCCTGCCCCGTTTGAGCGAAATCACTTTCGTTGTCGCGTTTTTCCGCATCCGTTTGGTCAGTTCTTTGAAGCTGACCAGTCCGGAGACGGGGAAATTGAATTTGTTGACATGTAGGACAAAAGAGCCTTTGCCTTTGATTTTATGGATATATCCATGTTGTGAGAGGAGGTGTAGGGCCTTGCGCACCGTTTCCCGCGAGGTGCCATATTGCACGGCCAACTCGTTTTCTGACGGGAGTTTACTGTCGGGCGGCAAGGTGCCCTGTTCGATTTGATTGACCAAATCATGATAGATTGAAAGATAAATGTTATCCAACACAGGCTCTTCCTCTCAATTGGCAGTGAGTCGATAGACGATTGATTCATATGGTCGCAATGGCAACTGTTCCCTAAAGGCGGCGGAATCTGGATAGTTGGAGAGCAAAATTTCTCCCGTCCATCCTTGGACAGAAGTGAGCACCTCCTCCGGTACGGTATAAGAAAGGGCCCGCCCGCCGAACAGATTGACCACGAACAGCTTTTCATTGTCACCATGGCGCAAGTACGCGTAGACTTCAGGATGGTCGATGTCGACGCATTCATATGTGCCGGTGGTGACAATGTCCAGCTCTTTGCGCAAACGAATCAATTTCTTGTAATGATAAAAGATCGAGTCGGGGTCTGCAAGCGCCTGTTCGGCATTGATTTCCTGGTAGTTGGGCGCGACCTTGATCCATGGCGTCCCTGTCGTGAAACCGGCATGTTCCGTTGCGTCCCATTGCATGGGCGTGCGGGAATTGTCCCGTGATTTCTGGCGAATGATTTTCAGCACTTCCGCTTCGGAATAGCCCTGATCCCGCAGAATGGACACCATGTTGTGCGTTTCCACATCGCGATAATCTGCGAAAGAAGTGAAGTCGGGATTCGTCATGCCCAATTCTTCGCCCTGGTAGATGAAGGGGGTGCCTTGCATCAGATGGAGTGCGGTGGCCAGCATTTTGGCTGAGGCCACACGGTGGGTTTGATCATCGCCATAACGAGAGACGATGCGCGGTTGATCATGGTTGCACCAGAACAGGGCGTTCCAGCCGCCGCCTTTGGCCATGCTCGTTTGCCAATCCGCTAAAATCCGCTTCAAAGCCAGAAAGTCCATCTCACCAACGGCCCATTTCTCACCACCCGGATAATCTACTTTCAAATGATGGAAGTTGAACGTCATATTTAGTTCGCCGTTGTCCGGATGGGTATAACGGATGCAATGGGGGATGGATGTGGAAGACATTTCCCCTACAGTCATCATGTCGTAGTGGACAAACACTTCCCGGTTCATCTCCGCGAGATACTCGTGAATCCGGGGCCCATCGGTGTAAAAACGGCGCCCGTCACCCGGGGGGACAGAGCCGTCGTCATCCGGGAAACGCTGATCTTTTGACAACAGGTTGATGACGTCAAGTCGAAAGCCGTCCACGCCTTTGTCCAACCACCATTTCATCATTTTGTGGATGCGGCGGCGCAACTCCGGGTTTTCCCAATTGAGGTCGGCTTGCGTCACATCAAACAGGTGCAAATAATATTGCCCAGTTGTATGGTCACGCTCCCAAGCAGAGCCGCCAAATTTGGATTGCCAATTGTTGGGTTGGTCGCGCCAGATGTAGAAGTCACGGTAAGGGTTGTCTAATGAAGCGCGAGCCTCTTGGAACCATGGATGTGCGGTGGAAGTGTGGTTAACCACCATGTCCAAGATGATTTTCATATCGCGAGCGTGGGCCTCTGCCAACAACGCTTCAAAATCATTCATGGTTCCTAAATCCTCATGGATCTGATAATAATCGCTGATGTCGTAGCCGTTGTCCCGCAAAGGCGAGCGGTAAATGGGAGTCAACCATATCACATCGACGCCAAGGTTTTTCAGATAATCTAGCTTTTCCATGACGCCACGCAGGTCGCCCACACCATCGCCAGTGGAGTCTTTGAAACTGCGGGGGTAAATTTGGTAGACAACGGCTTTACGCCACCATTCGTTCATGATATCACCTGTTTCATTGCATGATTTCTTCGATTTCTGCTTTGATGATAGAAGATTTCGTACCGAAGACGGCTTGAATGCCATCGTTCACCTTTAGCACACCCGATGCGCCCAACCGTTTCAACGCTTCCTCGTCGACTTTGGAGAGATCGTGGACACCGACGCGCAACCGGGTGATGCAGGCATCTAATTGGCGGATATTTTCTTGTCCACCCAATGCGGCGAGAATCTGGGAAGCGCGTGAGCTTTCCGCCTCGGCGTTGGGTTGTTCAATACAAGATGCCGTCTGTTGTTTGGCACGATAGTCCTCTTTAGTGTACAGCTTGGTTTCTTCCCCGTCATCTTCCCGACCGGGCGTTTTCAAGTCCCACTTCAGAATGAGCCATTTGAACACAAAGTAATAAATGACTGCAAACACGAGCCCCAGCCCGATGGTGACCAGCCAAGCGTTAGAGTGATTTGGCAGGCTGTTGAATAGGATAAAGTCGATCAAACCAGAACCGCCCGCAAAGCCAGCGTGCATGCCAAGCGCATTCATGAGGCCGAATGCCAGCGCTGTCAATACGGTGTGCGCGGCATACAGGACGGGTGCAACAAACAGGAATGTAAATTCCAGCGGTTCGGTGATGCCGGTCAACAGAGCGGTGATGGCTGCCGCAGCCAAAAGTGACTTGGCTTTGCCTTTTTTCTCTGTCTTGGAAACTTGGTACATGGCCAGGGCAGCTGCGGGCAAACCAAACATGACGGGAATGAATTTACCAGCAATATAAGTACCACCAGTGATGGAAATGCTGGCGTCTTTCAATTTGTCGATCACTTGAGCGATATACACGTTTTGGTCCCCAACGACGCGGGCGCCGTCCAAAGTGGTGTAAGCGCCGCCGATGTCCGTGAACAGCAGGGGAGTGTTGTAAATGTGGTGGAGCCCAAATGGAATCAACAGTTTTTCTAGCCCCCCGTACAGACCGACGACTAACGGATTGGTGTGGTTGGCGATGAAGTCACCTGTTGCCAACACCCCAAGACTGATTTGCGGCCAAGCGAAGAACAAAATGACAGCGGTTACAATTCCGCCGAAAGAAGCGACGATGGGTACCAGCCGTTCACCGCTGAAAAGGGAGATGGCGTCAGGCAGTTGCACCTTATGAAAGCGGTTGTATAAATAAGCAGTCAAAAACCCGATCAAGATGCCACCAAACACCCCGGTTTGCAAGGTGGGAATGCCCAATTCGGTGCCCAGCATCCGTTCATTCAGCTTGACGCCTGTGATATCGATCAAGGCCCCGATGGTGGTGTGCATGATGAAAAAGGCGATAAGTGCGGAAAAGCCAGCCATGCCGCGATTGGTCCAAGTGATAGCGATGGCGATGGCAAACAGAACGGGCAAATTGTTAAAGACCGCTTGTCCGGCGCGTTGCATCAGTTCTCCGACAACTTGCCAAGCATCGCCTGCCAAGAAGGGGAGAAGTTGTTGCACATTGGGATTGAGGATGACGCCGCCCAGTCCCATCAAGATCGAGACAAGGGGGAGGATAAGCACGACAGCCATCATTGCGCGGCCGATCCGTTGGAAGAAATCAAAAGTAAGTGTGCGCTGCATGCAGGATTCGCCTCCTGTTGTTTAAGATTTTTTACGTGCTTGTCGCATCCTTTCGCATTGGCAAAGGAGGCGAGTAATGGAGATGGCCCTTTTAGGCGCATGGGACATGAAAAAGGGTTTTGCACCATGGTACGGCAACAAGAATCTGGAGAAGGTTTTGAATAATTAGACGATCGCTCGTTTGCCGGCGGTGTATAGATGGGCTTGGTTAGGTGACAACATGTGCTGGAGCTTTGGCTCCTCCAGAGGTTGCCTCCAAGCTGTAACCTGTATATACAGGTTGATTTCATTTTAGACCTGTATATACAAGAATGTCAATATGAAATGAAAAGGATGACAGCACGATGGGTCGGTTTAAGTGGCATGATGGTCCCTGTGAACGGGTATAAAAAGGTAAAAGGAACAGGCGGCGGACTCGGTGCTGATCTGTTCCTTCTATACATTGGTGAAAGCACCCTGCGACGCCTGTCCAGTGGTCGCAGGGAGGAGGTGCACCAGCACCAAACTCCGGCACAGGGTTAATCCGTCTCTTTCCGGTGCGCCGCTTGCAGATGAACGACCAGTTCAGCTAACAAGTCGATGAGTTGCTGGCTGTTTTCCTCGCCCATGGTGGAGAGGGCGATGGCGATGGGGTTTTGTTCGATATGCTGATGCATGTGCTGAATCAACCGCTGGCCTTTGTCGGTGGTTTCGACATGCTTTTTACGCCGATCTTGTTTGTCAGTCAGCCGTCTTACCAATTGGTGGCGTTCCAATGTGTCAATGATGGGGATGAGAGTGGGAGGCTCGATGGAAAAGACTTCCCCTAAGCGTTTGATGGTGAGCGGTTGCTTGCTGAGCTGCACCAATACGGCAAATTGGCGTGCCGTGATGGGAACATCGTGGCGCATCAACTGCCGTTCCAAAAGATCTTTGCTCAGGCGGATAAGGGTGGAAAGATTTGTGCGAAACGATTCTGTCATGGCGACTAGTTTTTCTTTATCCAAACTTTAACACTTCCTTCGTCTGATTTTGGCAAGCGGGATAAATGGCGAAAAGGGCAAAAAGGGCTGCTGGTCGTTCGCCTCTTTATTTTAACCGATTCAGGGGGAGAAGGGACGGCCGGCAATCACGTGGAGGCGCCGGTGGAAAGAAGGTCGGACAAGGGGGGAGTTTTTGTTACAACGCGCAGGAAACAAGGAGAGAATTTTCGTTTCTTATTTACAGATTTTTTCGTCTTTTGATAAAATAAAATTAATTACAAACGGAGCCAGTTTGCCGCTGGTCGATCCTGTTTGAGAAAGCCAGCGGTTAAAATCACAAGCAAAAAGGGAAAAGAACTCATTCTATATTATAAAATGACATTGCATCATGCCGGATAAGAAGGGAGGCAGGGGGATGGAGAGAAATTTTTGGGGCAGAGACAACGAGAAATGCCCGCGTTGCGGTTCAAAGATGGTGTCACAAACGGAAAATGACGAATATTTGTGCGATGATTGCGGATACCGCTGGGTAGAGGATTGATAAGTGAACCAAGCTTCTCCTTAGGATTGCGTCGGGAGAAGCTTTTTTTGTGCATTGAATTTGCATAAATTTTATGCATGTGGGGAACAAGAGTGTGGTATAGTGGAGTGTAGTTTACTTATTTTCTTTTATTAGAAAGTGTGGTCGCTATCAAGAAACAACAAGGTCAAGTCGATTTAGATCGAATCGAAGAAAAAAGTAAGAACCCCATGGTAAAAAAATATGGGATTACTTGGACTTTGTATAAGTGTGAGACATGTAAGTTCCTTGCGCCAACTGAAAAAAGCTACCGATGCAACTTCCAGCCGGGACGTCATTACCCGACTTGGGATGCTTGTGGGCTATATCGACCACAACCGCAGGAGCCTACCGAATGAGGTGGGCTCTTGCGGCGTTGGCACATCCGGTGATATTAGTCTGAATTTTATGAATTGAATTAGCGTGCATTTACGCGAAGAATGATCGGCATTCGCGCAGACTGGGCCGCCAGATGTCGCATAAGATAAGACGAAGTGCTTGAAAAGGCCTGACCGGCCTCATCTTGAAATCACGAACAGGAGGGAAGAGATGGGGAAGTTGATCGCACTGGATGACGGGCATGTGCGCTCGTAAGGGCTTTTAAGGAATCTGCTTTGGCACGCAGTCGGTCAAAGGCGCGACAGACCGATCGCCGACAGCTCACCTAAACGGGAAACCGGGAGGGGACAATAGCATGCTGTAGAAGCCATAAGTTGGTTTGCCGCCAAACCACAACTGAATGGCGAGGCGAAATGCTGTGAACGAGGATGAAGGCTAGACTGCTTGAATGACAGCCCGAGCGGGGTCATCATCCCCCCGACGCTTAAGGCGGCTCGCGCGTCGGAAGCCAAAGGATGAACCTATCCGTGCCCTAGGTTCATCTATGCGCCTCTTGGCTTCGCGTCCCCGGTGCGGGGAAAAGGGCGAACGTCACATCCGACATCATGGCAAGCCGTGTCTTTAAAAGCCTAAACGAGGATCACCTACGGCGGGGAGCGGTATGGTGGCCTGTGCGCCGGATGCCCGTTTGCCGCTATGGTGACGGAGTTCCCGTAGTAGTCCGAGGTAGGGAAAGCCTGCCACATGGCGAAGGGGAACAGCCTATCAAGCCAATATAAACTCAGGAAGGAGCGGAACGCTCTTGCAAATACCTGAAGTTGTATTGCGCTGTCTGGCCGCCAAAGAGCCATCCTATCCGTTCAAACGGTTGTACCGGAATCTGTACAATCTCGATTTTTATTTGCTGGCCAGCTCGAAGTTGGCCCAAGGCGACGCACCCGCGAGAATGGATGGGGCCGTCATAGATGGCGTTCGACCGTTAAACATCGACAACACCATTGCGGCACTCAAATCGCTTTCCTATCAACATCGGCCCGTGAAATGGATCGCTGTTCCAACCGCAGAAGGCCGAAAGTGGTTGCATCCGGTTCCAGCCAATGAGGATGCATTGGTATTGGAAGTGTTACGAATGCTGTTGGAAGCGATCTATGAGCCGCATTTTTTGCCTTCTTCCCATGGATTCCGTCCCCACAGAAGTTGCCACACCGCACTGCTGCAAATAAACAGCCAGTGGCAAGCGCGACACAGAGCCAATCTGATCCCGCTTAAAGCGCATGAAATCGTGAGGAACTACCATGCGCATCTGTCGGGGCTGTACCGTTATTATCAACTCGCCCACAATGTGAGTGTGTTAAACAAATTCCATTACATCATGAAGTACAGCTGTTTTAAAACGCTGGCTAGCAAAACCAAAACATCCATCAGAAAAGTGATACGCAAGCATGCAGTTGGGGGGACATTTGCAGTCGTTTACCCAACCGCGGCGGGATGGGCCACGCAACCCTTATACAATGAGGGATACAAAAGGATGAAGTTTGGCACGGACGATCCCGGGGTGGATATGCTTCCAGATGCTTGAGAGCGGGGCAAATCACGGGTCTGAAGAAGGGATGAGCGGTCGAGATAAAAGGCTAGAGAATATAGGTGGAGAGCCGGATACCTTGAGAGGGGTATGTCCGGTTCGGGAAGGGGCTTTCAGGAAACCTGCCGCTTTTACGCGGTAAGGCGCCGGGAGCCTACTTCAACGGGATGAATACAGGCAAGCGGACGCCGCCCATTCCGCAGTTGAACGGGCGGGTCATCAAGGAAAATGAATTTAATCGGGCGGTTGTCCGATATTTAGACGATGAGTTGAAGCGGTGTGGCTTCAAGACCCTGCTTGTGGCTCCGACGGACAATGACACGCCGCTTGCGACGCGCACAGGGCTAGCCAACAAAAAACGGGCTGACCTGTATGTGTCTTGCCATTACAATGCGGGCGGCGGGGAAGTGATTGAGACATACCATTACAAGGGCAGCTCAGCTGGAAGGCGAGCGGCTGAACTTATTCACAAACACGTGAAAACTGCTGTACCGCGCAAGGACCGCGGCATAAAAACAGCTAACTTTTTCGTGTTGCGTGAGACGCGTATGCCAGCTGTCCTGATCGAGTATGGTTTCATGGATGATCCTGGCTTGGAAGAGGCGGCGCAGATGATTGATCCCAAAGTGCAAAAAGCGTTCGCCGTGGCTGTATGATCAGATGAAAGCAGAGGTTGAAGAGTATGAACGGGTCATCCGTGGGGAGTTTGATAAAGAAACGGTCTCCATGAATGAACTCGGCTCGCACCTCATCAAATTACGGCTCTGGAAAGGGATCACCCAAAGTGAATTGGCCAAACGACTTGGCGTATCCCAACCACAAGTAAGCAAGGATGAGCGGTTTGATTATCAAAGTATCAGCGTAGAGAAAGCGAATCGAATTTTGAAAGCCCTCGGAGTAGAAAGGCTGACCATTATTCCGGGTAATGAAGAGATGCCACCAGGATATGAAGAGTTTCTGCAAGCATCCAAGGAAATGGCGGCGACAAAGGAAAAGCAAGCGGGCTGATGGGGTTTCCTTCTAATCATCACCTTTCATACACAAAAAACCGCCTGTTTCTTAGGCGGAATTTTTTTATATGCGCGGCAATATGGTTTTATGACCTTTCTATTTCTTTGGGTTCTGAGGGCTCTTTTACAAGCGAAGCCACAGTTAACCATTATAAAATTACTCGTGATAATACAGACTTTTTTGTGCATGTTTCTATATTACATATGATAATTTTTATTTTAAATAATTACAGAGAAATATTGCGGTTTATTCTTTTTGTTTTGTAATACTTTTGTAAAATTTACTACTTTATAATAACGAAATGGGGGTAATCCTCATTTAACAAACTTTTTTTAGAGGAGTGTTTATATGAAAAAGAAGCTCTTAGGTACAATGTTAGCATTAACAGTCATAGCCGGCTCTTTTGCTTTTTCTGGAGGGAAAGCATTCGCGGAAACGGATGATGAATTGTTGAAAAGGTCTGAAGAAATGGCAAAGTCATATGACTCCGATGCAGCTCTTGATGATATTTGGAAAAACAACCCTGATATAGAGCTTCCAACGGAAATTGGTTCTGATTCTACCAGAGCGGGGAGTTTTTGGGCCTTAGCAACTGGCCGTACACAATTAGAGATAGGTAAAGTAGTTAGTACTACTGCTATTACCAAAGGAAAAGCGCTTATAGCAACCACAACAGCTCAGGCATCGCTCGGGTTTAATGGAAAGTTTGTTGGTAAAGGTGAAAAAAAACTGGCTATTGCATACGCATCAGCGATATCTCACTGTCATACAGGTAAAAAGCCAGGAAAGTGGAGTGCACTTTCGCTTCATTCAGTAAACGATGGAATACATTTGTATACTGGCTTTACTGGTGATAAGAAAATTGTTAAGTAGAAAATCTAAAGGGACATTAGACTGTCCCTTTTTCGTATTTGCTTCATTGAAAAAAGAGGGTGAATGAAATGTTGAGAAGATATATATTGGTCATGATCCTATTTATGTTTTTAATTAGTTGTTCAGACTATAAAAAAGGGGAGTCTCATGTGAATATCAATAAAGATGATCAAACGATTTTTGAAAATGCTCATCACCTTTTTAATGATGTAGGTAAAGTTGTCGAAGAACCAGAAATTTTTAATGTAAATTTTTCGTTTAGACCAGATAAAAAGTGGATTGATACAATATCAGTACAAGGAGAGCGGTTCACATTCCTAAAGAATACAAATCATGCACATGAACTAACGGGGAAATTAATATTCGATAATGCAACTAAGAAAGATATACCATATACGTTGATTGCGCTACAGGGAAACAGTATAGCAAATATAAAAATGAAAAGTGGAGGTTGGAAATCAAGTATTCATGTAATTTCAAAATCTGATGCTACTGTTGAGGTTCCTGTATCTATTCAATGGAATCCAAATGGTGCAGAGGAATTAACTATCTTTCCTATGGAACGAACAAAAAGCATGGAATATCAGAGATACGATGGGTTTAATCTGAGTTTGATTCGTCTTTTTGTCCAAAATGACAAAAGTAGAACACTTGATCCAAAGCTAGTAGAAAAACAATCTTTCCAAATTCCTGCCAACTTTCAAGAAAAGGGACTGGAACTATATCCAATCCCCTCATTAATTGACGAAAATCATAAACCAACTAAGCTAATACCGAAAAACAACCAGTTTTATATTAAAAATAAAGTTGCAGGTTTACATATGGCTCCAATTCCTTATGATACCCGTGTTAGTTTAATATGGATTGATGAAGATGGGAATACAAAGCTGGTTGCTGAAAGCATACCAATTAATAAAGAGAAGGAAACCATTGTTCCTTTTGAAAAATCGTTGGTCGAAAGTATGAATAAGAATGGTAAGTGTCAGTTTATTATGATTTTTTCAAATCGTAATCGAGAGATTTTAGCAGATGCGATAGCCCTTCAACAGAAGAAAAAAATGGGTCTGACTACTTGGCAAAATGTGATTGAGATATATCCAGAAGACAAATAGAGTTAGTGAGATAATTTATTGTTAGCGGATTGGATATGGGTTTCCTTGGGAAGCTATTTCGATTCAGAACTCTAATGGGTCTTTACCCAAGCGGGTTGATGAAAATAAAACCGCCGGCAAAACGGCGGGTTTTTTATGCTCGACACCTGCTATATCCTCTAATAAAGCACCTGTTTCAATTTCCACCATAATACCTGCTATGATACCTGCTGTATAAAAGGCAGAAAAATGGACAACCCCTTGATATCCAAGGGCTTTGTCGCCTGTGGAAAAATCCAATTTATTATTGCTTCGAATCGGCGGCATATTCCATCCTTTCCATCAATGATTCCATTTACCTTCCTCTCGTTCGCAATCCCATTGCCATTCCGTTGATCCATCGCGTTCGGAGAGCGGAGAATTGCCCCCAGTCATCCCCTCCTCCCTTTCACCACAGCCAAAGGGATCTGTGAGTATTTCGGCGTGCGTTATGTTGATGAAAATCCTCCGCCAATGTATCGGATCACCGTCGATGGGCAGTTTGTGGTGGATACTGCGTATGAGAGCAAAATCACAGAAGCCGTTTCAAATGCTGTTCGCAAACAGGCTAAGAAAATCATCGTGGAGCAACGGGATGATCAGTGAAAAAAGCCCCCCGCGCGGCGAGGGGGCTTGTCACAAGTGAAAGCGATTAAGTTTTTCTTTGGAGATGTATACGCGTTTGGGGACGAGTTGGGCGTTTCTTTTGAACAGCTCCGAGCAACCGTAGGGGTGGCTCATCAAAAAAACAACGCGTGCGCTCACCGCTTTGAAGAGGCGATGAATCAGATGCTGAATGTCGGCCACTTCAAACCCCAACCGATGTGCTCCGCGATAGAGGAAGGTGGTTCCCAACACCACCTGGATCTGGGCGGCTTTGGGGTGCTGGTTGATGTATCGGGTCAATTGAGGGAGGGATGAGCGGACGTTTTTGGTCAGAATAGCGGCCCAGCTCATCGGGTGGCGTGGCGATTGCCTGAGCAGTTGGGCGAGGTAGGCATTGTGGAAGTGCAGTTGGACGTACCAATCTCCGGCTTTGAGTGTGTATCCGTCTGATGTGGTGATTTCCTCGCCCCGGTAACGTTTGATAACGACACGAAAGATATTACGTTTCCTTTTGTCTACATAACGGAGTCGGGTAACCAAATAATACACACGGTCCCAGATCATCCATAAAGAAAGGAGGAGTCGATGGAGCATGGGATCACCTGTTTTCGAAAGTGAGAAAGATTTTAACCATCTTCTGGATGAGAAATAATGAAGGACCCGTAAAACAGGCTCTAATTGAGAAAACGTTTTTCCGCTGGCATGCAGCTTTTAAAATAATGTATTGGTTGAAACACAATCTTCACCTATTTTAACCCGCGGCGGGTGCAAATATTTTTCAACGGGACAACCTTTTCCAGTCTTAATCAGTATTAAGCGTTTTTTTGCAGAAATATAATGATTTCCTATTCCCACTTTTCCACAGCCAAGCTATAATGAGTGAGGTTTGTTGGAATGGGAAGGAGGAACCATATTGTCAGTGTCCTGGGAGATTTTAAACGTGGTGGGCATTTCTGCTTTTGCGATCAGTGGTGCCATCATCGCAATGGAAGAAAAGTATGACCTATTTGGTGCTTATGTCTTAGGTCTGGTTACTGCGTTTGGGGGTGGCGTCATCCGCAACGCGTTAATTGGTTTGCCGACGGATGTGCTGTGGAAGCAAGAATTGATGATCTATGTGGCGTTGGTTGCCATTACGCTGGTGTTGTTTTGTCCCGCGAAGTGGTTTCAATACTGCAAAAAATGGCTTAATTTCTTTGACGCGATCGGGTTGGCCGCTTTTTCGGTCCAGGGAGCTTTGTATGCTTCGGGTAAAGGATTGCCGTTGGTCGCTGTGATTTTCGCCGCGGTGATGACTGGGATTGGCGGAGGCATGATCCGCGATTTGCTGGCTGGTAGAAAACCGCTCGTTTTGCAAAAAGAGATATACGCGTTATGGTCTGTCATCACCGGGGTCGTCATCGGTCTTCATTGGTTGGAAGATGGTTGGCAATTGTTGGCGCTGTGCGTGTTAGTAGTTGCCTTGCGCATGGTTTCAACCATTTACGGGTGGCACTTGCCACGGATTGTCCAAAGAAAAATGGGTTAGTTGGTGGGATGTGCCAACTGACTCATTTTTTGTTTTATTGGTGTTCTGTCAGCTATCCCGCCTCTTTTTACAGGGCTTGCCCAAGCCGAAGAAAAAGATCGGTTGATTTGGTAGGAATTTCAAATAGCTATGTGTAATTATTCTGAGTATGTGATTGGAAGAATTCATGTAAAAAATTGTAAGTTGATGAAAGGAGGTGGCGGAAATCGTCAATTGGAGGCGACGAGATACGAAGGTGGAGCAAATGTGAAATGAGGAATGCTTCTATGTTGATCGAGTCCTGGCGATACATAATGTGAAGTTTTCCTTCTTAATCGAAGAACCCAGTTGATAAGGAGAGTGGTGAAAGTGATCAAGAAATCAGCCATGGAGTCGGAGGGCAACCAACCAGCGCCTGACGTCAAAGCTTCGAACAACCCTCCGGGCGGTTCCACCATTCAGATTCGCACCGTGGTGAGGCGTATCGCGGAAACCATGGCCAAAGAAGCGCAAGCGGGGCCGCTGCATCATGATGACACACCGGTGAAATTGGCGTCGGGGAAAATGGGGGTTGTGGAAACGGCGGAGAGCCAACGCTTGTCGAAACCGGTTCACGCAAAAGAAAAGATTTCTGCCGTATCAAAAAAAGGGCAGAGAGAAAGCCGCGTAACAGGCTCTGTGATAACCCTCCCTCCTGAAACGTATCGGCGGGTTTCTCCTCGAAGGAATGCAAGGCCTTTATTGCCATGGAAAGTGGTCGGGCTCGTTGCTGGATGTTTGTTGCTGATTGGTGTTGGCGTGTACGCTGTTCATACGGTCGGAGCTGACTCCGCGCCAGTGAAGCAAAAGGATGAGCAAGACGCGCGGCATTTCTTTGTTACGGGAGATGATTCCTTGTCCAAAGGGAAATGGATCGGTTGGAAATGGAAACAAGATCCCGCATACGCTTATCCAGCAAATGAATTGCCTGCGCCACCTGCGGATAAACAAGTGTCCAGTTTGGCCGTGGCCAATCGCGGCGCGCAATCCGGCAGCCCTGTTGTTAATCCGCATGATCGAAGGGTGAAAGATGAAGGTCGGATTCAGCGTCCTCAACAACGGCCCCCTGCCCGAGGGACGGAACCGCAAGCGCCTCCCCGTACCCAACCTCATGACGATAATAAGAAGGTAATCGATTTGCCGCCTGTGCTAAAACCGGACAATCAGAATAATCAGAGCGGCAAAGAAGCGGAACCAAAAGTGCCGAAGCAAAAGGGACAAAAAAAGCCTCCCAAAGTGGATCGGGATGACGGAGGACTGTTTGATGTATTTGACGGGTTGTTTGACCTCGTGTTCAATATGGGTACGGTTTTTAGTGATGGTGTAAAAGCAGATGGTTGATGTGTAAAGGGGTGGATTCAAGTTAAATTGACAGAATAATATGTGTTTTCGGTATGCCTTGGGGGAACCCAAGGCTATTTCATTTGAGAGAAAAACCAAAGAAAAAGCCCTTGTGAACAAGGGCTTAGAGGGATTAGTTCAAAAAGAAATTGGTGATTTTTTGTAATGTCGATGGGGCATCTGTTTTGGTTGATACTGACACACTTTGCCATGCGGACGGTGTAGCAAAGGGGATGGAAATCCGCATCACCTTGTTGCTGTCGCCGCTAAGTGTGGTCATGTAAAAATAACTGTCTTGCCGCTTTTCTTTCTCATTGACCGTATAGAGGATTTTGCGGCCGTCTTCAGACCAAATCGCACTGGTAACCGCCTTGTTGTTGCCTGCGGTAATGTTTTTGGGCTGGCTGCCGTCCGCATTCATCACATATGCGTCCGATTGCCCCGCTTTGGTTGAACCATACAAAATTTTGCGACCGTCTGGAGAGAAATGAGGACTGTATTCCGAAGTTTCGCCGCCTCCCAATCCGGTCAGTTGCTTCAGATTGCTACCATCGGCATGCATGGAATAGATATGGGTGAAACCGGACTGGTCAGAAGAATGGAAGACGATCTTGGCACCGTCCGGGGACCAATCGGGTTCAGCATGGCGCACTCCTTCAGCGACGTGGGTGAGGGCTTTGACTTTTTTGCTAGCCACGTCAACGAGATAAAGGTTGCCGTCGCTTTTGGCAAACACGATTTTCTTGCCGTCCGGAGACCAGCGCGGAGATGTGTCATAATTGGGAAAATAGCTGTTAGTTAGGCGCACTTGGTTTTTGCCGTCAGCATCAGCGATGTGCAAGCTGTCGTTTTTGACAAATGCCAATTTGGTTCCGTCTGGGGACAAATCGGCGTTAGTTCCCGACGCCACTTTCCGCATGGATAGTGTATCAGGGTCATACCGGTATATAGTTTGGCTGTTGAGCGGGCCGCCGTTGAAATAGATGGATTTGGTGTTTTGGGCAGCATGGGCGGGAACAAGCAAGGACGCGGTGACAAGCGCCGCGCTAATCAAGCCGAGCGTTTTTTTCACTAGGATTCCTCCTTTCAGTGAGTTGGTTATAGATTTTATTATATCTGATTTGACTGAAATCAACTATTTTCTTTTGAAATAGCCATATATTTTTCATAGAGGGACTTACAATGTCACATACCGTTTTAAACCTTACAATCGGGTATCTTTTTGTCTTTGACAAGCCAACGATTGATTGATTTAAGAAAGCGAATCGGCTAGACTGGACAAAGGAATCGCACACATAAAAGGGGGAACGTGTGTTTCGCACGGCATGATGATGAAAACGTTTTGGATTCAAGGGCTCGACAAAGCCTTTTATCGTGATATAGAGTTGATTGCTCAGTTATTTTTTGAAGAAGTGTCGTTGCTAGAGAATGAAGCGGACGCACAAATGCAACTGCATTTCACCGTGCATGAAAGTAATCCGGTGCATGCCCGTGTCCTTATGCGGGACGTGGCGAGCGGAGAGACATGGCAGGCAGAACACCGGCGCGATGTGAAAGGGGCCTTGGAGGGGAAGGCGTACTGCAAAAAGGTGAAACAAGCGGTCAACTATGTCTTGTTGCAAGTGTTGGAAGAGGCCACAGGAGTGCGGCAACCGTGGGGAATCCTAACAGGCGTTCGGCCCACCAAACTGTTGCATTCGATGCTACTTGACGGTATGAGCGTGGAGCAAGCGGTGAGAGTGTTGCAGACCGATTATTTGATCCATCAGGAGAAAACGGACATCTTGACGGAGATCGTCGCCCGGCAGCTGACCGTGTTGCCTGACCTGTATGAATTGGACAAAGAAGTGAGTTTGTATATCGGCATTCCTTTTTGCCCGACCAAATGTGCGTATTGTACGTTCCCAGCTTACGCCATTCAAGGGCGTAACGGTTCGGTAGAAGGATTTTTGCAGGGTTTGCATGAAGAAATTGCGCAAGTAGGCGCCTGGCTGGAAAAACGGGGCTTGCCAGTGACGACCATTTACTTCGGCGGTGGAACGCCGACTTCGATCACTGCGGAGCAGATGGATGAATTGTTCATGGCGCTAAAGCGGTCGGTTCCCTCCTTTGACCAGGTTCGGGAACTAACTGTCGAAGCCGGGCGGCCTGACACACTTGATCCGGAGAAGTTGGACTTGATGAAACGGTGGAATGTGGATCGGATCAGCATTAATCCGCAAAGTTTCAAAGAAGAAACTTTGAAGCTGATCGGCCGCCACCATACAGTGAAAGAAACACTGGAAAAGTACCAGTTGGCGCGTGACATGGGCTTGACCAACATCAACATGGATTTGATCATCGGTTTGCCGAATGAGGGGCTGGACAACTTTCAGGAGACGCTAGATATGATGGCCGAGTTGCGCCCTGAATCGTTGACAGTGCATACCCTCTCGTTCAAGCGTGGTTCGGTCATGACCCAAAACAAAGAGAAATACCGTGTCGCCGACCGAGGTGAAACAGGGGAAATGGTACGGATGGCTCGAGATTGGGCCGCAGGAATGGGCTATGTCCCTTATTATCTGTACCGGCAAAAAAACATTCTCGGCAATCAGGAGAATGTGGGTTACGCCTTCCCTGGTTTGGAAAGTTTGTACAATATCATCATCATGGAAGAGCGCCAAACCATTATCGGGCTTGGTTGCGGGGCGGTGAGCAAGTTGGTGTCGCCAGGTGATGGTAAAATCAAGCGTTTGCCCAACCCCAAGGAACCCAAAGCGTATATTGACACTTATCAACGTCATATCGAAGAAAAATTGAAGCTGTTGGATGAGACGTATGGGTTTGCGCTGAATAAAGGATGAAACGACAAAACACCCCGTGTGCGGTATTGTGCACGGGGTGTTTTGCATTCACTCTCAATCGACATCTGCCGGCTCCTGTGCTTCATCGCCATGAACGAACTCTTTCGAGCTTTTCACTTCAACATAGTCGTTGGATTCGTAATTGGCATGGGCGGCTGAGCAGGCGAGCGGCTCCGCTGATGCATCCGTGTCGGTCAAGTTTTCCTCTTCGGCCAAGGGCTTGGTTTCAGTTAAGGCTTCTGCTGCGGCCAAGGCTTCCTCATCGGTCGAGGTTTCCTCTCCGGTTGAGATGTCTGTTTCGGCCAAGGGTGTCGGTGCAGGTGGGTGCTCTCTTTCCTGCTCGATATCCGCATCTGTTGCCGTCTCTTTCTCTATGGGAAGCACGATGTTAACATCGGCCTCTTGTTTCAATTGCTCGGCTTCCGCCTCTTCGGCGCTTTTGATTGGGAATTGGAATGGTGATATGGCTTGATCCAATTGCGAAGCGATCCAGAAGAACGTTCCGCTGATCGCTTGTGGTTCTTCCCTCATCCGTTGGATGCGGATGGTAAACTCCTGCTCATCACAGTGGTGCAGAGAGGCGAAACAGCCGGGATGATTCGTCATCGCCACCACAATGTAGGCGCCCATAGGTTCAGCCACTGAAACGGTGACGAACGTATGATCAGCATGCGCTGGAAGCTGGAAGGCGGCAAGTCCGGATGTTTGTACAGGGTGTTGCTCAGCTAGGAGCGGTTGGAAATTCAACTTCTCCAATCCGATGGAACCATCGGCCAGTTTTTCCCCAGTGATGGCGTGATCGACAATTTTGTCTTCGGTGATGGAGAAGTCCTTGATTTTGTCTTCCGTCACGGCAAAGTCCTTGATTTTGTCTTCCGTGATGGTAAAATCCTTGATCTTGTCGGTTGTGACCGCTTGCGAGCCGATTTTATCTTCCGTGACTGCTAGGTCAACGATTTTGTCGGTGGTGACGGCTTGATCTTGCAACTTTATCGTGGTGATGGCGCCATCTTTGATTTTTTCAGCGGATACCGCTTGATCCTGCAACTTTTCCGTCGTGACTGCTGCATCTTTGATTTTGTCGGTAGCAACCGCTTGGTGGCGAATTTTGTCTTCCGTCACCGCGAAGTCTCTGATTTTGTCTTCTGTCACTGCCAAATCTCTGATTTTTTCTTTAGTTATGGCTTGGTCTCTGATTTTGTCCTTGGTGATGGTTTGATCTTTGATTTTGTCTTTGGATACGGCCTGGTCCCCAATTTTTTCTTCGGTCACGGCCTTTTCTGCCAAATGTTCGGCGAAGATCAGACCGGGGACCAGATGGGTGGGACAGATGCTCTGTTCTTGGATGTGCTCGGCGCTAACGCTTGCAGCTGTCAGATGCTCCGTTTGGATAGCATGTTCAGCCAGATGGGCGGATTGGATTTGCGATGGTGCAATATGGTCGGCCAACACAACCGCTTCACCCAGATGCTCGGATTGAATTGCTTGCTGGGACAGATGTTCGGATGCGATACATTCTTTCTGCAGATGATTGCCGTGAATTTGCTCATCAGCCAGATGAGAGGAGTGGATGCATTGTTCTGACAGGTGATCGGCGTTGATGGCGTTGGGAGAGATTTTGTCGCCGGTTACTGCGCCCTGGCCAAGGTGATCCGTCAACACGGCCGCTTGCTCGAGATGCGCGGAGTGAATTTGTTGTTCTTCGATATGGGGAGACAACACTGATGCCGGTTTGATGTGCTCGCTTTGCACAGCGTGCGGTGCGATTTTCCCAGCAGTGACGGCTTGATCTTGCAAATGCTCGGTTTCGATTTGCTCCGTTTGCAGATGGGAACCACTAATTGCTCGAGGAGTCAAGTGTTCCTCGTAGATGGATTGCGGCGCGATTTTTTCCCCAGTGACGGCTTGATCGTGCAAATGCTCGGTTTCGATTTGCTCCGTTTGCAGATGGGAACCATTAATTGTTCGAGGAGTCAAGTGTTCCTCGTAGATGGATTGCGGCGCGATTTTTTCTCCAGTGACGGCTTGATCTTGCAAATGCTCGGTTTCGATCTGCTTCGTTTGGAGATGGGAACCTCTGATTGCTCGAGGAGCAACGTGTTCCCCGTAGATGGATTGCGGCGCGATTTTTCTTGCAGTGACCGCTTGCTCGCGCAAATGTCCGGTCTCGATCTGATTCGCTTGGAGATGTGTACCGCTTATCGCTTGGGAGGTCAGGTGTTCTCCGTGGATGGACTGTGGCGCAATTTTTTTCGCAGTAACTGCTTGCTCGCGCAAATGCTCGGTATCGATCTGGTCCGCTTGTAGATGGGAACCACTGATCACTCGAGGAGCCAAATGTTCCTCATGGATGGACTGCGGTGCGATTTTATTCGCAGTGACTGCTTGCTCGCGCAAATGCCCTGTTTCAATCTGGTCCGCTTGGAGATGGGAACCGTTGATTGCTTGGGGAGTCAAATGTTCCCCATAGATGGATTGCGGCGCGATTTTCTCCGCAGTGACGGCGTTGGCCTTAATGTGTTGCTCCCCGATCTGACCGTTTAGGATATGGGGGCTGCGCACGATTTGTTCCGACAGATGTTCTGACCGTATTGCTTGCGGCGCAATGTTGGTTGCAGTCACGGAAAATTCGGCTAGATGTTCGTTGCTCACCGAAACAGGGGCAAGATGGTCGCCAGTGACAGCCTGTGGTGCGATATGCTGGCTTTCCACTGCTGCATCGGCCAATTTGCGGGCGGTGACGGATTCGTTCATCAGGTGTTCTGTTTTGATTTGATCATGATCGATGTGTTGGCTGAGAATCACTTTATCATCCAGATGTGAGCTGTTAATGTTTCGCGAGGCGATTTTGTTAGCTGTGATTGCATGGTCGGCCAGTTTGTTTGATGAAATGCAATAATCGATGATTTTTTCTGCGGAGATCGATTCGGGCGCCAATTTGGCCGTTGTAATAGAGTGGTCAACCAACTTGGAACCAGAGATGGAATTGTTGGCAATGTGTTGTTCGCTGATGCTCGCATCTTTGATGTGCGTTTTGTTGATGCAGTGCTCTTGAATGTGCCCTTCTCCGATGATGTTTGGAGCCAAATGCTTGGACTGGATGGCCTGCTCTTGAATAGAAGCGGAGCGGATGCTGCCGGGCGCGATCTTGTTCCCGGTGACGGCGTGCTCAGCGATGTGTTCCTCTTTGATCACATGGGGGGACAAATGAATGCCTTCGATGATATGATGTTGCAAATGATGGCTGTGAATAGATGCGGCGGCCAGTTTTTCTTCCGTGATCATGTGGTCTTGCAGATGCCGGGACTCAATTGCCCGATCGACCAGATGGCGACCGTGGATGGCGGAGGAGATGATTTTTTCGCTGGTAATGGATTCATTGGCCAATTTGTCCTTGGTGATGGCCCCTTTTTGGAGCTTGTCGGCGGAAACCGAGTCATCAGCCAGCTTGGCACTGTTGATGATGCCATTTGCCAAATGGTTGGTGTGGATCGAACCGTTTTTTATTTTATTGCCGCAAATCGCTTGATCAGCTAAGTGCTCGTTTTGGATGTGGCCGATCGCCAAATGTTTGCCAAGGACGGAATGGTCTTTCAATTTGGTTTCACCAATGCTGCGATCAGACAATTTGCTTCCGGGAATCTCATTTTCCCTGATGTGTTTGGCAAGAATGGTTTCCCTTTTGATTTTGTCGCTACCGATGATGTCATCATCCAGGTGGTATTCTTTGATCGTTTTTTTGGCGATTTTGGTCGATGTCACCGCTTCGGCGGCCAGTTTGGGCTCTGTTACCGCTTCTTGGTCCAGATGTTCTGCCCGGATGGCGCTGTTTTTGATTTTTTTCCCGTCCAGCGATTGATTGGCGATTTTCTCAGCGGTGACCGCCCCGTCGGTCAAGTCTTCGGTATAGATGAACGCTTCATTAATTCCGTGGGGGTTCCGGGCTTTTCTCACTTCAGATACCGTTTTGGCAGGGGGCGTTTCGATTTCGGTGTGGCTTACCGCCGGTTCGTTTGACGGGGGTGCCTCCGATGCCGCGGGTTGGTTATGTGAAGCGGTATAGGTCCATTTTTTCTTGAAATTAGGTGTTTCATTGTCAAGTAGCCACAGCTCATCCAGAACCCTTTCATCCGCTAACGGATCTTTTTTCGTTTTCTTTTTAGATGACGGAATGATCTTTTTCTTCTTCAATTTTCTAACCCCTTTCCCTAGGCCATTGCAACTCTTTGATAGGTATATTCACCAACCTTGCAGATGGAGCATGTCATCCTGTATTTTGGTAAAAGGTGAGGAAAGGGGAGTTATCCCGTCTTGTTGGCGTCAAACAAAAAAAGGGGCGCGTTTGCCCCTGTTACAGCAAGTTGGAGACGGAGTTTCCGGAGCTTCTGTTGAATGCTTGCGCATCACCCAAGTTGATCGGCACTTGGATGTTGACGTTGGCGAGGCCCGCGCTTTGCGCGCCTGTACGTGCCACGTTGCTCACCCGTGCTCTTGCGCTAGTGACAGCACGACGGCGTCTTTTCTGGTGGATGAACACTACACAGTGTTTTTTAGGGCAACCCATTCGGATTCACCTCCTTTCAGTTGGATGGGGGAATTGGATATGTACGGGGGGAGGAGCTTCCCCCCTATGCTTGTTGGCGTTACAGCAAGTTGGAGACGGAGTTTCCGGAGCTTCTGTTGAATGCTTGCGCATCTCCCAGGTTGATCGGCACTTGAACGTTCAGGTTGATCAATCCGGCGCTTTGTGCACCTGTGCGCGCCACGTTGTTCACCCTTGCTCTTGCGCCACCCACAGCGCGACGACGTCTGTGTTTTTTAATGACGATAAGACAGTTCTTTTTTCTGCAGCAACCCATTGTCTTTCACTCCTTTTTAATTATTTTTGTTCAGGATTTGAATCACTTTGCCCTTGCGGCGGGGCCGGAATTTGCTTTTCGATGATATTCACCAGGTTGGGGGCCACTTGTTGCAGAATAGAAGCGGCTGCACCATTAGCTGCCCCTCCGCCGGTGATCAAGCCAATCAGCTGTTCGAGGATACCCAGCAAGCTGCCGATAAAGCCAGTCAGGATGCCAGTCGCGCCTGTGACGACAGCTGCCACCGCGGTGATAGCTTGAACGGGAAGCCCGAGGATGAACGTGATCAACTCAGAAACTTGTTGTGCTTTCAATTGTTGCGCTGCTGGGAGTTTGTTGTTTGCTTCTTCGATTAAGGAGCGGATCGCCTCCAATTGTTCCGGGGTGTAGGAATGGTTGCTCATCATGTTTCACCTCCTTTCAAGGCTGAGAAACGTGATTGGGGATGAGTTAGAGGGCATTGGTGGTTGAGTTTTGATCGCTGTTGTTTAAGGTGGTTGCATCGCCAGTGTTGACAGGAACCTGAACGATGATGTTGATTAGTCCGCTCACCGCCCCGATGTTGGCTGAGTTGTTTACATTGCTGGAGGTAGAAGCCGCTGGCCGGGACAGTCTACGCCGTCGTCGGCGACGCCGGCGGGTTTCGAAGGGGAGTGCGCCGTAATGCAGGAGAAACCATCGGCATCGCCTGCAAAGCAATGGTCTTTTGCGTTTTTTGCGGCGGTTTCTTGAAACGTAGACCAGCTTGTAGACTCCCATCGCTCTTTCACTCCTTTCTCTTTGTTGATTTCAATTTCTCTTTTCGCAATGCTTGCTTCACCGCATCTTTTGTACCGGGTTTTATGATTTCCGCCAAAGCCATCAATTGTTGTAACTTAGCGGGAACTTTGTCATTTTCCAAGCTGTTGATCAGCAGATCGTAAACTTTTAATTTGATCATTTTCTCCAGCCCGACGGTGACTTGATCCAAAGTTTTCTTATCTGATGTCAAATGCTGGCACCTCCCTGATGACTGTGCTATCAATTTCTGATGTTAATACAATATATTCTTTGTTTACGTAATGGTGATTGAGTTTTGAAAAATAGTTTACTATCTTGATAGCGTGATGTTTCGCAGAAATAAACTTAGAAACAGAAGGTAAAAAGTAAAATTATTAGAATATTGTGATATAATTTAATCAGAACATACGCTTAAGTGAGATGGAGGTGTGCAGATGATTTTAACCAAAGGATTGATTCGTTCTGCACAAAACTTTTCTGATCAATTGGCGGTTGTGGACGGAAAAGTCGCCCACACCTATCATGCATTTTCCGATAGAGTCAGCCAGTTGCAGCAAGCATTGAAGCAGGAAGGGATTGAGAAAGGGGATCGGGTGGCGATTCTCATGTTCAATGATTTTCGTTATCTAGAATTATTTTATGCGGTCACTGCGATCGGAGCGATAGCCGTTCCGCTCAATTATCGGTTGACGGCAGCGGAAATAGTTGAGCAGTTGCGAGATTCCAGTCCGAAAGCTCTCTTTTTTCATCAGGAATTTGCCCCCATTGTCGCCGGGATGGTGATGCGTGTCCTGTCGGTGCGTTTGTTTGTGAGAGTTGAAGGGGAGCGCAATGAAGAGGAGACCGGGTTCATGATCGATTATGAAGAGTTTCTACGACCGCATTCCCCTCAGCCGCTCGCTTATGGTGAGGTGATCGAAGATGATGTGGCGGGGATATTTTACACAGGGGGCACGACCGGGCGATCCAAAGGAGTGATGCTGACGCACCGTAATTTGGTGAGCAATGCTTACCATGCGGCGCTCGCGTTTTGCTTTGACCGTTACACCCGTTATGTCCACGCGGCGCCTATGTTCCATCTCGCTGACGGAGCTTGCACGTTTGCTTTAACTTTGGTCGGAGGAACACACCAAATCCTTCGTACTTTTCAGCCGGATATGTTCTTAGATTGGGTGGAGCAGGCTCAGCCGACTACGACGTTACTGGTGCCTACCATGGTCAACCGCCTGATCAATCACCCAGATGTGGAGAAGCGCAATTGCTCTTCGTTGCGACAATTACTCTATGGCGGTTCGGCAATGCCGGTGGAAGTGTTGAAGAAAGCGCGGGAAGTGTGGCCACATCTTTCTTTCATGCAGGCGTACGGAATGTCGGAAGCCGCACCAGTGGTGACGGTGTTGCCGCCGGAAGATCATCAGGTGGAGGAACGCCTCGCTTCATGTGGGCAAGTTGTAACGGGGGTAGAGGCGAAAATCATCGATGACCACGGCGGCGAGGTAGGAGTGAGAGAGGTCGGGGAGTTAATCGTGCGCGGGCCCAATGTGATGAAAGGGTATTGGAACAGACATGAAGAAACGGACCTTGTGCTGAAGGGTGGTTGGTATCATACGGGGGATATGGTTTATCGGGATGAACAGCATTACCTCTATGTCGTCGACCGTAAAAAGGATATGATTGTGACCGGTGGAGAGAATGTTTACTCAATTGAAGTGGAGCAGGTGCTTTACCAGCATCCGGCCGTGTTGGAAGCGGCGGTGATCGGGGTACCCGACCCCGTTTGGGTGGAAGCGGTGAAGGCGTTGGTGGTTAAACGCGCGGATCAGGAAGTGGATGCGCAGACATTGTTGGATTTCTGCCGCGAGCGGTTGGCTGGTTTCAAAGTGCCCAAAAGCTTGAAGTTCGTCGAAGAGTTGCCCAAGAATGCAGCGGGGAAAATATTAAAACGCCTTTTGCGGGAGCAATATAGCCAACCGGCTGACTGAACCTGACGGCGGATCGCACGGCCCACTCGGCCATGCGGTCCATTTTTATTGATAAATTCGTTGTCTAGGGTGTATATGTATCAAGTTCAGTTCGTGGAGAGAGCGGCGGAAAAAAATCCGGTTGAGCCTCGCCACGCGTGAAGCCAATGATCTGGCCCATTCACCAGACATGCCCTAGGTCTCTCGCTTTTTCTTGGCAAAGGTTACGCTTAGGCGAACGAGTCGGGATATTCCTCCATGAAAGCTTGGATGATGCGGGGGTATTCATCGTCAGCGATTTCCTCGATCTGTTCATCCCGCACCTCGAAAAAGTAAACATCGGTTTGTGGTCGTTCTGGGTGGACATACATGGCCATCAAGCGTCCGCCATAATCAAGGGTCGCCGCAAGGATGGCGAGAAAGGCTTCCTCATCGGTTTCCAAGCGTTGAAAAAAAATCGGCTCCACTTCTTGTAGAACCATTTCGGCATAGGTGTCGCCTGGATATCGCAAAACCAGAGAGGATTCGGTTTCGTCATCGACAATGTACAAATCCCGTTTGTGTTCCTTTTTCCACAAAAGTAAGAGGTGCTTCACATGGCGATGGATGAACACATATTGGTGCGGTGTTTGAAAGCGGATATTCATGCGCGTTCCTCCATGGAGAAATTCTTTTTGGGAAGCTCGGTTTGGTGGGTTAGGGGTTGGAACCGAACCTGTACCGGTTGAGTCATTATGTGGAGATCCGTCCAGAAATGACAAGACATGATCTTCCTCCTTCATCGCGATGGGTTTCAATCAATGACATTATAGCAAAAGGGAGCGAGTCGCAGTCGGATTTTCATTTATATAGACAAGTTTGTAAAACAAACAAACTGTCCCAGTAGTGGGAATGCACTGTTTTGCCCAACTGCTCATACCATGTGATAACGAAACTGAAGGATGGGATGAGCGATGACCACCATTCGCAAAAATGTAGCGGATTTGAGCAAACAGGAAAAGCGCAGGTTTGTCCGGGCTTTGTTGATTTTAAAACAAAAACCGGGTCGCATTTCCCCCAGATGGGGTCGGTATGATGATTATGTGTATATCCATTTGAAGTCGATGGAAAACATGACGGCTGTTTATCCAGGATGGGCACACAGCGGGCCGGCGTTTCTCCCATGGCACCGCTATTTGCTGTACCAGTTAGAAAAGGATTTACAAGAGATCGACCCGTCTGTGAGCATTCCGTATTGGGATTGGACCGCACAACGACGCCCGGATGATCCGCGGGGGCCGTGGACGGACGATTTTATGGGAGGAACTGGAGACCCGCGGTTGAACTATCGTGTGACCACGGGGCCATTTGCCTATCCGCGGTGGAAGTTGATCTTGTTTGACCATGGTGAACCGCGGTTGCCTTATTTGCGTCGGCAATTGGGAGTGGGTTCGGGCGGGCGGTCGATTTCTCTCCCCACTGCCGCAGAGGTGAAGCGTTGCTTGCGTGAAACGCCATATCACGTTCCCCCATGGCGAGCGAAGTTGAATTTGCTAAGACCTGATAGTCCAGCCGTCCGACCCAGCTTTTGCAACCGCTTGGAGGGGTGGTACGGGAAAGGGAACATTCACAACATCGTCCACCGTTGGATAGGCGGGGCTGCGCGAGGGTCCATGGCATGGATGAGTGCGCCCAATGATCCGATTTTTTGGTTGCATCACGCCACGATTGACCGTTTGTGGGCTATATGGCAAGCTAGCCATCCTAACGAAAGATATCAACCGGCGGGGACTGATGGGAAGCGCGGGCCGCGCGGGCACAACCTGCATGATGCGATGGAGCCTTGGAAGTCCATGGGTCGGAAAGTGACGCCAGCGATGGTGTTGGATATGGAGAAATTGGGGTATCGCTATCAATAGAGGAAAAAGCCAAAAATGCCGCGCCCGGTTGAGCGTGGACCTTTTTGGCTTTTTTGTGGTTAAGATGGCACGACAGTGATGTAGCCGATCATCGGCCCTTCATGTTGCGGACTCAAATGGTCGTGGCAAATGATTTCAAACGTGCCCACCTTGTCGGGGATGAACTCAACCGTGGTCACTTCCCCTTTGGCCACCTCGCTGTTCACCTGGAAGGAGGGGATAGAGAAATGATGCTTTTTCCCATGGAAGCCATGGATGTGTAAACGGATTTTTTCCCCTTTGACCACCGTGATGAACCCGGGGTCAAACCGATACACTTCCACTTCTTTGCCACCGTGGTTCGCTTGGTGCTCCACCGTGAACAAGTGGATGTCACGCGTAACTTGCTTTGCATTGGCGCGGGCGGTTGATTTGCCCGAAGCCGGGGTATCCTGATAAAAAAGAAAATCGGGGCGAAACAAGGCGATGCCAAGGAGGATTAGTCCGCCCGCAATAGAAAGAACGAGCCAACGGGTTGATGTGCCCATCATTTTCACCTCACCATCCCTGAGCTGGCGCCCAGGGTTTTCTAATTATTTCTTCTGATAGATGATAATCCCTTTTTGTTCAGGGAAATAACACAGAGGAACGTTTCTGCCACTCGCAAATGTTGTGTTTTTTGCTATAATGACAGGTGGGATAAGCGGGAGGGACTACGCTCAATCTTCCTTCCTATTGTTCGAGATGCGCCCATTCTCTACATAGTGGAATGGTGAAGGAGGTTACGTCATGGAAAAGAAGTTCGTAGATACCAGCCACCAAGACAATGAATTTATTGATTTTATGGTTTCGGCCGGTGTCGTTACGGCTCTGTTTATGGGAATTTTTGTTGTAGCGACCGCGGTGCAATTGATGATGTAATTTTGTTGAAAGAGGGGGTTCCTGGCTGGAAATCCTCTCTTTTTATGATGGGGTCGGAGCTGTCGCAAAAGAGCGGCGGTTGGCAAAAAAACACGTGTGAGCTATACTTCAAGATGGGTTAAACGAGTGAAGTTTTTTCAGCCCGATTTCGGGGATCACCTTTTTGTAAGGGGATTCAAGGAAATCAGGGTGCTGATACATAGAATGGAGACGCGTTTGCCCATGATTGACCATGGATTGGAGGATCCGGGAATGAACGTTCATGAGTATCAAGGAAAGCAAATCCTGAAAAAATATGGTGTTGTGGTTCCGAACGGCCATGTTGCTTTCTCTCCGGAAGAGGCAGTAGAAGCGGCTGAGCGCCTGGGTGGAGACCTGTGGGTGGTTAAAGCTCAAATCCATGCAGGTGGCCGCGGCAAAGCGGGCGGTGTCAAATTGGCGCGCAGCTTGGATGAAGTGAAAGCGCACGCCACGGAATTGATCGGAAAGAAACTGGTGACGCACCAAACCGGCCCAGAAGGGAAAGAAGTTAAGCGTCTGTTGATTGAAGAAGGTTTGCCAATTGAGAAGGAATACTATGTGGGCGTGGTGATTGACCGCTCCACCCACCGCGTCGTGATGATGGCGTCGGAAGAAGGCGGCACCGAAATTGAGGAAGTGGCTGAAAAAACCCCGGAAAAAATCTTCAAAGAAGTGATTGATCCGGCTGTAGGTATGATGCCGTTCCAAGCAACCCGCTTGGCTTATAGCATCAATATCCCCAAAGACAAAATCAAGCAAGCCGTTAAGTTTATGCTCGCTCTGTACCAAGCATTCGTGGAGAACGATTGCTCCCTAGCGGAAATCAACCCGCTCATCACCACCACGGACGGCCGTGTGATGGCACTTGACGCCAAATTGAATTTTGACTCCAATGCGCTCTTCCGCCACAAAGATATTTTGGAAATGCGCGACTTGGATGAGGAAGATCCAAAAGAGATTGAAGCGTCGAAATACGATCTCAGTTATATCGCGCTCGATGGCAACATCGGTTGCATGGTCAATGGTGCGGGCTTGGCCATGGCTACCATGGATATCATCAAACATGTCGGCGGCGAACCGGCCAACTTCTTGGATGTGGGCGGCGGCGCTACCGAAGATAAAGTGCGCGAAGCGTTTAAGATCATTTTGTCCGACCCCAATGTAAAAGGCATTTTCGTCAATATTTTCGGTGGAATTATGAAGTGCGACGTCATTGCTAACGGCGTAGTTGGCGCGGCGAAACAAATCGGCTTGGACCGCCCGTTGGTTGTCCGCTTGGAAGGCACCAACGTTGAATTGGGCAAGAAGATCTTGAATGAGTCCGGACTGGATATTGTGGCGGCTGACTCCATGGAAGACGGCGCGAAGAAAATTGTAGAACTGGTGAAATAAGGAAATATAGGGGCGCCCGAGAAAGGTGGGTTTATAAAGTGAGCATTTTTGTGAACAAAGATACGAAAGTGATTACGCAAGGGATTACAGGAGCAACCGGCTTGTTCCATACCAAACAGGCGCTGGAGTACGGCACCAAAGTGGTGGGCGGGGTCACCCCGGGCAAAGGTGGCACCGAGGTTGAAGGCGTACCTGTATTCAACACGGTAAGAGAAGCAGTGGCGGCGACTGGAGCAAACGCTTCTGTCATTTACGTTCCGCCAGCGTTTGCGGCGGACTCGATCATGGAGGCCGTTGACGCTGAGTTGGATCTGGTTGTGTGCATCACAGAAGGGATTCCGGTTCTGGACATGGTGAAAGTGAAACGGTATATGGAAGGCAAGAAGACACGCCTCATCGGGCCGAACTGTCCAGGTGTTATCACTCCCGGCGAGTGCAAAATCGGGATTATGCCAGGATACATCCACCAACCAGGTCACGTGGGCATCGTTTCGCGCAGTGGAACGCTGACCTACGAAGCGGTTCACCAATTATCCACCCGCGGTATCGGCCAGTCCACCGCTGTGGGCATCGGGGGCGACCCTGTCAACGGCACCGATTTCATCGATTGCTTGCGGGCATTTGAAGCTGATCCAGAGACCAAAGCGGTTGTGATGATCGGGGAAATCGGTGGCACAGCTGAAGAGGAAGCAGCTGAATGGATTAAAGCGAACATGACCAAACCGGTTGTTGGTTTCATCGGCGGTCAAACAGCGCCTCCAGGAAAACGGATGGGCCATGCCGGCGCAATCATCTCTGGCGGCAAAGGTACCGCAGCCGAGAAAATCGCCACCCTGAAACGTTGCGGTGTGACAGTAGCGCCGACTCCGTCCGTTATTGGCGAAACATTGGTGAACGTATTGAAAGAACGAGGGTTGTTAGACGCTTGCACCACAGGTAAATAAACAACGATCCAAGGGAACCTCTCGCCGGGTTCCCTTATTTTTTTCCTGGAGGGGAAGTGACTTGTATGGAGAAGCGTGAATGTTGTATCATACTGAGTCAAGTGGAAGGGATCGGTTGGCAGACGGTCGATCGGTTTATGCGGCTTGTAGGGAAACCAACGCACGTCAGCGTCGTCGAGATGTTGGATATATTGCGGGTGTTGGGCGTCGCTGAGCGGGTGGTCGACCGGGCCAAAGCCTGTGCCCATTTGCTGTCCCAGCAGGTAGAAGCGTGGGCAGCGGATGGGATCGAAGTCATCACTCGCTTTGATGAGGCATATCCTTTGTACCTGACGGAAATAGCGCAACCGCCGTGGGTATTATTCTGTAAGGGTGACCGTTCTTTGCTGGGGGAGCCGAGCGTGGCCGTGGTGGGAACTCGTAAGCCCACGCCTTACGGATTGCGGGTTACGCGCATGTTGGCGCAAGCGCTGGCCGAACAGGGACTCGTTGTCACCAGCGGGATGGCTAATGGCATCGACGGGGAAGCACACCGCGCCGTGTTAAAATCAACAGGGCGGACGATTGCTGTGCTGGGGGCGGGCATTGATGTGATCTATCCCAAGAATCATCGGACGTTGTATCAGGAATTGACCAGCCGGGGGCTTGTTGTTTCCGAAATGCCTCCAGGCACTCCGCCGCACCCGGGTTTATTTCCGCGGCGCAATCGCATCATTAGCGGATTGTCCCTGGGCACGCTGGTAGTGGAAGCTGCGGAGCGGTCAGGATCGTTGATCACTGCCGATTTTAGTATGGAACAAGGGCGGGAAGTATTCGCCGTGCCCGGCCACATCACAACAACGCAAAGCCAGGGGACGCTAAAATTGATCCAACAGGGTGCCAAATGCGTGCGTTCGGTTGAAGATATATTGGAAGAAATTCCGTTTGTGGCGTATAATCAAGCCGTTCAACAAGATACAGTCACCGCTTCGGATTTGACGGAAGCGGAACAGTGGTTGCTGGAGCGAGTGGCGCCTGATCGGCCCGTGTCGATTGACCAGATCATGGGCTTGTCGGGGACGAAGTGGGAATTTGGTCAGATTCATCAGTCCCTGCTCAGTTTGGAACTGAAGGGCATGATCGCCTCCATGCCGGGAGGACAGTACATTCGCAAGTAGCTGTGACCGATGCGTAATTCTTTTCTCAGTTGAATAATGAACATCAAATTTGGTATTGTTACAAATACGAGTGTAAAAACATCCGTAGAATACTTGGCGATACTGTTGAGGGGAGGGCCATCTTATGGCCGATTCGCTGGTTATTGTCGAATCGCCCGCGAAAGCCAAAACCATTAAAAAATACTTAGGGAGCAAATACATTGTCAAGGCTTCGATGGGGCATGTGCGCGACTTGCCAAAGAGCCAAATGGGAGTCGATGTGGAAGATAAATTCACACCCAAGTACATTACCGTTCGGGGAAAAGGAGATGTCTTGAAAGAGTTGCGCCAGGCCAAAAAGAAAGTGAAGCGCGTGTATCTGGCCGCCGACCCCGACCGCGAAGGGGAAGCGATTGCCTGGCATTTGGCGCATATTCTCGACGTGCCACTCGATCAGGAATGCCGCGTGGTGTTTAACGAAATTACTAAACAAGCGGTGAAGGACGCTTTCAAACAGCCGCGAAAGATCAACATGGATTTAGTGAATGCGCAACAGGCGCGGCGCATCTTGGATCGGCTCGTTGGCTACGGGATCAGCCCGATTTTGTGGAAAAAGGTAAAAAAAGGGTTGAGCGCGGGGCGCGTGCAATCCGTTGCGGTCAAGTTAATCATGGATCGCGAGTTGGAGATTCGGCAATTCGTCCCTGAAGAATATTGGACGGTTACCGCCGTCTTGGCTAGTGGCGAAGATGAGGTGGAAGCGAAATTCCACGGTTACCACAATAAGAAAACAGAATTGAAGAGTGCGGAAGATGTAGATAAACTGCTTGCTGACATCAAAGGGAAGCGCTTTATCGTCGAGGAAATCAAGACGAGCGAACGCAAACGCAATCCCGCTCCCTCGTTTATCACCAGCACGTTGCAACAGGAAGCGGCGCGCAAATTGAACTTCCGCGCCCAAAAAACGATGGCCGTTGCACAGCAGTTGTATGAAGGGATCGATCTCGGCAAAGAGGGAACGGTCGGGTTGATCACTTATATGCGTACCGACTCTACCCGCATCTCAGAGACGGCCCAGGCTGAAGCGAAAGCCTACATCGAACAGACTTACGGCAAAGAATACTTACCCACGTCCCCCCGCACGCACAAGAAAAAAGCAGGTGCGCAAGACGCTCATGAAGCGATCCGCCCGACATCCGTCCTGCGAAAGCCAGCGGATATTAAAGAGTATTTGTCGCGGGATCAGTTTCGCCTGTACAAACTGATCTGGGAGCGGTTTGTCGCTTCACAGATGGCAACGGCGGTTTTCGATTCGGTTACGGCCGATATCCGCGCGGGGGACGCTTTGTTCCGGGCCTCGGGGTCGAAGCTGAAGTTTGCCGGATTTATGAAAGTGTATGTGGAGGGCAATGACGAAAATAAAAAGGAAGAAGATAAGTTGTTGCCGCCGCTCTCTGAGGGGCAAACCCTCAAACGGAAAAGCATCGACCCCAAACAGCACTTTACCCAGCCGCCTCCGCGCTATTCCGAGGCGAGCTTGGTGAAAGAGCTGGAAGAAAAAGGCATCGGGCGCCCTAGCACCTATGCGCCCACGTTGGACACAATCCAGAAGCGTGGATATGTATTTTTGAAAGAGAAACGGTTTGTCCCCTCTGAGCTGGGGGAGATTGTGATCCAATTGATAGGAGAATTCTTCCCGGAGATTTTGGATGTGAAATTCACGGCGAACATGGAAGATGACTTGGATCAAGTGGAAGAAGGCAAAGCGGATTGGATTCAAATCCTTGACCACTTTTACCAGCCGTTTCAAAAACGGTTGCAGACGGCTGAAAAAGAGATGGCGGAAGTAGAACTGGAAGATGAAGTTTCCGATGAAGTTTGTGAGAAATGCGGCAGTCCGATGGTGTACAAATTTGGCCGCTTCGGCAAGTTTCTGGCTTGCTCCGCGTTTCCGGAATGCCGCAATACCAAAGCCATCGTCAAGTCGACCGGAGTGACGTGCCCAGAATGCAAGCAAGGTGAAGTGGTCGAACGCAAAAGCAAAAAGCAACGAACCTTTTATGGTTGCAACCGATACCCCGACTGTGAATTCGTTTCATGGGATGCTCCAGTCGCGCGTCCTTGCCCCAAGTGCAAAGGGATGATGGTGGAGAAAAAAGGGAAAAAGGGAACGGTGATTCGTTGCACCTCATGTGACTACAACGAAGAAACGAAGGACTAAGGAGAGAAGATAACCATGACACAACCAGTTGTGACCGTCGTTGGTGCTGGCCTTGCCGGCAGTGAAGCCGCATGGCAGTTGGCAGAACGGGGCGTGCGCGTCAAGCTGTACGAAATGCGGCCTGTCAAGATGACGCCGGCCCACCGCGGAGGGCAGTTTGCTGAGTTGGTATGCAGCAATTCTCTGCGCGCCGCTACCTTGACCAACGCAGTCGGTATTTTGAAGGAAGAGATGCGCCGCCTGGATTCCTTGATCATGCGCGCTGCGGATAAACACGCCGTTCCGGCGGGAGGGGCGCTGGCGGTCGACCGGGAAGGCTTTTCGAAAGAGATCACCGACACGCTTCACAATCATCCGCTTGTGGAAGTAGTAAATGAAGAGCTAGAAACCATTCCAGATGGGCCGGTGGTAATCGCGACTGGGCCACTGACGTCGGCGTCGCTGTCCGCGCGGTTAAAGGAGCTGACGGGGGAAGAGTATCTGTATTTTTATGATGCCGCTGCTCCAATTGTAGAAAAAGAGAGCATCGATATGGAGAAGGTGTTTGTGGCGTCCCGCTATGACAAAGGGGAAGCAGCCTATTTGAATTGTCCGATGACCGAAGAGGAATTTGACCGCTTTTATGAAGCGCTTATCTCGGCTGAGACGGCCCCGTTGAAGGAATTTGAAAAAGAGATTTACTTCGAGGGGTGCATGCCGATTGAGGTGTTGGCCAAGCGGGGTAAGAAAACGCTGCTTTTCGGCACGATGAAACCAGTCGGATTGATAGATCCGCGAACGGGGAAACGGCCTTACGCCGTCGTCCAATTGCGCCAGGACAACAGTGCGGGTACCTTGTTCAACATCGTCGGTTTCCAAACCCATTTGAAGTGGGGACCGCAGAAAGAAGTGATTCAATTGATCCCCGGGTTGGAAAATGCCGAGATCGTCCGGTATGGCGTCATGCACCGCAATACATTCATCAATTCCCCCAAACTGTTGAAGCCGACGTACCAATTCCGCGACCGTGAAGACTTGTTTTTTGCTGGACAGATGACGGGAGTAGAAGGATATGTGGAATCGGCCGCCGCTGGTTTGATTGCGGGGATCAATGCCGCCCGGCTGGTGCAAGGGCGGGAATTGGCTGTGCCGCCTAAAACGACGGCTATCGGTAGCTTGGCTCATTATATCACCACAGCCGATCCCAAACATTTCCAACCGATGAATGCCAATTTTGGATTATTTGAGGAGTTACCTGTGCGGATTCGGGGTAAAAAAGAACGTGCGGAAAAATATGCGGAGCGGGCGCTGGAAGAAATTGCAGCGTTTGCTCGCCAGGTGGCCGATTGCTGATCACGGCCACTGGGGGGTAGCGGGAGGAGCGCAAGATTCGACAGGATTGGATGTTGCCAATGTCCTGTGGGTGAAAGATAAAGTGGCTGGAAGCCTGTAAGCTAGCTGATTGCCAAACGAAAGGAGGAGAGCGGGCAACCTGAAGCTTAGCAGGGGGTGTGACACCTTAAGCTCTCAGGGAGAGGCCCGCCGCCTTTCGTGTCATCGACTGAAAGGCACAGACATCAGCTTCGGGTATATTTGCCAGCCATCTTAAGCCCCCCCTTTCGAAAGGCTGTTCCTTCAAGCTGGATTGGCGCACGGATTATGTTGAATCTGACGTACCGAAGAGGAGGAAATCACGATATGGGTCAATTCCACGCCACCACGATTTTTGCGGTGAGGCATAAAGGAGAAGCCGCCATCGCTGGAGATGGGCAAGTGACTTTCGGCAATCAAATGATTATGAAGCACGGTGCTAAAAAAGTGCGCCGTTTGTATAAAGGGCAAGTGTTGGCCGGGTTCGCTGGTTCTGTTGCCGACGCCATCACCTTGTTTGAGAAATTTGAAGCCAAGCTGGAGGAGTTTCACGGCAATTTGGCCCGGGCCGCTGTCGAGCTAGCTAAAGAGTGGCGGACCGATAAAATGTTGCGCCAATTGGAGGCGATGATGATCGTGCTAAACCGAGAGCACTTGCTTCTCATCTCGGGGACGGGGGAAGTGATCGAACCCGATGACGAAGTGTTGGCCATCGGTTCGGGCGGGAGCTATGCTTTGTCCGCCGGGCGGGCGTTAAAACGGTACGCTCCTGATCTGACAGCACGGGAAATCGCATATGCCGCACTCAGCATCGCTAGTGAAGTGTGTGTCTTTACCAATGACCAAATCATTGTGGAGGAGATTTGACATGACGCAATTGAATCCCCAACAAAAATGGACTCCACGGCAAATTGTGGCGGAATTGGATAAATACATCGTGGGTCAGGATAAAGCGAAACGAGCGGTGGCCATCGCGCTTCGCAACCGTTACCGTCGTTCGCTCTTGCCTGATGACCTGAAAGAGGAAGTGGTGCCCAAAAACATTTTGATGATCGGCCCAACAGGTGTCGGGAAAACGGAGATTGCCCGCCGCTTGGCCAAGCTTGTTGGAGCGCCGTTTGTCAAATTGGAGGCGACCAAGTTCACCGAAGTGGGCTATGTAGGGCGCGATGTAGAATCTATGGTGCGCGATCTGGTTGAAACCGGCATTCGCATGGTAAAACAGGAGAAATTGGAAAGCGTCAAAGAGCAGGCGCGACAATTGGCGGATGAACGAATTGTCGAAATATTAGTACCAGAGAAAAAAACGGCGTCTTCCTTTAAAAATCCATTGGAGCTACTTTTCCAGCAAAATAGCGGATCGTCTAGCCAGGCGCAAGATCCCAGTGAGCAAGCGCGCATCCGCAGTGAGCGGCAACAAATGAGGGACAAACTGGCAAGGGGTGAACTGGAAGAGCAGACCATCGAAATCGAGGTCGAAGAGCAAGCCCCCATGATGGATATGTTCCAAGGCATGGGCATCGACCAGATGGGCATGAACATGCAAGAGATGTTGGGGCAATTTATGCCTAAGAAAAAGAAGCGTCGCCGTTTGAAAGTGAAAGACGCGCGTGAAGTCTTGATTCAACAGGAAGGCCAGAAGCTGATCGACATGGACATGGTGACCCAAGACGCGATAGAGCGCGTAGAACAATCCGGCATCATCTTCCTTGACGAGATTGACAAAATCGCGGGCAAAGACCGACACGGCCTGGATGTTTCCCGGGAAGGGGTTCAGCGGGACATTCTGCCTATCGTAGAAGGCTCTACAGTGATGACCAAATACGGCCCGGTCAAAACCGACCACATCTTGTTCATTGCTGCTGGGGCGTTCCACGTGTCCAAACCTTCTGATCTCATCCCCGAATTGCAAGGACGGTTCCCTATTCGGGTTGAACTGGATGACTTGACCGCCGACGACTTTGTTCGCATTCTGACTGAGCCGAAAAGCGCTTTGATCAAGCAATACACGGCTTTGTTAGAAACTGAAGGAATTCAGGTGACATTTACTCCTGAAGCCATTCAAGAATTGGCCCGCTTGGCCGCTGAAGTGAACCGTTCCACGGAAAACATCGGAGCGCGGCGGTTGCACACCATTCTGGAATGCCTCCTAGAAGAATTGTCGTTTGAGGCTCCTGAGATCAGAATGGGCGAAATTACGATTACGCCGCAATATGTCAAACAGCGCCTGCAAGATATTGCCGAGGATCGCGATTTGAGTCAATACATCTTATAGAGAGGAGAATGAGGGCGATGCATCTCCTGTCCAAGTCGAGGCGGATCAATCGCTTGTTGCAACAGGCGGAGGGGCGGGCGGTCAGCTTTATGGAGATGTCCCGCATCATGAGTGAGGTGATCGCATGCAACATCTATGTGATCAGCCGCAAAGGGAAAATATTGGGATGTGGAAGTCCTGTGTCGGGAACCGGAGTGGAGCTTGAAAATATGAATGCGGGTGAAAAGATTTCTGCCGAAATCAACGCCCGTTTGCTCGGATTTTCAGAAACGAACGCCAATATTGAGTCGCTGGGCGAGTTACATTTTGCCAACCCGGCGCCGCTTTCCCCTTATTTCACCATCGTTCCCATCCAGGGAGGGGGAGAGCGGCTGGGTACATTGTTGCTTGCGCGCCTGGGTAATCCGTTTGTCCATGATGATCTGGTGTTGGCGGAAGTGGCGGCGACCGTCGTCGGCATGGAGATTTTCCGCCAAAAAGCGGAGAAAGCGGCGGGAGACGCCCGGTGTCGGGCTATGGTGCAATTGGCAATCGACTCCTTGTCCTTCAGCGAGCTTGAGGCGGTCGAGGAGATTTTTGAAGAGATGAACGGCAAAGAAGGATTGCTGGTCGCCAGCCGCATTGCGGATCGAGCTGGAATCACCCGCTCGGTTATCGTTAACGCTTTGCGCAAGCTGGAAAGCGCGGGTGTTATCGAATCCCGTTCGCTAGGCATGAAAGGGACGCACATCAAGATTTTAAATGACCATCTGTCGCCGGCATTGGAAAAACTACGCAGTTCTTAACAAATCGCGATTACAACTTGCGTAGCCGAATATGGATATGGTATATTCTTGAATGGTGCGAACACACACGTCGAGGTAGCGGGCAGGTGGTGCCGGTATGATCCCGGTTACTGTCCTCGATGACTTCGGCGGAGGATAAAAACCAAACTTAAGGAGGACTTACCCATATGGCAGTTGTATCCATGAAACAATTGTTGGAAGCTGGGGTACACTTCGGACACCAAACCCGTCGTTGGAACCCCAAAATGAGCAAGTACATCTTCACCGAACGTAACGGAATCTACATCATCGACCTGCAAAAAACCGTCAAAATGATGGAACAAGCGTACAACTTCGTACGCGAACTGTCTGCGAACGGTGGAAACGTCCTGTTCGTTGGTACCAAAAAACAAGCGCAAGAGGCAGTGAAAGAAGAAGCTGCGCGTTGCGATATGTTCTATGTGAACCACCGTTGGTTGGGTGGTACGCTCACCAACTTCCAAACCATCCGCAAACGCATTGAGCGCCTGCATGATTTGGAGCGTATGGAAGAAGACGGCACGTTTGATGTGCTTCCGAAAAAAGAAGTAATTCTTCTGAAGAAAGAGCAAGCCAAACTGGAGAAATTCCTGGGCGGCATCAAGCACATGAAAAAACTGCCTGACGCTCTCTTCGTGATCGACCCGCGCAAAGAGCGCATCGCGGTGGCCGAAGCTCGCAAGCTCAACATCCCAATCGTGGCGATTGTTGACACCAACTGCGATCCGGACGAAGTCGATTATGTCATCCCGGGTAACGATGATGCCATCCGTGCCGTTCGTCTGTTCACCGGCAAAATTGCTGATGCGATTTTGGAAGGTCGTCAAGGCGAGCAACAAAGCACAACTGCTTCTTAATGAGTGAAAGAGGGTGGCATGAAACAAATGCGTTTCTTGCCCACCCCTTTTTATACGCAAAAAACTTAAGGAGGACCTCACATGGCAATTACTGCTGCTATGGTAAAGGAACTGCGCGAAAAAACCGGCGCAGGCATGATGGATTGTAAAAAAGCGCTCACCGAAACAGGTGGGGACATGAACAAAGCGATCGAGTACCTGCGTGAGAAAGGGATCGCCAAAGCCGAGAAAAAGTCGGATCGCATTGCGGCTGAGGGGATTGTTGAATCCTACATACATGCTGGCGGACGGATCGGCGTGCTCGTTGAAGTAAACTGTGAGACCGATTTCGTTGCCAAAAACGAAGATTTCCGTCAATTTGTTAAAGATGTTGCGATGCAAATCGCCGCGATGAACCCCAAATACGTTCGTCGTGAAGAAATCCCACAAGAAGAGATCGAAAAAGAGCGTGAAATCCTCAGACAACAAGCCCTGCAAGAAGGCAAACCGGCTAACATCGTCGACAAAATGGTGGAAGGCCGCCTGACCAAACACTTCAAAGAAATCTGCTTGGTTGACCAAGCATTCGTGAAAGACTCCGACAAAACGATCGACCAAGTAACCAAAGAATTGATCGCCAGAATTGGAGAAAACATCAACATTCGCCGTTTCGTCCGCTTCGAGATGGGTGAAGGTCTTGAAAAACGCCAAGACAACTTCGTAGAAGAAGTAATGGCTCAAGTGAAGAAAGACTAAGGCAGTTATATAGGGGAACACGGCCAATGTGTTCCCCTTTTTTTAAGACAAGTTGCATATTGGTTGGAACGGAGGAACGTCATGAGTACTCCCAAGTACAAACGGGTTATCTTGAAGTTGAGCGGTGAAGCCTTGGCAGGAGGAATGGGCTACGGCATCGAATCTAATGTGATTCACTCTTTGGCCAAACAGATCAAAGAGGTTGTGGAACTTGGCGTGGAAGTGGCTGTCGTGGTTGGCGGCGGCAACATCTGGCGTGGGATTAAAGGGTCCGAGCGGGGCATTGACCGGGCCACGGCCGATTATATGGGGATGCTGGCTACAGTGATGAACTCCCTTGCATTGCAAGATGCGCTGGAGAGCATGGACGTCCCCACCCGTGTGCAATCTTCCATTGAAATGCGGCAAGTGGCCGAGCCTTACATCCGCCGGCGCGCAATTCGCCATTTGGAGAAAGGGCGTGTCGTGATTTTTGCAGCTGGAAACGGCAACCCATTCTTCTCTACGGACACCACCGCCGCTCTTCGGGCTGCCGAAATTGAGGCTGAAGTGATCTTGATGGCGAAAAACGGTGTGGACGGCGTCTACACAGCCGATCCCTCCAAAGATCCCAATGCGGAAAAATATGAATCGCTCACATACCTCGAGATCCTCAGCAAAGGGCTGAAGGTGATGGACTCCACTGCTTCCTCACTGTGCATGGACAACAATATTCCGCTGATTGTCTTCAACATCTCTGAAGAAGGCAATATTCGCCGCGTTCTATTAGGAGAACATATTGGAACATTGGTAAAGGGGAGCGTATAAGCATGAACCAGGTGAAAAACCAGGCGCAAGACAAAATGGACAAGGCCATCCAAGTGTTGAAGAAAGATTTGTTGACACTGCGCGCGGGACGGGCTAATCCTGCGATTCTGGATAAGGTGATGGTTGAATATTATGGTTCTGAGATGCCAATCAACCAAACCGCCAACATCTCGGCGCCGGACCCGCGCACGCTGTTGATCCAGCCTTGGGACAAATCCGTTCTGAACGAGATTGAGCGTGCGATCTTGAAATCGGAGTTGGGGTTGACCCCAACCAATGACGGGAGTGTCATTCGCATCACCATTCCGGCACTGACGGAAGAACGCCGAACCGAGTTGGTAAAAGTGGCGCGCAAAATGGGTGAAGAAGCGAAAATCGCCATCCGTAACGTTCGCCGGGATGCCAATGATGAGCTGAAAAAAATGGAGAAAAACGGAGACATTCCAGAAGACACTTCCCGTCGCGGCCAAGAAGAAATTCAAAAACTGACAGACCGTTTCATCAAAGAAGTGGACCAAGTGGTGGGAGACAAAGAGAAAGAAATCATGGAGATTTAACGTGGTTCAATAGAGCATGGTCTGGGTGGGAACCCCTTCGCTTTCGAGGGGGTTTTCTATCTACTTTAGCCTTGCTTGTCTGGGGCGTGTCTGATAAAGTCAGACACGCCCTGGCGAGATGAGTTCTTGGTTCGGGGGAATGTTCTATGATCAAATCGCTGAAGCGCTTTGTAAGTGCAGAAAATCCAGATAAAGGCGCGAAAAGAACGAAAGAAGAACTGCTGGAATCCATCAAGTCTGCGCCCTTGCCGGAGCATGTCGCCATCATCACAGATGGAAACGGCCGATGGGCCAAAAAGCGCGGCCTTCCGCGGACAGCGGGCCATGCCCAAGGAATGAAGCGCGTGCGCGAAACCATCCGCGCCGCTGACGCGCTGGGAATCAAAGTGCTAACGTTCTATTCCTTTTCCACAGAGAATTGGAAACGTCCGCAAGACGAAGTGGAATACTTGATGAAATTGCCCATTGAATTTTTGAAGACCGACTTGAATGAATTGATCGAGCGCAACGTGAAAGTGCAGATGCTGGGCGAGAAAAGCAAAACTCCCTCGGCCACTCAGCAAGCCCTGTTGGCGTTTGAAGAGAAAACCAAAGATAATACGGGTCTTATCCTAAATTTTGCGATCAATTACGGTTCTCGGGATGAAATCCTTCAAGCTGTTCACCGGATTATAGATGACGTGCAAAATGGTCATATTGATAAAGAACAAGTGAATGAACAATTGATGAGTCAATATTTGTTGACTAAGGGATTGCCTGATCCCGACTTGGTGATTCGCACCAGCGGAGAAATCCGCGTCAGCAATTTCTTGTTGTGGCAATTGGCATATAGCGAACTGTTGTTTACGGATGTACTTTGGCCTGACTTTACCGATGAAATATTCTATGAAGCGATCGAAGACTTTCAACGTCGTTCGCGTCGGTTTGGAGCGGTGTAATAGACAGGGGAATAGTATATGAAGGAACGTATCATTACAGGTGTATTAGGGGCTGTGGGATTCTTGCTCATCGCCTATGCAGGCGGCTGGCTGTATACGGGTATGATGTTTTTGTTGGCCGTTCTCTCGTTTTTGGAATATGCCAAAATGAATCGGACTCCCCTCACCAGCTTGCAAACGCTCATCGGTGTCGGGATTGTTGCGCTGCTGTTTTTAAGCGGCTTGATGAAAGAGCATATGGTGCCCACAGCGGCTTTCTTGCAGGACCCCGCCCCCATGATGTGTGGCCTTGCCCTTTACATGGTTCTGATCGTTCTGAGCCGAAATCGGTTTGATCTCTTTCAGATGGCTTATCTGTTTGTCGGTGCCATATATATAGGGTATGGGTTTTCCTACATGATGCAGACGATTTGGAAACCGGACGGTTTGACATGGTCGCTGTTGGCGATCTTGGTAACGTGGGCCAATGATTCGGGAGCATATTTCATCGGCAAACGATGGGGTCAACGCAAATTGTGGCCGGACATTAGCCCCAATAAGACGATTGAAGGGTCGCTTGGCGGAGTGCTGTTTGGACTGGTGATGAGTCTAATCATTTGCATCGTGTCGGGGTTGGGCAACTTTGTGTTTGCAATTGGGATTGGTTTGCTGATCACGATCGTGGGGCAAGTGGGCGATTTGGTGGAGTCCGCTTGGAAACGAAGTGTAGGTGTGAAGGATTCCGGTACCATATTGCCTGGACATGGCGGTGTGTTGGATCGTTTCGATAGTCTCATTTTCACGTTTATCATCTTGTATCTGTTTCAGGTGGTGTAAAGGGGAGGAATAAAGATGCCGGAGAAGATAGCGATTCTCGGCTCGACGGGCTCAATTGGGACGAGTACGTTGGATGTGGTTGCACAGCATCCGGAGGAATATCAAGTGGTTGCCCTAGCTGCCGGAACCAATGTCGATAAAATGATTGAGCAAGTAAAACAATTTCAACCATTGCTTGTCGCCATGCAATCGAAAGAGGCGGCCGAGCGAGTGGCGCGGGAAATCCCATCCCACATCAACGTGTTGTGGGGCGAGGAAGGCTTGATAGAAGTGGCCGCACATCAGGATGCGACGGTTGTTTTGTCGGCGTTGGTGGGCAGTGCGGGGTTAAGGCCTACCTTGGCCGCCATCCGGGCGAAGAAGAAACTGGCCTTGGCCAATAAAGAAACACTGGTGACGGCAGGTCATATCGTCACAGCCGAAGCCAAACGGAACAGTGTTCCCATTCTTCCCGTCGACAGCGAGCATTCCGCCATCTACCAATGTTTGAACGGGGAACATTTTGAAGATGTTGTGCGGTTGTTAGTGACCGGCTCCGGTGGGTCCTTCCGGGACCGCACAAGGGAAGAGTTGAAAGACGTCACTGTGGAAATGGCGTTGAAACATCCGAACTGGGCCATGGGCGCCAAGATCACCATCGATTCGGCAACGATGATGAACAAAGGCTTCGAAGTGATTGAAGCGCACTGGTTATTTGATCTGCCATATGAGAAAATAGATGTAATTCTTCATCCTCAAAGCATTATTCATTCCTTGGTCGAATTTCGCGATGGGGCGGTCATGGCTCAGCTCGGCACACCGGATATGAAAGTGCCTATCCAATACGCGCTGTCCTATCCGCGCCGGTTGCCGCTGATGACAGAGCGGTTGGACTTGCTGAAGCTGGCTCGGCTCGATTTCCGCCCAGCCGATTTCAACCGGTATCCGTGTTTGCGGATGGCTTATGAAGCGGGTAAAGCTGGCGGGACCATGACGACTGTTTTGAATGCGGCCAATGAAGTCGCTGTCGCCGCCTTCCTCAAAGGAAACTGTTCCTTCTTGATGATCGAAGAAGTGGTGGAGAGGGCGCTAAATGCGCACAATCCGGTTTCCTGTCCATCGCTGGAAGAAATTGATGAAGCCGACATGTGGGCACGGCAATTCGCTTCCGACATCATGCTGCACTCAGTGTAGATGGTTTGAGGCTGTTGATTACCGGATGGTGGTGAAAACCCATGCAACAAGTAATTGTGTTTATATTGGTGCTGAGTTTTTTGGTGTTTATCCATGAGTTGGGCCATTTTCTCTTCGCCAAGCGTGCAGGGATATTGGTCAGGGAGTTTGCGATCGGTTTTGGACCGAAGATTTTCGGTAAGATCCACGGGGAAACGATGTACTCGATTCGGGCCTTGCCGTTAGGCGGCTTTGTGCGCATGGCTGGCGAAGATGCCGAGTTGGTGGAGCTGAAAACGGGCACGCTTGTTTATGCTACGCAGACGGCAGACAAGCTGGATCATGTCTACCTTTACGAGCCTCCGCAACAAGATCAAGCGGTCGTGATGGGTCGCGTGGTGGAGGCTGACTTGGAGAAGGAGCTTTACATTTTGCTTGAAGATCAAGACGGCCGCGAGCACCACTATACACTGCATCCCCAGGCGATGATTCATTACGATCAGAAAAATGTGGTGCAGATCGCGCCCTTGGATCGTCAGTTCGGTTCTAAAACGACTGGACAAAAGGCGATGGCCATTTTTGCTGGCCCCTTGTTCAACATTGTGTTGACGGTGATCCTCTTTACCGTGCTTACGATGATGTCCGGAATTGAAGATCGGTTGCCGGTGGATGAAGTGGTGGCCAATTCGCCTGCAGCGAAAGCCGGTATCCAGGCGGGGGATTTGATCACAGCGGTTGATGGCAAAGAAGTTCGGAATATGGATCAATTGCGGTATGCGCTGATCGAGTCCAAAGGCCGGGAAGTGAAGGTGACCGTCAAGCGCGGTGAGCAGGTGAAGGAATTCGGGGTCACTCCTCAAAAAAATGGGGAGCTGTATCAAATTGGCGTGCAGTTTATCCACGATGAGATGAGACGGGAAGCTTCGTTCGGGGAAGCGATAGGTGCTGGATTTACCAAGACGTATGACTGGACGGTCATGATCGTGGACAGCCTTGGCAAATTGGTGACAGGCCAAATGTCCGTTGAAAGCCTCGGTGGTCCAGTCCAGATGGGCAACATCACTGGGAAGGCTGCTGAGAGCGGGATTGAACCGCTGATTCAGATTACCGCACTGTTGAGCTTGAACTTGGGAATCTTCAACCTACTTCCTATTCCGGCCCTAGATGGTAGCCGACTTGTTTTTATCGGTTTGGAGGCGATCCGTCGCCGGCCGATTGACCCCACGAAAGAAAGCATGGTGCATTTTGTCGGCTTTGCACTGTTGATGATGCTGATGATTTTCGTTACATACAACGACATCAGAAAGATCTTTTTTTCGTAGGTTTCAATTAAACCGAAGTTCATCTAAGATGGGCTTCGGTTTTTCTCATGTCGCGAGTTTGCATCCGATGCGTGCCGAGCCAATTAAGTTGGCTGATAAAGCGTTGGGAAACGATGTACCTGATGCCATTTGTCATGTGTGAAGCGAAGGGGAAATGAAACATCGGCTTTTATCTCTTCGCGATTTTTTGTATGATTATGAGTGATGTAGCGTAATGGAAAAAGAGAGGGATTGTTGTATGCGGCAAAAAAATGCGCTTATGCCGACTTTGCGTACGGTAAGTGAAGCGGAAATGATCAGCCATCAATTGATGTTGCGGGCGGGATATATCCGCCAATTGGCGGCGGGAATTTATACATATCTGCCATTGGGATATCGCGTCTTAAACAAAGTGTCGAACATCGTGCGGGAAGAGATGGATCGCATTGGAGCCCAAGAGTTGTTGCTCCCAGCACTCCATCCATCTGAACTGTGGCAAGAGACGGGTCGTTGGGACGCGTACGGCCCGGAACTGTTCAAAGTGAAAGACCGCCATGACCGGGAATTCGCGGCTGGGCCGACCCATGAGGAGGTCATTACCAATCTGTTGCGGGGAGAGATCAATTCCTACAAAAAACTGCCTATGTCCCTGTACCAGATCCAAACCAAATTCCGTGATGAAAAACGGCCTCGATCCGGCCTGTTGCGCGGGCGCGAGTTTTTGATGAAAGACGCCTATTCTTTCCATGCCGATCGGGAGTCGCTCGACAAAACGTATGAAGACATGTACCAAGCTTACCAAAACATCTTCACTCGATTGGGTCTTGACTTCCGTGCGGTAGAAGCGGATGCGGGGGCGATTGGTGGGAAAGGCACCCATGAATTCATGGTCTTGTCTGAAGCTGGTGAAGATACGATCGCGATGTGTGCTTCGTGCGACTATGCGGCTAACATTGAGATGGCGACCGTCGTCAGCGAAACGCAAGCAGAGGAGCGAGTGGCAGGCCCGGCCATTGAAAAGGTAGCCACCCCAGGAAAACGCTCGATTGAAGAAGTCGCGTCATTCTTGCAAGTGGGCCCGGAACGGTTGGTGAAAAGCCTGTTGTTCGTTGTTGATGGTGAGCCTGTGCTGGTTCTGGTTCGCGGTGACCATGAAGTGAATGATGTGAAAGTGAAAAACCTGTTGGAAGGCACCGTGTGCGAATTGGCAGACGAGGAAACGGTTCGCCGAGTGGCTGGCGTTCCGAGCGGGTTTGTGGGGCCGGTCGGTTTGAAGGAGCAGGTGAAGGTGCTGGCTGACCAAGCCGTCATGCAGTTAGGTAGCATGATTGTGGGTGCCAATGAAGTAGACGCTCATCTGATGCATGTTCATGTTGATCGTGACTTCACCGTCGATTTGGTGGGCGATCTGCGCAACATCCAAGAAGGTGACGTTTGCCCGCGTTGCGGCGGCACGATCCACTTTAAGCGTGGAATTGAAGTAGGCCATGTCTTTAAATTAGGCACGCGCTACAGTGAAGCGATGAACGCCCGTTTCTTGGACGCAAATGGAAAGGAACAACCTTTCATCATGGGTTGCTATGGAATCGGTATTTCCCGTGTGGTGGCGTCGGTCATTGAACAGCACCATGATGACAACGGCATTGTCTGGCCGGTTGCGGTGGCACCGTTCACTGTACACCTGATTGCCGTCAATATGAAGAATGAAGAGCAGAGCAGGGTGGCCGAGAGCTTGTATGCGGAATTGAAGCAAGCGGGCATCGAAGTTCTGTTTGACGACCGTTTGGAGCGGGCGGGCGTGAAATTTAAAGATGCCGACCTGCTCGGCATTCCCGTCCGGATCACTGTCGGCGCCAAAGCGGGTGAGGGTCTCGCTGAGATCAAACTGCGCCGCTCGGGCGAGAGTAAGGAAGTGGCGGTTGCCGATCTGCTGAATGAATTGCCAGCTTGGATTAAGCGGGCTGACCAATAAGTTATATGAACGAACCCCCTTTCCCCAATCAATTTGGAGAAAGGGGGTTTTGTTGTGTGTGTGATCGTGTGTTTAACATTAAATAGGGTTCAAAGATAAACGGAAAAACCATGTAGCAAAGACATGTTGCTGACTATTTTGCTTGATGCATTTGATCAAGAGCCGTTTTAAAACCAATTATCGCTACAAAGTAAGACTTGTCCATCAAATAAATACTTCCAAGTGTTGTTCATAACTAACTCAAATGATTACATACATTTTTTATTCCGTTCCATTGCATTTCTTTGGGTGCCATATCAATACCTTGGGCGTGTGTCTCTTTGGAAAAATTTGTATGTTTGATGACCCCAATGCGGGAATCACCAGCTTTGATGTCTAACGTATGGTGTTGGCCAAGAAATGATGGATTATGCGGAGTAAATAGGAGTGTGCATTCATTGCTCCAAGTTTCTACCGAGGGATTCCTATCAAAATCGTTCCCCTGTGCATGAACGTGACATGTTCATTTATCACAAAGCTTCAGCTTGAGGAGCGGGCATCAGCACGACGCATTTATCGGGGAAGATTGGATTGTGGCAGGCCAATAAGAAAAGTTGGATACTTGTGATCTCGTAAGTTATAGCCGATTCAATCAGCTTGTATCGGATTCCGTGAAAGCGACCTTTTAGTTATTCGTTAGCTTCTTCGGCTAATGAGTTTTTTATATTAGAAAGAGATTAATTTATGTACGTGATAGGATTGACAACAGCAAAGTGCTTGATAATACTGGCTTCTTTAGGAGATGCGAGGTCGCTGTGAAAAGAAAGCTATATTTTTTCTAAAAAACTACTTGCAATGATTTTATAGGCGTGATATATTATTTCTTGTCGCCGCGATGCGGTGATCACAACGAAACGCACCTTGAAAATTAGATATGGAATAAAGCAACGAGGTTAAGAAGGAAAATCCTTCTTTGATCGTCGATGTTGCAATCACCGAGGAGATACCGAGCGGCATAGCGATATGCCGAATAAACCTAGTAGGTTAAGCTACTAAGGGCACACGGTGGATGCCTTGGCGCTAGGAGCCGATGAAGGACGGGACGAACTCCGATAAGCTTCGGGG